>NZ_CP155792.1:2400000-3050848 GCF_039729015.1 Blastococcus sp. HT6-30 | reverse complement strand
GCCGTCGGCCACCTCCGCGAGGACCTCGGAGAGCTCGGTCAGGTCGTAGCGGTCCTGCTCCGCGGGCAGTGGCAGGGTGTCGGTGTCGGCGACCTCGGGCCACGAGGCGATCTCGCTGAGGTCGTGCCGCTCGTTGCCCGCGCAGAAGCGCGCCAGGTCGGCCGGGGTGTCGAACACGAAGACCTCGCCGTCGCGGCCCAGGAAGCGGGCGACGTCCTCCACGTAGCAGCGCAGGGTCACCCCGGCGCCCTCCGGGACGACGACCTCGACCGGGAGGATGCCGACGGCCTCCCAGAACTCGGCGGCGGCGGCGACCGCGGCGGGGGAGGCGGTGACCCGACTGCCGCGCGCGATGGTGCGCACGCCGCCTCCGCGCGCCACCGACGCGGCGGTCGCCCCGGTGGCTGCGGCGTCGGTGGCCCGGTCCGGAACGGCGGGGGCGTCGTCGTCCTCGTCCTCGTCGTCCTCCTCGGGGAGGGTGCGGCCGGCGTCCTGCTCGGCGGCCTCGGAGGCCGAGGGGTACTCCTCCACCGTGGCGGTGCCGCCGCCGGTCCAGTCGAGGTGGTCGGAGAGCTCCTCGACGACGTCCTCCCACAACTCGTCGAAGACGCTGCCGACGCCGATCCACGCGTCCTCGCCGGAGCGCCCGACGAACGCCTCCACCCCCAGCCCCAGGGAGCCGATCTCCGGCTTGGCGGCGAACTCGGCGACGGCCTCGAACTGGTCCTCGTCGTCGTCCTCGTCGGTGGTGTCCAGGCACTCGGCCAGGCGGCTGACCATGTCGACGGTCGCCGCCAGCTCCTCCACGGCCCACCGGTCGGGGTTCTCGGCGGCGATGTCGTACACGCCGTCGAAGTCGTACCGGTGGTCCTCGTCGGGGGTCAGGTCGGGGGCGCCCAGCCCGGCGACGACCGGCCACACCGGGTGGTCGGCCAGGTCGTGGTCGGTGCTGGTGCGGCAGAAAGCGGCGAGCTTCGCCGGCGTCGGGAAGAGGTGCACCATGGCACGCCCGCCCACCGCGTCGCCCTCGGTGGTGCCGAGGAACGCCTGCCACTCCTCGCCGTCCTCCTCCCACGGCGGAGCCCACAGGGTGTACCCCGTGCGGTCGTCGAGGGTCAGTGCGATGGGGACGATGCTGGGCCTGGCCACCCGACCATCCTGCCCTGTCGGGCGAGCGGCGCATCTCCGGGTGGCGGGGGATCCGCCCGGGCCGGTCAGAGGTTGATCATGTGGCCGGCCAGGCCGTGGATCGCCTCCTGCAGACCCTCGCTCAGCGTGGGGTGGGCGTGCACGTTGCGGGCGAGCTCGGTCGCCGTGAGGTCCCACTTCTGCGCGAGGGTGAGCTCGGGCAGCAGCTCGGTGACCTCGGGCCCGACGAGGTGGCCGCCGAGCAGCTCGCCGTGGGTCTCGTCGGCGATCAGCTTGACGAAGCCGCCGGGCTCGGCCAGGCCCTGGGCCTTGCCGTTGGCGGTGAAGGGGAACTGGGAGACCTTGATCTTCCAGCCCTTCTGGTCGGCCAGCTCGCGGGCCTGCGCCTCGGTGTAGCCGAAGCTGGCGACCTGCGGCGAGCAGAACGTGGCCCGCGGCATCATCACGTAGTCCAGCTCCATCGTCTCCGCGCCGGCGATCGTCTCGGCGGCGACGACGCCCTGGGCCTCGGCCACGTGCGCGAGCATCAGCTTGGCGGTGACGTCGCCGATCGCGTACACGTGCGGCACGTTGGTGCGCATGCGGTCGTCGATGGCGATCGCGCGGACGCGGTCGGTCAGCTCGACGCCCAGCTTCTCCAGGCCGTAGCCCTCGACGCGGGGGACGAAGCCGATGGCCTGCATGACCTTGTCCGCGTGCAGCTCGCGGGTGCCCTTGGCGTCGGAGACGGTGACCGTGACCTGGTCGCCGGAGTCGTCGATCCGCTCGACCTTGGTGGAGGTGAGCACCTCGACGCCGAGCTTCCGGTAGGCCTTGGCCAGCTCCTTGGAGACGGCGGCGTCCTCCAGCGGCAGCACCCGGTCGGCGAACTCGACGATGGTGACCTGCACGCCGTAGTTGCGCAGCACGAAGGCGAACTCGACGCCGATGGCGCCGGCTCCGGCGATGATGATGTTCTTCGGCAGCTCGCGGCTGAGGATCTGCTCCTCGTAGGTGACCACGCGCTCCGACAGCTTCGTGCCCGGCAGGAATCGGGTGTGCGCCCCGGTCGCGATGATCACGTTGTCGAAGGTGACCGTCTCCTCGCCACCGGCGTTGAGGCCGACCTGCAGGGTGTGCGGGTCGGTGAAGGTGCCCCAGCCGTCGAACTCGGTGATCTTGTTCTTCTTCATCAGGAAGTGCACGCCCTTGACGCGGCCGTCGGCGACGGTGCGGCTGCGGTCGAAGGCTGCGCCGAAGTCGAAGGAGACGTCCCCGGAGATGCCGAAGGTCTTCGCCTCGTCGCGCACCAGGTGGGCGAGCTCCGCGTTGCGCAGCAGCGCCTTCGACGGGATGCAGCCCACGTTCAGGCAGACCCCGCCCCAGTACTGCGACTCCACCACGGCCACGCTCTTGCCCAGCTGCGCGGCGCGGATCGCGGCCACGTACCCACCGGGCCCGGCTCCGAGGACGACGACGTCGAAATGCGGCACGGTCCGAGCCTAGACCGGTGCCGGATCGCGACGCCGCCCCCCGCAGCGGCTCCTCCTGGCACCCGGATGCCAGGAGGAGGACCCGTCCCCGCGCCGTCCGCAGGCTCACGGCGAGCCTCCGGACGGCGCCTCACACGCCCATCGGATGCCAGACCGTTTTGGTCTCCAGGAACGGGGTCATGCGCGACAGGCCGGGGTCGGCGGTCCAGTCGGGCTCGGTGGCCGGCGGGCGGACGACGCGCTTGAGGGTCCCGGCGGCCTCCCGCTCGAACTCCATGGCCCGCCCGGCGGGGGCGCCGGTGAGATCGATGCCGTCGACGTCGGCGTGCTCGGCCAGCCACGGGCCCAGCTCCTCGGCGTCGCCGGTGAGCAGGTTGGCCACCCCGCCGGGGACGTCGCTGGTCGCCAGCACCTCACCGAGGGTGACGGCCGGGATCGGCCGCTCCGCGGAGGTGACGACGACGGCGGTGTTCCCCGTGGCCAGGACCGGGGCCAGCACGCTGACCAGGCCCAGCAGGCTCGACTGCTGCGGGGCCAGGACGGCGACGACGCCGGAGGGCTCGGGCAGCGAGAAGTCGAAGTACGGCCCGGCGACCGGGTTGGTGCTGCCCAGGACGGCGGCGAGCTTGTCGGTCCAGCCGGCGTACCAGACCCAGCGGTCGATGGCGGCGTCGACGGCGGCCCGTGCCTTGGCCGCCGACAGGCCCTCGGCGGCGGCGACCTCCTCGCAGAACTGGACGTGCCGGCCCTCCATCACCTCGGCCACCCGGTAGAGCACCTGGCCGCGGTTGTAGGCGGTGGCGCCGGACCACGCGCGGAAGGCAGCGCGGGCGGCGGCGACGGCGTCCCGGGCGTCCTTGCGGGAGGCGCGGGCGACGTTGGCGAGGAAGTGGCCCCGGGCGTCGGTCACCTCGTAGGTGCGGCCGCTCTCCGAGCGCGGAAAGGCGCCGCCCACGTAGAGCTTGTAGGTCTTGCGCACGGCGAGACGGTCGGAGCTCACTGGTCGTTCCCCTTCACGTAGGCCGCCAGGCCGTGCCGGCCGCCCTCACGCCCGTAGCCGGACTGCTTGTAGCCGCCGAACGGCGACGTCGGGTCGAACTTGTTGAACGTGTTGGCCCACACCACCCCGGCGCGCAGCTGATCGGCGATCTTCAGGATCCGGGAGCCTTTCTCGCTCCAGATGCCGGCCGACAGCCCGTACGTGCTGTTGTTCGCCTTGGCGACGGCCTCGTCCGGGGTGCGGAAGGTGAGGACGCTCAGGACCGGGCCGAAGACCTCGTCGCGGGCGATGCGGTGCGCGGGGGAGACGTCGGTGAAGACGGTCGGCGGGAACCAGTAGCCCTTGGCCGGCAGCTCGCCGGGTGGCTGCCAGCGCTGGGCGCCCTCCGCCTCGCCGATGTCGCACAGCTCCCGGATGCGGGCCAGCTGCTGGGGCGAGTTGATCGCGCCGATGTCGGTGTTCTTGTCCAGCGGGTCGCCGACGCGCAGGGTGCCGATCCGCCGCTGGAGGCCGGCGATGACCTCGTCGTGGATCGACTCCTGCACCAGCAGCCGGGAGCCCGCGCAGCAGACGTGCCCCTGGTTGGAGAAGATGCCCTGGACGATGCCCTCGACGGCCTGGTCGATGGGGGCGTCGTCGAAGACGATGTTCGCCGCCTTGCCGCCGAGCTCGAGCGTCAGCAACTTGGCTGTGCCGGCGACGGCGCGGGCGATCGAGCGGCCCACCTCGGTGGAGCCGGTGAAGGCCACCTTGTCGACGTCGGGGTGCTCGACGACCGCCCGGCCGGTGTCGCCCGCGCCGGGAACGATGTTGACCACGCCCGGCGGGAGGTCGGCCTGGCGGCAGATCTCGGCGAACAGCAGCGCGGTGAGCGGGGTGGTCTCGGCGGGCTTGAGGACGACGGTGTTGCCGGTGGCCAGCGCGGGGGCGACCTTCCACGCCAGCATGAGCAGCGGGAAGTTCCACGGGATGACCTGACCGGCCACGCCGAGTGGGCGGGGGTTCGGCCCGAGGCCCGCGTGCTCGAGCTTGTCGGCCCAGCCCGCGTGGTAGAAGAAGTGCGCCGCGGCGAGGGGCACGTCGATGTCGCGGGACTCCCGGATGGGCTTGCCGTTGTCCAGTGACTCCAGCACGGCGAACTCGCGGGCGCGCTCCTGCAGCAGGCGGGCGATGCGGAACAGGTACTTGCCGCGGTCGGCGGGGCGCATCGGCCCCCACACGCGGGTGAAGGCCCGGCGGGCGGCGGCCACGGCGCGGTCGACGTCGGCGGCGGTGCCGGTGGCGACCTCGCTGAGCACCTCCTCGGTGGCCGGGTTCACCGTCTCGAGCGGGTCGCCGGAGCCGTCGACGAACTCCCCGTCGACGAACAGTCCGTAGGAGGGGGCGATGCTGACGATCGAGCGCGACTCGGGGGCAGGGGCATACTCGAAAACGCTGGTCATCGCTGTCAGTCCACCGTGACGTGGTCGGGGCCGGAGTAGTGGCCGGTGCGCAGCTTCTGCCGCTGGAGGAGGAGGTCGTTGAGCAGACCGGAGGCGCCGAAGCGGAACCGGTCGGGGTGCAGCCAGTCGGGGCCGACGGTCTCGTTGATCAGCACGAGATGCCTGATGGCGTCCTTCGTCGTCCGGATGCCGCCTGCGGGCTTGAAGCCGACCTGGCGGCCGGTCGCGGCGCGGAAGTCGCGGACCGCCTGCAGCATGACGAGCGAGACCGGCAGGGTGGCGGCGGGGCTGACCTTGCCGGTGGACGTCTTGATGAAGTCGCCGCCGGCGAGCATGGCGATCCAGCTGGCCCGGCGGACGTTGTCGAGGGTGACCAGCTCGCCGGTCTCGAGGATGACCTTGAGGTGCGCGTCGCCGCAGGCCTCCTTCACCGCGACGATCTCCTCGTAGACGTCGAGGTAGCGGCCGGTGAGGAAGGCGCCCCGGTCGATGACCATGTCGATCTCGTCGGCGCCGTTGGCCACCGCGTCGCGGACATCGGCGATCTTCACCGCGCGGGAGGCCCGTCCGCTCGGGAAGGCGGTGGCGACGGCGGCGACGTGGACGCCGGTGCCCTCCAGTGCATCCCGCGCGACGCCGGCGAGGTCGCCGTAGACGCAGACGGCGGCGACCCTCGGGGTGGTCGGGTCGGTCGGGTCGGGCTGCTTGGCCTTGGCGGCCAGGCTGCGCACCTTGCCGGGGGTGTCGGCGCCCTCGAGGGTCGTGAGGTCGACCATCGAGATGGCGGTGTCGATCGCCCAGGCCTTCGACGTCGTCTTGATCGACCGGGTGCCCAGGGTCGCGACGCGCGCCTCGGCGCCGACCTGGTCGACTCCCGGGAGGCCGTGGAGGAAGGCGCGGAACGCCGAGTCCGAGCGCGTGACGTCGTCGTAGGGAGGCGTCGGCGCGGACAGCGCCCGGGCGTCGTCCGACAGCGCGCCGGGATCGAGCACGTGGGTCATGCCGGCATTCTCCTCTGCGGCGGCCCGGAGCCCGACCCCGCTCACCCGCTGGGAGCACGCCGTGGTCGACGTCTCGCGACGATGCCCCGCGGACGGGCATACCGGGCGGTCGGATGTCCGCCCGAGGGACACCGTCCGGATGCGGCGCCGCGCCGCCCGCCGACGACGTCTGGCGCTCCTACGCGCTGCGGTGAAGCCGGGTCGCGGCTCTGTGGACTGGTCCTTTCACCTGGGGATTAGTCCTGCGTCGGCGACTGACCGGCGGTATTCTTCGTACATGCGTTCGACGGGTGGGTCCGATGCGGTGAGCCGGTTGGCGGCCGCGCTGGACGACCTGGCCGCCGAGGACCTGGCGGGCCGGTTCGGCCCGGAGTTGCTCGACCGGCTCGGAGGCCTGCTGACCGCGTCGAACCGGCTGGCCGCGCAGGTGGCGCGCACGGTGCGGGAGTGCGAGCTGACCCAGGCCGCCGAGCACGACGGGCTGAAGACGATGGCCTCCTGGCTGCGCGGCCACGCCGGGTTCTCGGCGGCTGCGGCGTCGCGGTTGGTGGGTTCGGGGCGGGCGCTGGCGGAGCTGCCGGCGGTCGCTGCCGCGGCGGTGGCCGGCGTTGTGACGCCGGAGGGGGTGGCCGCGGTCGCGCCGGTCGCGGCGCCGAAGCACCTGGCCGCCGCGCAGGCGCAGGGCGTCGATGTGGCCGGGGTGGCTGCGGCCTTGGCGGAGGTGGCGGCGACCCAGCCCTACGCCGAGCTGCGGCAGGTGGTGCACCACTACCTGGCCCGGCTGGACCCCGACGGACCCGAACCCGACCCGACCGAGCAGCGGTCGCTGGTGATCGTGCGGCACGCCGACGGATCGGTGTCCTTGCGCGGTGAGCTCGACGCCGTCGGCGGGGAGAAGCTGCAGGCCGCGGTCGAGTCGATCACGCAGGCCACCCGCCCCTCGGGTGACACGCGGACGCGGGCGCAGCAGTCCGCCGACGCCCTGGTGCAGCTGGCCGACAACCAGCTCGCGGCCGGGTCCCTGCCGGTGCTGCGGACGGTCAAGCCGCACGTGGTGGTGCGCGTGGACCTGACCGACCTGGTCGACCCTTCGAGGGGCCCGACCGCGGGGCGGATGGGCTTCGGGGCGACGATCTCCGCCGCCCGCGCCCGCTGGCTGGCCTGCGACGGCACCATCACCCGCATCGTGCTCGGCCCCGAAGGTCAGCCCCTGGACCTGGGCCGCAGCCACCGGGTCGTGCCACCCCATCTGCGCCGGGCGGTGGAGGCCCGCGACGGCGGCTGTGTGTTCGCCGGCTGCGACGCCCCGTCCCACTGGTGCGACGTCCACCACCTGATCCACTGGGCCGAGGGCGGCGACACCTCACTGGACAACTCAGGGCTGCTGTGCGAACGGCACCACACCAAGGTCCACCACGGATTCCGGATCGAACGGCAACCCGACGGACGATGGCGCACCTGGCGCCCCGACGGCACCGAGATCCTCATCTTTCCCCGCCTCGGCGGAGACACCTTCTGCTCCCGTGCCGGTTGACCGTCGGTGCCCTCCCGGCGGCCGTCCGGGTTGCAACGCCACTCCGGCCGATACGGTGTCGCCCGTGCAGCTGACCGTCGTCGACCACCCGTTGGCCCGTGCCCGCCTGACCCGCATGCGGGACGAGCGCACGGACAACGCCATGTTCCGGGCCGCCCTGCGCGAGCTCACGCAGATGCTCGTCTACGAGGCCACCCGTGACCTCGAGGTGGCCGAGCAGGAGATCACCACCCCGGTCACGACGACGACGGGCTACCGGCTGGCCGCGCCCCCGCTGATCGTGCCCGTGCTGCGGGCGGGGCTGGGCATGGCCGACACCGCGCACGGGATGCTGCCCGAGTCGCAGATGGGCTTCGTCGGCCTGGCCCGCAACGAGGAGACGTTCCAGCCCGAGGCATACATGGCCTCGCTGCCGGAGACGCTGGTCGGGCGGGACGTCTTCGTCCTCGACCCGATGCTGGCCACCGGCGGGTCGCTGGTGCACTGCTGCGAGCTGCTCGTCGCCCGCGGGACGACGTCGATCACCGTGCTCTGCGCGCTCGCGGCGCCGGACGGCATCCGCCGCCTGGAGGGGAGCGGCCTGCCGCTGCGGGTCTTCACCGCCAGCATCGACGAGGGGCTCGACGAGAAGGCCTACATCGTCCCGGGGCTCGGCGACGCCGGCGACCGCCAGTTCGGCTCGGTCTGACCATGCGCTTCGGGGTGCTGGGCACCGGCCACTGGGCCCGCGCCGTCCACGCGACCGCGCTCGCCGAGCACCCGTCCGCCGAGCTGGTGGGCGTGTGGGGCCGCGACCTCGCCAAGGCCAAGGCGCTGGGCGCGGAGTTCGAGGTCCCCGGCTACCACGACGTGGACGCGCTGCTGGCCCGCGTCGACGCCGTGGCGATCGCCCTCCCGCCGGACGTCCAGGCGCCGCTCGCGGTGCGCGCCGCCGAGGCGGGCAAGCACCTGCTGCTCGAGAAGCCGATCGCGCTGGACGTGGCCGGCGCCGACCGCGTGGTCGAGGCCGTGCGCGGTTCCGGCGTCGCCTCGGTCGTGTTCTTCACCTTCCGCTTCCAGGCGGCCACGTCCACCTGGTTGACCCAGGCCGCCCGCACCCGCCTGGCCGGTGGCTCCGGCTCGTGGCTCTCCTCGCTGGCCGGCAGCCCCTTCGCGGCGTCGCCCTGGCGGCAGGAGCACGGGGCGCTGTGGGACATCGGCCCGCACGCGCTGTCGCTGCTCGTGCCCGCGCTCGGGCCGGTCGTCGCCGTCCAGGCTGGTGCCGGCCTGCGGGACACCGTGCACCTGGTGCTCACCCACGATTCGGGGGCGGCCTCGACGGTGACGCTGTCGCACACCGTCGCACCCATGTCGACCGGCACCGAGTTCTACGTGCACGGCGACGCCGGCCGGCTGGTGGTCCTCCCGGACGTCGACGCCCCGGTGGACGCCTTCCAGGTGGCGGTGGGCGAACTGGGCGCGGCGGCGGTCGCCGGTGGCACCCACCCCTGCGACGTCGGTTTCGGCCGGGACGTCGTCGCCGTCCTGGCGACGGCGGCCCGTGCACTGGACTCGGGTTGCCGCGAGCCCGTGGGGTGATGACCGTCCCGGCGACGCGGCGGCGGACCGGGCCGATGGACCGGCACCACCCGACCGGCCGGATGCGACGGCGGGACAGGTCTGCGGAGGCGCCGCGAGCGCCCTAGAGCCCCAGGGCCGCCGACATCTCCGTGCGCAGCTGGTCCAGCTCGTCGGCCCCGCGCCCGCGGGCCGCGATCAGGCCGGCGTCGTCGTGCACCGGGACGACCGTCTCCAGGTAGGCCTTGAGCTTCGGCTCGGTGCCGCTGGGCCGGACGATCACCCGCACGCCCTCACCGAGCAGCCGGACGGCGTCCACCGGCGGCGAGCCCTCGGCGAGGTCGGCGAACTCCACCGGCCGCCCCAGCAGCGCGGCGGGCGGCGCCGAGCGCAACCGGGCCATCGCGTCGGAGATGACCGAGACGTCCTCGACCCGCACCGACAGCTGCCCGGTGACGAACAACCCGTGCTCGTCGGCGAGCTCGTCCAGCCGGTCCAGCAGGGTGCGTCCGGCGGCCTTGAGCTCCGCCGCCAGCAGGGCCACGGCCAGGGCGGCGGAGATGCCGTCCTTGTCGCGGACGACCGACGGCGCCACCGAGTAGCCCAGCGCCTCCTCGTAGCCGTACACCAGCGGGGCCGCAGCGGAGCCGGCCCGCATGATCCACTTGAACCCGGTCGGGGTCTCCTCCGACGGCGCGCCGTGCGCCTCGGCGATCGCGTGCATCAGCGAGCCGCTGACCAGGGACGACGCGTACGTCCCCCGCACGCCGCGGCGCAGCAGCCAGTCGGCCAGCAGCGCCCCGACCTCGTCGCCGGTGAGCTGCCGGCCGCCGCACACCACCGAGCAGCGGTCGGCGTCGGGGTCCTGCGCGATCGCGACGTCGGCGCCCACCCGCTCGGCCAGGGCCAGCAGCAGGTCGACCGCGCCGGGCTCCTCCGGGTTCGGGAAGGAGACGGTCGGGAACGCCGGATCGGGCGCGTCCTGCTCGGGCACGCCGGCCGGCTCCGCGAAGCCGGCGGCGGCGAAGGCCAGCCGGGTCGTCGACGCGCCCACCCCGTGCATGGCGGTGTAGGCGACGGTCAGCGCGGCCCGGTCGGCGGCCGGCACCCGCTCGGGGTCCAGCGCCCGCACCACCGCGGTCACGTACTCGGTGAGGATGTCGTCGCCGAGGATCCCGTGGCCGCCGGTGAGCGCGATCCCCCGCGCCGGGCCGACGGCGGCGATGGCCTCCTCGATCGCGCGGTCGACCGGTGGCACCAGCTGGGCGCCCTGCTCCAGGTAGAGCTTGTAGCCGTTGTCGTCCGGCGGGTTGTGGCTGGCGGTGACCATCACCCCGGCCACCGCGCCGAGGTGCCGGACGGCGAACGCCAGCACCGGGGTGGGCAGCGGTCGCGGCAGCACCTGCACCTCGAAGCCCAGGCCCGAGAACACCTGCGCCGAGAGGCGGGCGAACTCGTCGGACCTCCGCCGGGCGTCGAAGCCGATGACGACGGTTCCGCCGCCGTGCCCGGTGTCCAGCAGGTGCCGGCCCACCCCGGCCGCGGCACGGAGCACCACGGCCGCGTTCATCCCGGCCGGTCCGGCCCGGAGCGGTCCGCGCAGCCCCGCCGTTCCGAAGGTCAGCGGACCGGCGAAGCGGCGGGCCAGCTCGGTGGTGTCGCCGGCGTCGACCAGGGCGAGGATCTCCGCGCGGTCGCCCTCGTGCGGATCGGCGTCGGCCCAGGCCCGGGCGGTGGCGAGCAGGTCGTCGGTCATGCCGGGAAGTTCTCCGCGTCGAACGCCGGCGTCGTGTACTCGCCGCCCACGCGGTGGTGCACCGGGTCGGACGGGTCGGGCTCGCCGCGCGACTCGACCAGCGCCGCGGCGTAGCGCTCGGCGTCGTCGGCCGACCGGTATCCGAGCGCCTCGGCGGCGGAGAGGTCCCACCAGCGGCGGGTGTTGTCGGAGACGCCCCACACCACCGAGAAGCCCGGCGACGGCGCGGAGAGCGCGGCGTCGACCAGGGAGACGGTGTCGGCGGGGGAGAGCCAGGTGGACAGCTGGCGCGTCGTCGTCGGCTCGGCGAAGGCGCTGCCGATGCGCAGGCAGACGACGTCGAGGCCGTAGCGGTCGGCGTAGAGCGAGCCCAGCGCCTCCATCGCCACCTTCGAGACGCCGTAGTAGGTGTCCGGTCGCGGCGGCGCGTCCACCTCGCGCAGCAGCCCGTCCGACGGTCGCTCGGTGTAGCCGGTGGCGTGGTTGCTGCTGGCCAGGACCACGCGGGGGACGCCGGCCTGCCGGGCTGCCTCCAGCGCGACGTACGTGCCGCCGATGTTGGCGTGCGAGATCGCCGCCCACGTCGACTCGCCGGCGATGCCGGCCAGGTGGACGACCGCCGAGGCGCCCCGGGCCGCCTCGGTCGTCGCCGCGAGGTCGGTGACGTCGGCGACCAGGTGCTCCTCACCCGGTCGCGGCTCCGGCACGGCCACGACGTCGAGCGAGCGCAGGGCCCAGCCGCGCTCGGGCAGCCCGGCGCGCAGCACGGTGCCGATCCGGCCGGCGGCGCCGGTGACCAGCACGGGACCCAAGGCCGCGCCGCTCACGGGAGCTGCCCGATCAGCTCGACCAGGAACGTGCCCAGCCGACCCGCCGCAGCCTTGCCCGCCGCGAGGACCTCCTGGTGGTCCAGCGCCTCGCCGGTGATGCCGGCCGCGGCGTTGGTGACCATCGAGAGGCCGAACACCTCCACGCCGGCCGCGCGGGCCGCGATGGCCTCCAGCGCGGTGGACATGCCGACCAGGTCCGCGCCGAGCGTGCGCAGCATGCGGATCTCGGCCGGCGTCTCGAAGTGCGGGCCGGGGAGCTGGGCGTACACGCCCTCGACCAGCGAGGGGTCCAGCTGCCGGGCCAGCTCCCGCAGGCGGGCGGAGTAGAGGTCGGTGAGGTCGACGAAGTCCGCGCCCACCAGGGGCGAGCGGGCGGTGAGGTTGAGGTGGTCGGAGATCACGACCGCCTGGCCCACCCGGTGGTCGGGCGCCAGCCCGCCGGCCGCGTTGGTCAGCAGCACCGTCCGCACGCCCGCGGCCGCCGCCGTGCGCACGCCGTGGACGACCGGCTCGACCCCGCGGCCCTCGTAGTAGTGGGTGCGGCCCAGGAAGACCAGCACCTTGCGGTCCCCGACCCGCACCGAGCGGATTTCGCCGCCGTGCCCGACCACGGTCGGGGCCGTGAAGCCGGGGAGGTCGCCGATCGACACGGAGCCCGCGGCCTCGCCGAACGCATCGGCCGCGGGGGCCCAGCCCGAGCCCATGACGACGGCGGCGTCGTGCTCGCCGCCGAGCGCGGTGGTCAGGGCCTCGGCCGCCTGGGTGGCCAGGGCGGTGGGGTCGGTTCCGGGGAGCTCGCTCACGCAGGGACGCTAACGCAGGAGCCCGGCGGAGGACCCCCGGCTGCTCGGCCGGGCCGACGGCCCGGGTGATCGTGCCCGCCGGCCGCCGCCTCGGGCGGTGGGCCGGGGGCATCGTCCCTAGACTCCCGGAGGTGGAGATCCCCTTCCGTAGCTCGGAGCGCGCCAGCCTCGGTGTGGAGTGGGAGCTGCAGCTCGTCGACCGGCGGACGCGCGAGCTGTCGCCCGGCGCCGTCGAGATCCTGGAGGCGCTCCGCCCCGAGGGCGCCGAGGAGCACCCCAAGGCCAAGCACGAGCTGCTGCAGTCGACCGTCGAGATCATCACCGGCGTCTGCACCACCGTGAGCGAGGCGAAGGCCGACCTCGCCGGCACCCTCGCCGAGGTCGTGGCCGCCGCCGACGAGCGCGGGCTCGGGCTGCTCTGCGCCGGCACCCACCCGTTCACCGACTGGCAGACCCAGGAGATCTCCCCCAAGGAGCGCTACCACCAGCTCGTCGAGCGCATGCAGTGGCTGGCCCGGCGGATGCAGATCTTCGGCGTCCACGTGCACGTCGGCGTCCGGGCGCCGGAGAAGGTCATCCCGATCGTCAACGCGCTGTGCCAGTACGTGCCGCACTTCCTGGCGCTGTCGTCGTCCTCGCCGTTCTGGGTCGGCTGCGACACCGGCCTGGCCTCGGCCCGCACCAAGGTCTTCGAGGGCATGCCCACGGCCGGGCTGCCCTTCCAGCTCGCCGACTGGAACGAGTTCGAGGAGTACATGGAGACGCTGATCTCCACCGGGAGCATCGAGAGCGTCCGCGAGGTGTGGTGGGACATCCGGCCGCACCCCGACTTCGGCACCGTCGAGCTCCGCATCTGCGACGGGCTGCCCACCCTCGACGAGGTCGGCGCGGTCGCCGCGCTCGCGCAGTGCCTGGTCGAGCAGTTCGACACCCAGCTCGACCGCGGTTACACCCTGCCCCGCCCCGAGGAGTGGGTGGTCCGCGAGAACAAGTGGCGGGCGTCCCGTTACGGCCTCGACGCCGAGATCGTGGTCGACGAGCACTACGCCGTCCGCCCGGTGCGCGAGGCTATCGCCGAGCTGGTGGAGGAGCTGATGCCCACCGCGAAGCGGCTGGAGTGCGAGGGCGAGCTGGCCGACGTGCTGCGCATCCTGGAGGTCGGCGCCTCCTACCAGCGGCAGCGCGCGGTGGCGCTGGAACACGACGGCGAACTCGTGCCCGTCGTCGACAGCCTGGTCGCCGAGCTGCGCGACGGCCTCCCGGCCAGCGGTCCCGCGGGCAGCCCCGACGGCCCGGTGCCCGGACCGGCGGAGTGCGCGGGCGGGCACGCCGCATGACCCCGGTCGTCGAGAAGCTGACCGCGGCCGTCGACGACTGGGTCGGGGTGCACCACCCCGAACTCGTATCGGTGCGGCGGCACCTGCACGCCCATCCGGAGCTGGCGTTCGCCGAGTTCGAGACGACGTCGTTCATCGAGCAGCGGCTGCGCGCGGCCGGTCTCCGCCCGCGCCGGCTGCCCACCGGCACGGGCCTGGTCTGCGAGGTCGGCGACGCCGAGGGGCCGGTCGTCGTGCTGCGCGCCGACATCGACGCCCTGCCGCTGGCCGACCTGAAGGACGTTCCCTACGCCTCCACCCGCGACGGGCTCTGCCACGCCTGCGGCCACGACGTGCACACCACCGTCGTCCTGGGCGTCGCGCTGGCGCTCGCCGGCCTCGATGGCTTCCCGGGCCGGGTGCGGTGCGTCTTCCAGCCCGCGGAGGAGACGGTGCCCGGCGGCGCCACCGAGGTGGTCGCCTCCGGCGTCCTCGACGGCGCCTCGCGCGCCTTCGCCCTGCACTGCGACCCGTCGGTGCCGGCCGGAAAGGTCGGCCTGCGCACCGGCCCCATCACCGCCGCGTGCGACCGCATGGACGTCACGCTCACCGGCCCCGGGGGGCACACGGCCCGCCCGCAGCTCACCGTCGACCTGGTCGACGCACTCGGCCGGCTGATCACCGACCTGCCCTCGCTGCTCTCCCGGCAGGTCGACCCCCGCGTCGGGATGTCGCTGGTCTGGGGCGCGGTGAACGCGGGTGTCGCCGCCAACGCCATCCCCCAGCGCGGCACGCTGCGCGGCACGGTGCGGGTGCTCGACCGCGACGCGTGGAAGGGAGCCGAGGACCTGCTGCGCTCCCTCGTGGCGCGGGTGGCCGCGACGACGGGCGCCGACGTCGGCGTCGACTACATCCGGGGTGTGCCGCCGGTGGTCAACGACCCCCGCTCGGTGGCGCTCCTGCGGTCGGCCGCGCTGGGCAGCGTGGGCGCCGAGAACCTGGTCCTCTCGCCGCAGAGCATGGGCGGAGAGGACTTCGGCTGGTTCGCCGACGTCATGCCGATCGCGCTGGCCCGGCTGGGCACGCACGGGGGCGGCGCCCCCCTCGACCTGCACCGCGGCACCTTCGACGTCGACGAGCGGGCGATCGGCGTCGGCGTGCGGCTGCTGGCCCGGACCGCACTGCTCGCCCTCGAGGCCGACGCGGAACCGTCCCCCACGGGTCCGACAACACCCCCTCGCACGCGCCGACCGGCGCCCGGAGACACTGCAGCCAGGCCCACCGTCGAGGAGACCCACCGAGGATGAGTTCCACCGACCAGCAGACCAGCAGCGGTCAGGGAAGCGCACCGGCCGACGCCGAGGTACCGGCCGAGCACGAGGTGCCCGAGGCCCTGGCGCTCGCGGGCGAGTTCGACGCGGTGACCCGCGACCAGTGGCGCGACCTCGTCGCCGGCGTGCTTCGCAAGGCCGGCCGCGAGAGCCTCCCCGACCCGGTCGAGGACGCGCTGCGCCGCCCGGTCGCCCCCGGCGTCACGGTCGCCCCCCTGTACACCGCCGGGGACGCCGGCGACCTCCCGACCGCCGTCGGCGTCCCCGGACTGCCGCCGTTCGTCCGCGGTGCCCGCCCGTCCGGAGGCCCGGCCGGATCGGCCGAGGTCACCGCCGCCGGTGGGGCCGAGGGCGGCGCGCCCGGCGGATGGGACGTCCGGCAGCGGCACGCGCACCCCGACGTCGCCGTGACCCGGGAGGCGATCGCCGCCGACCTGGAGAACGGCGTCACCTCCCTGTGGCTGGTGGTCGGGGACGGCGCGATCCCTGCGGCGTCCCTCGGGGACGTCCTCGCCGACGTCTACCTCGACCTGGCACCGGTCGGCGTCCAGGGCGGGCTCGCGGCGGCCGAGGCGTTCCTCGCGCTGGTCGAGGGGCGCACCGACCTGGCCCCCGGCGGCTCGCTGGGCCTGGACCCGCTCGGCGTCCAGGCCGCCTCCGGTGAGGAGCAGGATCTTTCCGGGCTGGCCGGGGTCGCCCGCCGTGCGGCGGCGCACGTCGGCCTGCGGACCGTCGTCGTCGACGGCACCGTGTTCCACGACGCCGGGGCGTCGGTGGTCGAGGAGCTCGGCTGCTCGCTGGCCGCCGGGGTGGCGTACCTGCGGGCGCTGACCGAGGCCGGTCTGTCGGTCGACGAGGCGGCCGCCGCGCTGGAGTTCCGCTACTCGGCCAGCGCCGACCAGTTCACGACCATCGCGGCGCTGCGCGCGGCCCGCCGGCTGTGGGACCGGGTCGGCGAGGTCAGCGGCGCCTCGGCGGAGGTGCGCGGCCAGCGCCAGCACGCCGTCACCTCGTCGGTGATGACGACGAGGCGCGACCCGTGGGTGAACATGCTGCGCACGACCGTCGCCTGCTTCGCCGCGGGCGTGGGCGGCGCGGACGCCGTCACGGTGCAGCCGTTCGACGCCGCGCTCGGGCTGCCCGACGCCTTCTCCCGCCGGATCGCGCGCAACACCCAGAGCCTGCTGGTGGAGGAGGGGCACCTCGCCCGCGTCCTCGACCCGGCCGGCGGCTCCTGGTACGTGGAGTCGCTCACCGACGACCTGGCCCGCGCGGCGTGGGACTGGTTCACCGAGATCGAGCGGGCCGGCGGGCTGTCCGCGGCACTGGCCTCCGGCCTGGTGCGGAACCGCATCGCCCAGGCGTGGGACGCCCGCGCGAAGCGGCTGGCCACCCGCGCCGACGCGATCACCGGCGTGAGCGAGTTCCCCAACCTGACCGAGAAGCTGCCCGAGCGGCAGCCGGCGGCGGAGATCCTGCCCGCCACCGGCGGTCTGCCGCGGGTCCGCGCGGCGCAGGAGTTCGAGGCGCTGCGCGACGCCGCCGACGCCGCCATGTCGTCGCGGAGCGGGGAGCGGCCCGCGGTCTACCTCGCCACGATCGGCCCGATCGCGCGGCACACCGCCCGCGCGACGTTCGCCGGCAACCTGTTCCAGGCCGGTGGCCTGGCGACGCCGGCCGGGGACGGCGCGGGCGGGTTCGCCGACGCGGGCACGACGGTGGCCTGCATCTGCGGCACCGACAAGGACTACGCCGGGCACGCCGCGGGCCTCGCCCGGGAGCTCAGGGCGGCCGGCGCCACGCAGGTGTGGCTGGCCGGCAAGCCGGACCTCGCCGTGGACGGGGTCGACGGCTACGTCTTCGCCGGGTGCGACGCACTCGCGGCGCTGCGGACGGTGCACGCCGAGCTGGGTCTCGAAGGAGTTCAGGCATGAGCAGCATCCCCGACTTCGGTTCCGTCGAGCTCGGCCGGCCGTCGGGCGGCAGCGGCTCCTCGAACGCAGGGCCCGACGACTGGGCCAAGGCGTTCGAGGAGGCGACCGGGCGCGGCGTGGCCGAGGCCGCCTGGGAGACGCCGGAGGGCATCTCCGTCCCGCCGCTGTACACCCCGGCCGACCTCGAGGGCCTGGACTTCCTCGAGACGCTGCCCGGGCTGCCGCCGTTCCTGCGCGGCCCCTACCCGACGATGTACACCACGCAGCCGTGGACGATCCGCCAGTACGCGGGCTTCTCCACCGCCGCGGAGTCCAACGCGTTCTACCGGCGCAACCTCGCCGCCGGGCAGAAGGGCCTGTCGATCGCCTTCGACCTGCCCACCCACCGCGGCTACGACTCCGACCACCCCCGCGTGCCCGGGGACGTCGGCATGGCGGGGGTCGCGATCGACTCGATCCTGGACATGCGGCAGCTGTTCGACGGCATCCCGCTGGACAAGATGTCGGTGTCCATGACGATGAACGGCGCCGTGCTGCCGGTGCTGGCGCTCTACATCGTGGCGGCCGAGGAGCAGGGGGTGGAGCCGGGTGAGCTGACCGGCACCATCCAGAACGACATCCTCAAAGAGTTCATGGTGCGGAACACCTACATCTACCCGCCCAAGCCCTCGATGCAGATCATCAGCGACATCTTCGCGTTCACCTCGCAGCGGATGCCGAAGTTCAACTCCATCTCGATCTCCGGCTACCACATCCAGGAGGCCGGGGCGACGGCCGACCTGGAGCTGGCGTACACGCTGGCCGACGGCGTCGAGTACCTGAAGGCCGGCCAGGCCGCCGGGATGGACGTCGACGCGTTCGCCCCGCGGCTCTCGTTCTTCTGGGCCATCGGCATGAACTTCTTCATGGAGGTCGCGAAGCTCCGGGCCGGGCGGCTGCTGTGGGCGAAGCTGGTGAAGGAGGCGGGGGCGAAGAACCCGAAGTCGCTCTCGCTGCGGACCCACTCGCAGACCTCGGGCTGGTCGCTGACCGCGCAGGACGTCTACAACAACGTCGTCCGCACCTGCCTGGAGGCGATGGCCGCCACCCAGGGGCACACGCAGTCGCTGCACACCAACGCCCTCGACGAGGCGCTCGCGCTGCCCACCGACTTCTCCGCGCGGATCGCCCGCAACACCCAGCTGATGCTGCAGCAGGAGTCGGGGACCACCCGCGTCGTCGACCCGTGGGGCGGCTCGGCCTACGTGGAGAAGCTCACCTACGACCTCGCCCGCCGCGCCTGGGCGCACATCCAGGAGGTCGCCGAGCACGGCGGCATGGCGCAGGCCATCGACGACGGCATCCCGAAGCTCCGGATCGAGGAGGCGGCCGCCCGCACGCAGGCGCGGATCGACTCCGGTCGCCAGCCGGTGATCGGAGTCAACAAGTACCGGGTCGACGCCGACGAGGCGATCGAGGTGCTCAAGGTCGACAACGCCGACGTGCTCGCCCAGCAGAAGGCGAAGCTCGAGCAGCTGCGGGCCGACCGCGACGGCCGTGCCGTCACCGAGGCGCTGGGCCGGCTGACCGACGCCGCCCGCGCCGCCGCAGAGGGGCGCCGCGGCAACGACCTCGACACCAACCTGCTGAAGCTGGCCGTCGACGCCGCGCGGGCGAAGGCCACCGTCGGGGAGATCTCCGACGCGCTCGAGGCCGTCTACGGGCGGCACGCCGGCCAGGTGCGCACGATCTCCGGCGTGTACCGCGACGAGGCGGGAGCATCGGGCCCCATGGAGGAGACCCGCCGCATGGCCGAGGAGTTCGCCGAGGCCGAGGGCCGCCGGCCGCGCATCCTCGTGGCCAAGATGGGCCAGGACGGGCACGACCGCGGGCAGAAGGTCATCGCCACCGCATTCGCCGACCTCGGCTTCGACGTCGACGTGGGCCCGTTGTTCCAGACGCCGGACGAGGTCGCCCGGCAGGCGGTGGAGGCCGACGTGCACGTCGTCGGCGTCTCCTCGCTGGCCGCGGGGCACCTCACGCTGGTGCCCGCGCTGCGCGACGCGCTGGCCGGGCTCGGTGCCGACGACGTGCTGATCGTCGTCGGTGGCGTCATCCCCCCCGACGACGTGCCGCCCCTCAAGGAGATGGGCGCGGCCGCGGTCTTCCCGCCCGGCACGGTCATCGCCGAGGCGGCCCAGGAGCTGCTGCGGACGCTGTCCGAGCGCCTGGGTCACTGAGGGCCGTCGCTGATGGGTCGTGAGGTCGACGTCCCGGCACTCGTCGAGGGGGTGCTCGCCGGGGACCGGAGGGTGATGGCGCGCGCCATCACGCTGGTGGAGTCCCGGCGGGCCGACCACCGGGAGAAGGCGCAGGAGTTGCTGGTGGAGCTGCTTCCGCACGCCGGGGGAGCGCGCCGGGTCGGCATCAGCGGGGTGCCCGGGGTCGGGAAGTCCACCTTCATCGACCAGCTCGGGGTGGACCTCACGGCCGGCGGGTCGAAGGTCGCGGTGCTTGCCGTCGACCCGTCGTCGGCCCGCTCCGGCGGCTCCATCCTCGGCGACAAGACGCGCATGGCCCGGCTGGCCGTCGACCCGCACGCCTTCATCCGGCCGTCCCCGACCTCGGGCACGCTCGGCGGGGTCGCGCAGGCCACCCGCGAGTCGATGGTCGTCGTAGAGGCGGCCGGCTACGACGTCGTCCTGGTGGAGACCGTCGGCGTCGGCCAGTCGGAGATCACCGTCGCGGAGATGGTGGACTCGTTCCTCTTCCTGACCATCGCGCGCACCGGTGACCAACTGCAGGGCATCAAGCGCGGCATCCTCGAGATCGCCGACGTCATCGCCGTGAACAAGGCCGACGGGCCCGCGGCCGCCGACGCCCGCAAGGCGGCGCGAGAGCTCTCCTCGGCGATCCGGATGCTGCGCGGCCGGGGCGAGCCGTGGGACGTGCCGGTGCTCACCTGCGCCGGCCTGACCGGCGAGGGCATGGACGAGGTGTGGGCCAAGCTCGTCGAGCACCAGGACCGGGCGAAGGCGTCCGGGGCCTTCGACGAGCGCCGCCGCACCCAGCAGGTGCGCTGGACCTGGCAGCTGGTGCGCGACGGGCTCGAGCACTCGCTGCGGGCGCACCCCGGCGTGCGCGCCGCCGTCCCCGAGCTCGAGAAGGCGGTGCTGGCCGGGGAGCTCACCCCCGCGCTGGCCGCCCGGCAGGTCCTGGACGCCTTCCTCGCCCGGCCCGGGGCTTCGCCGTCCCCGGGCGTCTCCTGATCCCACCCGCATCACCCACCCCTGCGGGCGCAGGTCTCCCGCCGACCCCGTGTCGGACAAATCCGTCACGCTGGGCGACTGGGCGGGCGGTTAGCGTCACTGATGGAGCCGGACGAGGGGGAGGCCGTGACCGCAGCACGCCGGCAGGCACCAGCAGCGTGGGAGCGGCTGCGGGTGGTGGACAGCCTGCGCTTCGCCGCCGCGCTGGCAGTGGTCGGCTTCCACTACACCGGCCGGGACAGCGTGGCGTGGTCCGAGAGCGTCCGCGACGTCTTCCCGTTCCTGAGCCGGTTCACCATCTACGGCGGCTTCGGCCCCTACCTGTTCTTCATGATCAGCGGGTTCGTGATCCTGATGAGCACCTGGGGCCGGTCCGTGCCGTCGTTCGTCGGTTCCCGCATCGGTCGGCTGTACCCCGCGTACTGGTTCGCCGTCGTGCTCACCGCGCTGGTCCTGGTCACCAACCGGTCGATCCTCGCCGACTGGGACGCCGTGGGGCTGCCCGGCGCCGCACTGAACCTGACCATGTTCCAGTCCGCCTTCGGCGTCCCGCACCTGGACGGCGCCTTCTGGACCCTGTGGGTGGAGCTGAAGTTCTACCTGCTGCTCCTCGGCATGGCGCTCATCGGCATCACCCGGGAGCGAATGCTCGCGCTATGCCTGGTCTGGCCGGTCCTGGGCGCGCTGGCCGCCCGCTGGAACTCCCCGCTGCTCACCGAGCTGCTCGTCCCGAAGTACGCGCCGTTCTTCTGCATCGGCATCCTGATCTACCTCCTGCACCGCGAGGGCTGGAGCGCCGCCACCGGCCTGCTGCTGGCCATGAACTACTGCTTCGCGCTGTGGGTGTGCGCCGCCCACTACATCCCCTGGTCGGTGCGGGTGGCCGGCGCCCCGGTGTCCTTCCGCGCGCTCGTCGTCCTGCTCACCCTGTGCGTCGCCGCCCTCGCGGTGGCCACGCTGACGCGGGTCAGCCGGGTGGACTGGCGCTGGCTGACCTTCCTCGGCGCGCTGACCTACCCGCTCTACGTCATCCACCAGGTGAGCGGCTGGGTGCTGCTCAACCGCCTGGGAACGGTCCTGCCCGCGTACGCCGCGCTGACCCTCGTCATGGCCCTGATGCTGGTGCTCGCCTACCTGGTGCACCGGTACGTCGAGCGGCCCTTCGGCGGCCGGCTGCGGCGTGCGGTGGAGCGCGACCTGTACCGGACGCCGGCCCGGCGGGAGCCGATCGCCGGTGGCCACGACGGCACGGTGCACCCCGCCGGTGCCGGCCGGTCGCGTCCGCTGCCCCCGCTGCCCTCCTCGCGGGTGCCCGTGGAGCGGTCCGGTGACCTGCTGGACCCCGTCCCCCCCGGTCCCGGGCGGCGCTGACGCGGCCCGGCACCGGTCACTGGCGGACGACCAGGTTGGTGCTGTCGACGAACCGGCCGACGTCGGTGCTCAGCATCTCGATCACCTGCGCCACGTGCTCCGGCTGCATGATCGTGGTCGGGTCCTCGTCGGGTGCCAGGGTCCGGCGCAGGTCGGTGGCGGTCCGGCCGGGGGAGATGCAGACGACGCGGGTGCCGTAGATGGCCAGTTCCTCCCGCATGACCTCGCTCATGTTGATCACCGCGGCCTTCGACGCCGAGTAGGTCAGCCAGCCCGAGCGGCCCTGGATGCCCGCCGTCGACGCGACGTTGACGATGACGTCGAACTTGTTCCCGAGGTGCAGCAGCTCCTGGACGATGGTGAACGGGGCGTACAGGTTCACCGCCATCGTCCGCTCGAACTCCTCGAAGGGGATCTGATGGATCGGCTGCGGGTTGGTGTAGCCGGCGTTGTTGACCAGGACGTCGACGTTGCCGTGGGCCGAGCGCACTTCACGCATGAGCTCGGGGATGCCCGCCCGGTCGGCCAGGTCGAACGCGTGCGCGGTGACCTGCACGTCCGGGCTGACGGCGGAGACGGCCGAGACGGCGTCGTCGAACGCCGCCGAGCTGCGGGCGACCAGCACCAGCTGGTCCACGTCGCCCCGCGCCGCGAAGCGCACGGCGGTCTTCAGGCCGATGCCCTTGGACGCCCCGGTGACCAGGACGGTGCGCCGGTCACTCATCCTCGGTCTCCCCGTGCAGCAGGGACACCGCGAGGTGGATGTCGGTCGGCGTGGTCACCTTGATGTTGGTGTCCTTGCCGTCGATGTAGTGCACCGACAGCCCGGCCGCCGCCATGAGGGTGGCGTCCTCGGTATAGACCACGTCCTGCCCGGCGGCGAAGGCGTGCGCCCGCTTGAGGTCGGCCAGGTCGAACTTCTGCGGCAGCTGGACGTTGCGCAGCCCGTCCCGCTCCAGGTAGCCGGTGACCGCCCGCGTCCGCGGATCCACCGGAGCGACGGTGAACGGGATCGGGATCATGTAGCTCACGTTGCGCTCGGGCGCGTCGATCAGCCGGCTGAAGTCGGCCGAGCGCACGAGGGGCCGTGCCGCCTCGTGCAGGACGACTGCGTCGTTCGTGCACAGATGCAGTGCGGCGGCGACCGACTCCTGCCTGGTGACTCCAGCCGTCACATAGTCGACCGGCGTCTGGATGGCGTAGTCGCGGACGATGCCCTCCACCTCCTCGCGCCAGCCCTCCGGGTAGTTCAGGACGATCTGGTCGATCTCGGGCACGGCGTCCACGGCGACGAGCGAGTACACGAGGATCGGCAGGCCGTTGACCGTGAGGAACTGCTTCGGCCGGTCGGCGCCCATGCGGCGGCCGCTGCCACCGTTAAGCAGGACGAGTGAGTACACGCTGATCCCTTGGCTACGAGAGGCCGCGGCGCGACGACCGGACGGCTCGGGTGGGCCCGGCGGTCACTGGGTGTCCTCGGGCAGGCGCTCGAACACCGACGGGTCGATGTCCCGGTCGTGCAGCGGCAGGACGAGCTCGGTGACCACATCGGTCAGCTGGGCGATCCGCAGGCTCAACCGACGCGCCTCGTGCAGCCCGTCCTCGACCAGCTCCACCCGCGTTCGGAAGTCCTCGACCTGGGCACGCAGCTCGTGCAGCTCGTGCCGGGTCTCGGCCTCCCGTCGCTCGTGGAGCTCGCGGACCTCGCGCATCTCCCTGAGCAGGTCCTCGTACTCGGGGACGAAGGCCTGACGGAGACGCTTGGCCGGGGTCCGGGCCAGCTTCCTCAGCGTGGTCGACGTTGCCAAGAGATCACCATTCTCGTCGTCGGGAGCAGCCGGGTGTCGGCGCTCCAGGGCGTGTGCTCGTGCGGCTCCTCCGCCGGGTGCACCTCGTCGATGCGCAGGCCGTAGGGGGCCATCTCGCCGGCCAGCACGTCCAGCGGCATCTCGATGTGCAGCGGCCGGCCCAGTCCGTACTGGGGTGCCCAGCTCTCCTGCGGGTTGTCCAGGTGGGCCTGCCCGCCGTTGCGGAGCACCATGGCCAGCAGTCGCCAGAGGTTGGGGCGGCCGACGGTGACGAAAGAGGCGAGCAGGCCGCGTGCGTAGACGGTGACCGGCTCCCGGCGGGCGGCGATCTCGCCGCCGAGGGTCAGTGCCCGGCGAGGGTCGTAGAGGTTGCGTACCCGGAACCGGGCGGGGAGCCCCCGCTCCTCGGCGACCCGCTGCGCGTCGGTCATCACCGAGTCGACGTAGTCGATCGCTTCGACCCGGTGGCCCTGCTCGGCCAGCCAGAGGGCATCACCGCCCTGCCCGGCTCCCAGCTCCAGCACGGGGCCACCGGGCGGCAGGCGGCCGGCCAACCACTGCGCGTAGTCCGACGGCTTGGCGGCGGAGGCCGTGACGGTGCTGTACCGGTAATAGTTTCGCCAGACGGCCCGGTCCATGTGCTGGTCGGACAGCCAGCCGTACATCCGCTGCGCGGTGGCCGTGGGGAGGCGGAACCGGAAGGAGGGGTCGGGGGTGGCCCAGTGCGGCCCGTAGATGGCCTCGAGCATGACCTCCGGCTCCCGGCACATCGGCTCGGGGCGCCCCTCGACGTCGATCGTCCTGATGGGCAGCAACTGATCCCGGCGTACCCGACTTCGGACGGGGAAGACCTGGTACCACCACCCGAGGTCGTCGATCCAGCCGGTGAAGATGTCCACGTAGCCGTCGGGCCGGCCCTCGTGCGAGAAGTGGAGTTGAAGGTGGCCTGCCGAGCACCGGACGACGGTGATGTCGGCGCCGGCGAGCAGCCGGCCCAGCTGGAAGGCCTCCAGGATGACGTCCGCCGGGTGGCTGTGCCGGCTGAGGTAGGCGAGATCGGCGTCGTCGTCCTGCGGCATGACCCGCCCGTCCCGGTACGGTCCGAGCAGGGTGCCGCCGGTCACGTAGACGTCGAGGTCGCTGTGCTCGGCGAGAATCGCGCGCACGCGGTCCACGTGGTCGAGCAGCCGCGTCACCATGCCGGGGTCGTAGTCGGACAGAGCGTGCCCGAGGTTCCCCCACTTGTTGATCATGAGGGGGGCGCCGTGGGGATCGACGAAGCGGATGGAGCCTTCGCCGCACCCCAGCCGGGCCGTGGTCCGCGGGATGTCGCTCCCGCCGTCCACCGGGCGGAGGGCGAACTCGGCGACACCGTCGAGGAACGGGATGAGCGGTGACGGCCACGGCAACCGCCGCCGGTCGGGCTCCTCCCCGAGCGGGTCGGCCGTCTCCACCCGGAAGGACCAGATGCGGCGGTCGTCGAGAAGCAGGTCGACGACCCGGGACAGGTCAGGAGCCGAAGAGTCGAAGCTGAGTCCTTCGCCGTCCACCGTCAGATGGCTGAGCAGGATCCGTCCCTTCGTCGCGGTCGAAGTCCGACGACCGGGTGGCGACCAGGTGTACGAACCGTGACTGCGAGGCTAACAGCGGTACTGCTTCGTCCGGGGTGACGGCCGAGGAGGGAGGGGAAGGAGGGTCAGAAGGAGGAACGGCACTCGCGCGAACGCAGCTGGACGTCGTGGCCTACGCCTACGTGCTCCACGCGTTCGAGGGTGGGTTGCCCTCGGCGCGGCACCTGGGCGGGATCGCCGATGCCGCTGAGGCCGCCGGCGCACCGACCGACTACGTCGCCCCCCCGAGGCTGTGCACCCGCAGGTGCACCCGGCGGTAGAGGCCGGAGTCGGCGCCCTCCCAGGCGTCCAGCGCCTGCTCGTCGGCCTCGGTCAGGTCGTACAGGGCGACGAACACGCCGGTCGCTCCCCCGCCCGGCCCGTCGTCGTCGTCGGCGGGCACGAGGGTCGCGAGCGCGCCCTCCCAGCCGAGCTCCTCACCGCCGAAGGTCAGCCGCCAGCCGCGGATCCAGCCGGTGCCGGCGTGCGGCGACGACGGACAGCGGCGGACCATCTGGGCAGGATCCATGTTCGACCCGTAGGCGGCGTAGAGGCCCATCGGGGCCAGGCTAACCAGCGATCCTGCCGGGCCGGAACGGGCGGTGGTACGGAAGCGGGCCCGGAGCGGGGACAATGTGACGACGGACCGCCCAGCGACGGAAGATGGAGCTATGCCCCGCATCCTCATCATCGGTGGTGGCCCGGCCGGCTACGAGGCCGCTCTGGTCGCCGCACAGCTCGGTGCGCAGGTCACCGTGATCGAGCGCGACGGCATCGGTGGGGCCAGCGTGCTCACCGACTGCGTCCCCTCGAAGACCCTGATCGCCGCCGCCGGCGCCATGACGTCGGTCCGCGACTCGGCCGTCCTCGGGGTGCACGGGACCGAGCTGGCGACGGTCGGCCTCGATCTCGCGGCGGCCAACCAGCGGGTGAAGAACCTGGCCATGGCGCAGTCGGCCGACATCCACGCCCGCCTGCAGGCCGAGGGCGTGACGATCGTCGCCGGGCAGGGCCGGCTGGCCGACGACGTCCCGGGCCTGGTCGCGCACGAGGTGGAGATCCTGGACGAGGACGGTGCGGTGGTGGACGAGATCGAGGGCGACGTCGTCCTGATCGCCACCGGCGCCGACCCCCGGGTCCTCCCCGGTGCTGAGCCCGATGGCGAGCGGATCCTGGACTGGCGCGACGTCTACGACCTCGCGGAGCCGCCGGAGCACCTGGTGGTCGTCGGGTCGGGCGTCACCGGTGCCGAGTTCGCCTCCGGCTACCTGGAGGCCGGTGTGCCGGTCACCCTCGTGTCCTCCCGCGACCGGGTGCTGCCCGGCGAGGACTCCGACGCCGCCGAGGTGCTCGAGCAGGTCTTCCAGTCCCGCGGTGGTCGGCTGGAGCGCGGCCGCGCCGCCGCCGTCCGGCGTACCGAGAAGGGCATCTCGGTGGAGCTCACCGACGGGCGCACCGTCGAGGGCTCGCACGCGCTGATGACCGTCGGCACCGTGCCGAACACTGCCGGGCTCAACCTGGAGTCGCACGGTGTGCAGGTGACCGAAGCCGGTCACATCCTCGTCGACCGGGTGTCCCGGACCTCCGTGCCGGGGATCTACGCGGCCGGCGACGTCACCGGCGTCTTCCAGCTCGCCTCGGTCGCCGCGATGCAGGGCCGGATCGCCATGTGGCACGCCCTCGGCGAGGCGGTCGCGCCCATCAAGCTCAAGACGGTTGCGGCCAACGTCTTCACCCACCCGGAGATCGCGACCGTCGGGGTGCAGGAGGAGTCGCTGGCCGAGGACGCGGATGTCGAGGTGGTACGGCTGCCGTTGGCCACCAACGCGCGGGCCAAGATGGGAGACCTGCACGACGGCTTCGTGAAGCTCTTCGCCCGGCGGTCGACCGGGGTCATCGTCGGCGGCGTCGTCGTCTCACCGGGGGCCTCGGAGCTGGTGCTGCCAATCGCGCTCGCGGTGACCAAGGGGCTGACCGCCGATGACCTGGCGCAGACCTTCGCCATCTATCCCTCGCTGTCCGGTTCGATCACCGAGGCCGGACGCCGGCTGATGGGCGCCGACGACCTCGCCTGACTGTGAGGCTGGCCGGGTCGGTCCTTCGGTGATGGGCTGACGGCCGGCAGTAGCGGGTGTGACCCTTCGCCTGACTGGCTTCGTGCCTTTCGCCCGACTTGTCCGCCTGCTGCTGCCGGCACCGGCCCGGGACGGAGACGTTGGCCTGATCAGGAGCTTGACCGCCAGTAGCCGCTGACGTGTCTCATCACAGTCCTGCCATCTCCGCACCGGACCGGGACCTACTGCGTCCCCCGGTCAAGGAGAAGAACGCATGTCCATGCTGGCAGACCTGGTCGAGGTCGTCATCGGCGTCGACACGCACAGCCAGACACACACCGCCGCGGTGCTCGATGCCCGCACCGGCGGCGTGCTGGCTCGAGCGACGGTCACCGCCGACCCTGACGGATACGCCGAGCTCGTTGCGCTGGCCGAACAGCACTCAGGCCTACGTGCCTGGGCGATGGAGGGCACCGGCGGCTACGGCGCCGGCCTGGCCCGCCACCTCGCCGATGCCGACGAGATGGTCGTCGAACTGGACCGGCCCAAGCGGCCGACCCGGCGGGCCGGAGCCAAGTCAGACCCGATCGACGCCGAGCGCGCCTCCCGTGACGCGTTGGCCCGCGCTCAGCTGGCCCAGCCCAAGACCGGCGCCGACCGGGCGGCGCTGCAGATGCTCTTGACCGCCCGACGGGCCGCGGTCGAGGCCGCCACCGCCGCCCAGCGGCAGCTGCTGGCCATGGTCATCACCAGCCCGGAGGCGGTGCGGGCTCGGTTCCGGGGACAGACCACGCGAGTCATGATCACCACCGCCGCCACGCTCCGCCCGGGCGCAGCAAGGCCGATGTCGAGGTCATCACCGCGCTGACCGTGCTGCACGATCTGGCCCGCCGCATCCGGTTCCTGGAGGCCGAAGCTCTCACCCACGAGAAGGCCATCCGCGCGATCGTGCGGTCCTGGCGGCCAGACCTGCTCGACCTGACCGGAGTCGGTCCGATCGTGGCCGCCACCGTGCTCACCGCCTGGTCCCACGCCGGCCGCTGCCGCAACGACGCGGCCTTCGCGATGCTGGCCGGCGCCGCCCCGATTCCGGCGTCCTCGGGCAAGACCGTGCGATACCGGCTCAACCGCTCCGGGGACCGCCAGCTCAACCGCGCCCTGCACACCGTGGCCCTCACCCGCCTGCAATGCGACGAGCGCACCCGCGCCTACGCCGACCGCCGCCGAGCGCAAGGCAAGACCGACCGTGAGATCAAACGCTGCCTCAAGCGCTACATCGCCCGCGACCTCTACTGACGCCTCGAAAACGAACCCTCACCAGCTTGACGCGTCATAGGAGCGTCGGTCGTCGGCGCGTTCGGCACCCCGCCGCCCCGGGGCGGGGTGCGGCAGGGAGGAGACCGCCGCCGGCTCTGCCCCCGCGCGTGCTCGGGGCGGTCCCGCGGAGGGGACGGGGGGTGCATGTGGCGGATGTGACCGGAGTGCCGGGCGGTTCGGCTCAACTCCGTCCCGATGGTGCCGACCGGGGAGTCGGCCGCCGATTCCTGGGTCGATGTCTCCTAACCGCGACCTCCGTAGCCTCCGTGGCGCCCGCCCTCAGGTTCGCGGCCGCGCGCTGGCCGGGATGGTGCTGGCCGCCACCCTCGGCACCGCGGCGCTGCCGTCCGTGGCCGCCGCCGACAGTGGCGTCACCACCGTCATGGGGGAGCTCGTCCACGTGGTCTCCGAGAGCGAGCCCGGCAGCGACCATCACGACGACGGGGGCGCACGTCTGACCTGGGTGCGGACCGGCACCGGCGCGGTGCGGGTGCTGGCCGATCAGGTCGCCGAGGTGCCGGCGGGCTCCACCGTCGAGCTGACCGTCGGCGCGACGGTCGAGGACGAGGCGAGCGAGGCCGGCCTGGATCCGGCCCGCACCGTGCTGAGCAGCGACGTCGTGGCCGGGCCCCCGGTGAGCTCCCCGGCCCCGGCCCCGGCGCCGGTGCCAACGCCGCGGAACGGTCTGACCAACCGGGTCACGGTCGTGCTGGTCGCGCCTGCGGGAACCGCACCGGACGGCACCCGGCTGCGCGACGTCGTCACCGCGGTGGACGGACCGGTGGCGCGGTTCTGGGCGGAGCAGACCGCCGGCGGGATCTCCGTGGGCGTCACCGACGCCCACGAATGGGTGCGCACGACCGCGGACTGCACCTCCCCGGAGCTGATGTGGGACGAGGTGGCCGGCAAGGTCGGCTTCGTCCCCGGGCCCGGCAGGCACCTGCTGCTGCGGCTCAGCGGCCAGACCGCCGGCCAGCCGGCGTGTTCCTACGCGTTGGCCCAGGTGGGCGCGGGGCCGGGATCGGGTGGGCGGCTCTACGTGCGCGAGACCTCGGCCTCGGTGATCGCCCATGAGCTCGGTCACAACTTCGGGCTGGGCCACTCCTCCGCGGAGCAGTGCGACGGCACCATCGAAGGTGGCTCCTGCCAGGTGCAGGGCTACCGCGACTACTACGACGTCATGGGCGCTTCCTGGGCCCAGCTCGGGGCGCTCAACGCGTCTCAGGCGGCGGCGCTGGGCGTGCTGCCGGCGAGCGGGCAGCGGAGCGTGTCGGTGGGCGATGCGACCACCACGGTCACCCTCTCGCCGCTGGCCGGGAACGAGGGCGTGCGCGCACTCCGGCTCATCGATGCCGAAGGGGTGGCGTACTGGTTGCAGGTCCGTGCGGCCACCGGGCAGGACGTCTGGCTGGCCACCGGGGACAACGGCTTCCGGCTCGACACCGGCGTCCTCGTGCACCGGACCGGGTCGTTCCCCGACACGTCCCTGCTGCTGGACGCGACGCCAGGACCCGCGGCACGTTGGGACGCCGACCTGCAGTCAGCGCTCCCGGTCGGTGTGCCGGTCTCGCTGTCCGGCCGGGACTTCACGCTGACGGTGCACCGCTCGGACGCCACGGGCGCCGTCGTCCAGGTAGTGCCGGCGGCCCGGACCTCCGGGGAGGGTGTCCCGGCCGAGTCGGGCGGCCCCGCGCGCGGCACCACCGTCCCGGCCGGCGCCGCCGGCGCCGCCGGCTCCGGCGGCTCCCACGGCGCCGGCGGAGCTGCCGACCCGGCCGATGGCCTCGCGCCCGTGGCCGAGGCAACCGGGCAGCCGGCCCCGTACGCCTACTGGGGACCGGCCCCCGGCTTCTCCGCACCGCGACGGTCGGTGAGCCTCAAGCCCGTGGCGGACACCTCCGGCTCGTGGGGCAGCCTGACCATGCCGCTCGCCGCGACGGTGGCCGCCGGCGGGAGCGTGCTCGTGGTGTTCAACCTCCGCCGCGCTGCCCGCCGGCGCTGACCCGCCCGAGGCCGCAGTCCACGAGCCCCATCTGCCCGGCCGTCACCCGGACGTGGGGTCCGCACGCCCGGTTCCGGGCCCGGCCTCCACTTTCCGGCCGGACCTGCCGATGACGGGGACCGACACCTCTTGCCTTGGAGATCGTTCGTGCCCCCTTCTCGTCCCCCTCGACTGCTGGCGCTCTCCGTCGCGGCCGCCGCCGTCGTCCCGCTGCTGGGGGGGCCGCCGGCCGCCGCGGAGACGCCCGCCGTCGGCGAGACGGTCGTCGGTGAGCTCATGCAGGGCTACGCCGACCCCTTCCCGTCGAGTGCCGACGACCACGCCGGCGACCACGTCGAGGACCACGCCGCCGACCTGATCAGCTGGATCCGGACGGACTCCGGGGAGACGATCCGTGTGCCGAGCGCGGACGTCGAGGACATCGCCACCGGCTCGACCGTGGAAGTGACCCTCGGCGCGGCCCTCGACGACGAGGTGGCCGCCGCCGATCTGGCCCCCGCCCAGGAGGTGCTCGCCGCCGAGGTGCTCACGGGCCCGGAGGAGCTCACCGAATCGGCGACGAGCGCGGTGAACCACGAGGTCACCGTGGTCATGCTCCAGCCGGACGGGAGCGTGCGCGACGGCACGACCCTCGACCAGGTCGTCACCATGGTGGACGGCCCGGTGGCCGACTTCTGGGCCGAGCAGACCGATGGCGCCGTCCGGCTCGGCGTCGTGGGCCGGCACGACTGGACCACTCCGTCCACCGTGAGCTGCCGCGACCCGCTCGCTCTCTGGGAGCAGGCCGCAGCCCGCGCCGGCTGGAGCCGCGGCCCGGGCCGGCACCTGCTCGTCTACGTGCCGTCCGGGTCGCCCGGTTGCGCCTACGGGCTGGGCACGATCGGGTCCGGCATCAGTGACGGAGGACTGAGCTACGTCCAGGCGGTCACCCTGTCGGTGATGGCGCACGAGATAGGGCACAACCTGGGACTCGGTCACGCGTCGGCGCTGCGGTGCGACCGGACGCTGGACCGGGGCGACTGCGCGGTCGCCCAGTACTTCGACCACTACGACGTCATGGGCGTCTCCTGGGGGCCTGTCGGCTCGCTGAACGCCCCGCATACCGCGCGGCTGGGGGTGATGCCCGGCGGGTCGGCGCCCACCATGGCCGCCGGAGCGCCGCCCGCGCAGTTCGTGCTGTCCACCGCGGGTTCCCGCACCGGTGTACGGGCCGTGCAACTGGTCGACGCCGATGGGGACACCTACTGGGTCGAGTTCCGGACTCCCGTGGGCCGGGACGGCTGGCTGGTGACGTCGGAGAACCGGCTGGACCTGCAGCGCGGCGTCCAGATCCGGCTGATGGTGGACGGGGGCGACACCTCCCTCCTGCTGGACGGCAGTCCTTCCGCGAAGGCCGACTGGAGCGGCGACCTGCAGGTCGCGCTGCCGGGGGCGGTGCCCGTCACCATCGGGGACGAGAGGTTCGCGGTATCGGTCCTCGGTGCCGGGTCGACGTCCGCGCTCGTACAGGTGCTCTCGACGCGCATCGGTCACCCCATCGACCTGGCCTACGAGCGTCTGGGCGGTGCGACCCTGCTGGGCAAGCCGACGTCGCCCCACGTCTGCGGGCTGCGGGACGGGGGCTGCCGCCGTGAGTACGCCGGTGGGACGATCGCGTGGTCCTACCGCACGGGGGCGCACGTGGTGCGCGGGGCGATTCTGGACCGCTGGCGGAGCCTGGGTGCCGAGGACGGGGTGCTGGGTTACCCGGTGGGCGGTGACGCCCGTGCGGCCAACGGTGGTTTCGAGACGCGGTTCGCCGGGGGGACGATCTACTGGTCGGCGGCGACGGGTGCGCGGGTGGTGCGCGGGGCGATCCTGGCGCGGTACGTGGACTCCGGTGGGCCGGGGGCGCTGGGTTATCCGGTGGCCGATGACGGTGGGACCGCGGATGGCACCGGTGCGCTGGTGCGGTTGCAGGGCGGGGCCATCTACTGGTCGCGGAGCACGGGGGCGCACGTGGTGCGCGGGGCGATCCTGGACCGCTGGCGGAGCCTGGGTGCGCAGACCGGGGTGCTGGGTTACCCGGTGGGCGGTGACGCCCGTGCGGCCAACGGTGGTTTCGAGACGCGGTTCGCCGGGGGGACGATCTACTGGTCGGCGGCGACGGGTGCGCGGGTGGTGCGCGGGGCGATCCTGGCGCGGTACGTGGACTCCGGTGGGCCGGGGGCGCTGGGTTATCCGGTGGCCGATGACGGTGGGACCGCGGATGGCACCGGTGCGCTGGTGCGGTTGCAGGGCGGGGCCATCTACTGGTCGCGGAGCACGGGGGCGCACGTGGTGCGCGGGGCGATCCTGGACCGCTGGCGGAGCCTGGGTGCGCAGACCGGGGTGCTGGGTTACCCGGTGGGCGGTGACGCCCGTGCGGCCAACGGTGGTTTCGAGACGCGGTTCGCCGGGGGGACGATCTACTGGTCGGCGGCGACGGGTGCGCGGGTGGTGCGCGGGGCGATCCTGGCGCGGTACGTGGACTCCGGTGGGCCGGGGGCGCTGGGTTATCCGGTGGCCGATGACGGTGGGACCGCGGATGGCACCGGTGCGCTGGTGCGGTTGCAGGGCGGGGCCATCTACTGGTCGCGGAGCACGGGGGCGCACGTGGTGCGCGGGGCGATCCTGGACCGCTGGCGGAGCCTGGGTGCGCAGACCGGGGCCCTCGGCTACCCGATCTCGGACCACGCCGGGCTGCCCGACGGCAGCGGCTATGAGGTGCGGTTCCAGGGCGGCACCGTGGTGGAGCGGAACGACGGGGAGATCACCGTCCAGGCCGACTGAGTCCGCCGACGCAGGAGGCCCGTCACCGGCAGAACCGGTGACGGGCCTCCTGCGTGCTCCGCTTACTCGGCGGCGTCAGCGATGGTGCACAGGACCGCACCGCTTGTGACGGTCGCGCCGACCTGGGCCGCCAGGCCCGAGACGGTGCCGGCCTTGTGGGCGGTGATGGGCTGCTCCATCTTCATCGCCTCCAGCACGACGATCAGATCGCCGGCCGCCACGGTCGTCCCGTCCTCGACGGCGACCTTCACGATCGTGCCCTGCATCGGCGAGGTCAGGGAGTCACCGGAGGCGGCCGCGCCGCCACCGCCGCCACCGCGCTTGCGCGGCTTCGCAGGCGCACCGGGCGCCGCACCGCCGCCACCGGCGGCCAGGCCGGCGGGCAGGGAGACCTCGAGCCGACGACCGCCGACCTCGACCACGACCGTCTGCCGGGGCGCGTCCTCGTCCTGCGCGCTCGGGGCGGCGTCGTAGGGCAGGACCTGGTTGTCCCACTCGGTCTCGATCCAGCGGGTGTGCACCGTGAACGGCTCGCTGGTGAACGCCTCGTCGCGGACGACGGCGCGGTGGAACGGGATGACCGTGGGCATGCCCTCGACGACCAGTTCGTCGAGCGCGCGCCGGGCCCGCTGGAGCGCCTCGGTGCGGGTGGCGCCGGTGACGATCAGCTTGGCCAGCATCGAGTCGAACGCCCCGGCCACCTCGCCGCCGGTCTCCACGCCGGAGTCCCAGCGCACGCCTGGCCCCTGCGGGATCTCCAGCCGGTTCACCGGTCCGGGCGCCGGCATGAAGTTGCGGCCGGCGTCCTCGGCGTTGATGCGGAACTCGATGCTGTGGCCGCGCGGCGCCGGGTCCTCGGTGATCTCCAGCGGGAGCCCCTCGGCGATGCGGAACTGCTGGCGCACCAGGTCGATGCCCGAGGTCTCCTCCGACACCGGGTGCTCCACCTGGAGTCGGGTGTTGACCTCGAGGAAGGAGATCGAGCCGTCGGTGCCCACCAGGTACTCGACGGTGCCGGCGCCGTGGTAGCCGGCCTCGCGGCAGATCGCCTTGGCCGACTCGTGGATGCGGGCGCGCTGCTCCTCGGTGAGGAACGGCGCCGGCGCCTCCTCGACCAGCTTCTGGTTGCGCCGCTGCAGCGAGCAGTCGCGGGTGCCGACGACGATCACATTGCCGTGGGTGTCGGCCAGCACCTGGGCCTCCACGTGCCGGGGCTTGTCCAGGAACCGCTCGACGAAGCACTCGCCGCGGCCGAAGGCCGCCACCGCCTCCCGGACGGCGGAGTCGAACAGCTCCGGGATCTCCTCCATCGTGCGAGCCACCTTGAGCCCGCGGCCGCCACCGCCGAACGCAGCCTTGATGGCGACCGGGAGACCGTGCTCCTGCGCGAACGCGACGACCTCGTCGGCGCCCCCGACCGGGTCCTTCGTGCCGGGCACGAGCGGGGCGCCGGCCTTGGTGGCGATGTGCCGTGCGGCGACCTTGTCACCCAGGTCGATGATCGCCTGGGGCGACGGGCCGATCCAGGTCAGGCCGGCGTCGATCACGGCCTGGGCGAAGTCGGCGTTCTCGGACAGGAAGCCGTAGCCGGGGTGGATCGCGTCGGCGCCTGACCGCTTCGCGGCATCGAGGATCTTGTCGATCACCAGGTAGGAGTCGCCCGGCGTCGTGCCGCCCAGGGCGAAGGCCTCGTCGGCGACGCGCACGTGCAGCGCGTCGCGGTCGGGGTCCGCGTAGACCGCGACGCTGGTCAGGCCCTCGTCCTTGCAGGCGCGGGCGACACGGACCGCGATCTCGCCACGGTTGGCGATCATGACTTTCTGCACGTGTGTTCTCCCTCGACGACGGACCGACCGGACTCTAACCAGTTGTGGTCGGTCCGTTGACCCCAGGGCCGGTCAGCCACGCGCCGCACCGGTCCGAGGTCAGACGGCCGAGAGGTGCCCCTCGGGCAGGGCCCCGACCGGCGGCCGGGGAGCCACCACGCGTCGCAGCCGACCCAGCACTGCCCGACCCAGGGGTCGGTCGCGCTCCCGCCGTAGGAGGAACGAGGCCGGCGTGGGGAGCGCACCCAGGCCCGTCGGCTGCGACGACTCGGGCTCGTGCGCCTCCTCGTGCTCGGCGTCGGCGGACTCCGGCTCGCCCGGGCGGGCCGCGGCCGACCGTGGCTCGTGCTCGGTCGGGATGAGCGCGGCCAGTGCGTCGAGCGCCGCGTCGAGTAGCTCGCAGGCCGCCGGCTCCTCCTCGGTGACGACGGCGCCGGCCTCGGGCACCGTCAGGTCCGCAAGATCACCGGTGACCGTGATCGCCATGTCGGCGATCTCGGTGACCAGGGCATCGGCACAGGCGCGCGCCCACTCCAGGTGCGCCGCGGGCAGGCGGAGCCGTACGGTCGCGGCCCGGCGCGGCAGCACCTCGGTGGCGAGGTGATGGGTGACCCGCGGGCCGTAGATCCCCCACTCGATCCGGTAGTCCAGTCGCTCGTTGAGGCGGCGCAGGAGCTCGGTCTCCACGCGGCCCAGGGACGTGTTGCGGTGAGCATCCGGGAGAGTGGCCGCAGCGGGGTCCACCCCGATGGCGGAGGCGAAGCGGTGCCACAGCACCTCCGGTCCGGCGCCCGGGGGCGGCACGGTCACCAGGTGCACTTGAGAACCGGGCAGTCCACTGCCCCAGCGGTGCAGGATCCTGGGCACGGCCTGGCGCATCCAGAAGGCCTCCCCGTGGCCCTGGCGGCCCTCGCCCGCCGGGCGCGGGGTGTCCGGGCGGAGGGAGTCGGGGTGGACGATGTCGAGGAAGTCGGTGAACGGCAGGTAGTGCCGGTTCTTGACGTCCTCCTGCCAGACGGCGGGCAGCTGCCGGGCCAGGTCACGCGCGGTGACGACGACGTGCACCTCGGCGAACGCCAGGTCGGCCAGCGCCCGGGCGATCGCCTCCTCCGGCACGTCGCCGAAGAGCTCGTGGGAGATGACCGTCGTCCCCCCGTGCGCCCGGGCGGCGTCGACCAACCGCTGCCAGGCGCCCGACACCCCGTCGTCCCAGCCGTTGAAGTTGCCGTGGCTGAGGTCCAGCGTGGCCAGGAAGTGGTCGGTCGGGTCGTCACCCGGGTAAAGCACCCCCGCCTCGGCCAGGGTGCCGCGTGACTCCCACATCAGTTCCTGGAGGTAGGTGGTCCCGGACTTCGGAGTTCCGACGTGGATGACTACGCGTTGTGCAGGCACGGTCACGATTCTGCTAGCCGATCCGGCGGTTCGTACAGTCGCGCGTCGGCAAGTCGCCATGTCGACATCTCGTCGGTCTCAGGTGGTACACGAGTCACGCCGGCCCCGCGCTCCGGTGCGGTCAGCGGCGCCAGAGGTCGGTAATCGCCAAACCCCGCTTGGCCAGCTGGGTGCGCAGGACGGTCAGCGACAACCCCACCACCGCGGCCGGATCCCCCTCGACCCGGCGCACGAACGGGGCGCCGAGCCCGTCCAGGGTGAACGCCCCCGCCACGGCCAGCGGCTCCCCGGTGGCAAGGTAGGCCTCCACCTCCAGCGGGGTGGGATCGGCGAAGTAGACGACGGTCGAGGCCACCGCGATGTCGCGGCTGACGACCGCACCGTCGCGGACGTCGAACAGCGCCTGGCCGGTGTGCAGGATGCCCGAGCGGCCGGCCATGCGCCGCCAGCGGTCGCGCGCCTCCGCGGCGTCCGCCGGCTTGCCCTGCGGCTTCCCGGCGAACTCGAGCAACGAGTCGGCGCCGATGACCAGGGCGTCGCTCTCCCGCTTGGCGACGTCCGCGGCCTTCGCGGCGGCCAGCAGGGCGACCTGCTCGGCCACGCGCGGGGCGGAGTACGTGGACTCGTCCACGTCGCTCACCAGGACCTCGGGCGCGAGCCCCGCCTGCCGCAGGAGCGACAGCCGGGCCGGGGACGCCGACGCCAGCACCAGCCGCCGGTCGGCGCTCACGCGAACCTCCCCGCGGCCCGCCAGCCGCCGTGGCCGTGCTGCAGGGCACCGCGGTGGCGGTCGGCGTAGGAGGCCCACGCGCCGACCGGCGTCGGGCGACGGCGCTCCCGGCGCTGGGACAGGGCCGCCACGACGACGGTCAGCGCGGCGAGCTCCTCGGCGGTCGGCTCACCCTTCACGACCCGCAGGAGCGGGCGCTGGTCCTCGGTCACAGCGGGATGTTCCCGTGCTTCTTGGCCGGCAGGGTCTGGCGCTTGTTGGCCAGCACCCGCAGCGCCTTGGTCACCTGCACCCGCGTGTGCGACGGCGGGATGACCGCGTCCACGTAACCGCGGTCCGCGGCGATGTAGGGGTTGGCGAGGGTGTCCTCGTACTCGGCGATCAGCTCCGCGCGGCGGGTGTCCGGGTCCTCCGCCGCGGCCAGCTCCTTGCGGTAGAGGATGCCGACCGCGCCCTGCGCCCCGACGACGGCGATCTGCGCCGTCGGCCAGGCGAGGTTCACGTCCGCACCCAGGTGCTTGGAGCCCATGACGTCGTAGGCGCCGCCGTAGGCCTTGCGGGTGATGACGGTCACCTTCGGCACGGTGGCCTCGGCGTAGGCGTAGATCAGCTTGGCGCCGCGGCGGATGATGCCCTCCCACTCCTGCGACGTGCCGGGCAGGAAGCCCGGGACGTCGACGAAGGTGAGCACCGGGATGTTGAAGGCGTCGCAGGTGCGCACGAACCGCGCCGCCTTCTCGCTGGCGTCGATGTCCAGCGTGCCCGCGAACTGGGTGGGCTGGTTGGCCACGATCCCGACCGGCCGGCCCTCGATCCGGCCGAAGCCGATGAGGATGTTGGGCGCGAACAGCGGCTGCACCTCGAGGAACTCGCCGTCGTCGAGCACGTGCTCGACAACGGTGTGCATGTCGTAGGGCGTGTTGGCCGAGTCGGGGATGAAGGTGTCGAGCTCCAGGTCCTCGTCGGTCAGGGCGTCGGGCAGGACCGTTTCGACCGGGGCGACCTCCACGGCCGGCAGCGGGTCGAGGTTGTTGCTCGGCAGGTAGGACAGCAGCGCCTTGACGTAGTCCAGGGCGTCGGCCTCGTCCTCGGCCAGGTAGTGCGCGACACCGGACTTGGTGTTGTGCGTGCGCGCCCCGCCCAGCTCCTCGAGGGAGACGTCCTCGCCGGTCACGGTCTTCACGACGTCCGGGCCGGTGATGAACATCTGGCTGGTCTTGTCGACCATGACGACGAAGTCGGTGAGCGCGGGGGAGTAGACGTGCCCGCCGGCCGCGGGGCCCATCACCAGTGAGATCTGCGGGATGACGCCGGAGGCGTGCACGTTGCGCCGGAAGATCTCGCCGTATAGACCGAGGGAGACCACACCCTCCTGGATGCGGGCGCCGCCACCCTCGTTGATGCCGATGACGGGGCAGCCGTTCTTGACCGCGAAGTCCTGGACCTTGACGATCTTCTCGCCGTACACCTCGCCGAGGCTGCCGCCGAACACGGTCACGTCCTGGGAGAAGATCGCCACCGGCCGGCCGTCGACCGTGCCGTACCCGGTGACGACGCCGTCGCCGAACGGGCGCTTGTCGGCCATGCCGAAGTTCGTCGACCGGTGCCGGGCGAACTCGTCGAACTCGGTGAACGAGCCCGGGTCGAGCAGGGCCTCGATCCGCTCGCGGGCGGTCATCTTGCCCGCGGCGTGCTGCTTCTCCACGGCCCGCTCGGAGCCGGCGTGTTGCGCCTCCTGCACGCGGCGCTCGAAGTCGGCGAGCTTCCCGGCCGTCGTGTGGATGTCGACGTCGTCGGGGACGTGCTCCCCGGCGCTCTCCAGTTCAGCCGTGCTCACGTGTCCTCCTCGCTGGGGCCCCTCGGCCGCGTGCGCGCGCCGCTGGTCCGCTCGTCCGTGACTCACCCGCCCGGGCACGCGCGACTCGTCCGCGGCCGCCCGGAGGCCTCCGCGTTCGTGCCGTGCCCGTGCGCCGGCCCCGGCGTGCCGGGGCCACGGATTCCGTAGCGTAGGGGAGCCTCCGGGACGCCCTCCTGCTGGCGTCCGGCGGTCCGTCGTGCGGGTGCCCCGGCGGACGGGCCGGAGGGCGTGGCCGGGCGCCGGTGGCTAGCGTGGCCGGGTGCCCGATGCCTCTCCCTCCCGCTGGTCGGACCTGGAGCGCCCCGCGCTCGACGCGCGGGCTCTGGAGACCGCGCTGTGCCGGGACAGCGCCCTGTGGCGGTCGGTCGAGGTCGTCGACGAGATCGGCTCGACGAACGCCGCCCTGGCCGCTGCCGCCGCGGGGGACGCGCCCGAGGGGACCGTCCTCGTGGCCGAGCACCAGGTCGCCGGTCGGGGCCGCCTCGACCGGGTGTGGACCTCGCCTCCGCGCGCCGGCCTGACCGTCTCGTTCCTGCTGCGTCCCGACGTCCCGGCCGCGCGCCGCGGCTGGCTGCCCCTGCTCACCGGGGTGGCGCTGGCCGAGTCGGTGCGGGAGGTCAGCGGGGTGCTCGCGTCGGTGAAGTGGCCCAACGACCTGCTCGCCGCGGACGGACGCAAGCTCGCCGGGATCCTGGCCGAGTCGGTCGCCGCCGACAGCCTGCCGGCCGGCGTCGTCGTCGGTGTCGGCCTCAACGTCTCCACCACGGCCGCCGAGCTGCCGGAGACCGGGACGTCCCTGTCGGTGGTGACCGGCGGGACCGTCGACCGTGCCCCGGTGCTGCTGGGCTTCCTGCGGGCCGTCGAGCGGCGGTACCGCGGCTGGGTCCGGGCACTGGGCGACCCGGTGGTCTCCGGGCTCGCGCACGACTACCTGGCGTGGTCCTCGACGATCGGCAGCACCGTCGAGGTGACGATGCCGGACGGCTCGGCGCTGGTCGGCACCGCGCGGGCGATCGACTGGGACGGGCGGCTGGTCGTCGACGGCGCCGAGGGCACCGTCGAGCTGGCCAGCGGGGACGTCCGGCACGTCCGGACACGCGTCGCGGAGGCATGACTGGGCGGGGTGGCTGCGTCATCCTGACGAGGTGCCGTACCCCGACAAGCTCCTCGCCGACGACGAAGAGGTCGTGCGCCACCTGCACCCGCACTGGCTCACGGTCTTCCGGCCGGTCGTGTCCTTCCTGCTCGTCGTCGGCGGCGTCTCGTTCGGGGCCGCGCTGGTCCCGGCGGGGCCGCAGCAGGGCATGATCCGGCTGGCCATCGTGGTCGTGGCGGCCCTGCTGCTGCTGTTCCTCGTCGTCGTCCCGTTGCTGCGCTGGCGGACGACGCACTACGTGGTGACCACCCACCGGCTGCTGTTCCGCGAGGGCGTCCTCGCCCGCCGCGGCCGCGACCTCGGGCTCTCCCGGATCACCGACGTCTCCTACGCCCAGACGCTGTGGGAACGGATCATCCACTCGGGCACGCTGACCATCGAGACGGCTGGGGACGCCGGGGCCACCGTGCTGCGCCGGATCCCCGACACCGACCGCGTCCAGCAGCTGCTCGCCTTCATGATCGAGGAGGACGCCGACCGGCGGGCCCAGGAGAACGCCTGGTACATCCGCGGCGACGGCCTGCCGCCCGCGGAGGGCTGGCGCTCCACCGGCGTCCGCTGACCCCCGAACCCGGTGTGACGGGCCCGTCACGGCGCGCCTGGGCGGTTCTGTCGTACCCCCTCCCTACCTTGTGCGCCTATGCGGCTGCTGCACACGTCGGACTGGCACATCGGTCGCACCCTGCACGGCACCGACCTGCTGGCCGAGCAGGAGGCGGTGCTGAGCGGCCTGGCCGCCGTCGTCACCGCCGAGCGGGTCGACGTGGTCGTCGTGGCCGGTGACGTGTACGACCGCGCGGTGCCCTCGGCCGACGCCACCGGCGTCCTCGACCGGGTCGTCGGCCGGCTGCTGGCCACCGGCGCCCGGGTGGTGCTGACACCGGGCAACCACGACTCGGCCCGTCGGCTCGGCACGTTCTCCGGTCTGCTCAGCGCCGCCGGCCTGCACGTCCGGGCGGTCACCCCGCGCCTGGACGAGCCGGTGCTGCTCGCCGACGAGCACGGCGAGGTGGCGGTGTACGGCATCCCGTACCTCGAGCCGGAGGTGGCCCGGCACGAGCTGGGCGTACCCGCGGCGCGGGGTCACGAGGCGGTGCTGCGCGAGGCCATGGACCGGGTGCGCGCCGACCTGTTCCTGCGCCCGGGTGCCCGGTCGGTCGTGCTCGCGCACGCCTTCGTCGGCGGCGGGCTGGCCAGCGAGAGCGAGCGGGACATCTGCGTCGGCGGGGTCGACCTCGTACCGGCCCGGGTGTTCGACGGCGTCGACTACGTCGCCCTCGGTCACCTGCACCGGCCGCAGACGCTGTCGACGCGGATGCGGTACAGCGGGTCGCCGCTGGCCTACTCCTTCGGCGAGGCGGGGCAGCAGAAGCAGGCGTGGCTGGTCGACCTCGACGCCGACGGCCTCGCCGAGGTGCGGGCGGTGCCCCTGCCCACGCCCCGGGCGCTGTCGGTGCTCACCGGCACCCTGGAGGAGCTGCTCGCCGAGCCGGCGCTCGCCGCCGCCGAGCAGCACTTCGTCTCCGCCCGCCTCACCGACCCGATCCGGCCGGCCGACCCGATGCGCCGGCTGCAGGAGCGGTTCCCGTTCTGCGTGCACCTGGACTGGGCCGGCGCGGGGGCGGCGACCGAGGGCGGGAGCTACCAGGAGCGGATGAAGGGGCGCAGCGCCCTCGACGTCGCCGGTGAGTTCGTCAGCCACGTCCGCGGCGTCCCGGCCACCGCGGCCGAGCGGGAGCTGCTGGCCCGGGCGCTGGGCGCCGGCGACCGCGCGGAGGTGGCCCGATGAGGCTGCACCGGCTGCAGGTCACCGCGTTCGGCCCGTTCGCCGGCACCGTCGAGGTCGACCTCGACGACGTGGGCCGGGACGGCCTCTTCCTGCTGTGGGGGCCCACCGGCGCGGGCAAGACCACCCTGCTCGACGCCGTGGTGTTCGCCCTCTTCGGGCGGGTGCCCGGCGCGCGCGGCGAGGAGAAGCGGCTGCGCAGCGACCACGCCGACGCCGCCACGCGCACGGAGGTCGCCTGCGAGCTGACCCTGGGCCCGGAGCGGCTGCGGGTGGTCCGGCGGCCGGAGCAGCAGCGACCGAAGAAGCGCGGCGAGGGGTGGGCGACCGAGCAGGCCAAGCTGCTGGTCTCCCGGCTCACCGACGGTGGGTGGGAGCCGGTCAGCACGAGGATCGACGAGGGCTCCGAGCACCTGCGCACCCGGCTGGGGCTCGACGTCCACCAGTTCTGCCAGGTCGTGCTGCTCCCGCAGGGGGACTTCGCGCGGTTCCTGCGTGCCGAGCCCGAGCACCGTGCCGAGCTGCTCCGCACGCTGTTCGACGTCGACCGGTTCGCCCGGGCCGAGGACTGGCTGGCCGAGGAGCGCGCGGCAGCCCGCGAGCGCAGCACGGTGCAGCGCGCCCAGCTGGGCAACCTCGTCGCGCGGGTGGCCCAGATCGCCGAGGTCGACGTGCCCGAGGACCTCGCCCCCGAGCTGGTGGGCGCGGGCCCGGGCACCCGGGTCGTGCCGTGGGTGGAGAAGGTCCGCGCGGCGGCCACCGGCCGCCTGGCGGAGGTGACGGCCGGGGCCGACGCCGCCGCCGCGGAGGTGGCCGCGATCGACGGCGAGCTGGCCGCCGCCCGGGCGCTCGACGAGCGGCACGCCCGGCGCGCCCAGGCGGCGACGGAGCTGGCGCGGCTGGAGCAGCGGGAGCCCGCGCTCGCGCCCCTCCGTGCCGAGCGCGACGCCGGCCGCCGCGCCGAGCCGCTGCGCGACGTGCTGCAGTCGGCCGGTGCGGCAGCCCTGGCCGCGGAACGGGCGGCCGAGGCGCTGACCGCGGCGGAGGTCGCGTGGGCGCCGGTGGCCGACGGCCGCGAGGCGACCCCGGCCGTGGCCCGCGAGCTGCGGGACCAGGCAGCCGGGGCGCGGGCGCTGCTGCCGGAGGTGGAGCGGGCGGCGGCGATCGAGCGCACCGTCGCGGCGCTGGATCGGACCGTCGACGAGCTGGCCGCGCGCTGCGCCGCGGGGGAGCGGGCCGTGGCCGGGTTCCCCGCCCGGCTCGCCGAGCACGAGGAGCGGCTCGTCCGGGCCCGGACGGCGGCCGCCGAGCTGCCGGCGCAGCGCAGCGCGCTCGACGCCGCGCAGGACGCGCTTGCGGCGGCCCGGGCCGCCGAGTCGCTGGCCGGCCGGCTGGAGGAGCTGCGCGCGGACGTCCGGGTGCGCCGGGAGGAGTGGGCCGACGCCCGCGAGCAGTGGCTGGACCTGCGCGGCCGGCGGCTCGACGGGATGGCCGCGGAGCTGGCCGCGGCGCTCACCGACGGGGCGGACTGCCCGGTCTGCGGTGCGACCGAGCACCCGCGGCCGGCGGTGCACGACGGGGTGCGGGTCACGGCGGCCGACGAGGACGCCGCCCGAGTGGTCGCCGACGCCGGGGAGACCGCACTCGCCGCGGCCACCGCCCGGCTCGACGCCGCCGAGCGGGAACTGGCCGTGGTCCGCGCCCGCGCCGGGGAGCTGCCGGCGCGGGAGCAGGCCGATCGGGTGGCCGGCCTCACCGCCGCCGTCCGGGCCACCGCGGAGCTGGCCGGAGGGCTCGCCGCAGCCGAGGCGGAGCTGCAGCGGCTGGCCGGCGAGCGGGAGGCCGCGACCGCCCGGCTGGCCGCCGACCGCGAGGAGCGGCGCGCGCGCATCGCCGAGCGGGAGGCCCGCGCCCTCGGGCTGGCCGAGCTGTCCGAGCGGCTGACCGCCGCGCGCGGCGGCGACGCCGACCTCCCGGCCCGCGTGGCGCGGCTGTCGGGGGCGGCTGACCGGTGCGAGGCGGTCGTCGCCGCCGGAGCCGAGTCGACGCGGGCGCAGGCCCAGGCCGAAGCCGCCCGGAGGGCCGCCGAGGAGCGCGCCGGGGCCGCGGGCTTCGACGACCTGCTCGACGCGGCGGCGGCGCTGCTGGAACCCGGCCGCCTCGCCGGGCTGGACCGGGAGCTGGACGGGCACGACCAGCGGGTGGCGTTGCTGCGGGGGCGGCTGGCCGACGCCGAGCTGGCCGATCTCCCCCCGCGGCCCGACCTGGAGGCGCTGGAGGACCGCTGCGCGGGTGTGACCCGGCGGCGGGAGGAGGCGGTGGCCGCGCTGGAGCAGGCGCGGCGCTGCGCGACGTCGCTGGCCGACCTCGTCGGCCGGGTGACGGCCGCGGAGCTGGAGCTGGCCGAGCTGCGCGACTGGGCCGACCAGGTGACCGCGCTGGCCGACCTGGCCCACGGCCGGGGGGCGAACGCCCGCAGGATGCGGCTGCAGTCCTTCGTGCTCGCGGCGCGCCTCGAGCAGGTGGCCGAGGTGGCCAGCCGGCGGCTGCTGGACATGTCCGGCGGTCGGTACACCTTCCTGCACAGCGACGCGCAGGGACGGCACGGTGCCCGGGGCGGGCTGGGGCTGGACGTCTTCGACGAGTACACCGGCGCCCGGCGGCCCACGAAGACCCTCTCCGGCGGCGAGAGCTTCATGGCGTCGCTGGCGCTGGCGCTCGGCCTCGCCGACGTCGTCACCGCCGAGACCGGTGGCGTGCGCATCGACACCCTCTTCGTCGACGAGGGCTTCGGCACCCTCGACGCGCAGGCGCTGGACGCGGTGATGACCGTCCTGGACGAGCTCCGGCGGGGCGGGCGCACGGTCGGTGTGATCAGTCACCTGGAGGAGCTGCGCACCCGGATCCCGACGCGGCTGGAGGTCATCGCGGGGCGGAACGGTTCCCGGCTGGCCGGCTGAGCGCCGGCTCGCGGGTCAGGCTCGGCCGACCGGCCCGCCCGGGGCGGCGGCGGGGACCGGATCTGGCGGCGCCGCGGACGTCCGCGGCGGGAAGACCCAGCGGCGGTACCCGAGGAAGCGCAGCACTGTCCCCAACGCGATCGAGACGAGGTTCGCGCCCTGGAGCACCAGAGCGCTCTGCTGGTCGAGCGGGTAGCGGACGAATGCGACGATTCCGAGACCCACCACGAGCGCGGCCCCGTTGACCGCGGCGAAGCGCCAGTACTCGCGCCGGAGGCCGGTGCGCGCCCGGTGGGCGAAGGACCAGAACCGGTGCCCGACGAAGGCGACCGACATCGACACGAGGGTGGCCAGCAGTTTCGACGTCACCGCTCCGGCACCGACGTGGGCGTACAGGAGCTGGAACAGCCCGACGTCGATGGCGAAGCACACCGCGCCCACGACGCCGAACGCCCCGAGCTCGCGCACCAGCCGTCGCTCACCGGCGCGCAGGAGCTGACGCAACCGCACGACGAGGCCCACGCCAGCACTGTACGGAGGCGCCGGTCCCGGGCGCTCGCCGCGCGGCCCGGGGACGCCGCTAGCCTTCGGGCACCATGCCTGCGCCTCTGCACCCGCACACCGCACTCCCCGTGGTGGCCATGATCGGCGGCGGCCAGCTCGCCCGGATGACCCACCAGGCGGCCGTCGCGCTCGGCCAGTCGCTCCGGGTCCTGGCCGCCGGCCCCGATGAGTCGGCCGCGCTCGTCGCCGCCGACGTGCGCTTCGGCGACCACCGGGACCTCGACGCCCTGCGCGCGGTGGCCGGCGGCGCCACCGTCGTCACCTTCGACCACGAGCACGTGCCGACCGACCACCTCGAAGCGCTCGAGGCGGCCGGTACTCGGGTCGCCCCGAGCCCGGGGGCGCTCGTGCACGCCCAGGACAAGCTCGTCCTCCGGCGCGCGCTCGGCGAGGCGGGGGAGCCGCAGCCGGCGTGGGCGGAGGTGTCCTCGGCGGCCGACGTCGAGGTGTTCGCCACCGCCCACCGCTGGCCGGTGGTGCTCAAGACCCCGCGCGGCGGCTACGACGGGAAGGGGGTCTTCGTCGTCCGCGACGTCGTGGAGGCGGCGTCGCTGCTGGAGCGGCACGGCACGCTCCTGGCCGAGCAGCGGGTGGCGATGGTCCGGGAACTGTCGGCGCAGGTGGCCCGGTCGCCCTTCGGGCAGGTGGCCGTGTGGCCGGTCGTCGAGACGGTCCAGCGCGACGGCGTCTGCGCGGAGGTGATCGCCCCGGCACCCGGTCTGTCCGAGGAGCGGGCGGCCGCGGCGCAGGAGCTCGCCGTGCGGATCGCCGACCGGCTCGGCGTCGTCGGCATGCTCGCCGTCGAGCTGTTCGAGACCCCCGACGGCATCCTGGTCAACGAGCTCGCCATGCGCCCGCACAACTCGGGCCACTGGACGATCGAGGGCGCGCGGACCAGCCAGTTCGAGCAGCACCTGCGCGCCGTCCTCGACTACCCGCTGGGGTCGACGGCGATGACCGCGCCGGTCGCGGTGATGGCCAACGTCCTCGGTGGCGCCGCGGCGGCCGAGGACTGGTCGGGGCCCGCGCTCGACGAGCGCATCCACCACTTCATGGCGCACTGGCCCGACGTGAAGCTGCACTGGTACGGCAAGACCCAGCGCCGGGGCCGCAAGCTGGGGCACGTGACCGCCCTGGGCGACGACGTCGCGGAGGTGCGGGCCCGCGCGGTCGCCGCCGCGCGCTACCTGGCCGACGGGGTCGTCGACCCCGCTTTCGCCTTCGAGCACGACCACTGAGCGCCGAGGAGGCCCCCGTGAGCCGGCTGGTCCCTGCCGACGACCCGGTCGTCGGGATCGTCATGGGCAGCGACTCGGACTGGCCGATGATGGCGCCGGCCGCCGAAGCGCTGGTGGAGTTCGGCGTCGGCTGGGAGGCGCACGTCCTCTCCGCCCACCGCACCCCGCGCCGGATGCTCGACTACGCCGAGGGTGCGGCCGCCCGGGGTCTGCGGGTGATCGTCGCCGGCGCCGGGGGAGCGGCGCACCTGCCCGGCATGGTCGCCGCGGCCACGCCGCTGCCGGTCATCGGCGTGCCGCGCCCGCTGGACCGGCTCGACGGGATCGACAGCCTGCTGTCGATCGTGCAGATGCCGGCCGGGGTGCCGGTGGCGACCGTCGGCATCGGCGGTGGGCGGAACGCCGGCCTGCTCGCCGTCCGCATCCTCGCCGCCGCCGACCCGCAGCTGCGAGCGCGGGTCGAGCGGTTCCAGGCCGAGCTCGCCGAGAGCGTCGTCGCCCGTGATCTCACCCTCCAGGAGCGCCTCGCTACCGACGGGTAGTCGGACCTCCTAGGATCGACGGCGTGGGTACGAACAGCGGGCTGTACGCCTTGACCGAGGAGCACGAGGCCATCCGGGCGGCGGTGCGCGACATCGCCGAGCGGGAGATCGCCCCCTACGCCGCCGAGGTCGACGCCGAGTCGCGCTACCCGATCGAGGCGCAGAAGGCGCTCACCGCGGCCGGCTTCCACGCCACCCACATCCCCGAGCAGTACGGCGGCGAGGGCGCCGACGCGATCGCCACCTGCATCGTCATCGAGGAGGTCGCCCGGGTCGACATGAGCGCCTCGCTCATCCCGGCGGTCAACAAGCTCGGGTCGATGCCGATCATCCTGTCGGCGTCCGAGGACGTGAAGCAGAAGGTCCTGCCGTCGATCGCGTCGGGCGACGCGATGATCAGCTACGGGCTCTCCGAGCGCGAAGCCGGCTCCGACGCCGCCGCGATGAAGACCCGTGCCCGGCTCGACGGCGAGAACTGGGTGCTCAACGGCACCAAGGCCTGGATCACCAACGCCGGCGTCTCCGAGTGGTACACGGTCATGGCCGTCACCGACCCGGAGACTGGTGCCAACGGCATCTCGGCGTTCGCCGTGCACCGGGACGACCCCGGCTTCGCCGTGGGGCCGAAGGAACGCAAGATGGGCATCAAGGGCTCGCCCACCTGCGAGCTGTACTTCACCGACTGCACCGTCCCGGCCGACCGGATCATCGGCGCACCCGGCACGGGCTTCAAGACCGCGCTGCGGACGCTGGACTTCACCCGCCCGACCATCGGCGCCCAGGCCGTCGGCGTCGCCCAGGGCGCGCTCGACGCCGCGGTCGCCTACGTCAAGGAGCGGAAGCAGTTCGGAACGAGCGTCGGCTCGTTCCAGGGGGTGCAGTTCGTGCTCGCCGACATGGAGATGCGGATCGAGGCGGCCCGCCACCTGGTCTACGTCGCCGCGGCGGCGGGGGAGCAGGGGCGCCCCGACGTCACCCGCGTCTCGGCCTCCGCGAAGGCGTTCGCCTCCGACGTCGCCATGCAGGTGACCACCGACGCCGTCCAGCTGTTCGGCGGCGCCGGCTACACCCAGGACTTCCCGGTCGAGCGCATGATGCGCGACGCCAAGATCACTCAGATCTACGAGGGGACCAACCAGGTGCAGCGCATGGTGATCGCACGGAGTCTCCTGAAGTAGGACGTCGACCGGTGTTCTCGCGGGTCAAGACGATGTGGTTGCCTTCAGAGTCGCAGCCGCGTCTGCGTCCGAATGCGGCCCCCGGGAGTGATCTCGGCACCAGGCGGAACATCATGGGAGAGCCGGTGTGACACCTGTTTGACGTTCTGACGCTTGACCCCCTGACGCACTCAACTGGTGGACGCCGACGGTGCCCGTCGGAACCTCGCTGGGAGGTTGCAGGACGGGGCCACAGGCGGGGCTGAAGGGCCCGTGATGTCGGCGTTTCGGAAATGCACGGCAAGTAGTCGAGTGCCTACCTCCGGCACGAATGCTCGAGTGGAGGGTGCACCATGGCCCACGGGTATCAGGTCGAATGGGACGGGGCGGTCGTCCGTTTGCCGTACTACTCGGCGACGGGGTGGACATCGCCAGCTGGGGCGACGAAGAGACCGCTCGACGACGTCGTCGGGGAGTGCAGCGGCGTGGTGCACGGATTGCGACCGGCGCACTGACGTGGTGGATGACCAGGCCGGGCGTTCGGTCCGGGTGCGGTCCTGGTCGGCTCCACGACGACGCTCGTGCACCCGATCGTCCCCCGGTCCCACGGGACCGATCAAGCGGGCCGGCCCAGCTCGCGAACGCCGTCCACCCGCCGCCCCAGCGTCGCGGTGACCCGCTCGGTCGCGGCCCGAGCGGGCAGGAGCGCCGGATCGGGTGATCGGACGAGCACGATGGAGGCGCCGGCGGACAGGGGAGCCAGCAGCCAGGCGACCGGGCCGGCCTCCGCGGCGGTCTGTTCGTCGACGAGAACCCGGTCGCCTTCGGCCAGGCCAAGCCGGGTGGCGAGCTCCCGGGCGGCGTTCACCAGCCCTCCGAGGAGCAGTTCGAGCCCACCGACGACCAGCCCGGGCGTGGTCGGGTCCGGGACCTGCCACGGGTGGAAGACGTCACCGTGCGATCGCACTTCCAGGGCGAAGTCACGCGCGGGGCCCACGTACCCGGACATGCCCATGCCCAGCGGGTGCAGTGACAGGCCGAGGAGTTCGGCAGGGCCGAGTTCCTCCAGCGCGGGCAGCCGGTCCTGGGCGGCCAGGACGACGTCGGCGTCATCGAGCCGGCCCTCGTCCTCCGCGGCGGTGTCGACGACGGTGGCGCCACAGCTCCACACCGCGAGCAGGACGGCGGCGGTCTGCCAGTGCACCGGCAGGGCGAGCGTCACCCGGCTCCCGGGACCGACGTCGAACTCCTCCTGGAGCAGGTTCGCCGTCTTGGCCACCCAGTTCGCGAGAGTCGCCGCGGACAGCTCCACTCGCTCGCCGGTGGTGTCGTCGTACTGCGTCACGAGGGGAGCGGCGCCGTCCCGTCGCAGTACGGCCGAGAGCAGATCAGCGGGCAGTGTGGCGGCCATGGGCACAGCCTGTCACTGCCGTGGCCCGGCGGCCCGCCCGCCCGCACCCGGGCGCGCGGAACCGCCTGAGGGGATCAGTTGATGCAGGTGGTGTCCGCTGCGGTGCGGGCGTCCTCGCCCTCCGCGTCCGCGGTGGGCGCCGCGGGAGTGACTGCCTGGCCGACGCCGTTGAAGTCCCCGCCCAGGACCAGCTGCACGGTGCCGCTGGCCGCGTCGTCGCTCTCCTCGGTCACTGCGCCGGGGATGGCGGCGGCGACCGTGTTGGCGAGCGCTTCGTCACCGGCGGCGTAGCGGACCTCGGTCTGGTCGTGGTCCATCGAGGAGGCGTTCCCGGTCGCGCCGACCGAGAATCCCGCCGCCATCAGGGCGGAAGCCGCCTTGGCGGCCAGCCCGGAGGTCCCCGAGCCGTTGTAGACGTCGACCGACACCGTCGAGGGGTCGACGGTCGCCGGAGCCTCGGCCGTCGCCGGCGTCTCCCGCTCCGGCTGGGCCGACAGTTGGGCGAAGAAGTCGTGCAGCGTCTCCTGCTCCTCCAGTCGGACGATCGACTTCGCGCCCGCCTTGTCGGTCCCGACGTTGGGCACGGTCTGGAACTCGATGCTCCCGGCGGTCACCGACTGCATCTGCTCGGCCAGCTCCAGCAGGTCCAGCGACTCGTCCACGGTCAGCGACTCCGCCGCCGCCTCGACCAGCTCCCGCTGCTTCGCGAGGTTGAGCAGCACGTCCTCGGACAGCATTTTCCGGAGCACGCCGCCGATGAACACCTGCTGGCGGACGATCCGGTCGAAGTCGCCGCGGGGCAGACCGTGCCGCTGGCGGACGAACTTCAGGGCGTCGGCGCCGCTGATGGTCTGCGGCCCGGCGGGGAATACCGCGCCCGAGTAGAAGGAGTCGTCGACCGCCTCGCAGAGGTTGACGTCCACGCCGCCGACGACCGAGCTCAGGTTGAAGAAGCCGAGCAGGTCGACCTCCGCGTAGTGGTCGATCCGCAGCCCGGTGAGCTGGCTGATGCTGCGCACCAGGAGCTGGGCGCCGGAGGCCCGGCGCACCGTCTCCGCCGCGTCGTCGTCGGCCGCGGCGTAGCCGTAGGCGTAAGCGGCGTTCAGCTTGTCCCAGCCGTAGCCCGGGATCTCGACGTAGGAGTCGCGGGGGAAGCTGACGAAGGATGCGCGCGACCCGTCGGCGGGAACGTGCACCAAGATCATCGTGTCGGTGTTGACGCCCGAGTCCGTGCCGGCGTTGAGCTCCGCCAGCTGCTGCTCGGTGAGAGAGCTGCGGCTGTCGTTGCCCACGAGGAGCAGGTTCATCGCCTCCCCGTTGCCGGAGCCCTCGTTGCCGTCCGTGGGGATCGCGGCGGTCCGGTTGACGGTGGCGGAGGCCACCTGCCCCAGGTACCAACCCCAGCCGGAGCCGGCGAGGAGCGTGGCCGAGAGGACGCCTGCGACGACACGAGCGGCGACCGCGCTGCGGCCCCCGCGGCGCTCGCGAGGGGAGCCTCCGGCCGCTGGACCCGGTCGGTCGCCGGCAGGGCGCAGCCGTGGCGGCCGCCCCGCTCGGGGGTCGAGGCGCGGGGGCAGCGGACGCCCGGCCGGGCGGCCCTGCTCGTTCCGGTCTCGGCTCACGTGGTCCTCACAGCGGTGTCGTGCGCCGGTCCGAGGGGTGCCAGGAGGCCCCTGGCGCCGGGCGGACGAGTTGTGACGCTTTGTGCATCGGTGTTGGCAAGGCTAGCTACTCGTGCGAGGCCCGGGGGCTCTCCGGCACAGAATTGCCATCTGCACGCGGCTAGTCGTGTCCCACCGAGTCCCTGTATGCGCACCAGTCGCAGCCGTCGCGGGAGCGGGGCCGCCGATGGCGAGCGCATCGGCGGGGGAAATGCGGTCGACAGCCGGTCGACGACGCGTCGTTCACCGATGCGCGTGGTGACCAAGCGTAGCCTCGTCAACACACTGGGATGGGGCGAGGTGCCGCTGTCCGCCCGCCTTCCCGTCCAGACGCCGATGACCGGCTCCGACCGTCGGTCGCCCTGGGAGTTGTCATGTCTCGTTCCGCCACGCGCCGGCCGGTCGTCCTCGGCGTGCTCGCGCTCCTCGTCCTGGGAGGAGTCGGACTGCTGTTCCTGCTCTCGCGCCCCGACGGGGGCACGTCGCCCAGCGGTGACGGGGCAGGCGTGTCCCAGCCGACCGCTGACCGGGACGCGGACGCCCCGGTCGTCGACGAGGTGCTCGACGAGCCGTCGGCGGTCCCCACCGAGCCGGCCGACGAGGATCCCGAGGCGGTTCCCATCACGGCGCCGGCGCCGGACGCCCTGCGCCCGGTTGTCGTGATGTCCACCTACTCGGGTTGGGACCCGGGCGCCGGCGAGGCCGTCGCCGGCGGCTTCGTCGGTGACGCGGTGGAGAGCGGCGGTACCTGCACCCTCACCCTGTCGCGGGGCGGTGTGGTCGCCAGCGGCTCGGCCGAGGCGGTCCCGGACGCGGCCACCACGAGCTGCGGCGAGGTGCGGGCGGGGGGACCCGCGCTCGTCCCGGGCACCTACGAGGCGGTCCTGAGCTACACCTCCGCGCGGTCGACCGGCGAGTCGGCGGTCTTCTCGGTGGTGGTCCCGTGAGGAAGCGGCTGAAGCTGCTCGTCACCGGCCTCCTGGTCGGCGGTCTGGCGTTCGTGGCGAGCACCGGCTCGCTGCTGAGCAGCCCGGACCTGCGCGAGTCGGCGGACCTGGCGTTGTTCGACCCCGGCAACATCATCACCGACGGGGTCTTCTACGACACGTCCACCATGAACGTCGAGCGGATCCAGCGGTTCCTCCAGGACAAGGGGCGGAACTGCTCCGGCAGCAACTGCCTCAAGAACTTCCGGCAGGACACCTGGACACGCTCGGCCGACACCCGCTGCGGTGCCTACCAGGGTGCGACCCAGGAGACGGCGGCGCAGATCATCTGGAAGGTGGCCCAGGCCTGCGGCATCAATCCGCAGGCACTGCTGGTCACCTTGCAAAAGGAGCAGGGGCTGATCACCTCCAGCGGACCCTCGGACGGCAAGCTGCGGATCGCCATGGGGTACGGCTGCCCGGACACCGCCGCGTGCGACACCCAGTACTACGGCTTCTACAACCAGGTGTACTCGGCGGCGCGGCAGTTCAAGCACTACCGTGCCAATCCCGGCAGGTACAGCTATCGGGCCGGTCTGACCAACAGCATCGGGTACCAGGTGGCCCCGGGGGACCCCGCGCGGTTCAACTACCAGGACCGTGACTGCGGTCGGGCCTCGGTGTACATCCAGAACCAGGCCACCGCAGGGCTCTACAATTACACGCCGTACACGCCCAACCGCGCCGCCCTCAGCGCCGGGTACGGCACAGGGGACGTCTGCTCCGCCTACGGCAACCGGAACTTCTACAACTACTTCACCGACTGGTTCGGCAGCACGCAGAGCTCCGGCGGTTCCGAAGTGCTCGAGAAGTACGACGCGCTACGGGCTGCGGGGGTGGACATCGGGGCGCCGACGTCCGACGTGACCTGCGACCTCCCGAACGACGGATGCCGGCGCACCTACACCGGCGGGCACCTCTACTGGTCGCGCGGCACCGGTGCCCACGTCGTGCGGGGGGCGATCCTCGACAGGTACCTGCATCTCGGTGGTCCTGCCGCGCTCGGGTACCCCACCGGGGACGATACGGCGGCCCCCTGGGGCACCGGGTTCTTCACCGACTTCCAGGGCGGCTCGATCTACTGGTCTGCCGCGACCGAGGCGTACGAGGTCCGCGGGGCGATCCTGGACAAGTGGCGCGAGCGCGGCGCGCAGGCCGGTGCTCTCGGCTACCCCACGTCAGGGGACACGCCCGCGCCCGGTGGCGGATTCACGACGGCCTTCGAGGGCGGGCAGGTGTTCTGGTCGGCGGCCACGGGGGCGAAGGTGGTGCGGGGCGGGGTCCTGGCGGCGTACAAGGCGGCCGGCGGTCCCGCGGCGCTGGGCTATCCGACCGGGGACGACGGGGTCACGGCCGATGGGCGGGGGTACATGACGCCGTTCCAGGGTGGCGAGATCCACTGGTCGGCGCAGACCGGGGCGCACGTCGTGCGGGGCGCGATCCTGGAGGCCTGGAAGAAGGCCGGTGGGTCGGCGGGCTACCTGGGGTTCCCGACCAGCAGCGACGCGGCCGCCGGGCGCGGTGGCTTCGTCGTCGACTTCCAGCACGGCTCGTTCTACTGGTCGGCGGCCACGGGGGCGAAGGTGGTGCGGGGCGGGATCCTGGCGGCGTACAAGGCGGCCGGCGGTCCCGCGGCGCTGGGCTATCCGACCGGGGACGACGGGGTCACGGCCGATGGGCGGGGGTACATGACGCCGTTCCAGGGTGGCGAGATCCACTGGTCGGCGCAGACCGGGGCGCACGTCGTGCGGGGCGCGATCCTGGAGGCCTGGAAGAAGGCCGGTGGGTCGGCGGGCTACCTGGGGTTCCCGACCAGCAGCGACGCGGCCGCCGGGCGCGGTGGCTTCGTCGTCGACTTCCAGCACGGCTCGTTCTACTGGTCGGCGGCCACGGGGGCGAAGGTGGTGCGGGGCGGGATCCTGGCGGCGTACAAGGCGGCCGGCGGTCCCGCGGCGCTGGGCTATCCGACCGGGGACGACGGGGTCACGGCCGATGGGCGGGGGTACATGACGCCGTTCCAGGGTGGCGAGATCCACTGGTCGGCGCAGACCGGGGCGCACGTCGTGCGGGGCGCGATCCTGGAGGCCTGGAAGAAGGCCGGTGGGTCGGCGGGCTACCTGGGGTTCCCGACCAGCAGCGACGCGGCCGCCGGGCGCGGTGGCTTCGTCGTCGACTTCCAGCACGGCTCGTTCTACTGGTCGGCGGCCACGGGGGCGAAGGTGGTGCGGGGCGGGATCCTGGCGGCGTACAAGGCGGCCGGCGGTCCCGCGGCGCTGGGCTATCCGACCGGGGACGACGGGGTCACGGCCGATGGGCGGGGGTACATGACGCCGTTCCAGGGTGGCGAGATCCACTGGTCGGCGCAGACCGGGGCGCACGTCGTGCGGGGCGCGATCCTGGAGGCCTGGAAGAAGGCCGGTGGGTCGGCGGGCTACCTGGGGTTCCCGACCAGCAGCGACGCGGCCGCCCCGGGTGGCCAGGGCTACCTGACCAGCTTCCAGGGCGGGACGATCTACTGGTCGGCCGCGACCCAGGCCCGCGTTCTGAGGACGGAGCTGAACGCCGCCTATTTGGCCGAGGGGGGAACGACCGGGCGGCTGGGCTATCCCGTCTCCGACACCCGGCTCACGGGCGGCAAGCAGCAGGCCGACTTCCAGTACGGAACCCTCACCACGCAGTAGCCACGGGATGTGCGAGTGCTGGCGGGGCACGTGTGACGAACGGGTCCCGCCAGCGCTCGCGAGCCGGCGCCGGGGCGCACATGGGCGCAGGTAGCGTGCTTAAACGTGACAACCGCACAGCCCACCGGGCGCACCTTGTCGGCCGCCGTCGCCGACCTCCGTCGCGGGTGGGAGCAACGGCCGCTCTGGGGGCACCTCGGCCTCCAGGACATCCGGCAGCGTTATCGGCGCTCGGTCCTGGGGCCCATCTGGATCACCATCAGCATGGCGGTCACCGCCGTGGCGCTCGGGATCCTCTACTCGGGCCTGTTCGACATCGAGCTGGAGCGGCTGCTGCCGCACGTGCTCGTAGGGTTCATCGTCTGGGCTTTCATCAGCGGGTGCATCACCGAGGGCTCGGAGGTGTTCATCCGCAACGAGGGCCTGATCAAGCACCTCCCGGCGCCGCTGTCGACGCACGTCTACCGGTTGGTGTGGCGGCAGACGCTCTTCTTCGCCCACAACCTGATCGTCTACCTCGTCATGCTGCTGATCTTCCCGCAGCCGCTGCACTGGACGGCGATCGCCGTCGTGCCGGCTTTCCTCCTGCTCGCCGTCAACGGGGCCTGGGTCGCGCTCGCCGTCGGCGTCGTCACGGCGCGGTTCCGGGACATCCTGCCGATCACCCAGAGCGTCGTGCAGCTGATGTTCTTCCTCACGCCGATCGTGTGGATCTACGAGGAGCTGCTGAACAGCCCGAACCCCGCGATCGCCGAGCGGGCGCGGCTGGCTGAGTTCAACCCCTTCCTGCACTTCCTCGAGATCGTCCGCCGGCCGCTGCTCGGCCAGGACCAGCAGCTGCGTTACTGGCTGGTCGTCCTCGCCATCACCGTGGTCGGGTGGGCGCTCGCGATGTTCGTGCTGCGCCGCTACCGGTCCCGCGTCTCCTATTGGGTGTGAGCGTGTCCCAGATCAATCCTGGCCCTGTCAGCATCGTCGCCAAGGACGCCTGCGTCGACTTCCCGATCTTCGATGCCAAGAGCCGGTCACTGAAGAAGACCGTCATGGGGCTGGTCGGCGGGAACATAGACAGCGGCGCCAAGGTGCCCGTGATCGAAGCCTTGCGCGACATCACCGTCAACCTCGAGCACGGCGCCCGCGTCGGGCTGGTGGGCCACAACGGTGCCGGGAAGTCCACGCTGCTGCGGCTGCTTTCGGGGATCTACGAGCCCACCCGGGGCTTCGCCCAGGTGCGCGGCCGGGTCGCGCCGGTGTTCGACCTCGGCGTGGGCATGGACCCGGAGATCTCCGGCCTCGAGAACATCATGGTCCGCGGGCTGTTCCTCGGGATGACCCGCAAGCAGATGGAGGAGCGGGTCGACGACATCGCGGACTTCACCGAGCTCGGCGATTTCTTACGCATGCCGCTCCGGACGTACTCCACCGGCATGCGGGTCCGGCTGGCCCTGGGCGTGGTCACCAGTATCGACCCGGAGATCTTGCTGCTGGACGAGGGCATCGGCGCGGTGGACGCGGCCTTCCTCGCGAAGAGCAAGCAGCGGCTCGTGAAGCTGGTGGAGCGTTCGGGTCTGCTGGTCTTCGCCTCGCACTCCGACGAGCTGCTGCGCGAGCTGTGCGACACCGCGATCTGGATGGAGCACGGGCAGATCAGGCAGCAGGGGGACCTCGAGGAGGTCCTGCGGGCGTACAAGGGCCGATCGGCATGACGGTCGGCTCCGGCACCGAGAAGGTCGTCGCCGTCGTCGTCACCCGGCACCGGCAGGGGCTGCTGGCGCAGAGCCTGGCCGCGCTGTCCGCCCAGAGCCGGCCGGTCGACCACGTGGTGGTCGTGGACAACGGGCCCGACCAGCCGGCTGAGGACGTGGTGCGGGCGAGCGGGCTGCCGGTCACCTACTTGCCCAGTGCGCGCAATCTCGGCGGTGCCGGCGGCTTCGCCCTGGGGATGTTGCAGGCTCTGGCGCTGGGAGCGGACTGGGTGTGGTGTGCCGATGACGACGGGCGACCGGCCGACGAGACCGTGCTGGGGACGTTGCTGGCCAGCGCTCGGGAGCACGACCTGGCGGAGGTCTCGCCGCTGGTCACCGACATGGCCGATCCGCAGCGGCTCGCCTTCCCGCTGCGTCGTGGGCTGCGCTGGCGGCGACACCGCAGCGACTTCGCCGGCATCGACCTGTTGCCGCGCTACGCCTCGCTGTTCAACGGTGCCCTTTTCCGCGCCGAGGCCCTCGACGTCATCGGGGTGCCGGACTACCGGCTGTTCTTCCGCGGCGACGAGACCGAGATCCACCGCCGGTTACTGCGTGCCGGGCTCCCGTTCGGCACCTGCACCGCTGCGGCCTACCTGCACCCCGAGGGGACGACGGAGTTCCTGCCGATCCTCGGCGGGCGGCTGTCGGCCCAGTACCCCGCCAACGACGTGAAGCGGTTCTTCACCTACCGCAACCGCGGGTACCTGATGGCCCAGCCCGGCATGCGGTGGCTGCGCCCGTTGGAGACGATCCGCTTCGGCTGGTTCTTCCTCGTGTCCCGCCGGGATCCGGCTGGGTGGCGCGAATGGCGCCGCCTCACCCGGGCCGGACGGCGGGAGGAGCTCACGCGCCCGGCGTGAGCTCCTCCCCGGTCAGGCTCCGGTGCCTCCACCGGTGAAGGCGCGCTCCCAGCTCTCCTGACTCGTGAGCTGGTCCAGGTGCGCCCGGTACTGCTTGGACAGGCGCGGGAACTCCCGGTACAGCTTCGCGTGCAGGCGGATGGAGTGACGCAGCATCCGCCAGAAGGTGTCCGGCTCGCGACGGCGGAAGGTCACGCCGCGGCCGTCGGCGGTACCGACGGTGGCGCTGTCCAGCCGGGCGAGCAGGAACCAGCGGGCGTCCTGCGCCGAGATGTTCATCTGGGGGCGCTCGGTGGCGTCCGGCTTCGGCCTGCGCAGATTGTGCGCGAGCGCCGTGGCCAGGGTGCGGGTGATGGTCGCCGGCGTCGTCGGCGGCTTCATGAACCGCTCGGCCTTCGTCGGGCTCATCGAAGGCAGGGGGAGGTCGGACGAGGAGCCGATGACCTGGCCGTCGGGGTAGTCGCCCTGGTGCCGCAACGCCGTCGGCAGGGCAGTAGGCAGCAGCGGGAAGAGCCGGTCGGGGCCCGCGAGGAAATCCTCGTACGCCCGGTGGTGCAGCGCCGCGGTGGCGTACTGCAGCATGATCAGGAACTTCAGGTCGAACTTGAAGGTGTCCCGCAGTAGCGTGCCACCCCGCTTGTACTGGCTGTGCAGCGCCGCGGCGACCAGCCGGTTCCGGGTGTGGAAGTAGGCCTGCCACCCCGCGGTGTCGTCCTTGTCGCTCCAGGACAGGTGCCACACCGCCGCACCCGGAAGCGTCGCGGTCGGGTAGCCGTGCTCTCCGGCGCGGATGCCGTACTCGGCGTCGTCCCACTTGATGAAGACAGGCAGCGCGAAGCCCAGCTCCTGCATCACCTGGCGGGGGATCAGGCACATCCACCACCCGGTGTAGTCCACGTCGATCCGCCGGTGCAGGGCGGGGGTCGACCGCAGGCTCCGCCTGGCGAAGTCGTGGGCGTACTCGGTGTTGGGTGCCGCCCGCCAGAAGAACTTCTCCGGCGCGACGACCTCGCCCATGGTGTGCAGCACCGAGCGGTCCTGCAAGGCCAGCATCTGGCCGCCCACCAGCATCGGCTTCTTGGTGAAGCCGGCGAAGGCGAACATTCGCGCGATGCTGTCGGGCTCGAGCTGCACGTCGTCGTCGAGCAGGATGTGGTGCGTCGCGTCCGTGGAGTTCAGCGCCTCGTGCATGGTGCGGGAGAACCCGCCGCTGCCGCCGAGGTTGGGCTGCTCGACGAGCAGCAGCCGGTCGCCCAGGGCGGCGGCCGCGTCGGCGAAGCCACCCGCGTCGCGGACCTTCTTGGTGCCCTGGTCGGCGACGATGACGCGCGAGATCAGCCCGTCGACGACGGGGTCGCCGGCCAGCGCGGCGAGCGCGGAGACGCAGTCGTCGGGCCGGTTGAAGGTGCAGATGCCGATCGACAGGCGGGTGTCCTGGGCCGGCTCGCGCGCGGCGGACCAGTCGGCCTCGTGCACCGTCACCGGCGCGTCGTCGGCGGTGACGTCGAACCAGTACCAGCCGCCGTCCTCGAACGGCGCGAGGTCCAGGTCGAGCTCCAGCGCCCGGTCCTCGCCCGTGGTCGTCGTGCCGGTGACGTGGATGATGCTGCCGTCGGCCTTGGAGCGGTAGACGTCGACGCGGCCGGGGCCGGAGAGGCGCATGCGCAGGATGACCCGCTCCAGGACCGTCCAGCGGCGCCAGTAGCTCGCCGGGAAGGCGTTGAAGTAGGTCGCGAAGGAGACCTCGCTGCCCGCGGCCACGGTCGCGTCCGAGCGGGTGGTGGACTTGACCCGCTTGTTCCGCTCCTCGTCGACGTAGAGGCTACGGACCTTCAGCGGGTCACCCGGGCGCGGCAAGATGACGCGCTGGAGGAGCGTGACGGCCTTGCCCTCGGCCAGATCGGCGGCGGTCGGTTCGCTGACCCGCTCCGGGGACACCGTCTCATGTGTAGTCGTCATGTGGTGGTCAGTCCTCCAGGCGGCCGTCGAGGGCGCCGCCCTGGTCGAAGAAGGGGCGGATGCGGTTGTCGAACATGGTCAGCGCCGACCCGATGGCCATGTGCATGTCCAGGTACTTGTAGGTGCCCAGCCGACCGCCGAAGAGAACGCGCTTCTCGGCGGCCTCCTTGGCCGCGAGCTCGCGGTAGCGCTCCAGCTTGGCGCGGTCCTCGGGAGTGTTGATCGGGTAGTACGGCTCGTCGCCGGTCTGCGCGAATCGCGAGAACTCCCGCACGACCACGGTCTTGTCCGTGGGGTAGTCCCGCTCGGGGTGGAAGTGGCGGAACTCGTGGATGCGGGTGAAGGGGACGTCCTCGTCGGCGTAGTTCATGACCGAGGTGCCCTGGAAGTCGCCGATCGGGAGGACCTCGGTCTCGAAGTCCAGCGTCCGCCAGCCCAGTTCCCCGGCCTCGTAGTCGAAGTACTTGTCGATCGGCCCGGTGAACACGGTGGGGACGTCGCCGGGCAGCTCGTCGCGGACGTCGAAGTAGTCGGTGTTCAGCCGCACCTCGATGTTCGGGTGGTCGGCCATCCGCCGCAGCCAGGCGGTGTACCCGTCCTTCGGCAGCCCTTCGTAGGTGTCGTTGAAGTAGCGGTTGTCGAACGTGTACCGGACTGGGAGCCGGGCGATGACCGCGGCCGGCAGCTCGGTGGGCTCGGTCTGCCACTGCTTCTTCGTGTAGCCGCGGATGAACGCCTCGTAGAGCGGGCGGCCGATCAGCGAGATGGCCTTCTCCTCGAGGTTGGCAGCCTCGGCGGTGTCGAACTCGCCGGCCTGCTCGGCGACCAGTGCGCGTGCCTCGTCGGGGGAGAAGCTCTTCCCGAAGTACTGGCAGATGGTGGCCAGGTTCATCGGCAGGGAGTACGTCTGCCCCTGGTAGATCGAGTAGACCTTGTGCTGGTAGTTCGTGAACTCGGTGAACTGGTTGACGTACTGCCAGACCCGCTCGTTCGACGTGTGGAACAGGTGCGCGCCGTAGACGTGCACCTCGATCCCAGTCTCCGGCTCCGGCGCGGAGTAGGCGTTCCCGCCGATGTGGTCACGGCGGTCGATGACCAGCACGCGCTTGTCGAGCTGGGTGGCGACGCGCTCGGCCACCGTCAGTCCGAAGAAGCCGGAACCGACGACCACGAGGTCTGGTGCTGTATCAGTCACGGGCGCCGACGGTACCTGCCAGGAGAGGGGTGCACGACCACGCCACGGGTACCGCGCGGGCGAGGCGGCCCGTTCCGTCACACCCACCTCACCGGTCACCGTGCGCGGCGTTCCGCGGCGCGCGGCCGCACTGCCTAGGGTTCGGGCGTGGCCACTCCGACCGACAACCCTCCGCTGCGCGTCGTCGCCGTCACCTACTCGCCCGGCGAGGCCCTCGAAGGCTTCATCGACTCGCTCGCGCTGGCGACCAGCCGGCCGGTGGACGTGGTCCTCGCCGACAACGGCTCGACCGACGGCGTTCCGGAGCAGGCCGCCGCCCGGCACCCGCACGTCCGGGTGCTGCGGACCGGCGGCAACATCGGCTACGGCGCGGCGGCCAACGCCGGCCTGGCCGACCTGCGGACCGGGCGGGCGCTGATCGCCAACCCCGACCTGCGCTTCTCCCCGGGGTCGGTGGACGAGCTGCTCGCCGCCGCCGACCGCTGGCCGCGGGCGGCCACGCTCGGCCCGGCGATCATGACGCCCGCCGGGGACCTCTACCCCTCGGCCCGCGACCTGCCCCGGCTGTCCACCGGCGCCGGGCACGCCCTGCTGGGCTGGGCGTGGCCGGGAAACCCGTGGACGGCGCGCTACCGGCGTGAGCGGGAGGCGCCGCGGGAGCGTCCGGCCGGCTGGCTGAGCGGCTCCTGCCTGCTGGTCGACCTGGAGGCCTACTGGTCGGTCGGGGGGTTCGACCCCGGCTACTTCATGTACTTCGAGGACGTCGACCTGGCCGAGCGGCTGACCCGCCGCGGCTTCCTGCACGTCTACGTCCCGAGCGCCGTCGTGGAGCACGAGGGCGGGCACGCCACCAAGCGGGAGCCGCACCGGATGCAGCGGGTGCACCACACCAGCGCGCTCCGCTACCTCTCCGGCCAGTACCCGGGGCGCCGGCACGCTCCGCTGCGCGCGGCGCTCCGCGCCGGCCTGGGCGGGCGGATGCTGCTCTCCTACGTCAGCGGGCGGGTGGCCGCCGGCGCCCCGTTCCAGCGGCGGGCTCGGGAGCTGGCCGCGGTGCCCGAGCCGACCGGCACCGGACGGGAGGGCTGACGTGCGCCATGCGGTGATCATGGCCGGAGGCTCCGGCACGCGGCTGTGGCCGCTCTCCCGCGCCGACCGGCCGAAGCAGCTGCTCGACGTGGTCGCCGGCGGGGACGGCGTCCCGCACAGCCTGCTCGCCGAGGCCTGGGACCGGCTGCGCGCGGTGCTGCCCGCCGAGGGCATCTGGGTCTGCACCGCGGCGCGCTACGCCGGCCAGGTCCGCGCCGCGCTACCCGAGTTGCGTCCCGACCGGCTGGTGCTCGAGCCGGTGGCCCGGGACACCGCCAACGCCGTCGGCCTGACCGCGGCGCTGGTCGCCGACGTCGACCCCGAGGCCGACCTGGCCGTGGTCAGCGCCGACCACGTCATCCGCCCGGTCGAACGCTTCGCCGAGGCGCTCCGGACCGCATTCGACGCCCTCGCCGACCGCCCTCGCTCGCTGATCACCCTGGGCATCACGCCGACCTCGCCGGCCACCGGGTTCGGCTACGTGCAGCGCGGCGGGCCGACCGGCCGGCCGGGCGTCACCGAGGTCGCCTCCTTCCGTGAGAAGCCCGACCGGGCCACCGCCGAGCGCTACCTGGCATCGGGGGAGTACCTGTGGAACTCCGGGATGTTCGTGTGGCGGGCCCGCACCGTGCTGGACGCGCTCGCCGACCACCTGCCCGCCTCGGCCGAGGGGCTGGCCCGCATCACGGCCGCCCCGGCCGGCCCGAGACGGGACACCGTCCTGGCCGAGGTGTTCCCGACCCTGCCGAAGATCAGCGTCGACTACGCGGTCCTCGAGCCGGCCGCCACCGAGCCCGGTCGCGTGCTCGTCGTCGACCTGGACGTCGACTGGCTGGACGTCGGCTCCTGGCCGGCGCTGGCCTCCACCCTGGGCGACGACGGCGCGGGCAACGCCGTCCACGGGCTCTCCGTCGTGCTCGACGGCGCGGGCAACATCGTGTTCAGCGACGACCTTGGCCACCTCGTCGCCCTCGTCGGGGTGCGCGACAGCGTGGTGGTGCACACCGCGGACGTCACCATGGTCTGCCCGGTGGGCGACGCCGAGCGGATCAAGCAGCTGCTCGCCGCCGTGCAGGAGCGGCACGGGCCACGTTTCGGGTGAGCGGGCTGGTTAGCCTCCGGGCATGAAGAGCTTCGACGTCGCAGCCGTGGTCTCCGGAGGAGCCTCCGGGCTCGGCGAGGCCACCACCCGAGCACTGGCCGCCCGCGGGGCCGCCGTCACGATCCTGGACCTCCAGGAGGAGAAGGGCGCCGCGCTGGCCGCCGAGCTGGGTGGGCACACCACCTTCCTGCGCACCGACGTCACCGACGAGGCGTCGGTGCAGGCCGGGATCGCCGAGGCGGCCGGCAAGGACCGCCCGCTGCGGGTGGCGATCAACTGCGCCGGCATCGGCTGGGCCCAGCGCACCGTCGGCCGCGACGGGCAGCCGCACGACCTGGGCGCCTTCACCCGCACGGTCATGGTCAACCTGGTCGGCACCTTCAACGTGCTGCGCCTGGCGGCCGCCGCCATGGCGACCACCGAGCCGGACCAGGACGGCGAGCGCGGCGTCGTGGTGAACACGGCCTCGATCGCCGCCTACGACGGCCAGATCGGCCAGGTCGCGTACTCCGCCTCCAAGGGCGGCATCGTGGGCATGACGCTGCCGGCGGCCCGCGACCTCTCCAGCGTCGGCGTGCGGGTCTGCACCATCGCCCCGGGCCTCGTGGACACGCCGCTGCTCGGCGCGCTGCCCGAGGAGGCGCGGCAGGCCCTCGCGGCGGGCATACCCTTCCCCAAGCGGCTCGGACGTCCCGACGACTTCGCCCAGCTGGCGCTCGCCGTCGTCGAGCACGGCTACCTCAACGGCGAGGTCATCCGGATGGACGGCGCGCTGCGCATGGCACCCCGCTGACCACTCCCCGGAGCACCTCCTGAGCACGAGCACCACACCGGGCACCCGGGCCGCCGCCGACTACGCGTCCGCCTGGGTGCCCGGCTGGCCCCTCGACGTGGTGCGCGCGCTGTCCCTGCACCGGCGGGGGGCGGCCGACCCGACGATGCAGGTGGCCGAGGGCGCCCTCTGGCGGACGACGAGCACCCCCGACGGGCCGGCCACCGTCCGGCTCCGTCAGGCGGCCGGGGAGCTGCGGATCGAGGCCTGGGGGCCGGGCGCCGAGCGGGCCGGCACGGCGGTGCCCGGGTGGCTGGGCGCCGACGACCGGCCGGAGGAGTTCCGCCCGGGCGACGCCCACCCGCTGGTGGCCGAGCTGCACCGGACCCATCCGCAGCTGCGGCTCGGGCGCACCGGCCGTGCGTGGGACGCGCTGCTGCCCGCCGTCCTGGAGCAGAAGGTGACGACGGCGGAGGCCTACCGGGTCTTCCGCGAGCTGTGCCGCCTCGCGGGGGAGCCGGCGCCCGGACCCGCGCCCGCGGGCATGCGGGTCGTCCCGCCGGCGAGGCGGGTGCTGGAGGTCACCGACTGGGAGTGGCACCGGTGCGGCCTCGACGGGGCCCGCCGCCGGGCGCTGCGCGCCGTCGCCACCGTGGCCCACCGGCTCGAGCCCGGCGAGGACTGTGACTCCGCGGTGTTGCAGCGGCGGCTGTGCTCGATCCCCGGCATCGGCGTGTGGACCGCGGCCGAGGTCGTGCAGCGGGCGTGCGGCGACCCCGATGCGGTCAGCGTCGGTGACTACCACCTGAAGAACACCGTGGGCTTCGCGCTCACCGGGCGCCGCGACACCGACGACGCCGGGATGCTCGAGCTGCTGGAGCCGTGGCGCGGTCACCGGCAGCGCGTGGTGCGGCTGATCCTCGCCGGGGGCCCGCGCCGGCCCCGCCGCGGCCCCCGCTTCGCCCCGGTCGACAACCGGCGCCGCTGACCGGGGACCCGTCCCCTCAGCGGTCGGTGAGCAGGCCGAGCAGGTAGTCGCCGTAGCCGCTCTTGCCGAGCGGTCCCGCCGCCCGCACGAGCCCGTCGTCGTCCAGCCAGCCGTTGCGCCAGGCGACCTCCTCGATGCAGCCGATCTTCAACCCCTGGCGTTCCTCGACCACGGAGACGAACTCGGTGGCCTGGCGGAGCGAGCCGAACGTGCCGGTGTCGAGCCAGGCGGTGCCCCGGTCCAGGGCGGTGACCGTCAGCCGCCCCTGCCGCAGGTAGTGCTCGTTCACCGCGGTGATCTCGAGTTCGCCGCGGGCGCTGGGGGTGATGCCCCGCGCGACCTCGACGACGTCGCCGGCGTAGAAGTACAGCCCCGGGACCGCGTAGGAGCTCTTCGGCGTGACCGGCTTCTCCTCGATGGAGATGACCCGGCCGTCAGCGCCGAACTCCACGACGCCGTAGTCCTGCGGATTGGCCACGTGGTAGGCGAACACGTGGCCGCCGTCGGGCGCGGGCAGCCGCGAGAGGGCCGTGCCCAGGCCCGCGCCGTAGAAGATGTTGTCGCCCAGGACGAGGGCGGCCGGCTCGCCGTCGAGGAACTCCGCCCCGATCAGGAAGGCCTGTGCCAGCCCCTCGGGCCGCGGCTGCGCGGCGTACTCGATCCGCATCCCCAGCCGGCTGCCGTCGCCGAGAAGGTGCCGGAAGGCGGCGCTGTCGCCGGGGGTGGTGATGACCAGGACCTCGCGGACGCCGGCCATCATCAGCGTGGAGAGCGGGTAGTAGATCATCGGCTTGTCGTAGACCGGCATGAGCTGCTTGCTGACCGCCTGCGTGATGGGGAGCAGACGACTCCCCGTGCCTCCGGCCAGGATGATCCCGCGCATGATCGGCGACCCTACCGAGGCCGACCGCCTCCGGAGGCCGGGCTGCCGAGCCACAGCCTGCCGACGAGTGAGGTACCGCCGGCGGTCGCGACCGGCTCCCAGCGGGTGGCCCAGCCCTCGGCGTGCAGCTGCACGATCGCTGCGCCGACCACCGCACCGGCGTTGAGGGCGCTCGTCGTCGTCACCGCGTCGGGCAGGTGGACGTCGACGGCGCCGTCCCCCTCGCCCCCGTGCCGCAGCACCACCTGGAACTCCGGCAGCGCGGTGCTGGCTACCCGGAACGCGGCGGCCGCCGCCTCGCGCTCGCCGGTCCGGGGCACCAGGTCGGCCGCCGGCACCCGGGAGCCGACCACGTCGCGGGTGCCGTAGGGGAAGAGGTCGTCGGCGGGCAGGCGGACGAGCGGCCGGGTGCCCTCGTCGGCGCCCTCGGCGGGGCGCTGCAGCGGCAGGCCGCGCACGACCGCCACCGGAACGCCGGCCAGCTTGCCCTTGACCAGGTCGGCCGCCGACGCCAGCTCGTCGACCACCGCGACCCGGGTGGTCTCCAGGCGGTTGCCGTGCGCGTCGACCGCCCCGCGGTGGTCGTCGAGGGCGGTGATCCCGGCCGAGCCGACCGCGACGTCGGTGAGGCCCTCCCGCCAGGTGCGCCCGAAGGTGTCGCTGACGACCACGGCGACGTCCACGGCGGCCAGCTCCCGGAGCCGGTCGCGCAGCCGGCGGGCGGAGGCGTCGCCGTCCGCGGGGAGGAGGACGAGGGTGTCGGAGGCGACGTTGGAGGCATCGATGCCGGCGGCGGCGACCACCCAGCCCTGCGGCGTCTGGACGATCTTCAGCGGGCCCCGCCGGGCCACCGTGCGCACCGTCTCGCCGTCGATCGCCCGCTGGCGGGCGGCCTCGCGGTCGGTGCCGGGTTCGATCCGCACCAAGCGGCCCTCGACCTTGGAGACGACCTTGGAGGTGACGACGACGACGTCGCCGTCGGCCAGCCACGGCGCCGCCCCCGCCACGGCCCGGGCCAGGTCGTCGCCGGGGCCGAACTCCGGCAGCCCCGCGACGGGAAGGACCGACAGGCCCCGCGGCTCGTCCCTACGCACAGGCGTCGAGCGCGGCGCGGGCCATGGCGGTGGTGGCCTCGGGGGAGGACATCAGCAGCGGCACCCGCCGCACGTCCACGCCGGGAACGCCGGCCGGGTCGTCCTCGGCCACCAGCCAGGCGTCGAGCAGCCCGCCGTGGGCGCGGGCCCCGTAGTGCCGGCCGACGCCCTCGGCGCTGACCTCGATGCCGAGAACGGGCAGGCACCGATCGGCCATGCCGCGCACCACCGCGCCGCCGACGATCGGGGAGACGCCCACGATCCGGGCGGGGGAGGCGAGCAGCGCCTCGCGGAGGCCCGGTACGCCGAGGATCGTCCCGATGGACACGACCGGGTTCGACGGCGCCAGCAGCACGGCGTCGGCGGCGGCGAACGCCTCGGCGACCCCCGGGGCCGGGCGTGCGGCGTCCACGCCGACCTGGACGAACGCCGACACCTCGAGGGCGGCCCGGTGGCGCACCCACCACTCCTGGAAGTGGATCGCGCGGGGGCGGCCGTCGTCGGGGTCGGTCACGACGACGTGCGTCTCCACCCGATGGTCGCTCATCGGGAGCACGGTCACGCCCGGCTGCCAGCGATCGGCCAGCGCCGCGGTGACCTGGGAGAGCGGGTAGCCCGCGTCGAGCATGCGGGTGCGGATGAGGTGGGTGGCGACGTCGCGGTCGCCGAGGCCGAACCAGGCCGGGTCGGCGCCGTAGGCGGCCAGCTCCTCCTTGACCGTCCAGGACTCCCCGGCCCGCCCCCAGCCGCGCTCCTCGTCGATGCCACCGCCGAGGGTGTAGACGACCGTGTCCAGGTCCGGGCAGACGCGGAGCCCGTGCATGGTGACGTCGTCGCCGGTGTTGACCACGGCGGTGATCTCCGCCTCGGGAGCCGCGGCGCGGACACCGCGCAGGAATCGAGCCCCTCCGGTCCCACCTGCCAGCACGACGATCTGCACGAAACGCATGGTGCCCGATGAGCACTTGTCGACTGTTGGCCGGGCGTGTCGAGGGGTGCCACGAGAGCTGACGAACACCAGGGACGGATGGGGCTGGTGGGGCGTGTCGCTTACACCGCGCGAAGTTGACGGCCGGGCAACGACACGCGTGTAATTCGCGCGGTGTCGACGAGTGCAAGACGGCGCGGGAACCTCCTGCCGGCCGCGCACCGGGACGAGAGCGAGAGGGGACGCACCGTCATGGCTGAGGTGTCGTGGTTGAGCGATTACATGAACGGGTCCGAGCGGTCGGCCGACCGTCTGGGGGCTCCCGCCGGCCACGGCGCGGGTCAGGGCACGGGGCAGCCGTTCGTCGGCTTCCTCGGGTTCGGGCTGGAGCCCGACACGCAGTCGTGGCAGGAGCGCGCGCTCTGCGCCGAGACCGACCCCGAGGCGTTCTTCCCCGAGAAGGGTGGCTCGACCCGCGAGGCGAAGAAGATCTGCACCGGCTGCGAGGTCAAGGCCGAGTGTCTCGAGTACGCGCTGGCCAACGACGAGCGTTTCGGCATCTGGGGCGGTCTGTCCGAGCGCGAGCGCCGTCGGCTGCGCCGTCGAGCCGTCTGAGGAAGGACCCCGGCCTCCTCACCCCTCGCACGCTCGGGCCAGCATCCGGACGGGGTCGCCCGGAACTTCCCGCAGCCGCTGGCCACTCCCGTCGGCGGCTGTGGTTCCGTCGTGGGCATGGTCGCCCGCGTCGCCGTCGGTCGCGCCCGCGTGGTCCCCGAGGTGCGGGCCGCCGAACCCCTGGCGGTGGCGCTCAGGGCCCCGCTGACCGCCCGCGCGCTCTGGCTCACCGCTGTGCTGAACGACGGCGCCGCGCGCCGCACCCTCGCCCGCCCCGCGGCCGTCGTGGTGGACGGTCTGCCCGGCGGCCCGCCGCGGGCCGCCGCCTTCCTCTCGCTCCGCCGCCGGGGGCCGTTCACCGTGGTCTCCCTGCTCGGGCAGGACCGCCCACCGCTGCCGCCCGGCCGCCCCGGAGCCCGGCTGCTGGCCCGGGACGAGGCGGCCGCCGGGCTGCTGGCGAGCGGTGTGCTCGAGCTCCTGGGCTCGCTGCGCGGCCCCTGGACCCTGCACCTGACCGGCCTGCCCCTCGGCGATCCCACGGCGCGTGCCCTGGCCGCCGGTCTGCCGACGGCGCTGCTCGCCAATGCGCGCACCACCCTCCTGGTCGACGCGCTGGACGAACTCGGCCCCGTCGAGCGCGGCAGCGCGCCGGAGCACCTGGAGCGCGCGCTACCCGGGGTGCTGTCCGCCGAGCCCGACCCCCGGGCGCGGGCCTTCCTGCGCGCCACGGCCCGGCTGCACGTGGCCGTCGGCCGGCTCGAGGTCGCCACCGTCACCGACGGCGGGCGATTTCGAGCCGGGCTGCTCACCCTGGTGGACGGGGCGGACCGCTGGCCGTGGTGGGGGTTCGGGGACGGCGGCCTGTCCACCGGCATGGGTGCGCCCGTGGTCACCCTGTCCGTGCCGGCGCGGCGCTGGCCGCGCTGAGACCTCGTCAGCCGGCCGGGCGGATCCGGCTGCGGTCGGTCAGGACGGGTGCGGTGCCGGTGCCGAGCCGGAGCTCCCCGGTGGCCGGGCGGGTGCCGTCCGGCGCGCGACCGCTGACGGGTGAGACGGTGAGCTCGACGTCGTAGACCCGTCCGGTCGGCTCCGGCGGCGAGCCGCCCGGATGGGTGGCGGTGGCCGCGTGCCCGCGGACGGTCAGCCGGTCGCCGTCGCGCTCGATGAGCAGCTGCTCCGGGCCGAGCGTGGCGTGCTCGACCGGGGTGGCGACGCAGCCGGCCGCGACCGGATCGGGCGGGGGCTCGGCGGCGAGGCAGTTGTAGGTGGGCAGCCGGAGCTCCAGCCGCGCCGTGCCGTCGTCGCTGGTGAGCTGCAGCTCCGGATAGGCCGCGGTGATGCCGACCGCGCGGGGCTCGAGCACCAGCCCGGCGACCGCCACATCCGCGACGAGACGGTCGTCGGTCGCGCCGCCGCCCGTGGGGACCGGCTCCGGGCTCCGCGGCTGCGCCGGGGTGGGCTCGTCGCCGGACCGGCTGCCGGCAGCGACGGCGGCCGCGGTGCCCACCAGCGCCAGGGCGGCGACGCAGAGCACGGCCAGCGGGAGGTGGGCGCGGCGGCGTTCCTCGTCGCGCGGCGGGGGGCCCACCGGTGGGGTGGGGGCCAGCGTCGCCCAGCCGGCGGAGGCGGGCGCCTCCGGTCGCATGCCCGGCGGGTGCGCGAGGAAGTCGGCCAGGTCGTCGACCCGCCCGTCGGGCGCGCCGGCCGGCCGGTCGCCGGCCGTGCCGCTCCGGCGGCGGGCGGCCGCCACACCGGCGACCACGGCGCCCACGGCCAGGACGCCGAGGACCACGCCGACGACCAGCCAGGCGGCGGCGGCGGAGGCGTCCATCCGGCCCAGCATCTCAGCCGGGTTCGCAACCCCGGCCGTGCGCGGTCAGCCGGTGGGGTCGATCTCCTCGGGGTCGCGGCCGAGGAGGGTGGCCACCTGGTCGACCACCACGTCGCGCACGAGGTCGGCGAGGTCGTCCCGGTCGTGCGCGCGCAGCTCCAGCGGTCGCCGGTAGACGACGATCCGCGGGGGGACGTCCTGCCCCTGCTCCCGGTGGGCGGGCAGCAGGCGGGCCAGCGGGACGCCGGCGTCGTCGAGCACGTCCGAGTCGAGCACCGCCTCGTCGGGATCGGTGTGCTCGACCCAGGGCACGTCCTCGACGGCGAACTCCACACCGGCCAACTCGCGCTCCCAGCGGCGTTCGAGGTCCTCGACCGCGTCGAGGACCAGGTCGTCGAACTGCTCGGCGCGGCTGCGCGCGAGGGGTACCTGCGCGGGCACCAGGCGACCCCGCAGGCCGCGGCCGTGACGGTCGCGGCGGGAACGGGCGCGGCGGCGGGGAGGGCGGCTCATGACGGGTCGAAGAGTACGGCGGCGAGCGACTCGCCGGGCGCCCGAACGGCTCGCCGGGCTCTCTCCCGGGTCGCGCCGCGCCCGCCCCGAACCCGCGTCCCACCGGTGACGATGCCCACGGGGTCATCGTGCAGGATGGTGCGTCACAGGCGGGTTGCCGGTGTGCCTGCTGTCGCGCACCGCCGGGCGGGTTTACTGTGCCTTGCGTGAGGAACCGGTGGTGAGGCAGTCACGGCGCTGCTCGCGCAGCGGCTGCGCGCAACCGGCAGCGGCGACCCTGACCTACGTCTACGCGGAGTCGACCGCTGTCGTGGGCCCGTTGGCGACGTTCTCCGAGCCGCACAGCTACGACCTGTGCGAGTTCCACGCGGAACGGCTGACCGTCCCGCGCGGCTGGGAGGTCGTCCGGCACGAGATCGACATCGACGACGTCGGCCCGACCGGGGACGACCTGCTCGCACTGGCCGACGCCGTCCGCGAGGCCGCCCGGCCGGAGTCGGTGCGCGACCCGGCCGACGACGGCAGGGGCATCCGCCGCGGGCACCTGCGCGTCCTCCCCGACCTGCCCTGAAAGGACCCCGCTGCCCCCGCCGCTCGCACGCTCGCGGCGGGTCCCTGCAGCGGGGCCGACGCGCACTCCGGCGCCCAGTAGTGTCGCCTCGTGCGTGACCTCTCCTCGCTGATCAAGGCCTACGACGTCCGCGGGGTCGTCCCCGACCAGTGGGACGAGGACGTCGCCCGGGCGATCGGCGCGGCGTTCGCCGAGTTCGTGCTCGCCGACAGCGGCGCGACCGCCGTGGTCACCGCGCACGACATGCGCGAGTCGTCCGTCCCGCTCGCCCGCGCCTTCGCCGAGGGCGCCATCGCCCGGGGCGTCGACGTCGTGGAGGCCGGCCTCGGATCGACCGACCTGCTGTACTTCGCCGCCGGTTCGCTCGGCATGCCCGGCGCGATGTTCACGGCAAGCCACAACCCCGCGCAGTACAACGGCATCAAGATGTGCCGGGCGGGGGCCGCCCCCATCGGTCAGGACTCGGGGCTGGGCACCATCCGCGAGTGGGCCGAGCGGGACGCCTACGAGCGGGTGCCCGACCGCGTCGGCACGGTGAGCGCCCGGGACGTGCTGGCCGAGTACGCCGCCCACCTGCGCTCGCTGGTCGACCTCAGCACGATCCGGTCGCTGAAGGTCGTCGTCGACGCGGGCAACGGCATGGGCGGGCATACGGTGCCCGTGGTCCTGGCCGGCCTGCCGCTGGACGTCGTGCCCATGTACTTCGAGCTCGACGGCTCGTTCCCCAACCACGAGGCCAACCCGCTGGACCCGGCCAACCTGGTCGACCTGCAGCGGGCCGTCGTCGAGCACGGCGCCGACATCGGCCTGGCGTTCGACGGGGACGCCGACCGGGTCTTCGTGGTCGACGAGCGCGGCGAGCCGGTCAGCCCCTCGGCGATCACCGCCCTGGTGGCGGTCCGCGAGCTCGCCAAGGGCCGCGGGACGACGATCATCCACAACCTGATCACCTCCCGCGCCGTTCCGGAGATCGTCCGCGAGCACGGCGGGCAGCCGGTGCGCACCCGCGTCGGGCACTCGTTCATCAAGGCCGAGATGGCGCGTACCGATGCCGTGTTCGGCGGCGAGCACTCGGCGCACTACTACTTCCGCGATTTCTGGCGGGCCGACACGGGCATGCTCGCGGCCATGCACGTCCTCGCCGCCTTGGGCGAGCAGGGGCGGTCGCTGTCGGAGCTGACCGCCGCCTACTCGCGCTACGCCGCCTCCGGCGAGATCAACTCCACCGTGGCCGACGCCGCGGAGCGGACGGCCGCGGTGCGCGGGATCTTCGAGGAGCAGGAGGGCGTCACCGTCGACGAGCTCGACGGGCTGACCGTCGAGCTGCCCGACGGCGCGTGGTTCAACCTGCGGGCCAGCAACACCGAGCCGCTGCTGCGGCTCAACGTCGAGGCGCCGGACGTGGCGCGCATGACCGAGCTGCGCGACCAGGTGCTCCGCACCGTGCGCGCCGAACAGGAGCAGAAGTGACCGCACCGCAGAGCCTTCCCGGCGGCCCGCTGGGCCTGGACCCGGATCTCCTGTCGATCCTCGCCTGCCCCGACACCCACCACACGCCGCTGACCGTCGACGAGGCGGCCGGCGAGCTGGTCTGCGGTACCTGCGACCGGGCCTTCCCCGTCCGCGACGGCATCCCCGTGCTGCTCCTGGACGAGGCACGGCGCCGCTCGTCATGACCTCGCCCGAGTTCGCCGAGGAGGTCCTCGACGACCTCGAGCTGCTGCGCGCGCGGGACCCGCGCGGGCTGCTGCCGGCGGTGGCCGGCGCCGGTGCGCAGGTGCGGGAGACCGCGCGGCTGACCGACGAGGCCGGCCTCGGCCGGGTCACCGAGGGTGGCCGGCCCCGCGGGCTGGTGATCGTGGCCCGGCGGGAGGGCGCCGTCGCCGCGTCGGTGCTGAGCGCCCTGCTGGGGCCCTCCAGCCCGGTCACCGTCGACGTCGTCCCGGGCCCCGCGCTGCCCGTCTGGACCGGCCCGAGCGACATCGCGGTCGTCGTCACGCGCACCGGTGCGGGCGCGTACGCGGTCGCCCCGGCCTACGAGGCCGCCCGCCGGGGGGTCTCCCTGGTGGGCATCGGCGCCGACGACGCACCGCTGCGCGCCGCCTGCTCCACCGCCCGGGCGCCCTACGTCGCACTGCCCCGCACCCGTGTGCGGCACACCGCGCTCTGGTCGCTGCTCACCCCGATGCTGCGGCTGGCCACCGACCTCGGGCTGGTGGCCGAGGGCGTGGCCGACACCGATGCGGTGGCGGCCGCGCTCGACGAGGTGGCCGCGGAGTGCGGGCCGGCCCGCGAGTCGTTCGTCAACCCGGCGAAGACGCTCGCGCTCGAGCTGCTCGACGCCCTGCCCGTGATCGCCGCGGAGGGTCCGCTGGCCGGTGCGGCGGCGACCCGCGTGGCCGACCAGTTGGCCACCCTGGCGGGGCTGCCGGTCACCGGCTTCCGGCTGCCCGACCAGCGGGTCGCGGCGTGCGCCGTCCTCGGCGGGCCACTGGCGCCGCAGGACGGCGCCGACGACTTCTTCCGCGACCGCGCCGACGACGCCGGGCGCCGGCTGCGGCTGCTCACCATCCGGGACAGCGACGCCGGTGCGCACGACGGCGCGGGGGAGCGGGAGCCGCGCTCGGCGGAGGAGGCGATGCAGCAGGTGCTGCGGACCGCCGCCGCCCACAACGTGCCGGTCAGCGGACTGGCCGAGCACGGCGACCCGGAGCGCTACGCGCGCCTGCCGCGGCTGGCGCGGCAGTTCGCCCTCGCCGACTTCAGCGCCGTCTACCTGGCGCTGGCGCTGGACTCCGAGCGGGCGTCCCGTCCGTGAGGGCGCGCGCCGGGCGAGGACGGTCCACCATCATTGCGACAGCACGCCGGTGCTGACCGACCGGAAGGACTTCCCTTGGCGGGTGGACTCGTAGCCCTGCTCGACGACGTGGCCGTGCTGGCGCGTGCGGCCGCCGCCTCGATCGACGACATCGGCGCCGCTGCCGGGCGGGCCAGCATCAAGGCCGCCGGCGTCGTCGTCGACGACACCGCCGTCACGCCGCAGTACGTGCACGGGCTGAACGCCGACCGCGAGCTGCCGATCATCCGGAAGATCGCCCTGGGGTCGCTCCGGAACAAGCTGCTGATCATCCTCCCGGCGATCCTGCTGCTCAGCCAGTTCCTGCCGTTCCTCCTCACCCCGATCCTGATGCTCGGTGGCGCCTACCTCTGCTACGAGGGCGCCGAGAAGATCTGGCACCGGATCAGTGGCCACGCCGAGCCCCACGCATCGGTGGAGGAGGCGCTCCCGGACGAGAAGACCCTCGTCACCGGGGCGGTGCGCACCGACTTCATCCTGTCCGCCGAGATCATGGTCATCAGCCTCAACGAGGTCGCCAGCGAGAGCTTCGTGTCCCGGGCGGTCATCCTGGCGGTGGTCGCGCTCGGGATCACCGTGCTGGTGTACGGCGTCGTCGGCGTCATCGTGAAGATGGACGACGTCGGGCTGAGCCTGTCCCAGCGCGCCGGGAAGGGCGTGGCCGCGTTCGGTCGCGGCCTGGTGAAGGGCATGCCGAAGCTGCTGTCCGCCCTCACCGTCATCGGCACCGCGGCGATGCTGTGGGTCGGCGGGCACATCATCCTGGTGGGCACCGACGAGCTGGGCTGGCACGGCCTGTACGGCGTGGTGCACCACCTGGAGGAGGCCGCGCACGAGGCCTCCGGCGCCCTCGGCGGGGTCGTGGGCTGGCTGGTCAACACGCTGGCCAGCGCGCTGCTCGGCCTCCTGGTCGGGGCGCTGGTCGTGCTGGTGATGAACCTGACGGTGCACCGGAAGAAGGCGGGAGCCGCGGCGCACTGATTGGAGGACCCGGTCCTCATGCCTCGCCCGTTCGGCGCGAGCCTCGGGACGGGGCCGCGTCGGTGGGGGACAGTGGGGGCATGGAGCCGGGGAGGACCGATCGCACCGTGCTGTCACCGGAGCGGCGGCGGGCCGACCGCGCCCGGCTGGCCGACGGCGTCGTCGACGTGCTGGTCATCGGCGGCGGGGTGACCGGCGCCGGGGCCGCGCTGGACGCCGCCAGCCGCGGCCTGTCGGTGGGGCTGCTGGAGGCCCGGGACTGGGCGGCCGGCACCTCCAGCCGGTCGAGCAAGCTCATCCACGGCGGGCTGCGGTACCTGGAGCAGCTGGCCTTCCCGCTGGTGCGCGAGGCGCTCAAGGAGCGGGCCCGGCTGGTCTCCACGATCGCGCCGCACCTGGTGCGGCCGCTGCCCTTCCTCCTGCCGCTGACCGCGCCGGCCTGGCAGCGGGTCTACTACGGGGCGGGTGTCGCGCTCTACGACGTGCTCGGTGCCGCCTTCGCGCGCCACCGGGAGACGGGCGGGCGGGCGATGCCGCGACACCGTCACCTGTCCCGGCGGGCCACGCTGGAGGCGTTCCCGGCGCTGCGCGGTGACGTCGTCCGGGGAGCGATCCGCTACTGGGACGCCCAGGTCGACGACGCCCGGCACACCCTCGCCGTCGTCCGGACGGCGGCGGGCTACGGCGCCCACGTGCTCTCCAGCGCCCGGGTCGTCGGCCTGCTGCGCGACGGTGACGCTGCGGACGCGCCGGTCGTCGGCGTCCGGGTGGCCGACCTGACCGACGGCACCTCGTTCACCGTCCGCGCCCGCAGCGTCATCGCCGCGACCGGGGTGTGGAGCGACGACGTGGGCGAGATGCTCGGCGCATCGGCGCCGAGCCTGAAGGTCCGGGCCTCCAAGGGGGTGCACCTGGTGGTGCCCCGCGCGGCGATCGACGGCGGCGAGATCGGGCCCCACGGGCTGATCCTGCGCACGCCCACCAGCGTGCTGTTCGTGATCCCGTGGCACGACGACTGGATCGTCGGCACCACCGACACGCCCTGGCGGCTCGACCGCGACCACCCGGCCGCGAGCAGCGCCGACATCGACTACCTGCTCGACCAGGTCAACCGGGTGCTGACCCGTCCGCTCGCGGCCGACGACGTCGTCGGGGTGTACGCCGGCCTGCGGCCCCTGCTGGCGGGCGAGTCCGACGACACCAGCCGGCTCTCCCGCGAGCACGCCGTCGTCACCCCGGTACCCGGCCTGGTGCTCGTGGCCGGCGGGAAGTACACGACGTACCGGGTGATGGCCGCCGACGCCGTCGACGCCGCCGTCGAGCGGCTGCCGGGTGCGCCGCGCTCGCGCACTGCCGAGCTGCCGCTGGTCGGCGCGCGCGGCTGGGCCGGCGTGCGGGACCGCGCGGGCGAGCTGGGCGCCGCGCACGGGGTCCCGGAGGACGCCGTCGCGCGGCTGCTGCAGCGCCACGGCGACCAGGTGACGGCGGTGCTCGACCTGGTGCGGAGCGATCCGGCGCTGGGCCGTCCGCTGGCCGGTTCCCCCGGCCACCTCGCCGCGGAGGTGGTGCACGCGGTGGCGGCCGAGGGGGCGCTGCACCTCGACGACGTGCTCACCCGGCGCACGCGGATCTCCATCGAGACGCCGCACCGCGGGGTCGAGTCGGCTCCGGAGGCGGCGGCCCTGATGGCCGGCGTCCTCGGCTGGGACGAGGAGCGCACCGCCCGGGAGGTCACCCACTACGCGGCCCGGGTCGACGCCGAGCGCGAGTCGCAGCGCATGCCCGACGACCGGACCGCGGACGCGGCCCGCGTCGGGGCGCCGGACGTGCGCGCCGCGGTCTGAGCGCGCCGGCATACGCACCCTCCCCCCGCGGGGTGACGGCGCGTACCCGGCCCCGGGTGGACGACGTAACCTGCCCCTACGATGTGGCAGCTCAGCAACGGCGTGCGGTACTACCCCTGGGGTAGTCGGACCGTCATCCCCGAACTCCTGGGCGAACCCGTGCCCGCCGACCGGCCGCACGCGGAGCTGTGGGTCGGGGCGCACCCGGACGAGCCCAGCACGCTCGCCGACGGCCGTCCGCTGGACAAGGCGATCACCGAGGATCCCGAGGCGCTGCTCGGCGCTGCGGTGCTCGAGCGCTTCGGCCCCCGGCTGCCGTTCCTGATGAAGGTGCTCGCGGCGGACACCCCGCTGTCGCTGCAGGCGCACCCCACGATGGAGCAGGCCCGGGCCGGCTACGCCGCCGAGGAGGCCGCCGGCATCCCGCACGACGACCCGACGCGCACGTTCAAGGACCCGTTCCACAAGCCGGAGCTGCTGCTCGCGCTGACCACGTTCGAGGCCCTCTGCGGGTTCCGGCCGGTGGAGGAGTCGCTGCACTGCCTGGCCAAGCTGCAGGTGCCCGAGCTCAAGCCCACGATCGCCGCCCTGGCACGCGGTGGACTGCGGGCCGCGATCCCGCAGCTGCTTGCGCTGTCGGGCAAGCGGCGCACGCAGCTGGTGGAGGCGGTGGCGACCAAGGCGGCCACCTTCGTCGCCGCGCACGACCCGGAGTTCATCAACACCTACCGCTGGGCGGCCACCCTCGCCGACTCCTACCCGGGCGACCCGGGCGTGGTCATCTCGTTGATGTGCAACCACCTGAAGCTGTCGCCGGGGGAGGCGGTGTTCCTCCCCGCGGGGAACCTGCACGCCTACCTGTCGGGCGCGGGGGTGGAGGTGATGGCCAGCTCGGACAACGTGCTCCGCGGGGGCCTGACGGCCAAGCACGTCGACCTGGCGGCGCTGATCGAGGTGCTGGACTTCAGCGACGGCCGGGTGCCGGTGCTCCACCCGGTGCTGGGCCCCGGCGGCCTGCGCTACCCCGTGCCGGTCACGGACTTCGACCTCACCCGCTGCCAGCTCGACGAGCAGGCGGGCGCGCTGACCACCCGTGGCCCGCAGCTGATCTTCTGCACCGAGGGAGTGGCCGTCCTCGCCTCGGTCGACGGCGAGCTGACCCTGGAGAAGGGCCGCTCCGCGTTCGTCCCGGCCGGGGCGCCGGTCACCGCCCGCGGCCCCGCCGTCCTCTACCGGGCGACGACGAACGTCGGCTGACCTCCCGCCCCCCGGCGTTGCACCGCAGGGCCGGCGACCCACCGGCCTAGCGTCGGGGCGTCCGCAGATCCGGCTGGGAGGGGAGTTCCGTGCAGGTCCGACCCGGATCCCGGCCGCGCCGGCTCGCCGTCGTCCTGGCCGTCGGCCTCGCGGCGGCGCTGAGCGGCGGATGCGACACCGTCGACCTCCCCGGGAGCGGCGACGGGACCGCGGCCACCGGGGGGTCCGGCACCGACGGCACCGCGGCGCTGACCGGCCCGGCGCCGGCCGCGCTGGACGGGCTGGCGGTGAAGGGGCGTGCGCCCCGGACCGGCTACGACCGCGACCGCTTCGGCGCCGGCTGGGTGGACACCGACCGCAACGGATGCGACACCCGCAACGACGTCCTGGCCCGTGACCTCACCGGCGAGACGTTCGTGCCGGGCACGCAGGACTGCGTGGTTCTCAGCGGCACGCTCGCCGATCCGTACTCCGGCCGGACGATCGCCTTCCAGCGCGGCCAGGAGACCAGCGACGACGTGCAGATCGACCACGTCGTCGCGCTGTCCGACGCCTGGCAGAAGGGCGCCCAGCAGTGGGACGCCGCGACGAGGACCGCCTTCGCCAACGACCCACTGAACCTCCTGGCCGTCGACGGTCCGCTGAACATGCAGAAGGGCGACGGCGACGCCGCCACCTGGCTGCCGCCGGCGACCTCGTACCGCTGCGCGTACGTCGCCCGGCAGGTGGCGGTGAAGGCCGGCTACGGGCTCTGGGTGACCCAGGCGGAGCGGAACGCCATGGCCACCGTGCTGGCCACCTGCCCCGACGAGCCGCTGCCTCGGGCGGCCGCGGCCGCCCCGGGACCCGGGCCGGCTGCTGCGGGCGGGGTCTTCTACGCCGACTGCGCCGCCGTCCGCGCCGGGGGAGCCGCCCCGATCCGGGCCGGCGATCCGGGCTGGCGGCCGTCGTTCGACGGCGACGGCGACGGGGTGGGCTGCGAACGCTGAGCCGACGGGTGGGATGCGTGGCAGCCTCGCCCTATCCTGGACGGTGGCACGAGCCCCGCCGAAGCCTCGGCATGCTCGCTCTCCTCGACGACCCCGTAGCGCCCGGCTGTTCACGGCCGGGCGCGGACACTGGAGCGACATGACCGCCAGCACTGGCACCCGCACGCTGACCGACACCGACTTCAAGGTCGCCGACCTCTCCCTGCACGGCTTCGGCCGCAAGGAGATCCAGCTCGCCGAGCACGAGATGCCCGGCCTCATGGCGCTGCGCGCCGAGTACGGCGACGAGCAGCCGCTGGCCGGCGCCCGCATCGCCGGCTCGCTGCACATGACGGTGCAGACCGCCGTCCTCATCGAGACGCTGACGGCGCTGGGCGCCGACGTCCGCTGGGTGAGCTGCAACATCTTCTCCACCCAGGACCACGCCGCCGCGGCGATCGTCGTCGGCGACGGCACCCCCGAGCAGCCCGCCGGCGTCCCCGTCTTCGCCTGGAAGGGCGAGACGCTGGAGGAGTACTGGTGGTGCACCCAGCGGCTGTTCGAGTTCCGTGACTCCTCCGGCGCGGTCGTCGGCCCGAACATGCTGCTCGACGACGGCGGTGACGCCACCCTGCTGATCCACCTGGGCACCCGGTTCGAGGCCGACGGCGTCGTCCCCGACACCACCGAGGCCGACTCCGAGGAGTACGGCGTGATCCTCGACGTGCTGCGCGGCACGCTCGCCCAGGACGGCGGGTACTGGACCCGCATCGGCGAGGGCATCACCGGCGTCACCGAGGAGACGACCACGGGCGTCATGCGGCTGTACGAGCTCGCCCGCGAGGGCCGGCTGCTCTTCCCGGCGATCAACGTCAACGACTCGGTGACCAAGAGCAAGTTCGACAACCTCTACGGCTGCCGGCACTCGCTGATCGACGGCATCAACCGCGCCACCGACGTCATGATCGGTGGCAAGGTCGCCGTCGTCTGCGGCTACGGCGACGTCGGCAAGGGCTGCGCGGAGTCCCTCCGCGGCCAGGGCGCCCGCGTGATCATCACCGAGATCGACCCGATCAACGCCCTCCAGGCGGCGATGCACGGCTACGAGGTGACCACGCTGGACGAGGTCATCGGCAAGGCCGACATCATCATCACCGCCACCGGCAACAAGGACATCATCTCGGCCGAGCAGCTCGCCTCGACCAAGCACCAGGCGATCATCGGCAACATCGGGCACTTCGACAACGAGATCGACATGGCCGGCCTGGCCCGCACGCCCGGCATCACCCGGACGACGATCAAGCCGCAGGTCGACGAGTGGCGGTTCGCCGACGGCCACACGATCATCGTGCTCTCCGAGGGCCGGCTGCTGAACCTCGGCAACGCCACCGGGCACCCCAGCTTCGTCATGAGCGCCTCGTTCTCCAACCAGGTCCTCGCCCAGATCGAGCTGTGGAACAACCGCGCCGCCTACGAGGGGCAGACCCCCGGCGTCACGGTGCTGCCGAAGAAGCTCGACGAGCACGTGGCGCGGCTGCACCTCGGCGCGCTGGGCGTGAAGCTCACCGAGCTGACCAAGGCGCAGGCCGACTACATCGGCGTCCCGGTCGAGGGTCCCTACAAGAGCGACCACTACCGCTACTGAGGAAGGCCCCCGTCCTCCTCGCCCCTCGCACGCTCGGGGCGAGCCTCTGGACGGGGCCGGCTGCCGGTGGCGCAACGCGGCCACCTGGGGCTCCTGGCCAGCCTCTCCGCCCCGCCCGGGGGATCTGCTCGGGCGGGGCGGAGCACTGTGGGGGGTGCGTCGCGCAGAATGGTCGCCGTGTCCCCCACCGCTCCGCAGAACGGACCCAGCCGCGGCCGTGTCCTGGTCGTCGACGACGACGCCGCCCTCGCCGAGATGCTCGGCATCGTGCTGCGACGCGAGGGGTACGAGCCGGCGTTCGTCTCCGACGGCAACCGCGCCGTCGGCGTCTTCCAGCAGACCCGGCCCGACCTGGTCCTGCTGGACCTGATGCTGCCCGGCCGCAACGGCCTGCAGATCTGCCAGGACATCCGGACGCAGTCGACCGTGCCGATCGTCATGCTCACCGCCAAGGGCGACACGATCGACGTCGTCCAGGGCCTGGAGGCCGGCGCCGACGACTACGTCACCAAGCCGTTCAAGCCCGTCGAGCTGGTGGCCCGCGTCCGCGCCCAGCTGCGTCGGGGTGAGACCGGGCAGGCGGAGAACCTCAGCATCGGCGACGTGCAGATCGACGTGCCCGCGCACCAGGTCACCCGGGACGGCGTGCCCATCGCGCTCACGCCGCTGGAGTTCGACCTGCTCGTGGCGCTGGCCCGCAAGCCGCGCCAGGTCTTCACCCGCGAGCTGCTGCTCGAGCAGGTCTGGGGCTACCGGCACGCCGCCGACACCCGCCTGGTCAACGTGCACGTGCAGCGCCTCCGGGCCAAGGTCGAGCGCGACGCCGAGAAGCCCGAGGTCGTCCTGACCGTGCGCGGGGTGGGTTACAAGGCGGGTCCCCCGTGAGCGGCACCGGGCGCGGAGGAACGGGACCGGGCGCCGGCCGGGTGACACTGGGGCGGTGACGGCCACCCGGACCCCACAGACGGACGCCGGGTCCCCGCAGCGCTCGGAGGAGACCGGTCGCGGTCCCCGCACGGGCGACCGGCTCGTGCGGGCGCGCAGCGGGCTGCGCCGGCGCGCCGGACGGGCCCGCCGACGGGCACGTGTGACCCTCCGGCAGCTGGCTACCCGGGGCGTGCACATCTGGCGGTCGTCGCTGCAGGTGCGCATCGGCGCGATCACCATGCTGCTGGCCGGCACGGTCGTGCTGATCGTGAGCATGGTGCTGTTCAGCCAGATCCGCGACCAGCTCCTCGACGTGAAGCGTCAGGCCGCCATCGACCAGGTGCAGGCCGGCGTCGTGTACGCCCAGAGCGAGGTGGCCGGCATCGCCACCGGCGACGCGGCCAGCGTCCGGGCCACCCTGGCCCGCACCGTGAACCAGCTGCTCGACCGGGGCGGCGCGGCCGGTGACTTCGACGTCGTCATGGTCTACCGCACCGGCGACCGGGACCGGCCGGCCACCAACCGCCGCCCGCTGTACACGGCGCTGCCCGAGGACCTGCGGGCCGCCGTCGACGCCGGCAGCCAGGCCTCCAAGTACGACATGGTCCCGGGCGCCTCCGGCGAGCCCCGGCCGAGCCTGCTGGTGGGGGCCCCGGTCACCGGAGACGCCACCGGCCCCGACCAGATCGAGCTGTACTACGTCTTTCCGCTCCAGCAGGAGCAGGAGAGCCTCTCGCTCATCCGCAGCACCGTGGTGATCAGCGGCGTCGCCCTCACACTCCTCGTCGTCGGCATCGGCGTGCTGGTCACCCGGCTCGTGGTGGACCCGGTGCGGCAGGCGGCCGGCACGGCCCAGCGGCTGGCCGAGGGACAGCTCGAGGAGCGCATGGCGGTCCGGGGTGAGGACGACCTGGCGCGGCTGGCGACGAGCTTCAACGCGATGGCCGACAGCCTGCAGCGCCAGATCACCCAGCTGGAGGGGCTCTCCCAGCTGCAGCAGCGGTTCACCTCCGACGTGTCCCACGAGTTGCGCACCCCGCTGACCACCGTGCAGATGGCCGCCGAGGTGCTGCACGAGGCGCGGGGCGACTTCCCCGCCCACGTCGCCCGCTCCGCGGAGCTGCTGCGAGCCGAGCTCGACCGGTTCGAGGCCCTGCTGACCGACCTGCTGGAGATCAGCCGGTACGACGCCGGCGCGGCCGTGCTGGACTCGGCGCCGACCGACATGGGGGCGCTGGTCGGCCGCGTCGTCGACGGGATGACCTCGCTCGCCCAGCGGCACGACTGCGAGCTGCAGGTCACCCGCCCGGCCGACGCGGTGCTGGCCGAGGTCGACGCCCGCCGGGTCGAGCGGATCCTGCGCAACCTCGTCGGCAACGCGATCGAGCACGGCTCGGGGCACCCGGTGGAGATCACCCTGGCGGCCAACCGCTCCGCTGCGGCGGTCACCGTCCGCGATCACGGGGTGGGCCTCAGCTCCGGCGAGGCCCAGCACGTGTTCGACCGGTTCTGGCGGGCGGACCCCTCCCGGGTGCGCACGGTCGGCGGCAGCGGGCTGGGGCTGTCGATCAGCCTCGAGGACGCCCGCCTGCACGGCGGGTGGCTGCAGGTGTGGGGCCAGCCCGGCGCCGGCGCGCAGTTCCGGCTCACCCTGCCGCTGGTGGCGGGTGCGGACCTGACCAGCTCGCCGCTCCCGCTGCGGCCGGTCAAGGTGCGCCGGCCGGGGGTGCCGCGGTGAGCCGGGGCAGGTCGCTCGCCCTCGCGGTGATCGCGGCCGTGCTGCCCCTGGCCTCGTGCTCCACGGTGCCGTCGAGCTCCCCGGTCGTCGAGATCACCCAGGCGCCGGCCCGGGTGGCGGAGGCGGTCGGCATCGAGCCACTGCCACCGGAGGCCGGTGCCAGTGCCGAGGAGATCGTGCGCGGCTTCATCGACGCCGCGGCCAGCGCGGTCCGCCGGCACCCCGTCGCCCGCCAGTACCTCGCGCCCGAGCCGGCCGAGAGCTGGACCGACGAGAGCGGGATCAGCGTCATCGGCACCGACTTCGCCGTGGTGACCACCGACGCCGGCGCCGTCACGGTGACCGCCAACCTGATCGGGACGGTGGATCCGCGCGGCGTGTTCACCGTGGCCGACCGGGGGCTGTTCACCCGCACGTTCAGCCTGCAGCAGGTCGACGGCGAGTGGCGGATCAGCGACCCGCCCGACGGTCTGATCATGCTGGAGCCGGACTTCCGCCGGCTCTACGACGGCGTCTCGGCGTACTTCCTCGACTGGACGGCGCAGCGCGTCGTCCCGGACCCGAGGTACTTCATCCGGGGCGGGTCCCAGCCCACGGCGCTGGTCGAGCGGCTGATCACCGGCCCGTCGGCTCCGCTGGCGGCCGGCGTCCGCAACCCGCTCAGCGGGGTGCAACTGGCCCGTGCGGTCGTCGTCGACGGGCAGACGGCGACCGTGGAGCTCACCGGCCTGCCGGCCGAGCCCTCACCGCTGCTTGCCGAGATCTGCGCGCAGCTGGTGTGGAACCTGACGCAGCTGGACCGCCCACGGATCAGCAACGTGGTCGTGCTGCTCGACGGCGAGCCGGTGACCCCGGGTGGGGTGCCGGTGCAGCAGACCGTCGAGCACTGGGCCTCCTTCGACCCGGATGCCGTGCCGGTCGACGGGGTGGGGCACTACATCGAGGCGGGGGCCCTGCGGACGGTCGCCGCCGGCGAACCCGTCCCGGGACCGGCGGGCACGGGGGTCTACGGGCTCAGCAGCGCGGCGATCGCCGCCGACTCGGCCAGCGGCCGGCTCTCCTTCCTGGCCGGCGTGCGCACCGACCCGGACGGCGCCACGCTCCTCGCCGGTCCCTACGGCGGGGAGCTCGCCCCGGTGCTGAGCGCCCGCACGCTGAGCGCCCCCACCGTCGCGGCCACCCGTACCGAGGCCTGGGTGGTGCGCGACGGCGCCGAGCTCGTCCGCGTGCCGGCCGGGGGGCCGCCGCAGCCGGTCGCCGCCCCCACCCTCGCCGGTCTGGGCCGGGCCGAGGTGCTGCAGCTCTCGCCGGACGGCGTCCGGGCCGCGGTGGTGGTCGACGGGCCGCAGGGTCGGCGGTTGCACGTGGGCACAGTGGTCCGCTCCGACGACGGCGCCGTGGTCCTGCGCGACCTGCGGAACGTGGCCCCGACGCTGGCCGGCGTCATCGACGTGGGCTGGCGGGACAGCGGCGACCTGCTGGTCCTGGCCGGGGACGAGGGGGAGGACCGCATCGTCCCGTACTCGGTGGGGGTCGACGGCTGGGGGCTGGCCCTCGTGCCGACGTCCGGCCTGCCCAGCCAGCCGACCTCGCTGGGCGTCGCGCCGCTGCGCCAGGCGCTGGTGAGCGCCGGTGACACCGTCTGGCAGCTGGTCGGTGGCACCTGGGTCACCCTGGTCCGCGGCGCCGAGCCGCTGCCGGGGACGGCGCCGTTCTACCCGCTCTGAGCAGGACGGGGGCGTCGTCCACAGGTGGAGGGCCCCCGGAAGGACCACGTCCACAGGTCTCCGCGTGCAGTGTCGGCGCAGGCGTAGGGCCGGGAGGCTGGCGCGGTGGTCCTCCCGGTGCTGGCGGCGCTCGCCGACCTGGTGCTGCCCGGCACCTGCGCGGGCTGCGGAGTGCCCGGACCGGTGCTGTGCACCGGCTGCGCCCGGTTGCTCGCCGCACCACGGCTCGCCCAGCCCCGGCGCTTTCCGCACGGCTTTCCGCCCACCGTCGCGGCCGGCGCCTACGCCGGGCCGGTCCGTCCGGTGGTCAACGCCTTCAAGGAGCAGGGGCGGGCGGAGCTGGCCGCGCCGCTGGGGACCGCGCTGGCGCTCGCCGTCGCCGCCGTCCGCCTGGGGGTCGGCGACGAGCCGCCGGTGCTGCTGGTGCCGGTGCCCGCCTCGCCCGCCGCCGTCCGCGCCCGTGGCCGGGACCACGTGCGGGAGCTGACCGCACGGGCGGTGGCCGAGCTGCGCGCCGCCGGCGTGATCGCCGCCGAGCGCCGGGCGCTGCGGCGCCGGGGCCGGATCCGTGACTCGGCGGGGCTCACCGTCGCCGAGCGGCGGGAGAACCTCGCCGGCACGTTCGCCCTCGACCCCGGCCGCGAGCCGGCGGCTGCGCTGCTGGTCCTGGTCGACGACGTGGTGACCACGGGCGCCACTCTCACCGAGGCGGCGGCGGTGCTCGCCGCCGGCGCCGGCCCGGCCGCGCCCCCGGTCGTCGCGGCGGTCGTGGCGGCCACTCCCCGGGAGCCGGGAGGCCCGGTCCGCGGCCGGAGCGGCCCGGGCGCGTACCGGTCCGGGACCGTCCTCCCGCACGACCTCGATCGACTGTCGGACCCCGGGAGGAGCGACTAGCGTCGAAGCGACCCAATCCCCGCTCCAACCGGGAGGTCTCATGGAGATCGTGGTCCGTGGTCGCAACGTCGAGGTGCCTGAGCACTACCGACAGCACGTCGAGGACAAGGTCGGTCAGCTGGAACGGTTCGACGCCAAGCTCTCCCGCATCGACGTGGAGCTGTTCCACGAGAAGAACCCCAGGCAGTCGGCCAGCTGCCAGCGGGTGGAGATCACCCTCCGCGGCAAGGGTCCCGTCGTCCGCGCCGAGGCGGCCGGCCCGGACTTCTACGCCGCCCTCGACCTGGCGTCGGCGAAGCTGGACAACCGGCTGCGCCGGGCGGCCGACCGCCGCCGGGTGCACCACGGTCGCCGGACCCCCGACAGCGTCCGCCTGACCGGCGCGGCGCTGGACGCAGGGCATCCCGAGCTGAGCATCGAGCAGCAGCTCGAGCTCGACCGCGAGCTCGCCTCCGGGCCGCACGTCACCGACCTGGACGAGCACCTGCCCGGGCGGGTGGTGCGGGAGAAGCACCATCCCGCGACGCCCATGACCGTCGACCAGGCCCTCCACGAGATGGAGCTGGTCGGCCATGACTTCTTCCTGTTCCAGTGCGCCGACACCGGCGTGCCGACCGTGGTCTACCGTCGGCACGCCTACGACTACGGTCTGATCCGGCTCGCCCCCGTGTCCCCGGACGGCGCCGCACCGGCCGGGCAGCCGGCGGCCACCTCGGCCGGCGTCTGACCGCGGGCGGGGGTGCGGCCGCCCGCCCCCCCGCCCGACCGCGGGTCGGCTCCCGGCGACCCCGCCGAACAGGACCGCGCCGCACGAGCCGGTCGGTGTGCACGGTCTCGGCGGTCAGGCCCACGGCGGCGAGGTCGAGCGTCACCGCCCGATGCTCACGCGTTGCCGAGGATGCGGTCGACCGTGATCGCGAGGACCACCCGCGCCGGGTTCTCCCGGGGCTGGCGGTACCGGGCCGCGTAGCGCGCGACGGCGTCGGCGACCGAGGCGGCGTCCTCCCGCACCACCGCCGTTCCCTCCAGGGTGACCCAGCGCCGGCCGTCGACCTGGCAGACGGCGACGCGGCCCTGCCCGTCCCGCACGTGGCGCGCCTTCGCGGAGTCACCGGAGGTGATCACCCGCGCCGTCCTCGTCGCGGCGTCGTAGGTGACGCCCACCGGTACGACGTGCGGGGTGCCGTCGCGCCGCAGCGTGGTCAGCGTCGCCAGGTGGCGCTCGGTGAGGAAGGCGAGCAGGCCGGGGCCGAGGTCGTCCAGGTCGTGCGGCACGGGTGCAGGTTAAGTCGGACGCCGGACGCCGGACGGTGCACCCGGCGCGATCCCACCGGTACCCGGAGCGCGCAGCGGCCCCTCCGGGGCATCGGGGGAGGTGCCCCCGCGTCGCGGACCACCCTGCTGGCGTCGCCGCCTACGCTGGGGGCGTGGTGTTCTCGAAGATCCTCCGTGCCGGTGAGGGCAAGCTCGTCCGACGGCTGGGCAGAATCGCTGATGCGGTCGAGTCGCTCGCCGACGACTACACGGACCTCTCCGACGCGGAGCTCCGCGCGAAGACCGATGAGTTCAAGGCACGGTACGCCGACGGGGAGTCCCTCGACGCCCTGCTCCCGGAGGCCTTCGCGGTGGTCCGCGAGGCGGCCACCCGGACCCTCGGGCAGCGCCACTTCCGCGTCCAGCTCATGGGCGGGGCCGCCCTGCACCTGGGCAACATCGCCGAGATGCGCACCGGTGAGGGCAAGACGCTGACCGGCGTCCTGCCGGCCTACCTCAACGCGCTGACCGGCGAGGGCGTGCACGTCGTCACGGTCAACGACTACCTGGCCAAGCGCGACGCCGAGTGGATGGGCCGAGTGCACCGGTTCATGGGGTTGTCGGTCGGCACGATCCTGTCCGGGCAGGCGCCCTCGGTGCGGCGCGAGCAGTACGCCGCCGACATCACCTACGGCACGAACAACGAGTTCGGTTTCGACTACCTGCGCGACAACATGGCGTGGAGCAAGGCCGACCTCGTGCAGCGCGGGCACCACTACGCGATCGTGGACGAGGTCGACTCCATCCTCATCGACGAGGCCCGCACCCCGCTGATCATCAGCGGACCGGCCGAGACCAGCGCCAAGTGGTACGGGGAGTTCGCCCGGCTGGTGCCGATGATGAAGCGCGACGTCCACTACGAGGTGGAGGAGGACAAGCGCACCGTCGCCGTCACCGAGGAGGGCGTGGAGTTCGTCGAGGACCAGCTCGGCATCGACAACCTCTACGAGGCGGCCAACACACCGCTGATCAGCTACCTGAACAACGCCCTCAAGGCCAAGGAGCTGTTCAAGAAGGACCAGCAGTACATCGTCAGCAACGGCGAGGTGCTGATCGTCGACGAGTTCACCGGCCGCGTGCTGGCCGGTCGCCGCTACAACGAGGGCATGCACCAGGCCATCGAGGCCAAGGAGAAGGTGAAGATCAAGGACGAGAACCAGACGCTCGCCACGATCACCCTCCAGAACTACTTCCGGCTCTACGACAAGCTCTCGGGGATGACCGGGACCGCCCAGACCGAGGCGGCGGAGCTCAACCAGACCTACTCGCTGGGTGTCGTGCCGATCCCGACCAACCGGCCGATGGTCCGGCAGGACAGGTCCGACGTCATCTACAAGACGGAGAAGGCGAAGTTCGACGCCGTCGTCGACGACATCGCCGAGCGGCACGAGGCCGGCCAGCCGGTGCTGGTGGGCACGGCCAGCGTCGAGAAGTCCGAGGTGCTGGCCAAGTACCTGCTCCGGCGGGGCGTCCCGCACGAGGTGCTCAACGCCAAGAACCACGCCCGGGAGGCGTCGATCATCGCCCGGGCCGGCCGGCCGGGGGCGGTCACCGTCGCCACCAACATGGCCGGTCGCGGCACCGACATCCAGCTCGGCGGCAACGCCGAGTTCATCGCCGACGAGGTGCTGCGCGCCCGGGGCCTGACGCCGACGGAGACCCCGGAGGAGTACGAGGCCGCCTGGGACGAGGCGCTCGAGGCGGCGAAGGCGCAGGTCAAGGCGGAGCACGAGGAGGTCGCCGAGGCCGGCGGCCTGTACGTGCTGGGCACCGAGCGGCATGAGAGCCGCCGGATCGACAACCAGCTGCGCGGCCGCTCCGGCCGGCAGGGCGACCCGGGGGAGTCGCGGTTCTACCTCTCCCTCGGGGACGACCTGATGCGCCGGTTCAACGGGCCGATGCTCGAGTCGATGATGAACACGCTGCGAGTGCCCGACGACCAGCCGATCGAGTCGAAGATGGTCAGCCGGGCGATCCTCTCGGCGCAGACCCAGGTCGAGCAGCAGAACTTCGAGGTCCGCAAGAACGTCCTCAAGTACGACGAGGTGCTCAACCGGCAGCGCACCGTCATCTACGACGAGCGCCGCAGGGTGCTCGACGGCGCCGACCTGCACGAGCAGGTCGCCACGATGGTCGACGACGTCATCAGCGCCTACGTGGACGGTGCGACCGAGACCGGGTACGCCGAGGACTGGGACCTCGACCAGCTCTGGACCGGCCTCAAGGCGCTGTACCCGGTCGGTCTCACCATCGACGAGCTGATCGAGCAGAAGGCCGGCGGCGAGCAGTCCGACCTCTCCGCCGAGGACCTCAAGCAGACGATGCTCGACGACGTGCGCCGCGCCTACGAGGAGCGCGAGGCCGCGCTGGGCTCGGAGGTCATGCGCGAGCTCGAGCGGCGGGTGCTCCTGAGCGTGCTGGACCGCAAGTGGCGCGAGCACCTCTACGAGATGGACTACCTGCGGGCCGGCATCCACCTGCGTGCGATGGCCAACCGCGACCCGGTCGTGGAGTACCAACGCGAGGGCTACGACATGTTCGTGGCGATGCTCGACGGCATCAAGGAGGAGTCGGTCGGCTTCCTGTTCAACCTCGAGGTGAAGACCAAGGAGGAGCAGGAGGCCGAGACCAAGGCCAAGCAGGCCGAGGCCGAGGCCAAGGCGCTCGCCGCGGCCCAGGCCGGCACGGCGAAGGTGCTGGCCCGTCAGGCGACGGCGACCAAGGCGGCTGCCGGCACCGCGGCCGCCGCGACGGCCCGCCGCTCGTCGACGCCCCCGGCTGCCCCGGCTGCGTCCCCGGCTGCCCCGGCGGCTGCTCCGACAGCGACCGCCTCGGCGGCTGCTCCGGCGGCGACCGCCCCGGCGGACGGGTCCGCGGCCGACGAGGCGTCCTCCTCGGGCACCGGTTCGACCCTCGCCGTCAAGGGCCTCGATCAGCCGCGCCCCCAGGAGAACCTGACCTACTCGGCGCCCAGCCTCGACGCCTCCCCGGCCGAGGGTGGACGGGCGAAGGCCGCCAAGACCGCGACTGTCTCCGGCACCAAGGAGACGCCGCGCAACGCACCCTGCCCGTGCGGATCGGGCCGCAAGTACAAGCAGTGCCACGGCGCGGCTGGCGGCGGCTGAGGGATCGACCCGGCCGCCGCCGGGCCGGAGCGATGACGCCCCGCCGACCGACCGGTCGATGGGGCGTCGTGCTGCGTGGCCGGTGTGCCCGGGGACTCAGCCGATCTGCAGGGCCGTGCACCGCCAGTGCCCGTCGATGCCCTCCAACCGTGCCGCGACGGCGTGCGCGCGCCCGCCGCGGTGGGCGACGGCGCTGATCTCCGCGACCCCGTCCACCGGCTCGCACACCCGCACCCGGCCGATCACCAGCGGGGCGTTCCCCTCGGCGCACCACCGCGGCCGGCGGCCGGCGGACAGGGCCGCGTAGACCCCGGCCGTGGTGAGGGGGCGCACCTGGGCGAGGGGCCGCCGCCCGACCAGGGCCTCCAGCGCGGTGGTCACGAGCCGCCGGGCCGCCTCGGTTGCCAGCGGGAGCTCGGCCCGGCTCGACAGGACCGGCCCGAACTCGTCGCGGGGGGTGGCGGTCGACAGCAGCCGCGGGCGCGGGCCGGGCCGCGGGACCGCGGAGGGGATCGGCCGCCCGAGGTCCACCAGGCGCAGGGCCGGCCGCGGCTCCAGGGGCGGCTGCGGCGTGGGGACGACGGTGAGGCGGATGGCAGGGCGCCCGGCGGGCGCGACGGTGCGGGACGGTGCGGTCATCGGGGCTCCCGGTACTGGCGGTCGGTGGGGGGACAGGTGGGTCACGGCTGGAGGGGAGGGCGCAGCACCTGGCCGGGCAGCAGCCGGTCGGGATCGGGCCCGATCACGTCGGCGTTGGCCGCCCACCACGCCTGGACGGCCCTGGTCACCTCGGCGGCGGAGGGTGCGCGACTGGAGTCCGCCGCCAGGCGGCGCTCGGCGATCTCCCAGAGGCAGTCGCCCCGGACGACGACGTGCTCGCCGGCCGCGGGTACGCCGGGCCAGTCGGGGACGACGTCCCCGTCGCGGTGGTCGTCGTCCGTCGCCGCTGTGGCCGACGGGGGAACCGGCCAGTCGGGTGCGGGGCTCCCCGTCGCCGAGGTGGTGGGCGGGACGTCGGCCGAGGCTGCGGCCGGCGTCGCGGCGAGCACGGTCACCGCCGCTCCCAGGACGGGTGGGGCGATCCCGAGGCCGATACCCAGGGCGAGCGCGGCGGCCCGGCGGGCGCCGCGTGGGAGCAGCGCCCTGAGGGCCCCGTCGGCGACCGTGCCGGCCGCACCCGGTACCGCGGACAGCGCGGTCAGCAGCAGTCCGAGCGACCCCCAGGCCCACACCAGCCAGGCCAGCAGCCCGACGACGTGCAGGACCAGGACGTCGGCGCCGGCTGCGTCAGCCGTGCGCTGGGCCGCCCCGACGGTGGAGAAGGACTCGGGCAGGGCGGGGGTCAGCACCGCCAGCGCAGCAGCGGTGCCGGCCATGCCCAGCGCCGTCCCGACCAGGCGTCGTGCTGACATCCATGCCTCCTCCGCGTCGACGGAGGATCACTAAAGCAATCAAACGCGATCAAACGCAAGCGAACGGCGGCATCTACGCTGTCGGCGGAGGTGAGGGCATGCGATGGCAGCAGCTCTTCGCGGACCTGCAGGTGCAGTTCGAGGCTGCGGCGGAGGCGGAGTCGAGGGCGGAGTGGGCTTCGCGCGCCCGCGCGGAGATGGGGGCGGTCCGGCTGGTCGACCGCCTGGGCGGATCGATCGGTGCGGAGCTCGTGCTGACCTGTCGAGGGGCGGGCCGCGTCAGCGGCGTGCTCACCGACCTCGGGGTCGACTGGCTGCTGCTCGCCGGTGAACGTGGACGTGAGGAGCTCGTGGCGATGGGCACGGTGCGAGCGGTCGCCGGGCTGGGCCGGTGGACCGCGCCCGAGCGGGAGGACGGCGCGGTGCGGGCACGGCTGGACCTCCGTCGTGCGCTGCGCGGGCTCGCGCGCGACCGCAGCGCCGTCCAGGTCCTGCTCGACGACGGCGCAGTGCTGACCGGCACGATCGACCGGGTGGGCGCCGACCACGTCGAGCTCGCCGAGCACCACGCGGACCAGCCGCGCCGGCCGGCAGCGGTGCGACAGGTGCAGGCGGTGGTCATCGACGCCGTGGCGGTGGTCCGGACCCTCGTGCCCGGCTGGGACTGAACGGTCAGACGCGCTGTTCGGAAGCCTCCGCCGTCGCGTCGCCGGTGGCCGGCGCGGGCTCCGGTGGGACGACGCCGGCGCGGGCCTCGGCGTACTTCCGCTGGATGAACCGCTCCAGCTCGTCCACCTCGATGCGCCACTGTCCGCGCCCACCGATCTGGATGGCGATCAGCTCCTTGCGGCGGACCAGCGCGTAGGCCTGCGACCAGGAGACGTTGAGGATCTCCGCGACGTCGTCGAGGGTCAGGAAGCGGGGTGTGGGCATCGGCGTCTCCCTCCGTTCGCGGACCAGTCTGTCAGCCGTGCCGGTGGTCCGGAGCGCTGTCCACACACGAACGTGTGGATGACCGATGCACGAGGACGTCATCCTGTCGCATCATCTGCGTCCGAACGCCGGCAACGGTCCGCAACCGCGGGCCGGTGTGCCGAACCCGGCGCCCGGCGTGCTGGCAGAGATGAGGTGGCGTGACCGCCGTGCGCAACCCGGGCACCGTCCCGGAGACCACCGAGCTGCCGGCCGGCCCCACCCCGCGGCGGGTCGGGGCCCCGGGCTGGCTGGACCTGCGGCTGGTGCTGGGCGTCCTGCTCGTCCTCGCCTCGGTCCTGCTCGGCGCACGGGTGGTGAGCGCCGCGGACGCGACGGTGCCGGTCTGGAGCGCCGCGGACGACCTCGCGGCCGGCACGCAGATCACCGCCGACGACCTCGTGGTGGTCGACGTCCGCCTCGACGGGACGGCGGAGGCGTATCTGTCGGGGAGCACCCGGCCGGAGGGGCGCACGCTCGCCCGGGGCGTGCGGGCCGGGGAGCTCCTGCCCCGCTCGGCGCTCGAGGAGCCGTCGGAGCTGGTGCAGCTGGCGGTGCCGGTCCAGGCCGGCTACGTGCCGCCGGGGCTCCGGCGGGGACAGGTGGTCGACGTCTACGCCGTGGCCGATCCCGCAGCCGGCGCCTCGGGTGCCGCCGTCGGCAGCGTCACCCTGGTCGTCGGCGCAGCTCCCGTGCAGGCGCTGTCGGGGGCATCCGACGGCGTCCTGTCCACCCCGACGACGACCGTGCAGGTCGTGATCAGCGTGGCTGCCGGCGAAGCGGCCGACGTGCTCGCATCGATCGCCGGTCGGCCGCTCGTGGTCGTCGCCCATGCCGCCGGAGCGGACGCGGCGGAGCGGCCGGCGTCCCCGACCCGGACCACCACCCCCGCCACGCTCGCGCCGGCACCGGAGGGCGTGCCCGCGCCGGCGGGACCGGCCGGCTGATGACGCTGCAGGTCTTCACCGCCGTCACCGGCGCGGGCTGGGAGTCGGAACTGGTCGGCGCCCTGGACCGGGACGATCACGGGGTCACCGTCGTCCGTCGCTGCGTCGACGTCTCCGACCTGCTGGCCGCCGCGGCGACCGGCACCGGGCAGGCGGCCCTGCTGTCCGCGGAGCTGCGCCGCCTCGACGGAGACGCCGTGGCCCGGCTGCACGCAGCCGGCGTCGCGGTCGTGGGGCTGGTCGAGCCGGGCGACGAGCCGACGGGGCTGCGGCTGCGCCAACTCGGGGTCGCCCATGTGCTGCCGGCCGACGCCGATCCGGAGGTCATCGCCCGCGCGCTGCGCGACGCCGTAGCCGGCGTCCCGGCCGCGGGCCACGACGTCGCCGATCCGCGCGCGGCCCTGCCGCTGCCCGGGACGCCGGTCCAGCCCGAGCCGCCGACCGGCGGCCGGGGTCGGGTGGTGGCCGTGTGGGGCCCGACCGGTGCACCCGGCCGCACCACCGTCGCGGTCGGGCTCGCCGACGAGGCCGCCCGGCTGGGAACCTCGTCGCTGCTCGTGGACGCCGACGTCTACGGCGGGGTGGTCGCCCAGGTGCTGGGGCTGCTCGACGAGTCGCCCGGGCTCGCGGGTGCGGCCCGGCAGGCGGGGACCGGAGTGCTGGACGGTCCGTCGCTGGTCGCGCTGACGTGGGCGGTGCGCCCGCAGCTGCAGGTGCTGACCGGTCCGGCCCGAGCGGACCGCTGGCCCGAGTTGCGGCCGGGCGCGGTCGGCACGGTGTTGGAGGAGGCCCGCCGGGTAGCGGAGCTGACCGTGGTCGACTGCGCGTTCAGCGTGGAGGACGACGAGGAGCTCTCGTTCGACACCGCCGCCCCGCGCCGCAACGGCGCCACCCTCGCCGTGCTCGAGCACGCCGACACCGTGCTGTGCGTCTCCGGCGCCGACCCCGTGGCACTCCAGCGGTGCGTGCGTGCGCTGGACCAGCTGCGCGACGTCCTCCCGGGGGTGGAGCCCGAGCTGGTGGTCAACCAGCTGCGCCGGGGGCCCGTGCCCGGCGATCCGCGCCGGGAGATCGGGAACGCGCTCGAGCGCTTCACCGGCCGGCGGCCGCGGTGGTTCCTCCCGGCGGACCGGCGGGCGATCGACGCCGCCCTGGCGGCCGGCCGCACCCTCGCCGAGGTCGCCCCGGGCTCGGCCCTGCGCACGGAGCTGCGCACCCTGGCTGCCGAGCTGGCCGGCGCCGGCGTCCCCGCTGCCGGCCGGCGCGGGCCCTGGCGGAGCCGCCGGGCCGGCTGAGCGCCCGACTGTCCGACATCCCCTCCGCCGTCGTAGCGTGAGGTCCCGGCCCGTGAGGAGAACGATGGTCGAGCGGCTGAGCACCCTGGAGGCCTCGTTCCTCTACCTGGAGGGACCGGGCACGCCCATGCACGTCGGCGGGGTGCTGATCCTCGAGGAGCCTCCCGGCGGTGTGGACGCGCTGGCGGTGCTGATCGAGGGGCGGCTGTCCCTGGTGCCGCGGTACCGGCAGCGGGTCGCGGAGATCCCCGGCCACCTGGGGAACCCGGTGTGGGTCGACGACCCGGACTTCGCCCTCGACTACCACCTGCGGCGCTCCGGGCTCCCCCGGCCGGGCACGGAGGAGCAGCTGCTGGACCTGGTCTCCCGGCTGACCTCCCGGCCGCTGGACCGCTCGCGCCCGCTCTGGGAGGCGTACCTGGTCGAGGGGCTCAGCGGGAACCGGGTCGCGGTGATCACCAAGACCCACCCTGCCCTCGTCGACGGGCTCGGGGCCGTCGACATCGGTCAGGTGCTGCTCGACGTCTCCCCGGACGCGCCGGCACCCGGTCCGGTGGAGTGGCGGCCGCGGCGGCCGCCCTCGGGCGTGCAGCTGGTGTGGTCGGCCCTCGAGGACTACCGGCAGCGGCCGTCGTCACTGGTCGGGCTGGCGCGCTCGGCCGTGACCGACGCCCGCGCCACCGCCGTCCGCATCGGCGGCGTGGCCGGCGGGCTGGTGCGGACCGCGCGCTCGGCGATCCTCCCGGCTCCGCACAGCCCGCTCAACGCCCCCATCGGCCGGCAACGCCGGGTCGCGGTCGCCTGCGCCGACCTCGACGACCTCAAGCGGGTGCGCAAGGCGCACGGCGGGACGGTGAACGACGTGCTGCTGACCGTCGTCGCCGGTGCGCTGCGGGAGTGGCTGCTGTCCCGCGGCGAGCCCGTGGTCGGGGGCACGTCGGTGCGCGCCCTCGTCCCGGTGTCGGTGCAGGACGAGGACGGGTCGGCCGGCAACCAGGTGTCCTCCCACCTGGTGGACCTGCCCGTCGGCGAGCCCAACCCGCGCGTCCGGCTCGCTCGGCTCACGTACGCCATGCGCGGGGTCACCCAGCACGGGAAGTCGGTCGGCGCCGACAGCCTCATCGCGCTCAGCGGGTTCGCCCCCTCAACGCTGCACGCGCTCGGCGCCCGCGCCGCGCGGGGGCTCTCCCGGCGGCTGTTCAACCTCGTGGTCACCAACGTGCCCGGCCCGCAGGTGCCGCTGTACGCGGCCGGCGGCCGCATGCTCGAGGTGTTCCCGGTGGTGCCGCTGGCCCGGGGGCAGGGGTTGTCGATCGGCATGACGTCATACGACGGCAGGGTCTTCTTCGGCCTGAACGCCGACCGGGACAGCGTCGGGGACGTCGAGGTGCTCGCGGACCTCATCGAGCAGCAGGTCGCGGAGCTGGTCGAGACCTCGGTCTGAGCCGGCGTCCGGGCGGGCGGCTACGGTCGTCCTTCCATCGACGAAGGAGGTCAGCCGGGTGCGCGTCTACCTGCCGGCGACGACGACCGTGCTGCGGACGCTCGTGGACGAGGGGCGGCTGCCCGCTCCGCAGACCGTCTTCGCGGTCACGCCGCAGCTGCGTGAGTTCTACGCGCTCAGCGACGCCGGGGCCGACACCGAGGAGCTGGAATACGCCGCGCTGCTCGCGGCGGCGCGGGCGAGCCTTCGGCTGCTCGACCTGGACCCCTTCGCCGCACGCCGTCGGGTGGTGCTGGCCGCCGACGTGCCCGACGGCGCGGTGACGGCCATGGACGACCCGCACGTCGAGCGGGGCGCCGCCCGGGTGCAGCACGAGATCGGCCTCGCCGACGTCGCCAGCGCGCACATCGACGCCGCCGAGGCCGAGGAGGACGTGCGGGCCGCGGTGGAGGTCGTGCTCGAGGCCGACCTCGGCAGCGACGACGCGCAGTTCGTCGTCGACCAGGCCGAGGGGCACGAGCTGGGCTGGTACGCGACGCAGGAGATCGGTCCCGCGCTCGAGCTCCTCTGAGCCGGCCGTAGGATCACCACCCGTCCAGACGGGTCACCGGTGCGTCGTCGCGGGCGCCCGCTCCGGTGGGCCCGTGCGCTGCCGCCGACCCGCACGAGCGTCGACGTCGGGAGCCAGCGAGATGCAGTTCGGTCGGTACTACGAGGAGTTCGAGGTCGGGGCCGTCTACAAGCACTGGCCCGGGAAGACCGTCACCGAGTACGACGACCACCTGTTCTGCCTGCTCACGATGAACCACCACCCGCTGCACATGGACGTGAACTACGCGGAGAAGACGACCGACTTCGGCAAGAACGTCGTCGTCGGGAACTACATCTACTCACTGCTGCTGGGCATGAGCGTTCCGGACGTGTCGGGCAAGGCGATCGCCAACCTGGAGATCGAGTCCCTCCGGCACGTCGCCCCCACCTTCCACGGCGACACCATCTATGGCGAGACCACTGTCCTCGACAAGACGCCGTCGAAGTCCAAGGACGACCGGGGCGTCGTGCACGTCGAGACCATCGGCTACAAGCAGGACGGCACGGTCGTCTGCATCTTCCGCCGCAAGGTCATGGTGCCCAAGCGCTCCTACGGGGAGGCCCGCGGCGGCGAGCAGCCCGGCCGTCCCGAGCCCGCACCCCGCGGCTGATCCGCTCGCGGCGGGGCGTGCCGGCCGGTCAGCCCGGGAGCACCCCCCAGCCGCGGAGCGTCTCCACCAGCCGGGGCGTGCAGCACAGCCCGGCGAGCGTCGCCGCGTCCGCGAAGACGACGTCGGCCGCGTCGTCGCCGGCCACCGGTCGGACGTCGGCGTCCACCAGGCCGCAGGCGACGTCGACGACGTCGTAGACGACCGCTCCGCCGTCGATGCGGATCCGGCCCACCTCAGCGCCGGCGCGCACCCGCAGCCCGGTCTCCTCCAGGACCTCGCGCTCGACGGCGGCCGCCACGGTCTCGCCCGGCTCCACCCGGCCGCCGGGCACCGACCAGAGACCGCGGCCCGGGGCGTTGCGCCGGCGCACCAGCAGCAGCCGGCCAGCGGGGTCGTGCACGATCGCGCCGACGCAGGGCACCACCGGGGGCTCGGCAGCGGTCACCCCCGGAGGCTACGCAGGGCGCGTCCCGGCCGCTCGTGACCGGGACGCGCCACCCCACGGAGTCACCCGGCTGCGCCGCGCTTGACGATTCGGGCCGCTCCCGCGACCGTGTCCCCGATGAGTGCGTCGCCGGTCTGCCCGCGCTGCGGTGAGCCGCTGGTCGTCCGCCACGGTTCCGAGGCGCAGGCCTGGTGTCACCTGCACGGCGCCGTCACGCCGCTGCACCACACCGCTCTGGTCGCGCACGACGCGATCGCTGCGGTCACCGCTGACGCCCGCGTCCCGGCGTGGGTCCCCGACCCGGTGCCGCCGGGGTGGGCGGTCACCGGGCTGGCGTGGGGCGGCGAGCCGGGGGCCCGGGCGATCGTCGTCGACTGTGCCGGGCCGGCTCCCCTCGGCGGCTCCGCCGAGCTGGTGCTGGTCGCCGAGGAGCCCGGCACCGGCGTCGGCTGCGGATACGCCGGCCTGCCGGGGTTGGACCCGGGAGACGTCATCTCCGGCCCGAGCTCGGTCGAGGTCGAGGCGGCCGGCCAGCACGCGCCGCTGTGGGCGGTGCCGACCAGCGACGACCGCGCGGCGTTCGTGGGGGAGGCCTACGGCGTCTGGCTCTGGCTGGTGATGTGGCCGATGAACGCCGCCTGGCTGCTCGTCGAGCGGCTGGAGCTGCTGGACCTGCGCGAGCGCATCTACCCGGACCTGCCGCTGGGACCGCCGGGGGAGCACCTGCTGCCGGGACGCTGACCGGTCCGCAGCGGAACCCGACCGGCTCCGTCGTGATCGGCGCGTCGGGCCGGTCCGCCGTGGGGCCTGTGTTACTCATGGGACGAACGCGTCCGCCGCAGACCGGCGGGCTCCCGTGCGCGCCCGGCGAGCGGGCCTGTCCCACTCACACCACGGAGGTGGCGGTGAACCTGAAGAAGGTCCTCACCTGGGTGGTCGTCGCCTTCGCGCTCTTCTACGTCATCCAGGCGCCGGAGTCGTCCGCCGAGCTCGTGCGCAACGCCGGTGAGGCCCTCGGTGACGCCGCCTCCTCGCTCGCCCGGTTCGTCGGCTCGCTCGTCTGACGCCGGTGGTCGCCCCCTCCGGCCTCCCGGCCCGCGCCGCCAAGGACGTCGAGAAGTACCTGCTCGACGACGAGGACGCGGTGGTGGCCACCCGCCGGCACTGGGCGGTGCTCGTCGTGCCGACCGTGAAGTTCCTGCCGGTCTTCCTCGCCGGGGGCTGGCTGCTCGTGCTCGACCCGGAGAACCGGGTCACCAGCACGATCGGGATGCTCGTCGTCCTCGCGGCCCTCGCCGTCTACGCGTTGCGCATCGGCGAGTGGTGGATGCGGCACTTCATCGTCAGCCGGCGCCGGGTGCTGCTCACCTCCGGTGTGGTCGTCCGCACCGTCACGCTGCTCCCGCTGCGGCGGATCACCGACCTGACGTGGAAGGAGACGCTGTTCGGCCAGCTGCTGGGCTACGGCACCTTCCGCTTCGAGTCCGCCGGGCAGCAGCAGGCGCTGTCGGAGATCACCTTCCTGCCGCACGCCGGAGCCCTGTACCGCCAGGTGAGCGGGCTGCTGTTCACCAGCGACTGGGGCGCCGCGTCCGGGGGCGACGACGAGGGCAACCCGGAGCCGGCGTCCGGCGGGCCGGTCGCCACCGGGGGCCGCCGGGACACCGAGCCGATCCCGGGGCTCCCGCTGCGCGAGCCGTGAGCGGCGATGGCCACCGGGTGGGCCGCGGGAGTCTGGGGGAGGCTGACCGGTGATGCGGATCGACCTGCACACCCACTCCTCGATGTCCGACGGCACCGACGACCCCGCCGAGGTGCTGGCTGCCGCCCGCGGCGCCGGCCTCGACGTCGTGGCGCTCACCGACCACGACACCACCGCCGGCTGGGCGGCGGCGGAGGCCGCCCGGCCACCGGGCCTCACGGTGATCCCCGGCATGGAGCTGTCCTGCCGCTGGTTCCCCGACGACGAGCCGCCGGTCAGCGTGCACCTGCTCGGCTACCTGTTCGACCCGCTGCACCCGGCGTTCGCGGCGGAGCGGGCGCGACTTCGCGACGAGCGCCTGAGCCGGGCGGAGCGGATCGTGACCGCGCTGGCCGCCGACGGCTACCCGGTGCGCTGGGAGGAGATCGTGGCGCACGCCGGCGGTGGCGTCGTCGGCCGGCCGCACGTGGCCCGGGCCCTGGTGCGCGGCGGCGTCGTCGCCACCGTCGAGCAGGCGTTCGCCGGCCTGCTGCACCACCACGGCGGGTACTACGTGGCGAAGGACGACACCGACGTCCGGCAGGGGATCGCGCTGGTCCGTGCGGCGGGCGGCGTGCCGGTGTTCGCCCACGGGCTGGCGACCGCGCGCGGCCGGGTCGTGGGCGACGAGGCGATCGCCGCCATGGCCGCGGCGGGGCTGCTCGGGCTGGAGGTCGACCACCCCGACCACACCGAGGAGCAGCGCGGGCACCTGCGGTCGCTGGCGGCGGACCTGGACCTGCTGACGACGGGGTCCAGCGACTACCACGGCACGAACAAGCGCACGCCGATCGGCGCGTGCACCACCGACCCCGAGCAGTTCGAGCGGCTGCTCGCGGCCGGGACGGGAACCGCACCGCTGCGCGGCTGACCGCGGGCCGTCGGTGGCCCCGGCTACCGTGGCGGCCGTGGACGGCGGGGTGCGGCGGTGAGCGACCAGCTCGAGATGCCGGGCATGCCGCGCCGGCTGTTCCCGGCCACGCCGAGCAAGCTGGCGACCTTCGCCGACTGCCCGCGCCGCTACCGGTTCACCTACGTCGACCGGCCGCAGCCGCCGAAGGGGCCGCCGTGGGCGCACAACACCGTCGGCTCGGCGGTGCACGCGGCGCTGCGCTCGTGGTGGGACGCCCCGGTGCCGCGGCGCACCGCGGCCGCGGCGCGCCAGCTGCTGCACGCCGCCTGGTCGCCCACCGGGTTCCGCGACGACGAGCAGTCCGAACGCTGGCGGGCGCGCGCGGCCGGCTGGCTGATCGAGTACGTCGCCGGGCTCGACCCCGCCGACGAGCCGGTGGGCACCGAGCGCACCGTCGCGGCGACCACCGAGCGGCTCGCGCTCTCCGGGCGGGTCGACCGCATCGACCAGCGGGGCGACGAGCTCGTGATCGTCGACTACAAGACCGGGCGGGTGCCCTCCACCGACGACGAGGCGCGCGGATCACCCGCCCTGGCGGCCTACGTCCTCGGCGTGCGACGCACCCTCCGGCGGCCGTGCAGCCGGGTCGAGCTGCACCACCTGCCCAGCGGCACGGTCGCGGCCTTCGAGCACACCGACCGGTCGCTGGCCAACCACGTGCGGCGGGCCGAGGACATCGCCGTGGACATCACCGCCGCCACCGAGGCGCTCGCCGGTGGCGCGGAGGTCGACACCGCCTTCCCGCCGGTCCCCGGCCGCCACTGCGGGTGGTGCGACTTCCGGCCGAGCTGCCCGGCGGGCCAGGCCGCGGGGCCGGCCCGGGAGCCGTGGAGCTTCCTCCCCGAGGAGCCGGGGGCCACCGGCTAGGTGTACTGCCCGTCTCCGGGCAGTACAGCTAGGCGATGAGGCGCTCCGCACCCACCCGGTCGAACCCGGCCCAGACGATGGGGGAGCGCTGTGCCCGCAGCGGCAGTCGCAGGACCGCCTGCCGGAAGGCGCGCACCGCAGCCGTCGCCGCGGCGTCGGTCAGGCCGAACCCGGGCAGCGAGTACAGCCGGCGCGCCCACTGCGGCAGCAGGGCCACGGCCAGCGTGGCCAGCCCGCCCCACGCCGGCTGGGCGGGGGTCAGGAAGCGCACCCAGGTGGGCATCGGGGGCAGCACGATCAGCCGGTAGACGTTCCGGGCCGCCGCGGTGGCGGCCAGCGACGGCCGCATCCGCTCGAAGTAGGCGGCCAGCTCCGCCGCCGAGGCGGGGACGTCGGCGCGCGGCACCCCGACGAGCTCGGCGGCGGTCACCTGCTCGGCGACGTACCGATCGGCGTCGTCGTCGGTGAGCGGCACCCCGGCACGGCGGGCCACGGCCAGCAGTGAGTCGACCTCGCAGCAGTGCACCCAGAGCAGCAGGTCGGGGTCGTCGACCCGGTACTCGCGGCCGGTGGTCTCCTCGACGGCACCGAGCCGGCGGTGGATGCCCCGCACCCGGGCCACCGCCCGCACCGCCTCGGTGCGGGTGCCGAAGGTCAGGGTGTCGACGTAGGTCGCGGTGCGGATCAGCCGCGGCCAGGGGTCGTCGCGGAACGCCCCCGAGAACCGGGCGACGCCGTCCACGGCCACCGGGTGGAGCGCCTGCAGCAGCAGGGCGCGGAGCCCGCCGACGGAGAAGGACGGGTCGGCGTGCACCCGCCACGTCACGCTGCCGGGCCCGAAGAAGCCCAGGCGGTCCTCGTCGGGAGCCCAGTCCGCCGGTGACGGCAGGGCAGTCATGCCGGGACCGCGGTGGCCCAGAAGTCGCACAGGACCTCCAGCGTGCGCGCCGGGTTCTCCACGGCGGGGGAGTGGATCGAGCTGTTGATGACCTCGTGCCGGGCGCCCAGCCGCTGCGCCATGTCGGCCTGCACGTGCGGCAACCAGGCGTCGTCGGCCTCACCGTGCGCCACGAGCACCGGCACACCGGTGGCCTTCAGGTCGCCGACCCGGTCGGGCTCGGCCAGCATCGCGTCGGCCATGCCGCGCAGCCCGGCCGCGGAGTTCCGCAGGAAGCGGCGGGCGTAGAACTCCCGGGTCGGCGCCGGCACGGCCTGGGCCCTCGGATCGGTCATCGCGACCTGCTCGAGGGTCTGGTGGACCAGCGGCACCCCGCCGGCGTCCAGCAGCGGACCGAGGTGGTCCAGCAGCTCCGCGCGACGCCCGGTGAGCCGGGACGGCCCCGAACCCAGCAGCGTGAACGTGGTGAACAGGCCGGGCTCGGCCAGCACTGCGGCCCGCGTCACCAGCCCGCCGAAGCTGTGGCCGAGCAGGTGCAGCGGCTCCCCGGACTCCTGCCGGAGCACGCGGGCGACCGCGAGCACGTCGCCGCCCAGCACCTCCACCGAGTACCCGGCCGGGTCGTCGGGTCCGGGCGACTCGTACTGGCCGCGCTGGTCGAGTGCGACGACGCGGTAGCCGACCTCGGCCAGCGGCCGCAGCAGGGGAGCGAAGTCCTCCTTGCTGCCGGTGTACCCGGCCACCATCAGCACGGTGCCGCGGACGGCGGTGCCGCCGGTGTCCAGGGCGGCCAGCGGTCCGGCCCCGCCCGCGAAGGTGCGGGAGCCGGCGTCGTGGTGGGCCAGCTGGCGGAGGTCGTCGGGGGCGATGGCGAGGGGCACGTCGCGGGCATCGGAGCCACCGGGCAGGACCATGGTCCCCAGTGAACCCCGATCGCCGCGACCGTGCCGCACCGGCTCGGCGCACGGAGCGGCCTCCCCGCAGGTGCCCGCCGCGAGCCTGCGAGCGGTGGGGCCAGGGGGTCCTCGTCAGCGGTAGGCGCGCACGCCGTCCGGCAGGCGGAGCACCACGGTGCCGCCGACGGTGGTCGCCGTCCCGCCCGCCGGCACCCCGGACGCCACCGACCGGTCCAGCTCCTCACCCGTGGCCGCGTCGCGGTGGGCGAAGCCCTGGCTGTCCGGAACCGTCAGCCGCGGCCGGTCGTCGTCGCTGACCGGTTCGCCGGGCAGGCCGGTCGCGGCCGCCTCCCAGAGGCGTCGCCCCGAGCCCGGCTCGACGGCGGTGAGGGTGCCGCCGGCGGAGACCAGCACCGCACCGTCGATGGCCGACTGCCGCGCGGCGCCCTCGGCCGTGGCCGTGGCCGCCAGCGTGGTCAGCAGCGCGCCGTCCGCAGCGGAGCGCAGTTCCACCTCGTCACCCGTCCGCACGCCCACGAGCAGGTCGGCGCCGAGCAGCTCGGCGTCCTCGGCGTCGGACAGCGTCAGGTCCCGCGTCCAGTGCGCGCTCCCGTCGAACCCGTCCAGCAGCCGCAGCTGCAGGACCCGGGACCCCGCGCACCGCTCCAGCACCGCCACGCCGGCGTCCCCCGCGTCCGAGCCCAGCAGCTCGCACCCCGACGGCGGGGCGTACCGCCAGCGGATGTTGTTGCCCGTCGGGTCGAGCGTGACGATCCCCGTCGGGCTGTGGGCGAGCACGATGCGGTCGGTGGACGAAAGGGTCATGTCGGACCGGAAGTTCACGTTGCGGGTCCACGCGCGCACCCCGGTGCCGGCGTGGAGACCGACCGCCTCGTCGCACCGGTCCTCGGTCCGGAAGACGGCCACCACCACGCCGTCGGTGACGGTGAGGCCGCACAGCCAGGCGTTGCCCCGGGTGTAGCGCCAGGCCTCCTCGCCGGTGGCCGGGTCGAGCGCCCGGACGCCGTGGTCGGAACCGGCCAGCACGCGTCCGCCCTCGACGACGTCGGCGGTCCGCGGGTCGCCGGAGACCGACCACACCTCGGAGACGGCACCGGCCGGCGCCCCGGTGGGGGCGTCGGCCGGTGCTGTGGTGGTGCTGTCGGTGGCGGCCGCGTCGGAGTTCCGCCAGAGCACGGCGGCGACGACGACGAGCACGAGGGTGGCCGCCGTCCAGACCCAGACGCGCAGGGGCGGGCTACCGAGGTGGTGGAACGGCCTGCCTTCAGGGACCCACCCCGAGCGGAGCGAGGAGAGGGGGGAAGGCAGGTCCTTCATCAGTCGGTGGCGGCGGCGCCGGCGTCCGAACCGCCGCGGCCGGCACCGCCGCGACGGCGACGACGACGGCGCGGTTTGGCGCTGCCGCCCTCGGACGAGCTCTCGGCGCCGGCCGGGGCGTCGGCAGCCGCGGCCGAGTCCTTGCTCTCGGCGGCGGCACCCGAGCCGCCACCGCTCCGGGTACGACGGCGAGGACGGCTCTTGCCCCCGCCGGCCGGCTTCTCCTCGTCGGCGGTCCGGCTCCCCGGCCCGCGCGAGTCGTCGGCGCGGCCGGCTGGGCGGTTGCGCTTCCCGGTCTCGCCGAGGTCCTCGAGGGTCTCGGCGTCCAGGCCCTCGCGGGTGCGCTGCGAGCGGGGCAACCGGCCCTTGGCACCCTCGGGGACGTCGAGGTCGGTGTAGACCCACGGCGAGGTGGAGTAGGTCTCCGGCGGGTCGTCGAACCCGAGATCCAGCGCCTTGTTGATCAGCTGCCAGCGGGGGATGTCGTCCCAGTCGACCAGCGTGACGGCGACGCCGGTGCTGCCGGCCCGGCCGGTGCGACCGATCCGGTGCACGTAGGTCTTCTCGTCCTCGGGGCACTGGTAGTTCACCACGTGGCTGACGCCGGTGACGTCGATGCCGCGGGCGGCGACGTCCGTGGCCACCAGGACGTCGACCTTGCCGCTGCGGAAGGCGCGCAGCGCCTGCTCGCGGGCGCCCTGGCCGAGATCGCCGTGCACGGCGGCCGCGGCGAACCCGCGGTCGACGAGCTCGTCGGCGACCTTCTGGGCGGTGCGCTTGGTGCGGCAGAAGACCATCACCAGGCCGCGGTCGCGCGACTGCAGCACCCGGGACAGCAGCTCCGGCTTGTCCAGGTTGTGCGCCCGGTAGATGAACTGGGTGGTCTGCGGAACCGTCGAGCCCTCGTCGTTGCCGTGGGCCCGGATGTGCGTGGGCTGGGTCATGAACGACCGGGACAGCGTGACGATCGGGCCGGGCATCGTGGCGGAGAAGAGCATCGTCTGCCGCTTCTCCGGGACCATCGCCAGGATCCGCTCGATGTCGGGCAGGAAGCCCAGGTCCAGCATCTCGTCGGCCTCGTCGAGGACGAGCACCTTGACCTTGCCCAGGATCAGGTCGCCCCGCTGGGCCAGGTCGAGCAGCCGGCCCGGGGTGCCGACGACGACCTCGACGCCGGTCTGCAGGGCCTGGACCTGCGGCTCGAAGGCCCGGCCGCCGTAGATGGCCTGCACGCGGATGCCGCGCTTGGTGCCCGCGGCGGCGAGGTCGCGGGAGACCTGCACGCACAGCTCGCGGGTGGGGACGACGACCAGTGCCTGCGGCACACCATCGCCGCCCTCGGCCGGCGGGGTGACCCGCTGCAGCAGCGGGACGCCGAAGCCCAGGGTCTTGCCCGTGCCGGTGCGGGCCTGGCCGATGAGGTCGTTCCCGGCCAGCGCGAGGGGGAGCGTGAGCTCCTGGATGGCGAAGGTGCGGTGGATGCCCACCTCGGCCAGCGCCGCGATGATGTCCGGGTGCACGTCGAAGTCGCTGAACAGCGGGCTGTCCGGCGCGACGGGCGCGCCGCCGAACTCCTCGACGGCCTGCTCGAGCTCCTCGGGGGCCGGGGCGCCGCTCTCGGCGCGGTCGAGTTCGGCGGCGGCGGGGGCGCCGGTCGGGTCGGAGTTCGTCGGGTCGGGGTTCGTGTCGGTGGAGGTCAGTGCTCTCGCCTCTGGTCGGCTGGGGGACCGGCTCCGGCGGCGGCGGTGCCGCCTCGTGCCCGTCCGCGGTCGGATGTCGCGGGATGAGTTCCAGCGCCGACGCGGCCAGCGGGACCGGGCGTCGAACACGTCCGGGAGACGGCCCAGGGGGCATCGTCCAGCGGTCGTCAGCGCGCAGATACACGAGCGTGCCCGAAGGCTCGCCGGTTCCCATGCTAGCGCGGGCACCGGTTAGCCTCTCGGCGCCGCGCTCCCTGCTGTCGGACGCATCACTCGTCCGGGGCACGCGGGCCCTGCCCGTCGAGCTCCAGGAGTTGCCGTGCCGCCGGTGGAGAACACGGCCGTCGCCGACCTGCTCGGGGTGCTCGCCTACGCCGAGCTCACCGCGTTCGACCGGCTCGCCGAGGACGCCAGGATGGCACCGACGCTCGCCGGCCGGGCGGCGCTGGCCCGCATGGCGGCCGCCGAGATCGCCCACCACGTGCAGCTCACCGCCCGGCTGTCCGAACTGGGTGTGGACCCGGCCACGGCCATGGCGCCGTTCGTGTCGGCGCTCGACACCTTCCACGAGAGCACCCGGCCCAGCACCTGGCTGGAGGGCCTGGTGAAGGCCTACGTCGGGGACGGGCTGGCCGCCGACTTCTACCGCGAGATCGCGGGCTTCCTGCCCGAGCCCGACCGCGGTCTCGTGCTCGAGGTGCTCGCCGACACCGGCTACGCGGACTTCGCGGTCCGGGAGGTGCGCGCCGCGATCGCCGCCGACCGCACGGTCGCCGGCCGCCTGGCGCTGTGGGGCCGCCGGCTGGTCGGGGAGGCCATGACGCGCTCCCAGGGGGTCATCGCCGAGCACGACCGGCTGGCCGACCTCATCGTCTCCGGAACCGGGGACCTGTCCGGCGTCGGCCGGCTGATCGAGCGGATCACCACGGCCCACACCGAACGGATGAAGGCCCTCGGGCTGAACCCCTGAAGCGGGGACGTCGTCGGCCTCCGGCCGGCACCGCGGGCAACGGCCGTCCCCGTGGTGCGTGGAGCGGGTCCGTCGTGCCTGCGCGGACGCCTCCGGGGCCCACTCGGCACGGCCCTGCGGACGACGACGGGGCGCCACCGCGAGTGCGGTGACGCCCCGTCTCGGAGCCTGGTGTCAGGAGCTGGTGCCGGCGATGAACCCGACGCGGCGCTGATCGGCCGCCGCGATCTCCACGTAGGCGATGCGGTCGACGGGGACGAGGACCTGGCGGCCCCGCTCGTCGACCAGGGTGAGCAGGCCGTCCTTGGTCGAGCCCGACATGGCCTTGGCCACCTCGGCCGCGATCTCGTCAGGGGTCTTGGGGCTGTCGATGACCAGCTCCCGGGGCGAGTGCTGGACGCCGATCTTGACTTCCACGTGGGCGATGCCTCCTCGTTCGCGCGACTGCCCCCAACGCTAGTCCAGGGACCGGTGGGCGGACCGGTCGAGTGGGTGCGCCGTCAGCGAAACGGCCCGTCAGGGAGGCGGCGGGTCGCCGTCCACCCGGGGGAAGCCGGAGATGCCACGCCAGGCCAGGGAGGCCATGAGGGCGACCGCCTCGTCGCGGGACACCGTGCCCTTGCGCGGCAGCCACCACCGCGCGCTGCTCTCCGCCAGCCCGGACAGGCCGGAGGCCAGCAGCAGGGCGCGCTCGGGGTCGGCGCCGGTGTCCGCGGCGATGACGCCGGCGATCGCCTCGACGCAGACGGCCGTGCCGCGGTCGACGATGGCCCTGACGTCCTCGTCGTTGCGCAGGTCGGACTCGAAGACCAGCCGGAAGGCCTCGCCGTCGGCGTCGATGAAGTCGAAGTACGCCCCGACGGCGGCGTTCACCCGGGCGCGGTTGTCCGCGGTGCCGCCCATCGCCTGGCCGACCCGATCGGCCAGCTCCGACACGTGCTCCTCGAGCAGCGCCAGGTACAGCTCCCGCTTGCCGGGGAAGTGCTGGTAGAGCACCGGCTTGCTGACCCCCGCCCGCACGGCGATGTCGTCCATCGCCGCGGCGTGGAAACCCTGGGCGACGAAGACGTCCTGGGCGGCGCGCAGCAGCTGCAGGCGGCGGGCGCCGCGCGGCAGTCGAGCCGTGCGCCGGTTGGCTGCGGCGGGCGATGAGGGCTGCATGGCAGGGGGGATGCTACCGGCGGGCTCCTGACCAGGAAGACCAGTGGCAGACAGCGATACCGTCGCAGGCGATGTCCGACGCAGTCCTGTCCACCACGCCGCTGCCGACGACGGGTCGCGCGGTGCCGCCCTGGCCGGGGGAGGAAGTCGCCGTCCGTGGTGGAGCGGTCTTCGTCCGGCGCACCCCGTGGACGGGGCCGGTCGACCGCGACGACGCCGACGGGCACCGGCCGTCGGCCCCGGCCAGGGAGCGGGCGCTCTACGTCCACGGCCTCGGCGGCGCCTCCACCAACTGGACCGATCTCGCCGCGCTGCTCGCGGTGCGGTTCGACGGCTGGTCGGTGGACCTTCCCGGGTTCGGCCGGTCGCGGCCCCCGTCGCGCGGGCGGTACTCGATCCGGAGCCACGTGCGTGCCGTCGTCGACGTGCTGGAGCACGTCGCCGCGCAGCCGGGGGAGGGCGCAGGCCGGCCCGTGCACCTGGTCGGCAACTCCCTCGGTGGGCTGGTCAGCCTGCTGGTGGCCGCGCTGCGGCCCGACCTGGTGGCCACGCTGACGCTCGTGTCGCCGGCCATGCCGGTGTACCGGGTGCCCCCGGCGTTCAGCCGGGCGCTGCTGCTCCTCCTGGTGCCCGGAGTACCGACGCTGGCCGAGCGCCGGCTGGCCGCCGTCCCCCCTGAGCAGAGCGTCCGGTCGATGGTGCGCATGTGCTTCGGGAACCCGGGCGCGGTGCCGCCCGAGCGCATCGAGCAGGCCGTGCGGGAGATGCACGAGCGGGCGGAGCAGCCGTGGGCCGACCGGGCACTGGCCCGGAGCATGCGCGGCCTGATCACCTCCTACCTGCGCCTCGGCCCGGCGAACGCCTGGCGGGCGGCCCGCGGGCTGCGCATGCCCGTGCTGGTCGTCTGGGGCGGCCGCGACCGGCTGGTCGACCCGGCGCTGGCCCCGCGGCTGGCCGCGACCGTGCCCGACGGTCGGCTCCTCCTGCTCGACGGCGTCGGGCACGTGGCGATGCTGGAGGCGCCGGAGCCGACGGCCCGCGCGGTGCTCGGGATGGTCGAGGGCCGACCCGCCGGACCGAGCGTGGCGCATTCCGAGGCTGTCGCGGACGCGCCACGCAGCGTGAGACGCTGAGTCCACCGGGGGGCGGAGCGACGATCAGGAGGGCGGCCGGTGGGCGGACGTCTGACCGACGGCCGGCCCGCGTCGCGTCGCGGGCCGCTGGTCGCGCAGGAACGGCCCCGTCCGGCGCCCGGGCGCCGCGGCGCCGAGCGGTCCGGGAGCGGGCTGGCGCGGTTCGTGCGGCGGCACGGCTGGCGGGCCTATGCCATCCCCGTCCTCGCGCTCGCCACTCTCGCCGTCGTGGTCGACCTGGTGCTGAACCCGCCCGGCTCGGCGTCGACGGCCGCCGGTCCGGCCCCCGCGACGACGGCGCCCGCCGCCCCGTCGGCCGAGGCGCCGACCGGACCCTCGGTCGAGCCCGCACCGCCCGCGGAGGGCGACGCCGGACCGGTGGAGATCCCCGCACCGGTGACCGCCGAGCAGTACGTGGAGCAGGGGACGGGTGACCTGGTGCTGGTCGACGGCGGCTCCGACGTCCTCGGCACCGGTCCGCTGCAGCGCTTCGTCGTGGAGGTCGAGGACGGCATCGGGGTGGACGGCGTGGTCTTCGCCGAGGCCGTGACGACGACGCTGGCCGACCCGCGGTCCTGGGGCAACGGTGGGCGGATGTCGTTCCAGCGCGTCGGGATCGGTGCCGAGCACGACTTCAGGGTCAGCCTGGTCAGCCCGGGGAGCATGGAGACGTACTGCCCCGGCGTCGGCACGGGCGGCTACACGTCCTGCCGGTACGGGGATCGCGCCGTCATCAACCTGGCCCGCTGGGCCACGGCCGTGCCGCACTACGACGGGGACCTGGCGACCTACCGCCGCTACGTGGTCAACCACGAGGTCGGCCACGTGCTCGGCAACGGGCACGAGCAGTGCCCCGGCCCCGGCCGGCTCGCCCCCGTCATGCAGCAGCAGACGCTCGACCTCGGCGACTGCGTGCGGAACGCGTGGCCCCATCCCTGACCCGGGGGCCGGCCGGGCCACGGGGGCGGGCACCCCGCTCGGTAGCCTCACCGGGGTGACCGGTCGGCCCTTGCGCGACCCCTTCCGGCTGACCTTCTCCGAGGTTGCCCGCCACCGGACGGTCGACCTGCTCTCGCCCTTCGTGCAGCACGACCGGAACGAGGGCCTGGAGTTCCCTCCCGGCTCGTTCGTCCGGTTAGGCCCCGGGCCACGAGCGCCGTTCTGCGCGATTGTGGTGGACGTCGCCGAGGTGCGCCCGGGTGGCGGGGTGCGGTGCGGGCTGGCGGGCACCGGGGGCGTCCTCGCCACGTACCGCGCGGCCCGGGGGGAGATCTCGATCGAGGTGGACGGTTCCGCTGGTGCGGTCGTCGTGGGGTCCGTGCCCGTAGAGCTCACGGCCCCGTTCCGGCTGGCCTGCGTGGTGAACGAGAACCAGGTGTCCGTCCTGGTGGCCGACGGGGCCGACGAGCGGTGGCGCCCGTACCTCACCGCCCGGGACCAGGTCGCCGGCCTGACCGACCTGCGCGACCCGGCGGTGCTCGGCTCGCTGGAATACGGCTGCGGGGCCGTGGAGGGCGGAGCCGTCGTCTCCCGGGTCCGGGCCGGGTACTCGGGCGCCGTCGGCCTGCGGGACCCGCAGGTGGTTCGTCGCCCGGATGGCAGTCCGGTGATCCGGGACGGGCACCTGTTCCTCACCGCCACGAACGCCGGGCTCGGGTTCTTCCAGCAGGGGCACTGGGCGGTGTGGGCCCTCGACGTCGCCGATCCCTCAGCCCGGCCGGTGCACGTGGCCACGTTGTTCAGCGAGCGGGACGGGCTGCTGCTCGGTGACCACGCCGGCGCTCTTCTCCTCGATGAGGAGGCCGACCGCTGGCTCGTCCTCGTGTCGTCCTGGGGCGACCACACCCCGGAGCGCGGGGTACACGTGCGACACGCGACCGTCCGCGGGAAAGACCTGCTGGATGGCGTGCACGTGCTGCGCACCGAGCGGCTGGGGCTGCCGACCACTGCCAGCGCGTGGGACCCATCCCCCGCGCGGGTACGCGGCCGCTGGTACCTGGCCTTCACCGAGTGCACGTCATTCGGCCCACCGCGGTACGTGTTCCACCCGGCGCTGGCCACGACAACCGGCGCCGACCCGACCGCCGGGCTCGAGCGGGTCGGCGCCGACGACGGGCTCGAGCAGGCGGAGGGCACCCTCCTGCAGCGGTTCGGGCGAACCTGGTATCTGCTGGCCAGCAACCGGGATGCCGCCGAATTCCCCGTCTACGACCTGGATCTGGGACGGGTGGGGACGCTGCGGGCACCGTACGGCTCCAACATCCCGCACCCCATGGTTTTCTCCACCGGCCGGGGCCGCCGGCGACGGTGGTGGCTGGTGACGTTCGACGGCACGCCCTGGCACGAGGGCGTGTTCGGCTACGGCACACACGGTGACCTGCTGGTGATGGAGGGCCACCCGCCGGCCCGGCGGGAGGCACTGCTGGTCGCCGTCCGGGCGCTGGCCGGCCGCGTACCCGGCGGGGTGCGACGACGGGTGCGGTGGCTGCTCTCCGGCCGCTGACCGCGGCGCCGCCGGTCCGGGGAGCGGCCGGGCCGGGCCACGGGACGGGTGGGAACACGGCGGCCTGGCACGCTGTTATGCCGACGATCGTCGGCCCCGGTGCGGGCCGCTGTCCGCGACCAAGAGGAGCAAGCGTGACCCTGCCACCCCTGGTGGAGCCTGCGACCGACCTGTCCATCGACGAGGTCCGCCGGTACAGCCGCCACCTGATCATCCCCGACGTCGGGATGGACGGGCAGAAGCGGCTCAAGAACGCCAAGGTGCTCGCCGTCGGCGCCGGAGGCCTCGGCTCGCCGGTGCTGATGTACCTCGCCGCGGCCGGTGTCGGAACCCTGGGCATCGTCGAGTTCGACACCGTCGACGAGTCCAACCTGCAGCGCCAGATCATCCACGGGCAGTCCGACGTCGGCCGGTCCAAGGCCGAGAGCGCGCGCGACTCCATCAAGGAGATCAACCCGCTGATCGACGTCCGGCTGCACGAGACGCGCCTGGACAGCGAGAACGTGCTCGACATCTTCCGCGAGTACGACCTCATAGTCGACGGCACCGACAACTTCGCCACCCGATACCTGGTCAACGACGCCTGCGTGCTCCTGGACAAGCCCTACGTCTGGGGCTCGATCTACCGGTTCGACGGCCAGGTGTCGGTCTTCTGGAACGAGCACGGCCCGAACTACCGCGACCTCTACCCGGTTCCCCCGCCGCCCGGCATGGTGCCCTCGTGCGCCGAGGGCGGCGTGCTCGGCGTCCTGTGCGCCACCGTCGGGGCCATCCAGGCGACCGAGGCGGTCAAGCTGATCACCGGCATCGGCGAGACGCTGCTGGGCCGGCTCATGGTCTACGACGCCCTGGAGATGACCTTTCGCACGATCAAGGTGCGCAAGGACCCCGAGGGCGAGCCGATCACCGGCCTCATCGACTACGAGGCGTTCTGCGGCGTGGTCTCCGAGGAGGCGCAGCTGGCGGCCGCGGGCTCGACGATCACCGTCGACGAGCTCAAGGACATGATGGACGCCGGCAAGGACTTCGAGCTGATCGACGTCCGGGAGCCGAACGAGTACGAGATCGTCTCGATCCCCGGCGCCACGCTGATCCCCAAGGACGAGATCCTCTCCGGCCGGGCGCTGGCGTCGCTGCCGCAGGACAAGCCGATCGTGCTGCACTGCAAGACGGGTGTCCGCTCGGCCGAGGCGCTCGCCGCGGTCAAGAACGCCGGCTTCCGGGACGCCGTGCACGTCCAGGGCGGCGTGACGGCGTGGGCGACGCGGATCGACAAGGCGCTGCCCACCTACTGAGGCCCCGACCCTCGCTCCGCTCGGGCCGGGACCCTGCGAAGGGGCCCCTCCAGCACGTCGCCGAAGGCCCGGTCCGCCTCTCCTCGGGGAGGCGGGCCGGGCCCTCGGCATGTTCACTGACGCCATGGCCGACTTCTCGCCCGTCGAGCTCCTGGAGCTCTTCCAGCGCGCCCAGAACCAGTTCACCGACCGGGTCGATGCGGTCGAGCCGGACCGCTGGGAGGACCAGGCGCTGCCCGGGTGGACGGTGTCCGACCTCGTCGCGCACCTGGTGAGCGAGCAGCTGTGGGTGCCGCCGCTGATGGCCGGGGAGCCGTACGCGGAGGGACGCTTCCCCGACGGACGCAGCGACCTGCTGGGGGCCGACCCGCTGCTCGGCTGGGAGTCGGCCGCGGACGCGGCGCTGTCGGCGTTCGCCGAGGACGAGGGCCTGATCCGCACCGTGCACCTCTCCCGTGGCCCCACGCCCAGTGCCGAGTACATCCTCGAGATGACCGCCGACCTCACCGTGCACGCCTGGGACCTCGCACAGGCCACGGACGGCGACACGGAGCTGGACGGCGAGCTGGTGACCGCGGCGCTGGTCTACGCCGAGCGGCTGCCGGAGGACGGCGTGCCCGGACTCTTCGACGCGCCTCTCGACGTCTCCGCGGCCGCACCGCCGCAGACCCGTCTGCTGGCCCGCTTCGGGCGCAAGGACTGCTGACCCGTCGGTCCGGGGAGTCACCATGAGCCGGTGACCGATGCCGCGCTCGACGTCGACGAGGCCGTCTTCGACGTGGTGGAGCGGATCCCGCGCGGGCGGGTGAGCACCTACGGCGCCATCGGCCGGCTGGTGGGCGTCGGCCCGCGCCGGGTGGCGCGGGCGCTGAGCTCCGGTGGAGGAGCGGTGCCCTGGTACCGGGTGGTGCGTGCCGACGGCTCGGCCGCCGAACCGGTGCGCGCCCGGCAGCTGGAGCTGCTGGCCGGCGAGGGCGTGCCGGTCCGCAACGGAAAGGTCCAGCTGGCGGCGGTCGGCTGGCCCGACTGATCCGGCGCAGCCGTCAGGCGCCGGTGTCCGGCGTGTGTCGATCCGACCCATGCGGACCATTTCCGCGCATCGCCTTCAGCTGCGGCGATCCCGTGCCGATCCCAGGTGCATGAACACGATGGCGTGCCGGGCGGTCGCCCAGGCCGGGCTGGTCGCCGGAACCGCGTCGCTGGACCGCGAGCAGGCGTGGCCGCTGCTCCTGGTCGCCGGCTGGCTGACCACCGCGACCGACCTCATGCTCGAAGCGGCGCTGGCCGACTCCCTCGCCTGACCGGTCGGTCCTCCCACCCGTCACGCCCGTCCCCGGATCGTCGTACCCCCGTGATTCCATCGGGGGGTGGCACAGCACGGGGGTGAGAGCGGTCCGGTCTACCGGCTGCTCCCGGGGGAGCCGCCACGCACCACGGCTCCGCGGCTCGACCCGACCCAGCAGGCGGTCGTCGACCACCCGGGCGGGCCGCTGCTGGTGCTCGCCGGCCCCGGTACGGGCAAGACCACCACGATCGTCGAGGCCGTCGCCCACCGGATCGACGCCGGGATCGACCCCGAGCAGATCCTCGTCCTCACCTTCAGCCGCAAGTCCGCGGCCGAGCTGCGCACCCGCATCACCTCGCGGGTGGCGCGCACCATCCGAGAACCACTGGCCCGCACCTTCCACTCCTACGCCTACGGCGTGCTGCGCCGCGCCGCCGTGCTGCGGGGCGACCCGCCGCCGCGGCTGCTCACCTCCGCGGAGCAGGACGCGGTCGTCGCCGAGCTGCTGCGCGGCGACGCCGAAGGCGTGGGCACCGTCCGCTGGCCCGACGACCTCGCGCCGGCGCTGGGCACCGAGGGCTTCCGGGCGGAGCTGCGCGAGCTGCTGCTGCGCGCGACCGAGCGGGGTGTCGGTCCCGCCCGCCTGGCCGCCTGGGGCCGCGAGACCGGCCGTGACCACTGGGTGCACGCCGCCGCGTTCCAGCAGCAGTACGAGAACGTCAGCGACTTCTGGGTCGCCTCCCGCGGTGACGCCTCCGGTTACGACCCGGCGGAGCTGGTCCGCCAGGCCATCCTCGAGCTGAGCGAGGACCCGGAGCTCCTGCGCCAGGAGCGCGAGCGCGCCCGCTGGCTGTTCGTCGACGAGTACCAGGACACCGACCCGGCGCAGGTCGAGCTGCTCGCGCTGCTCGCCGGGGGTGGTGGGAACCTGGTCGCGGTCGGCGACCCGGACCAGTCCATCTACGCCTTCCGCGGCGCCGAGCCCCGCGGCATCGTGCAGTTCCCCGACCGGTTCCGGCACACCGACGGCCGCCCGGCCGGCCGGCTGTCGCTGGGCGTCTGCCGGCGGTCGGGCGAGGAGCTGCTGCGGATCAGCCGCGCGGTGGCCGAGGGGCTGCCCGGCCCCTGGGAGCACCGCCGGCTGACGGCGGGAGAGTCGGCACCCCCCGGCGAGGCGGAGGTGCACGTGTTCGGGTCTGCCGCGGTGGAGGCGGCCTACGTCGCCGACGTCCTGCGCCGGGCGCACCTGCTCGACGGCGTCCCGTGGTCGCAGATGGCCGTCGTCGTGCGGACCACCGGGGTGCTCGGTCCGTTCCGCCGGGCGCTGGCCTCCGCCGGCGTGCCGGTCACCGTCTCCACCGACGACCTGCCGCTGGCCGCGCAGCCCGCCGTCGCCCCCTTCCTGCACGCGCTCTCGGCGCTGCTGCCGCGTCCCGACGGCGAGCCCACCGGTCTCGACGAGCCGGGAGCCGAGGCGCTGCTGGCCTCCCCGCTCGGCGGCGCGACGGTGCTCGACCTGCGCCGGCTGCGCCGGGCGGTACGGGTCGCCCTGGCCAAGCAGGGCATCGACGCCGCCGAGCGAGGGACGCCGCTGGCCGACGCGCTCACCGACGAGGGGCTGCTGGAGGCGCTGCCCGAGCACCTGGCCCGCCCGGCCGCCCGGGTGGCGGCGGTCATGGCCGCCGGCCGGCTGGCGCTAGCGCAGGACGGCACCGCCGAGGACGTGCTCTGGGCGATGTGGCAGCGCAGCGGGCTGGGCCCCCGCTGGGCGCGGGCCAGCGCCGCCGGCGGTCCGCCGGGAGCTGTCGCCGACCGCGACCTGGACGCCGTCGTCGCGCTGTTCGACGCCGCCGCCGGGTTCGTCGACCGGCTGCCGTCGGCCGACGTCCGGGCGTTCGTCGCCCATCTGTCGGCGCAGGAGCTGCCGGGCGACACCGGCGCCGCCCGGGCGGCCGCCGGCGAGACGGTCCGGCTGCTGACCGCGCACGCCGCCAAGGGCCTGGAGTGGGACGTGGTCTGCGTGTCCGGCGTGCAGGAGGGCGTCTGGCCCGACCTGCGGGAGCGGGCGTCGCTGCTCGGTGCGGAGGTGCTGGTCGAGAAGGCCGCGGGTGTCGACGCCGCGGGCACCGACCGGCGCGCACTGGCGCTGGCCGAGGAGCGGCGGCTGTTCTACGTCGCCACCACCCGCGCCCGCCGGCGGCTAGTCGTCACCGCCATCGAGGGCGCGCTGGACGGCGCGGACGCGGGCGCCACCGCCTCCCGGTTCCTCGACCTGGTCGAGCCACCCCCCGCCGACGGCCGTCCGCTCACCGAGCTGCCCCGGGCGCTCACCCTGCCGGCGCTGGTCGCCGAGCTGCGCCGGGCGGTCACCGATCCGCACACGTCTTCCGCCCGCCGCTCGGCAGCGGCGGCGCTGCTCCGCCGACTGGCCGACGAGGGCGTGGCCGGTGCCGCGCCCGCCCGCTGGTGGGGGCTCGCGCCCCTGTCGGACGACGCGCCGCTGGTGCCGGCGGAGGAGCCGGTGCGGCTGCGGCCCTCGGCCATCGAGACCTTCCAGCGTTGTCCGCTGCGCTGGGTCCTGGGCGCGGTCGGCGCCGAGGCCTCACCCGACGCCACCCGCACCGTCGGGACGGCGGTGCACGCGGTCGCCCAGCAGGTCGCCGAGGGGCTGCCGCCGGTCGATGCGCGCCCGGTGCTCGATGCCGAGCTGGACCAGCTCGACCTCGGCCCCGGCTGGGCCGACCAGCGGCAGCGCCTCCAGGCCCACGACATGCTCGACCGCTTTCTCCGCTGGCACGCCGCCAACGGCCGGGAGCTGCTCTCCGCGGAGGGCAACGTCGACGTCGTGGTCGGCCGGGCGCGCATCCGCGGTCAGGTGGACCGGCTGGAGCGGGACGCCGAGGGCCGTCTGGTCGTCGTCGACCTCAAGACCGGGAAGACAGCGGCCAAGAACACGGAGGAGCACGGCCAGCTGGCCGCCTACCAGGTGGCGATCGCCGCCGGCGGGTTCGCCGAGCACGGCACGGTGCCCGGCGGTGCGGCCCTGCTCCAGGTCGGCACCGGGGCGAAGGCCAAGGAGCAGCACCAGGAGCCGCTGCCCGCCGACGTGCCGCTGGACCAGACGTGGGCCGGGCAGCTGGTGGCCGAGGTCGGGAACGGGATGGGCGCCGGGACGTTCGAGGTGCGCACCGGCGCCCACTGCTCGCGGTGCCCGGCCCGGCGCAGCTGCCCGCTGCAGGAGCGCGGACGGCAGGTGACCGGATGAGCCACGACGGGCAGCTCTCCTTCGACGAACTCCTGGCGGAGGCCCCGTCACCGCAGCAGGCGCCGCGCCGCCTGCTGACGCCGGCGGAGGTGGCCGAGCGCTGCGGGCTCTCCTACGCTCCCTCCAGCGAGCAGGCGGGCGTCGTCCGCGCCCCCACGGACCGACCGCTGGTGGTGGTCGCCGGCGCCGGCTCGGGCAAGACCGAGACGATGGCCGCCCGGGTGTCCTACCTGGTCGCCAACCGGATCGTGGAGCCCGAGGCCATCCTCGGTCTCACCTTCACCCGGAAGGCCGCCAGCGAGCTGAACGAGCGGATCCGGCTCCGCCTGGGCGCCCTGGCCCGGCACCCGGAGACCGAGGACGACCTCCGCGAGCGTCTCGCCATCGCCCAGCCGACGGTCTCGACCTACCACGGGTACGCCGCGTCACTGGTCGCCGAGCACGGGCTGCGGATCGGTGTGGAACCCGGCGCGGGGGTGCTCGGGCCGGCCATGTGCTGGGGGCAGGCGGCGACGGTGGTGGCGGCCTGGACCGGCGACATGTCGGACGTGCCGCTGACGCTGCTCACCACGGTGGAGGACGTGCTCGCCCTCGCCGGCGAGATGGGGGAGCACGACGTCACCCCGGCTGCGCTGCGCACCTGGACGGCGCGGCTGGAGGCGCAGATCGCCGGGTATCCGGACGCGCCCAAGAAGAAGGGACCCTACGCCGCGGTCACCGAGATGCTCGCCCGGCAGCGGGCGCGGGTGGCCCTGCTGCCGCTGGTCGAGGCGTTCGAGGCCCGCAAACGGGCGATGGGCTCCATCGACTACGCCGACCAGGTGTCCTATGCCGCGCGGATCGCCGTCGCCTCGCCCGAGGTGGGCCGCCGCGAGCGGGCGCGCTGGCAGGTGGTGCTGCTGGACGAGTACCAGGACACCAGCGTCGGGCAGCTGCGCATGCTGGAGGCGCTCTTCGGTCGTGACACCGGCCACTCCGTGCTGGCCGTCGGCGACCCGCGCCAGTCGATCTACGGCTGGCGCGGCGCGTCCGCCGGCACGATCGAGCGGTTCGCCCGCACCTTCCCGGGGCGTCCCGGCCACGGTGCCGAGCGGCTGACGCTGGCCACCAGCTGGCGCAACGACGAGGCGGTGCTCGCCGTCGCCAACGCCGTCTCGGCGATGCTGCCCGAGCCCGCCCAGCCGCTGCCCGATCTGACCCCCGCACCCACGGCCGGCCGCGGCGCGGTCACCGTCGGGCTGTACGACACGGTCGCCGACGAGACGACGGCGCTGGCCGACCGCCTGGCCGCCTGCTGGAACGGCTCGGACGCCGCCGTGCCGGCCCGTCCCGACGGGCGCCCGCCGTCGATGGCGGTGCTCGTGCGCACCCGCAAGCAGCTGCCGGGCATCGCCGCCGCGCTGCGCGAGCGCGGGCTGCCCGTCGAGGTCGTCGGGCTGGGCGGGCTGCTGGAGGTGCCCGAGGTCTCCGACGTCGTCGCGACCCTCACCGTGCTGGTCGACCCCACCGCGGGAGACGCGATGGGCCGGCTGCTCACCGGTGCCCGCTGGCGGATCGGCCCACGCGACCTCGCCGCGCTGGAGGCCCGCGCCCGGGCGCTCGTGCACTCGCGCCGCCCGGCGCGCCCGGACGACAGCCAGCAGCCGGCCGAGGGGCCGGGCGCCGTGGAGCCCCCGCAGGAGCGCGGCAGCATCGTCGAGGCGCTGGACGACCTCGGCGATGCCGCCCAGTACTCGCCGACCGGCTACCGGCGGCTGCGCCGGCTGGGTGGCGAGCTCGCCCATCTGCGCACGCGGATCGGTGACTCGCTGCCCGACCTGGTCGACGAGGTGGCCCGCACCCTCGGGCTGGAGACCGAGCTCGCCAGCGCGCCCGGGGTCAGCCCGGCCGGTGCGCGGGCGCACCTGGACGCGCTGCACGGCGTCGCCGCGGAGTTCACCGAGCTGGCCGAGTTGCCGTCGCTACCGGCGTTCCTGGGCTACCTGCGCGACGCAGAGGAGCGCGAGCGAGGGCTGGAACCCGGTGAGGTGGCGGTCAATCCCGAGGCGGTGCAGCTGCTCACCGGCCACTCGGCGAAGGGGCTGGAGTGGGACGTCGTCGCCGTGCCCGGGATGACCGTCGACCAGTTCCCCGCGCGCAGCAACGCCAGCGACTCCTGGATCAAGGATCCCGGCGCCGTCCCGGTCGACCTGCGGCTCACCGACCGCGCGGAGCTGCCCCGTCTGGAGCTGCCCGTGCCCGGATCCGGCGACCAGGCGGTGGTCCGGGATGCCCTGGAGGAGTACGTCCAGGACTGGAAGGACTTCGGCCGCGACGAGGAGATCCGGCTCGGCTACGTCGCCGTCACCCGCGCCAAGCGGCTGCTGCTGTGCTCGGGCAGCTGGTGGCGCGACGGCATCAGGCCGTGCGGGCCGTCGTCCCTGCTGCACACCGCCAGGGAGGCGTGCGAGGCCGGCGCCGGCACCGTCCTCTACTGGGCCCCCGCACCGGAGGACGGCGCCACCAACCCGGCGCTCGAGGAGTGGCCGGTCGGGGTGTGGCCGGCCGATCCGCTGTCGGAGCCGCGCCGACGCGCGCTGACCGCCGCCGCCCAGCTGGTCGAGGGAGCTGCGCCGCACCCGCTGGACCCTGATCGCAGCCTGGGCGAGGCCGACGAGCTGGTCGAGCAGTGGGTCCGCGACGCCGACCTGCTGCTCCGCGAGCGCGCCGCTGCGGCCAGCCCGACCGTCGAGGTGCCGCTGCCCTCGCACCTGTCGGTGTCGGCGCTGGTCACGCTCCGCCGCGACCCGGCTGAGCTGGCCCGCCGGCTGCGCCGCCCGATGCCGGCCGCGCCGGCGCCGCAGGCCCGCCGGGGGACCGCCTTCCACGCCTGGCTGGAGGAGCGCTTCGGAGCCGCGCGCCTGGTCGACCTGGACGAGTTGCCCGGCTCCGGTGACGAGCTCGCCGTGCCCGACGACCAGCTCGAGGAGCTGCGCGAGGCCTTCCTCGCCAGCGAGTGGGCCGACCGGCAGCCGGTCGAGGTCGAGGTGCCGTTCGAGACCCCGCTGGGCCCGCTGACCCTGCGGGGGCGGATCGACGCGGTGTTCCAGCGCGAGGACGGCGGCTACGAGGTCATCGACTGGAAGACCGGTCCTCCGCCGTCCGGCGCGGAGCTGGCCGCGGTCGGCGTGCAGCTGGCCGCCTACCGGCTCGGCTGGTCACGGCTGACCGGGGTGCCGGTGCAGCGGGTCAGCGCCGGCTTCCACCACGTGGCCGCCAAGGAGACGATCCGCCCGGTGGACCTGCTCGACGAGGCCGGCCTGCTCGCCCTCGTCACCGGGACGGGCTGACCGCTCCCGGCCTCCCGGGGAGGGAGGAACCGGTCAGCCCTGCGGCGGGGCCGGAGGTGGCGGGGCCGGGGGCGGCGCGGCCGCCGCGGGCGCTCCTCGCCGCGCCCGGCGGACCGGCACCAGGACCGCTCCGGCCACCAGCGCGGCGACGGCCCCCCATGGCAGGAGGATGCCGAGGACGACGACGATGGAACCCGCGGTCGACGCCAGGGCCCGCCACCCGGTGCCCAGTCCGTCGAGGAAGCCGTCGGGTCCACCGGGCGGCGCCACGCCGAACGGCTCCAGGATGACGCGCAGCCTCGACAGCTCCACCCGGTCGGCCAGGAGCGCCCGCCGGGACAGCAGCGACTCCAGCTCCTCCTGCCGCTCGGAGAGGGCCTCCTCGGCCGCCAGCAGGGCCTCGGTGCTGGCGGCGTCGTCCATCAGGGCCTGCAGCCGCGCCACCGCGGTCCGCAGCGCCGAGATCCGCGCGTCCAGATCCACCACCGTGGTCGTCACGTCGGAGTGGGACACCGACACGTTCGCGACGTCGCCGAGATCCTCCAGGTCGGTCAGGACGCCGGTGAGCGCGGCCGCCGGCACGCGCACCACGAGCTCGGCGACGGCGCCCTCGACCCCGTCCGCCCCGGACGCGGCCTGCTCGGTGCGCTCCTCGACCCGCCCACCGACGGATTCCACCAGCTCGCTCACCCGCTGGGCGCCCTCGGCCGGGTCCTCGACGGCGAGGGCTGCGGTGGCGGTCGTGACCACCTGCCGGTCGGCGCCGGTGGCGTCGTCGGCCGGCGCGGCTCCCGGATCCCCAGGAGTGGCGAACTCGGGAACGACCGCGCCGCCGCCGGCACCGCCGTCCGCGCTTCCGGACTCCGCGCCCGACGAGCCCGTGCAGCCGACCAGCAACGCCAGGGCCAGCGTCGCGGCTGCCGTGCCGAGGAAGCGGCTCACGGCGCGGACGGTAGGCCGTTGGGTCGCCGCCGACCAGCGTCGATGCCCGATCGTGACGCCGATGGGTGGTACGACGCTCGCGCGTGCCCGTCGCCCGATCATGCCGGTCTGGTCCTTCCGCTGGGTGCCTCCACGAGGGGATGACGGCACGGCGCGCCCGGCACGTTCCCGCGGGAACGTGCCGGGCGACCGGCTCCTGGGCGGAGAGCGGAGGGGGGAGCCGGTACCACTGCCGACATGCCGACATGCCGACGAATCGACGAGTCGACATGTCGGCAGAGGGCGCACTCGGGCCAGCGTCGGGCCGGATCCCTGGACAGGAGCGCCGTCGGGGGACGGTGCAGTCGGTCGGCGTCATGCCGAGCCACCACCACCGCCACCGGCGGGGGCCCGGTGAACCACGTGCCCGCGGGTCATCGAGCAGCTCGCCTCAGTCGCCGGCGTCCTCGGCCACCGGAACACGCAGCCGCGGGCCCGGCGCGCTCACGACGAGGCGACGCGGTCCAGGATCGCCGCGGCCAGCTGCTCGGGTGCCTGCTCGGGGACCCAGTGGGTCACGCCGGGCAGCTCCACGAATCGGTAGTCCCCGGTCACGAACTCCGCGCACGCCTCTGCGGCGGTCCGGCCGACGGCGACGTCACCGTCGCTCCAGACGTAGGTGGTGGGCACCTCGACCTTGTCCACCCGGATGTCGGAGCTCATCGCGCGGTACCAGTTGAGCGCCGCGGTGAGCGCTCCCGGCGCCGAGAGCGCCGCCACGTACTCGGCGGCGGCCTCCGGGGAGACGCCGGTGTCGCCCTCGGTGCCCAGCAGCATCCGGCGCAGCCGACGCCCGTCGTCGGCCAGCAGCACCTCCTCGGCCTTGCCGGGCTGCCAGAACAGCCGGATGTACGCCGAGCGCTCCTTCTGCTCCGGGTCGATGCGGAAGGCCGCGGTGTAGGCGGCCGGGTGCGGCACCGACACCGCCGTCAGCGACCGCACCCGGTCGCTGTGCCAGGCGGCGAGGGTCCACGCCACGTTCGCGCCCCAGTCGTGCCCGACGACGTCGGCGACCGGGATCTCCAGCGCCGTCATGAGGTCCGCCGTGACCTGCGCCAGGTTCTGCATGGCGTAGGCCTCGACCTCGGCAGGCCGAGCGCCGGGGGAGTAGCCGAGCTGGTCGGGTGCGTAGGTGCGCAGCCCCGCCTGCGTGAGCAGCGGCGTCACCGCCGCCCACGAGGCGGACGTCTGCGGGAAGCCGTGCAGCAGCAGCACCGGGCGGCCGTCCTCGGGGCCGTCGACGCGCACGTCGAAGGTCAGGTCGCCGACGTCGGTCCGCAGCAGCTCTCCGGGCATGACCCGGACGCTAGCCGGGCCGAGGGCGCCGCGCTGACGGCACTACCGTCGATGCCGTGACCAGCGCCGAACGGGACTTCGTCCTCGACCACCTCGACGACCTGCACGCCGATCTGGACGCCTGGCTGCGCATCCCGTCGATCTCGGCCGACCCCGCGCACGCGCGCGACGTCGCCGCGAGCGCCACGTGGCTGGCCGACGCGCTGCGCCGCGTCGGCTTCCCGACCGTGGAGATCTGGCCGACCGCCGGCGCGCCCGCGGTCTTCGCCGAGTGGCCCTCGGCCGACGCCCACGCCCCCGTCGCCCTGGTCTACGGCCACCACGACGTCCAGCCGGTCGACCCCCTGGAGCTCTGGGAGCACCCGCCGTTCGAGCCGACCCGGGTGCAGGGCCCCGACGGGCCGGAGCTGCACGCCCGCGGCGCGATCGACGACAAGGGCAACGTCGCCTTCCACCTGCTCGGAATCCGGGCGCACCTCGCCGCGACCGGCCGGGACACCCCCGCGGTCACCGTCAAGCTGCTGGTCGAGGGCGAGGAGGAGTCGGGGTCGCCGCACTTCCGCCGGCTGCTGGAGGACCGGCGGGACCGGCTGGCCTGCGACGTCGTCGTGGTCAGCGACACCGGCATGGCCGCACCCGACGTGCCCAGCGTCGTGACGGCGATGCGCGGCCTGGCCGACGCCGAGATCACCCTGCGCGGCCCGGCGGTGGACCTGCACTCCGGCTCGTTCGGCGGCGCCGTTCCCAATCCGCTGCACGCCCTGGCCGAGCTGGTGGCGGAGCTGCACGACGAGCGGGGCCGGGTGACCCTGCCCGGGTTCTACGACCAGGTGCGGCCCCTGACCGACCGCGAGCGCGAGCTGATGAGACGGGTCCCGCTCGACGAACAGGCGTGGCTGGCCGGGCCGGCCGCCTCTCGCGCGACGTACGGCGAGGCGGGCTTCAGCACGCTGGAGCGCACCGGTGCCCGGCCCACCGCCGAGGTCAACGGCATGTGGGGCGGTTACACCGGCCCCGGCCACAAGACGATCATCCCGGCCGAGGCGCACGCCAAGATCACCTTCCGGCTGGTCTCCGACCAGCGCCCGGAGGACATCGGGCCGATGCTGCGCGACTGGGTGGCGGCCCACGTGCCCGACGGCATCGAGGCCGAGGTGCACACCCCGCCCGGTGGCGTCGCGCCCTGCGCCAGCGACCTGGACTCCCCGGCGATGGATGCGCTGCTGGCGGCGATCGGCCAGGCCTTCGACACCGCGCCGGAGGACGTGCTGTTCACCCGGGAGGGCGGCAGCGGTCCGGAGGCCGACCTCGTCGAGGCGCTCGGGGCCCCGCTGCTGTTCCTGGGCGCCGGCCTGCCCACCGACCGCATCCACTCGCCGAACGAGCGGGTGCTGCTGCCGATGCTGTACCGCGGCGCAGAGGCCGCCGCGCACCTGTGGCGGGAGCTGGCGACCGCGCGGCTGCGTTAGGGGAGCCTGCCGACGACGACGGTGCCGCCGAGGTCGTCGTCGATCACCGGCCGGGCTGCCAGACCCGCCGCCGTGACGACGTCGACGGCCGCTCCCGTCTGGCCCGCGCCGCACTCGAAGAGCACCGCGCCACCCCGGGCCAGCCAGGCCGGGGCGTCGGTGACCACGCGGCGGACGAACGCGAGCCCGTCCTCGCCGCCGTCGAGGGCGGTTCGCGGCTCGTGGTCGCGCGCCTCCGGCGGCATCAGCGGGACCGCCGCGGTGGGCACGTACGGCACGTTGGCGGTGAGGACGGCGATCCGCCCGGCGAGCGCCCCGGGGAGCGCGGCGAACAGGTCACCCTCGTGCACCGGCACACCCGGCAGGTTCCGCCGCGCGCAGCGCACCGCCGCGGGGTCGACGTCGGCGGCGTGCAGGTCGATCCCCGGGACGGCGGCGGCCAGCGCCGCCCCCACCGCGCCGGTGCCGCAGCACAGGTCGACGACGACGTCGCCCCGACGGGCCAGCGCGACCGCCTCGCGGACCACCAGCTCGGTCCGCCGGCGGGGGACGAAGACGCCGGGCGCCACCACGATCCGCAGCCCGCAGAACTCCGCCCACCCCACCAGCTGCTCCAGCGGGGTCCCGGCCACCCGTCGGTCGACCAGCAGGGAGAGCTCCTCGGCGTCGCGGGCCGCCACCGCGAGGAGGGCGGCCTCCTCCTCGGCGAACACGCACCCGGCGCCGCGCAGCCGCCCGACGACCGCCTGGTCCGGGGGTGCTGCTCCCGGGCCCACGGCGACCTCCTGGACGGCCACCGCTTGCGGTGACGGGGACGGGGGACGCCCTAGGCTGCGGGCGTGACCGGAGTGGAGCAGGGCGCCGCCCCGGGGTGGTACCCCGACCCGAGCGGCGTCCCGGACACGGTCCGCTGGTGGAACGGCGCGGGCTGGTCCGACGTCATGATGCCCGCCGGTCCCGGCGTCACCGTGCACCGCGCTCCCCCCGGCCCGGACACGGGCCGGCCGGCAGCGGTCGTCCCGCCCGTGGCGCCGGCCGCGGCGCGCCCGTGGTTCCGCCCGCTGGTGGCGGCCGGCTCGGTGGTCGCGCTCGTCGTGGCCGTCGTCGTCGCCGTGCTGGTGCTGCGCCCGGACGACGGCCGGGGGACCGCCACGACCACCGCGCAGGACCTGGGGGCGGTGCCGCCACCGGCCGCCGGGCGGGCATTCCCACCGGGCACCGTCCGGATCATCGACGAGGCCTCCGGCATCTCCTACCCCTATCTGGGCGAGGGCTGGTCGGAGTTCGACCTCGGCCTCCAGCTGGAGACGACGACGACCGCCGGCCAGTACTTCACCACCCAGGAGGGCACGCCCGACGGCGGCATCTTCATCTCCCAGTGCACCTCCGGGCCGGTGGCGGAGGGGTACGGCTGGGCCGGCCCGTCGAGCCTGCAGGCGACGACGCGGGTCCTGGCCGACAGCGTGCGGGCCAACTACTACCCCGGTCCGAACGAGCGCGAGGTGCTGCGCGACGAGCCCCGCACGGTCGACGGGCACGCCGCCCACCTCTACGAGTTCGCGCTGAGCTGGGACGTCGAGGGGTACGACGCCTCGGGGGAGCGTGCCGCGCTGCTGCTCGTCGACGTCGGCCGCCCGGCGCCCGCGCTGCTCTACGTGTCGATCCCCAACACCCACGCCGAGCTCTACGGCGTCATCGACCAGGTGCTCGACGCCGTCGACGTCCTGGAGTGACCAGGGACGCGGCGGCAGGGCCTCACCACGGGTGGGGACGGCGGGTGGCCGCGGTGTCACCCGGCGGGTGACGTCGTCGTAGTGTCGGGCGCGTGACTGCAGCTGGGACCGAACTGACCCTGCGGCACCCGATCGAACGATTCACGCTGGACAACGGTCTGCGGGTGGTCCTCGCCCCCGACCGCAGCGTGCCCGTGGTGGCGGTGAGCGTCTACTACGACGTCGGGATGCGCAACGAACCCGAGGGGCGGACCGGCTTCGCCCACCTCTTCGAGCACATGATGTTCCAGGGGTCGGCCAACGTCGCGAAGATGGAGCACGCCCGGCTGGTGCAGGCCGCGGGCGGCACCTTCAACGGCTCGACCCACCAGGACTACACGAACTACTTCCAGGCGCTGCCCGCCGAGGCGCTGGAGCGCGCGCTGTTCCTCGAGGCCGACCGGATGGCCGCCCCGGCGATCACCGAGGAGAACCTCCGCAACCAGATCGACGTGGTGAAGGAGGAGATCCGGGTCAACGTGCTGAACCGGCCCTACGGCGCCTTTCCCTGGTTGCAGCTGCCGCAGGTCGCCTTCGAGACCTTCGCCAACACCCACGACGGGTACGGCTCCTTCGTCGACCTGGAGGCCTCCACGGTCGACGATGCCACCGACTTCTTCTCCCGCTACTACGCGCCCGGCAACGCCGTGCTGTGCATCGGCGGGGACCTCGACGTCGCCGAGACCGAGCAGCTGGTGCACCGCTGGTTCGGGCCGGTCCCGGCCCGCGACGTCCCGCCGCTGCCGTACACCGGGGAGCCGTCGCCCACCACGGTGCGCTCGGCGGTCGTCGAGGACGCCCTGGCCCCGGCGCCCGCGCTGGCCATCGGCTGGCGGGTCCCCGACCCGGTCGGTGACTTCGACAACTACCTGGGCAGCGTGCTGCTGGCCGAGCTGCTCAGCGAGGGCGACGCCTCCCGGCTCGAGCGCCGGCTGGTGCACGACGACCGGATCGCGATCGCGCAGAGCAGCTACGTGGGCCTGTTCGGCGACCCCTTCGACGTCCGCGACGCGACCCTGCTGACCACCCAGGTGCACCACCCGGCCGCGGTGCCGGCCGACCGGGTGATGGCCGCGGTGCACAAGGAGATCGGCCGCGTCGCCGAGGACGGCGTCGACGCCGCCGAGCTGCGCCGGGTGCAGGCCCGCATCGAGGCCCAGCTGCTCCAGCAGGCCGACTCCGTGCTCGGCCGCACGCTCGCCTTCGCCGCCGCCGAGCTGGTCCACGGGCGCGCCGAGCTCGCCGGCGAGCTGGCCGCGCGCCTCGCCGCCGTGACGCCCGAGGCGGTCCAGGTGGCCGCGCGCGGGCTCGACCCGGGCACCGCCGCGGTGCTGGAGCTGCGACCGGCGGGGGGCGCCCGATGACCACGATCCAGGAGAGCCCGCTGATCCCGCCGCTGGGCGAGCCCCGGCCGCACCCGACGCCGGTCGCGGAGGAGACGACGCTGGCCAACGGGCTGCGCGTGGTCGTCGTGCCCCGGCCCGGCGTCCCGCTGGTCGAGCTGCGGCTGCGAGTGCCGTTCGCTGCGCCCAGCGCCCGCAACGCCGGCGTGCACGCCGCGCGGGGCGCGGTCCTGTCCGGTGCGGTGCTGCTCGGCACCGCGCGGCACGACCAGACGGCCATCGCCCAGCTGCTGCAGACCCACGGCGCCGAGCTGTCGGTGAGCACCGACGCCGACCGGCTGGTGTTCGGCACCACGCTGCTGCCCGGCGGGCTCGGCCCGGTGCTGGAGCTGGTCGCCGAGCTGCTGACCGGCGCGAGCTACCCGGCCGGCCAGGTCGACGGCGAACGCGACCGGCTGGCCGAGCGGATCGCGATCGCGCGCACGCAGCCGGGCACGATCGCCCGCACGGCGCTGGCCGCCCGGCGGTACGGCACCCATCCGTACGCCATCCAGCTGCCCGACGCCGGGCTGGTCTCCGCCGTCCGCGCGCCGGCGCTGCGCCGGCTGCACCGCGAGCGCGTACTGCCGGCCGGCAGCATCCTCGTGCTCGTCGGCGACCTCGACCCGCGGGCCGCGGTCGACACCGTGGCCGCCGCCCTCGAGAGGTGGGACGGCACGGGCAAGGCGGTGGAGGCCCCGCCGGTCGCCGAGCAGCGCGCCGACGGCATCGAGTTGGTCGACCGGCCGGGCGCGGTGCAGTCGAACCTCCGCCTGGGCGGACCGGCGCCCAGCCGCACCGACCCCGACCTGCCCGCGGCCCGGCTGGCCGCGATGGTCTACGGCGGCTACTTCTCCTCCCGGCTGGTCGAGAACATCCGCGAGCGCCGCGGCTACAGCTACAGCCCACGCAGCGGCATCGAGCACCAGCGGGCGTCGTCGTCGTTCCTGGTCGAGGCCGACGTCGCCACGGAGGTCACCGGCCCGGCGCTGCTGGAGACCCTCTACGAGCTGGGGCGCATGGCGCTGACGCCGGTGACCGAGGCGGAGCTCGACGCCGCCCGGCGGTACATCCTGGGCAGCATGGCGCTGTCGACGTCCACCCACGCGGGCCTGGCCAGCACCCTCTCGGCGCTGCTGGGCACCGGCCTGCCGGCCGACTGGCTGACCACCCACCAACGCGACCTCACCGCCGTCACGGTCGACGAGGTGCAGGCCGCGGCCGCGCGCTACCTGGCGCCCGAGGCGCTGACCGCCGTCGTCGTCGGCGACGCCGGCCGGGTGGCCGCCGAGCTCGGCGTCCTGGCGCCGGTCACCGTCAACCGGAGCGGCGAGCAGGCATGACCTCCGGTTCCCGCGCCGGCGACGACGGCCGCCCGGTCCTCTCCCGCACCGGGCACGACCGGGCGCACCTGGCCCGGCTGCTGCCCGACCCGACGGGTGGCCGTCCGGTGCGGGTCCTGACCGTCGACGCCCAGCGCGCGGTGCCGGTGCAGGAAGGACCGTCGGGTCCGGTCCTGGTGTGGGACCAGCGTCCCGGGCTGCCCCCGGGCGCGGTCTACCTCGGCGAGGACGGCGGCGTCCCCTACGCCGCCGTCCGCGGTGAGCGGTCGCTGACGGTGAACGGCCGCCCGGTCGACCGGTGGGCCGGCCTGCGCGACCTCGGCACCGCGCTCGGCGACCTGGACGCCGGCCTCCTCGTCGAGGCCATCGGCATCCTGGAGTGGCACGAGCGGCACCGCTTCAGCCCGCTCACCGGTGCCGCCACGACCGTGGAGCGGGCCGGCTGGACGCAGCGCGACCCGACCACCGGCGTCGAGTTCTTCCCACGCGTCGACCCCGCCGTCATCATGCTCGTCCACGACGGGGCCGACCGCGTGGTGCTCGGCCGGCAGGCGGCCTGGCCGCCCGGGCGGTTCTCCATCCTGGCCGGCTTCGTCGAGCCGGGGGAGTCGGCCGAGGCGGCGGTCGCGCGCGAGGTGGAGGAGGAGGTGGGCCTGCGGGTCACCGACGTCCGCTACGTCGCCAGCCAGCCGTGGCCGTTCCCGCAGTCGCTGATGCTGGGCTTCGTGGCCCGGGTCCACGGCGACCAGGAGATCCGCGTCGATCCCACCGAGATCGAGGAGGCGCGCTGGTTCACCCGGGAGGAGCTCCGGACGCCGGAGGGGCAGCTCGCGGTGCCGCCGTCGATCTCGATCGCCCGCCACATCCTCGACCGGTGGATCAAGGACGAGCTTCCCCCCACCCCTCGCTGAGAAAGCCCGGCTGCCCCCCACCACTCGCAGGCTCGAGGCGGGGCCCTGCAGGCCGGCCGCTAAGCCAAGCGGCCGCCGAGCACCAGCGCCGGGCGGTCGGCGTGATCGGCCAGCACGACGGCGTCGGCGAGCGCCGCGGGGTCGACCTCGTCGTCGTAGCGGTCGTAGGCCGGTAGCGCCCACGCCTCGGCGGGCGGGGTGCGCCGCCGCCGCGCGGCGGGGGCCACCCGGAGGTGCACGACGACGTCCAGAGCGAGGCCGACGCCCTGCAGGAGCGCGCCGGCGACCAGCAGCACGGCACCGGCCGGCACCGGCCGTCGCGGGGCCCGAGCGGCGCGGTCCCGCTCCAGGTCCCAGAGCACCGGCAGGTACTCACCCGACCCGCCGGGCCCGACCGGGGCGAGGACCTCGCGGTTGAGCGCGCCCACGTCGAGCCAGTCGGTGTAGCGGGCATCCGGATCCGTCCGGCCGTGCTCCAGCCGCAGCGAGGCGGGCCGGTAGAAACCTGTGGCGGGCACGACGACGGCCCCGCGGCCCAGCGCCGGCAGGCGTTCGGCGATCGCGGCGGCGAGCGCCTCGGGCGCGGCGAGCTCGGGTCCGTCCACGGCCACCCGCAGCGCGGTGGCGCCCGGCTCGGCGGGCACGTCCGCCAGCAGCGCGGCGAGGCGGTCGGCGAGGGCGTCGGGGGAGAGCGGCTCCGGCCGGGTCAGGGCCGGCCGTCCGCGGTGGCGACGGCACCGGTGGGCACCGGGACCGGACGCGGGGCGGGCGCAGGCTCCGCGGTGACCTGGGCGGAGGCGAGCGGGGCGGAGGCCGCGGGGGCATCGGGCGCCAGGCCGTCGAGCACCTCGCGGGCGAGCTCGACGACGGGCCGGCCCTGCGTGCGCGCGTCGCGGCGCAGCCCCTCGAACGCCGTCCGGAGGCTGGTGCCGTGCCGTTCGGCGAGGACGCCGATGGCGCGCTCGGTGGACACCCGGGAGGCCAGCGCGTGTTCCAGCTGGGCGACGGTGCGCTCCAGGGCGGCGATCCGCGCGTCCACCGGGTCGGTTCCGGCGGGCGCGCCGGCCGGGCCGCGCGCCGAACGCCGGGCGGTGCGGTCGGGCTCGGGCAGGGCGCCCAGCTCGTCGGCCACGAGGTCGGCCAGGGTCATGCCCTCGACGAGACCGTCGACCGGGTCACCGGCGACCGCCCCGGCGGGCAGCGGGACGACGACCCAGCCGCGGGTGACCCGGGTCAGGGCTATCCGGGGCCGGTCGTCGTGCAGCGGACCCCCGGCGCCGCCCGCACGGAGGGGCGCCGCACCGGGGCGCACGGGCCCGTCGAGTTCGTCGGAGTGCCGGGGGCCGGGGACCACGGAGCTCACGCCTCCGGAAGCCGTGCGAGCTGGGCCTTGACCGCGTCGATGCTGGGGTTGGTCAGCGCGCTGCCGTCGGGAAAGATCAGCGTGGGGACCGTGCGGTTGCCCCCGTTGGCCTGCATGACCAGATCCGCGGCCTGCGGATCGGTCTCGATGTCGACCTCGGCGAACTCGATGCCCTCGCGCTGCATCAGCTTCTTGAGGCGCACGCAGTACCCGCACCACGTGGTGGTGTACATGGTGACGGCGGTGCCGGGGGTCGTGGTCATCGCGGGGAGTCTCCCTGTTCCTGCCTGGCGGGTCCAGCCCCGGGACGGGGTGGCGCGTGCGTGCATGTCAACGAGTGGCTCCTGGGGATGCTTCCCGCCGCCGTCGACGCCGGCTGGGAGGATCGTGGCCGGGGGCCGACGGCTCCTGCGGGACGGGTGGGCGAGGAACGCGGAGGGACGCCGGCGATGGCGCATGCGGACGCGGAGGCCGTGCTCGACGGCCTCGACGACGAGCAGCGCACGGCGGCGCAGGCGGTGTCCGGGCCGGTTTGCATCCTGGCCGGTGCCGGTACGGGGAAGACCCGCACCATCACCCACCGCATCGCCTACGGCGTGCACACCGGCACGTACCTCCCCGAGCAGGTGCTGGCGGTGACCTTCACCGCCCGGGCGGCCGGTGAGCTGCGTGCCCGACTGGCCGCGCTCGAGGTGGGTGGGGTCCAGGCCCGCACCTTCCACGCCGCCGCGATGCGGCAGCTGCGCTACTTCGCCCCCCGGGTGCTCGGCGGCCCGATGCCCGGGCTCATCGAGAACAAGCTGCGGGTGGTCGCCTCGGCCGCCACGCGCAACCGGCTCACCACCGACCGGACCAGCCTCCGCGACCTCGCCAGCGAGATCGAGTGGGCGAAGACCACCCTCGCCACGCCCGAGGACTACCCGGCCCGCGCGAAGGCGGCCGGCCGCGAGGCGCCGTTCGAGCCCGCCGCCGTCGCCGCCGTCTACGCCAGCTACGAGCAGGCCAAGCAGCGCGACGGGGCGCTGGACTTCGAGGACCTGCTGCTGGTCACCGCCTACGCCCTCGAGGAGCACCCGGACGTCGCCCGGCAGGTGCGTGCGCAGTACCGGCACTTCGTCGTCGACGAGTACCAGGACGTCAACCCGCTGCAGCAGCGGCTGCTCGACGCCTGGCTGGGCGGCCGGGCCGAGGTCTGCGTGGTGGGCGACCCCAACCAGACCATCTACTCCTTCACCGGCGCCGACCCCGACTACCTGCTGGGGTTCGCCGACCGCTACGGCGACGCCGCCGTGGTGAAGCTCGAGCGGGACTACCGCTCCACCCCGCAGGTCGTGGGCCTGGCCAACCGGCTGATCGGCCAGGCGCCGCCGCGCAAGGGCTTGCCGGGGCTCCGCCTGCTGGGGCAGCGGCCCCAGGGCCCCGAGCCGACGTTCGTCGAGCACCCCGACGAGCCGGCCGAGGCCGCCGCGGTCGCCGCACGGTGCAAGTCCCTGATCGGCGACGGGACGCCCGCCGCCGAGATCGCCGTGCTGTTCCGGATCAACGCGCAGTCGCAGGTGTACGAGTCGGCGCTGGCCGACGCCGGGGTGCCCTACGTGCTCAAGGGTGGCGAGCGCTTCTTCGAGCGGCCCGAGGTCCGCGAGGCGGTACTGCTGCTCCGCGGGGCCGCGGCAGGGGGGAACGAGCCGGGCATGCTGGTGCCCGCCGTCCGTGACGTGCTGGCCTCCACGGGCTGGGTGGAGCACCGACCGCCGGCTGGGGGAGCGGCGCGGGACCGCTGGCAGTCCCTCGCCGCGCTGGTCGACCTCGCCGTCGACCTGGTCGCGGAGAACCCGTCGCTGGACCTCGCCGGCTTCGTCACCCACCTCGCCGAGCGGGCCGACGCCCAGCACGCACCCACCGTCCAGGGCGTCACCCTCGCGTCGATGCACGCGGCCAAGGGGCTGGAGTGGGACGCCGTCTTCGTCGTCGGCCTGGTCGACGGCGTGCTGCCGATCGCGCAGTCGCTGAGCCGGCCGGTCGCCGTCGAGGAGGAGCGGCGGCTGCTGTACGTCGCCGTCACCCGTGCCCGCGAGCAGCTCACCCTGTCCTGGTCGCTGGCCCGCAACCCCGGCGGCCGGCGCTCTCGGCCGCGCAGCCGGTTCCTCGACGGCCTCGCGCCGGATTCCGGCCCCACCGCGCCGCCGGCCCGCCGTGCGGCCAAGCGCCCCAAGGTGGTCCTGGAGGGCGAGGCCGGCGAGCTGTTCGAGCGGTTGCGCGCGTGGCGCAGCCAGGCCGCCCAGTCGGCGTCGGTGCCGGCCTACGTGGTCTTCACCGACGCCACGCTGCAGGCCATCGCCGAGACCCGCCCCGCCAGCCTGCGGGAGCTCTCCGGGCTGCCCGGCATCGGGGCCCGGAAGCTGGAGCTCTACGGCGAGGACGTGCTCGCCGCCGTCACCGGCTGATCCGGTGAGGATGCCGCCGCCGAGGGCGACGGCAGGCGGTTCCGAGACCGGCGGGAACTCCGTTCGGAGACGCCGCGATCAATTCGATTGACCCCGGTTCCGGCGGGGTCCTAGTGTTCCGTCGCACACGAGCTGCACCCCGTTGCGCGCCCGGCCGACCGGCCGGGGCGCGGGCCCAGGAAGGAGGGGGAGCTTCGATGACCAGCATGACCTGGGCCGCCGCCTCCGACCTCCTCGTGCGGGGCGGCGCCGACGTGCGCGAGGGTGGCCTGAGCACGACCGGTGCCACCGTCCTCATCCAGGGCACCGGTCCGTCCGTCGCCGCCGGCACCCGCGGGAACGTGGCCACCGGCCTGATCGGGTCGACCGCCGGCACGGGCTCGTCCCGCGTCGCCCCGGTCGCCATCCGGCGCCCCGAGTCGCAGCACGTCGTCGAGCGTTTTCTCGCGCCCACGTACCTGCCCCAGGACGACGCCACCACCCCCGGGCTCCGAGTCCCCGGGAGACCGCTGAGCTAGCCGCTCACCGGTCCTCCTCGAGGCCGCGGAACCCGAACCCCGGGATCCGCGGCCTTCTTCTTTCCTCCGCGGCTCCCGGCCCCGACGTCGGTCGGCGGACCCCCGCCGGCCGTGCCCGACGAGTACGAGGAGGAGCGGCAGTGCAGCAGACGATCGACCCCCCGACGTCCCACCGCCGGCCCGGGCTCCCCTGGACCGACGGCGCCACGCCGACCGGTTCCCGCCCACCCCACCGGCGGCGGCCACGCCCACCGCTGCGACCCGCGCCGGTCCGGCGTCCGCTGCCCTGCCGGGTAGAGGACCCCGAGCTGTGGTTCGCCGAGGCACCGGCCCAGCTGGAGCTCGCCAAGAGCTTCTGCGGGGACTGCCCGGTCCGGGAGTCCTGCCTGGCCGGCGCGCTGTCGCGCGCCGAGCCGTGGGGCGTCTGGGGCGGCGAGATCTTCGAGCGGGGGGCGGTCATCGCCCGGAAGCGGCCCCGCGGCCGCCCCCGCAAGGTGGTCGCCGCATGAGCCCCGCGGCGCCCGTCACCAGCACCACGACATCCAGCATCCCGGCGGCCGGACCGCCGACTCCGTCGAAGGAACCAGCCATGTACATGCTCGAGCACGAGATGGCCCGCAGCCGCATGCACGAGCTCCGGGCCGAGGCGATGGCCGCCAGCCGCGCCCGTCGTCTCTACCTGGCGCGACGGGCCGCCCGTCGCGCCGAGCGTGCGGTCCGCCGGGCCGCCCGCGCCAGCGCCGCCGTGCACTGAGCTCATCGCGGTCCTCCCGACCGCCCTGCGGCCCGGGCCCGCCAAGGTGCCCGGGCCGCGCCGTCACTCCGCGAAGCCGGGGAGCCACTCCTCCAGGATGGCCCGCCAGTCGGCCGCTGCGTCCAGCTGGCAGAGCACGCCGATGGAACCCATCGAGACCCGGTGGATGAGCAGGTAGGCCGGTGGCAGGTTCAGCTGCCGGCCCAGGCGGTTGGCCTCGGTCCGCGGGTCCCCGATCCGTATCGCCTGCTCCTGCATCCAGGCGCGGGTGAAGCGGAAGTGATGGCCGGTGACCGGCTCCAGCAGGGGGCGCAGGTAGTCGAGCACCGCCTCGGGATCGACGTCCACCCCCGGCCGCACGAACCCCTCCGTGCGCAGGTCGGCGAGGACCTCCGCCGCGCGACCGGCCAGCGCCCAGTTCAGCAGCCGCCCGATCGGCTCGGGATGCCCGTCGGGCAGCCGGGCGACCGCGCCGAAGTCGATGACGCCCAGCCGGCCGTCGGGCAGGATCCGGAAGTTGCCCGGGTGCGGATCGGCGTGCAGCAACCCGGCGCGCTGCGGCGCGGAGAAGTGCAGCGTGGCCAGCAGCCGACCGGCGCGGTCGCGCTCCTCCCGGCTCCCTGCGGCGATGATCCGCGACAGGGGGTTGCCCTCGATCCACTCGGAGACGACGACCTTGGGGGCGCTGGCCACCACCCGGGGGACGGCGATCTCCGGGTCGCCGGCGTAGGCGGCGGCGAACGCCCGCTGGGCGTCGGCCTCCAGCCCGTAGTCGAGCTCCTCGACCACGCGGGCCTTGAGCTCGGCGATGAGCGGCTTGACGTCCAGGCCGGGGAAGACCGCCGCGAACAGCCGGGCGAACCGGGCCAGCTGGTTGAGGTCGCTCATCAGCGCCGTCGCCGCGCCCGGGTACTGGATCTTCACCGCGACGTCGCGGCCGTCCCGCCACGTGGCCCGGTGCACCTGCCCGATGCTGGCCGCCGCGGCCGGCGCGTCGTCGAACTCGGCGAAGCGCTGCCGCCACGTGCCGCCCAGCTGCTGGGCCAGCACCCCGTGCACGGTCCGCACCGGCATCGGCGGCGCCGCCTCCTGCAGCTTGGTGAGGGCCTCCCGATAGGGCGCCGCCATCTCCTCGGGCACGGCCGCCTCGAACACCGAGAGCGTCTGGCCGAGCTTCATGGCGCCGCCCTTGAGCTGCCCCAGCACGGCGAAGAGCTGCTCGGCGGTGCGCTGCTGCAGCTCGGCGTTCACCGTGTCGGCGGACTGGCCCGACAAGCGTCTGCCGAGGCCCAGCGTGGCCCGGCCGGCGGCGCCCAGGGGCAGGGACGCCAGGCGCGCGGTCCGCGCGACCGACCCCCCTGGCATCACCGGTCGCTCGTCACTCACGCATCCTCCTCGCCGGCGCCCGGTCGTGGCGGCGCCGTGTCGTGCCCGGTGAGCCCGTGAGCTCGCTCAGCGGCCATTGTCGCCTGTTCCACCGGGGTCCTGCCGGGGAGAGGGCCGAACGTCGTGCCCGGAGGGGGAGCCGTCGGCAGCGGCAGCGCCGCAGGCGCAGGCCGGGTGGGGCGGCCATCGCCGCAGGCGGGGGAGCAGATCGGGTGGCCGCAGCTCGAGGGTGGCGCCGAGCGTCACCGGCGCGCCGGAGTCGTCGAGGAAGGCCAGCACCTGACCGGCGGCCAGGAGCGCGGTCAGCAGGCAGGTGAGGGTGGCGCCGCTCGGGGGTGGCTCCGTGGCGGTCAGCTGGGCGGCGAGGCGGGGCCAGCGCGCGTCGGCGTCCCGGCGGTGGAGGTCGGCGCAGCGCAGGCAGCTGGTGGAGCCCGGCACGACCAGCGGTCCGACGACGCCCGTCTCGCCCCGCACGGTGGCGACCAGGTGAGGCCCGTCGACGACGGCGACCAGCGGGTCGGAGGCGGCCCACGGCCGGGTGAGGACGGTCAGGTCGGGCAGCAGTCCGGCGGGCAGAGGCCCGAGGTCGGTCAGCGGGCTGGCCCGGCGGATCGCGTCGGCGGCTGCCACCGACCGGGGCCGGCCCTCGTCGGCGGCGGTCAGCCCGCCCACCACCGCGTCGGCCGCCCTGACCACGCCGGGGTCCCGGACGACGACCCGGCCGATGCCGCTGGCGGCCAGGATCGCCGCGAGCGGGGTGCCGGCGCGGGTCGCACCCTCGACCACCACGGTGGCCAGCCGCCGGGCCCGCCACGCCGAGGAGCGGGGGGCAGCGGCCGCCGACGGCAGCTCCACCGCTGCGCGCGCGGCCGCCGCGGGCCCCGCACCCATCGTGATCACGTCGGCCGCGTCCAGGTCGGTCAGCAGGCCGCCGGCACGCAGGGCGTCCAGCACCGCGTCCACGAGGCCGGGGTCCAGGCCGTCGCGCACGGCGTCGGCCCGGACGGCCCGCTGCGAGCGACGCCCGTCGAGGCCGCGCAGCAACGGCGCCATTCCCGCGGCCGGCTCCAGGAGCAGCCCGTCGGTGGAGTCGACGCCGCCCACCTGCACGCTCGCGCCGTCACCGAGGAGCAGGGGTGTCGCCGGGGGCAGGAGGGGATGGGCGTTGTCGCTCACTCCGGCAGGGTCGCAGCCGGGCGGCGCTCGCGGGTCCGTCGTCCACAGGACGACGAACGGCGGCGCCCCCGAGGGGACGCCGCCGTGGTGACGTGCTGGTGGTCCTAGGCCTTGCCGAGGATCCGGTTCATCTTGGTGCCGCACACGGGGCAGGTGCCCTGCGCCATGCGGCGGCCCGACTCGCTGACCTTGACCTCGCCGTCGAAGTCGCGCTTCTCCTTGCACTTCACGCAGTAGCCGTTGTAGCTCTCCGCCACGGGTTCTCCTCGTCTCCGGGGCGCCTCGGCTCGCACGCCGGGCGCCGTTGCGCGAGAACGCTACCCGCGCGGGCGTCCCGTGACGCCGTCGGCGGGCGCCGGGAGGCGCGGAGCGGCGGCCGGCCACCCACAGCTGTGGACAACCCTGTGGACCCCATGGGGACGACCAGGCGTGTCGCTGTGCGGAACCGGGGGACGGGCCGGGGACGCCGCAGCCGATCTGGTTGCCGGCACGGCTGCGAGCTGGGTGGATGCTCTCGTCCGGGTGTGGACGGCGCACCGCTCGCGGGCCTCGTCACCGGGTGGAGCGGCCGTCATGTCCACCGTCCGTGCGACCTGCACCCGAGCGGGTGCCTCCGGGCAGGCGCTACGCGGGGACGGTGTCCTACCGTCTCCCTCGTGCCCGGAACGACTCGCGATGCGACCGCCCTCCCCGAGCCGGCGGACGACGGCGTCGTGGAGGTCCGCCGGAGCACGCGCCGCCGCCGCACGGTCACCGCCTACCGGGAGATGGGCCGCACCGTGGTGCTCATCCCGGCGGCCTTCAGCCCGGCCGAGGAGCAGCGCTGGGTCGCCCAGATGGTCGCCAAGCTGCGCACCCGTGAGGAGCGGCGCAAGCGGTCCCTCGGCGGCGACACCGAACTGCTGGCGCGGGCCCGTGCGCTCTCGGCCGCGCACCTCGACGGGCTCGCCGAACCGGTCAGCGTCCGGTGGGTGGAGAACCAGCACCGTCGCTGGGGGTCCTGCACGCCGGCCGACCGCACGATCCGGCTGTCCAGCCGGCTGCGGTCGATGCCCGAGTACGTCGTCGACTACGTGCTGGTCCACGAGTTGGTACACCTGCTCGAGCCCGGCCACGACGAGCGCTTCTGGGCGCTGGTCGCCCGGTACCCGCGGGCCGAGCGGGCCCGCGGGTTCCTCGAGGGCGTCGAGCTGGCCAGCACCGCCGGTGCGGCCGGCGAGGGCCCGGCGCCCGACGTCGTGGACTAGCCGCGCCGGCCCTCGCCGGGGCCGTCGCCGGGTTCGTCGGAGGGCTCGTCGCCGGTCGACGGCTCCTCGGTCGCCGGGCGGTCGGCGTCGTCGGCGGTCAGCGCGGCGAGCTCCTCGTCGAGGCCCTGGCGGGCGACGAAGTCCAGCGGCTCGTCGAGGTCCTCCGACGTCGGCAGCAGGTCCGGGTGCGACCACAGCCGGTCCCGGTCGGCGCTGCCGTGCTGCTGACCCATCGCACCCCAGACGGTGGCGGCGTCGCGCAGCCGGCGAGGCCGCAGCTGCAGCCCGACGAGCGTGGCGAAGGTCTGCTCGGCGGGCCCGCCGGAGGCCCGGCGGCGGCGCATCGTCTCGGCGAGGGCGGCGTGCCCGGGCAGCCGGTCGGCCGCGGCCGCCGCCACGACGGCGTCCACCCAGCCCTCGACGAGGGCCAGCAGGGTCTCCAGGCGGCGCAGCGCCATCTGCTGCTCGGGGGTCTCCTCGGGCTCGAGGACGCCGCTGCCGAGCAGGCGTTGGATGCTCTCGGGGTCGCTGGGGTCCAGCCCGGCGCCCATGCCGCCGGACATCGCCTCGCTGATGCCCCGCTCGATCGCCTCGCGGTCGATGGTGATGCCGCGGGCGTAGGCATGCACGGCGTCCTGGAGCTGCTGGCGCAGCCAGGGGACGTGTGCGAACAGCCGCTGCGAGGCGGCCTCGCGCAGCGCCACGAACAGCCGCACCTCGTCGGCGGGGCGGTCGAGCCCCTCGGCGAACGAGGCGAGGTTCTGCGGCACGAGCACCCCGGTGCCGGCGGGGGCCAGCGGCAGGCCCACGTCGGTGCTGGTCAGCACCTCCTCGGCCAGCCTGCCCAGCGCCTGCCCCACCTGGGCGCCGAACATCATCCCGCCCATGCGGCCCATGATCCCGGCGATCGGCCCGAAGGACATGGCCGCCTCCTCGGGCAGGGCGCTGGTCATGGCCGCCACCACGCGCTCGGCGAGCGGGTCGATCAGCGCGCCCCACGCCGGCTGCGTCTGCTCCACCCACTCGACCCGGGACCACGCCGCGGTCCGCTCGATGCCGGAGGGCAGCTCGGTCACCTGGTCCAGCCACAGGTCGGCGAGCCGGAGGGCCTCGGCGGTCGCCGAGCGCTCCTGCTCCGACGACGGCTGGTGCCCGGCCGCGAGCTGGCTGATGGCGCTCTGGCGGGCGAGGTCCCAGTTGACCGGCCCGCCCGACCAGTTCATGAGCTTCTGCAGCTCGGCGAACAGCGGCATCTTGCCGAGCACGTCCTCGGGCGAGCCCCCGCCGGCCATACCGCCGAAGAGGGCGCCGAGACCGAACGGGTCGCCGCCCTGGTCGCCGCGGCCGGGGTCGCGGCGCTCGGGGTCACGGTCGGGAGGGCCGAAGCCGAACGGCACGTCGCTCATGCGTCCACGGTAGACGCGCGATCTTCGGCCGGGGGCATGCGTTCGCTCGGAGTGGACGGCCCCCTGCAGGGGCCGCCGTGCGCGTGCGACCGGTGGGGGCAGGGGGCCCTTCACCTAGGCTCGCCCCTCGTGACCCGTCGGAGCGCCGTCCTCAGCGTGGGCGCCGTGCTGCTGCTGCTGTTCGGCCTCCTGAGCACAAGCGTGCCGGTGCCCTACGTCGCGCAGGTGCCCGGCCCGACCTTCGACACCCTGGGCGAGATCGACGGTGAGCCGATCATCGCGGTCGAGGGCAGGGAGCGCAACGAGGTCGAGGGTGCCCTGAACCTGACCACCGTGGGTGTCAGCCGCGGCGGGCTCAGCCTGGTCCAGGCCGTGCGGGGGTGGTTCGACGACGAGGTCAGCGTCGTCCCCGAGGAGTCGGTGTACCCGCCCGACCGCAGCGAGGAGGAGACGCGGCAGGTCAACCGCCAGGCGTTCCTCACCTCGGAGCAGGCGGCCGAGAGCCTGGCGCTCGGCGAGCTCGGCTACCCGCAGAAGGTGGTCGTGCGCGAGGTGCCGGAGGGGTCGCAGTCGGAGGGGCGGCTCGAGGAGGGGGACGCGCTGGAGTCGGTCGACGGGCAGCCCGTTCCGAACACCGACGTGCTGGCCGACGTCCTGACCGGCGTCCCGGCCGGCACTTCGGTCCCGGTCACCTACACCCGGCTCGGCGAGCCGGGCACGACCGAGGTGACCACCGGGGCCGCGGAGGGCCGGGAGGGATCACTGCTCGGGATCTCCGTGCTCGACCAGCCCGCGGCGCCGTTCGACGTGGACATCCAGGTCGCCGACGTGGGCGGGCCCTCGGCCGGCCTGATGCTCACCCTCGGGATCCTCGATCTCGTGGGGGAGGAGGACCTCACCGGCGGCGCTGTCATCGCCGGCACCGGCACGATCGACCTCGAGGGCAACGTCGGGCCGATCGGCGGCATCGCGCTGAAGATGGTGGCGGCGCGCGACATCGGCGCCGAGGTCTTCCTGGTCCCCGAGGGCAACTGCGCCGAGGCCGTGGCCGCGCCCGACACCGGCGTCCCGACGGCCAGGGTCGCGACCCTGGACGACGCGCTCGAGGCCCTCGCCGACGTGCGCGCCGGCCGGACTCCGGAGAGCTGCTGATCCCACCCGCACCCCTCTGACTGGCGTTACGGTGCCGCCGGGAACCCCGCGCCGTCCGGTGCGTTGTCCTTGGGGCCGGGCCTCGCCCCGGCGCCGCACCACCCGACCTCGCGGTCGGTCGTCCCGTGGCCTGCGAGGCCACGCCTGCAAATCGAAGGAGCCCGCTCGTGGCCATGCGGCCCCCCGTGCCGGTACCGACCCTGTCGCGGCGCGCGAAGCTGGTCATCGGCGCCATCGCCGTGCTGCTGGTGCTGTTCACCGTCGTCGGGACGCTCACCAACGTCTACGTCGACTACCTGTGGTTCGACTCCACCGGGTTCACCGAGGTCTTCTGGACCGAGCTGCAGACCCGTGCCCTGCTCTTCGCCGTCGCCGGCGTGGCCACCGGCGGCCTGACCGCGCTGGCGATGTACCTGGCCTACCGGTTCCGGCCGACGTTCCGGCCGATGTCGCTGGAGCAGCAGAACCTCGAGCGCTACCGGCAGTCGCTGGAGCCGCGCCGCGGCCTGGTGCTGACCGGCATCGCGGTCGTGCTCGGCCTGTTCGCCGGGTTCACCGCGCAGAGCAGCTGGGAGACCTGGCTGTCGTTCCGCAACAGCACCGACTTCGGCCGCACCGACCCGCAGTTCAGCATCGACCTGTCGTTCTTCGTCTTCGACTACCCCTTCTACCGGCTGCTGCTCGGCTTCGGCTTCGCGATCGTCATCCTCGCGCTGATCGGCTCGCTGCTGACGCACTACGTGTTCGGCGGGCTGCGGCTGCAGACGCCCGGGCAGAAGCTCACCCCGGCCGCGCGGGTCCAGCTGTCGGTGCTGCTGGGCTTCTTCCTCGCCCTCAAGGCCGTCGCCTACTGGCTGGACCGCTACGGGCTGGTCTACTCCGACCGCGGTGTCGTGTTCACCGGCGCCAGCTACACCGACGTCAACGCGCTGCTCGTGCCGAAGACCATCCTGGTCTTCGTGGCGGCGGTCTGCGCCGTGGCGTTCTTCGCCAACATCGTCGTCCGCAACTTCCTGCTGCCCGCCGCCGCCCTGGTGCTGCTGCTGGTCTCCAGCCTGGTCATCGGCGTCGCCTACCCGGCGATCGTGCAGCAGTTCGTCGTCAACCCGAGCGCCAACGAGAAGGAGGCGGACTACATCGAGCGGGCGATCAAGTCGACCCGGGATGCCTACGGTCTCGACCAGATCGACTACGTCGACTACGCGCAGCAGACCACCGGCGACGAGGTGGACCCCGAGGCTGCGCTGGCCGAGCTGCGCAACGACACCGAGACGATCCCGAACGCCCGGCTGCTGGACCCGAACGTCCTGACCGACACGTTCACCGCTCGCCAGCAGATCCGCAACGTGTACGGCTTCCCCGAGAAGCTCGACATCGACCGCTACACCGTCGACGGCGAGACCGGCGACTACGTCGTGGCGGTGCGCGAGCTGGACAGCGCCGGGCTGTCGGAGAACCAGAGCACCTGGATCAACCGGCACACCGTCTACACCCACGGGCACGGCTTCGTCGCCGCTCCGGCGAACGAGGTCGTGGCCGGCTCCGAGGGCGGCGAGCCGAACTTCACCACCGGCGACCTGCCGACCCGAGGGAACATCCCGGTCGAGCAGAGCCGGATCTACTACGGCGAGCTGATCCAGGTCAACGGCCAGGACGTCTACTCCGTGGTCGGGGCGCCCGAGGGGGCCGCCCCGCGCGAGTTCGACCTGCCGGAAGGCGGCTCCGAGGACCGGCAGGTCAACAACACCTACGACGGCGAGGGCGGCGTCGCGATCGGCAGCTTCTTCCGGCAGCTGACCTACGCCATCTACTACCGCGAGCGCAACTTCCTGCTCTCCAACGCGGTGAACGAGGAGTCGAAGGTCCTCTACGTCCGCGACCCGCGCGAGCGCGTGGAGAAGGTCGCACCCTTCCTGGAGGTCGACGGCGACCCGTACCCCGCGGTGATCGACGGCCGGGTCACCTGGATCCTCGACGGCTACACGACGTCGGACTCCTATCCCTACTCGGAGCAGATGCAGCTCGGCGAGGCCGTGGCGGATGCGCTCACCGGGACCGGCACGACCGCGCTGCCGAACGAGACGGTGAACTACATCCGCAACTCGGTGAAGGCCACCGTCGACGCCTACGACGGCACGGTGACGCTCTACGCCTGGGACGAGGGTGATCCGGTCCTCCGGACGTTCATGAAGGCGTTCCCCGGCGTGATCGAGCCGAAGAGCGAGATGAGCGACGAACTGATCAGCCACGTCCGGTACCCGGAGGACCTGTTCAAGGTGCAGCGGGACATCCTGACCCGTTACCACGTCGACGACCCGATCGCCTTCTACGAGGGCAGCGACCGGTGGCAGATCCCGGACGACCCGACGCAGAACACCGAGGAGAACCAGCCGCCGTACTACATCCTGGCCCAGCGGCCGGGCGACGACGAGGCGACGTTCCAGCTGACCAGTGCGCTGAACGCCTTCCAGCGGGAGAACCTGTCGGCGTTCATCTCGGCGTCGAGCGCGCCGGAGACCTACGGCGCTCTCCAGGTGCTGCAACTACCCGGCAACACTCCATTCCGGGGTCCGGGGCAGGTGCAGAACGCGTTCATCACCAACAACCAGGTGCGCCCCGACCTCACGCTGTTCGACAGCGAGAACTCCGATGCGGTGTTCGGCAACCTGCTGACGCTGCCGATCGGCGACGCCGGGTTGCTCTACGTGGAGCCGCTCTACGTGGAGAGCACCGGGGAGGGCGGCTTCCCGCTGCTGCAGCGGGTGCTGGTCAACTTCGGTGACCGAATCGGCTACGCCAACACCCTCTCCGAGGCGCTGGACCAGGTGTTCGGCGACGGCGCAGGGGTGGTCGCGTCCGACGCCGACGGGGTGCCGACCGAGGCGGAGGAGGGGGAGGACACCCCCGGCGTGGAGCAGCCGGCCGATCCGACCGACGTGCCGATCCCGCCGGACGGCACGGACGGTCTGCCGGCCACGCCGGACATGGAGCAGGCCGTCCAGGACATCAACGCCGCGCTCGAGGCCCTGTCCAGCGCCCAGCGGGGCGGCGACTTCGCCGGTCAGGGCCAAGCCCTGGAGGACCTCCAGGCAGCCGTCGACGCCTACCAGGCGGCCCAGCAGGCGGCGGCAGCCGAGTGACCCGCGGTGGAGCCGGTGGGCCGTGTGCACACCGGCTCCACCGGCCTGCTACTCTGGTGGCACGACGCGGGGTGGAGCAGCTCGGTAGCTCGCTGGGCTCATAACCCAGAGGTCACAGGTTCGAATCCTGTCCCCGCTACCACCACGAAGGCCCGGCCCCTCAGGGGCCGGGCCTTCGTCGTTCGCGGGTGGTCGTGCACCGGAGCGGCGCGCGGCCCGTCCGTGGTGCAGGCGTGCGGCGCAGGCTCAGCGCGAGCTCAGCCCCTCCCGGCAGCGCGTGCGTCGGTCCGGTCGCGCGAGCACTCGTCGGCCTGCCGGGGCGTCCGCCGGTACGGCGTGGGACGCAGTCGCGCCGGCGCTGCCGCCGGGTGCGCGTGTGCCGCCGGCAGGGGGCGCAGCTCCGCCGCCGGGGGAGGGGCCACCGCGTGCGCGGGCGGTCGTGGCCGGCTGGTGTGGGCAGCCAGCAGCGTGTGCGGTCGCGTGCGGTCCTCCTCCGGCACGGTTTCCCCGGCCACGGTCGGCCGGGCAGGCGGCGCGGGGAAGGGCTCCCGCCGGGGCGGGTGCGCCGGGTCGGGCAGCCGGAGGTCGGTGAGGTCCTTCCACGTCGAGTGCCGCAGCCCGTCGATGGTGCACCGCACGCGGGCCGAGACGCGGCCTCCGTCGGTGTGCCGCCAGCCGAGGAGCTCTCCGGAGTACCAGATGCCGCCGTGGTGGATCTCCACCGGCTGCGGGGCACCGACGAACCTGCTCACCGCCACGTCCCCCGCCACGAAACGGACTGTAGGTCGGCCGGCAGGGCCGTCCGGGAAGGCGCGCTCCGGTGCCGACCGTCCGTGGTCCGGTGCGTCACACGCTTCCCACGGGCACGTGCCGACGCCACCGGCCGGCGCCGGTCACACCCGCGCGGCGCTCCGCCGGCTCCAGCGGTCGGGCCGCGCCTGCAGCAGGCCGGTGAGCCGGCGCTCCGCCGGGACCGCGCTGCGGCGCAGCGCCTGGCCGACGTACTCGCCCAGCAGTGCACCGGCGGCCAGGGCCAGCCCGACCGTCGCCGCGGTGCCCAGGAGCGTGATGCCCCCGAGCGTGTCGCCCTCGGTCAGCTGGCGCAGCCCGCGGTAGATGGCGAGCCCGGGCAGCAGCGGGATGATGCCCGCGGACACGTAGACCACGGCGGGCACCTGCTGCTGGCGGGCCAGGGCGTAGCTGCCCAGGCCGATCACCACGGCAGCGGTCGCCGACGGCAGGGTCGGGGACAGCCGCAGGCCGTCGTCGAGCCCGAGCAGGACCCCCCAGCCGAGGGCGCCCGCGGCGGCGGCGGGCAGCAGGGTCCGCCGCGGAGCGTGGTTGGACACCGCGAAGGCGGCCGACGCCACGGCGGCGCCGAGGAGCTGCAGCGGGACGTCGTCCATGCCGCCGACCGGCGGATCCCACATGCGCACCGGGATGCCCAGGCGCACGCCGACCGACAGGGCCACGGCGACGCCGCTGATGATCCGGCCGTGAGCAGGAGCGTCTCGAACGCCCGGGCGCTCGCCGTCACGTAGAAGCCGGTGATCGCGTCGTGCACCGCGCCGACCAGGGTGACCCCCGGCAGCAGCAGCACGATGCCGCCGGCGACCACGAGCGAGGGGCGCACGCCGAGGTCGGCGGCGACGAGCGCCAGCGCCACCGACGTGGCGACGAACCCGCCGGCGGCGTTCTGGAAGAAGGCCGGCAGCCCGCGGCGGCCCAGCGCGTCGATGGCCAGGCCGACCAGGACGGTGGCCCCGAACGCGGCGGCCGTGACCAGCGGGCCGGCGCCCAGCAGGAGGGCCACCGCGGCGGCGAGCACCGCCCGGGCGGCGGTGACGACCGCGCGGCGGTAGGTGTGCCGGGCCCGCGACACGGCTCGCAGGCGGTCGTCTGCCTCGGCCGGGGTGATCCGGTCCTCGCTCAGCGCGCCGACGACGTCGTGCACGGCCGTCGCGCGGGAGTGGTCGAGCGCTCGCTGCTGCACCAGCCGCAGCCCGGACCTGCGTCGTCGGCCGCGTGCCCGGAGACGGTGATCGAGGTGAAGGTGATGTCGCACTGGACCCGGCGCAGGCTGCCGGCGCGGGCGGCGGCGATGCAGGTCGCGGTCACCTCGGCAGCGCTCGCCCCGGCCGACAGGACAGCTCGCCGGCCTCCAGGGCGAGCTCCAGGGCGCGGTAGGCGTCCAGCGGTCCGGTGGGCGGGGTCGGCACGCGACCACCATCCCCGACCGGGAACGGCGCCAGCGCGTGGGTCTTCTCACCCCGTGCGACGTGCGCTCCGCAGGGTCACCCTGCATGCTGAGGAGTCGGTTCGAGGGCTGTCCGCCCTCCGTCTCGTCGTGCCCGGCACCGCCGGCCACTTCCAACAGGAGGACTCGCTCACCCGTGCGCAGGACATCCGCTGTCTTCTGGGCCTCATTGGCCGTCGTGCTCCCGTTCGTGGTCTGGGGTGCGGTCGCCCCCGATGCGCTCGCCTCCGCCGCCGCCGCCACGCAGTCGTTCGTCGTCGACCGGTTCGGCTGGTTCTACCTGCTGACCGCGACCACGGTCCTGGTGGCGGTGATCGCCGTGGCCGCATCCCGCTGGGGCCGGGTCCGGCTCGGCCGGGACGGCGACGTGCCGGAGTACAGCACGACGGCCTGGTTCGCCATGCTCTTCAGCGCCGGGATGGGCATCGGGCTGGTGTTCTGGGGCGTGGCCGAGCCGGTGTCGCACTTCCTGTCGCCGCCCACGGCCGACCCCGCCAGCACCGAGGCCGCCCGCGACGCGCTGCGCTACTCGTTCTTCCACTGGGGGCTGCACCCCTGGGGCATCTACGCGGTTCTCGCGCTGGCGCTGGCCTACGCCCGCTTCCGCCGCGGCTGGAAGGCCACGATCAGCGGCGCGCTCCGACCGGTGCTGGGTGACCGCGTCGACGGTCCGCTGGGCGTCGCGGTCGACACCGTCGCCGTGGTCGCCACCGTGTTCGGCGTGGCGACCTCCCTCGGCCTCGGCGCCGCGCAGATCAACGGCGGCCTGGCCGCGCTCGACGGCGGCATCGCGATCGGCCCGGGCGTGCAGCTCGGCATCATCGCGGTGGTCACGGTCCTCTTCCTCGTCTCCGCGCTCTCGGGCATCCACCGCGGGATCAAGTGGCTGTCGACGGCCAACGTCGTGCTCGCGGTGGGGCTGTTCGCCTTCGTGCTGCTCACGGCCTCGTCGGGCCGGCTGGTGGGTGCCTTCACCACCACGCTGGGCAGCTACCTCACCGAGCTGCCCACGATGAGCCTGCAGACCGGGCCCTTCGACACCCAGCGCGCCGAGTGGATCAACGGCTGGACGGTCTTCTACTGGGCCTGGTGGATCTCCTGGTCGCCGTTCGTGGCCACCTTCATCGCCCGCATCTCGCGTGGGCGCACCATCCGGGAGTTCGTCGTCGGCGTGCTCGGCGTTCCGACGCTAGTGAGCGGCCTGTGGTTCTCGGTCTTCGGCGGTGCGGGCATCGTCGCCGAGCAGGACGGGGCCGGGCTGGCGGACCAGCCGACGGAGTCCCAGCTCTTCGCCCTGCTCGACACGCTGCCGGGCGGCCTGGTGGCCGCCGTCGGCGCGATGATCCTCATCGTCACGTTCTTCATCACCAGTGCCGACTCCGCCACCTTCGTGCTCGGGTCGCTCAGCACCCGCGAGGGGCAGGACCCGGCGCGCGTGGTGAGCGTGACGTGGGGCCTGGTGATCTCGGCGTCGGCGGCGGTGCTGCTGGTCAGCGGTGGGCTGGCGGGGGTGCAGACCGCATCGATCGTCGCGGCGTTCCCGTTCGCGATCGTGCTGCTGCTGGTGCTGGTGTCGCTGGTGAAGGGCCTTCGGCAGGAACCGCGGGTCCCCGTGCCGTCGGCGGCCGGCCAGCCGGAGCGGTCGGACGACGGGGTGGGCGGCGCGACCCGCGTCGAGAGTGGTACGGTGGTTTCACCGACGCGGGGTGGAGCAGCTCGGTAGCTCGCTGGGCTCATAACCCAGAGGTCGCAGGTTCGAATCCTGTCCCCGCTACCACGACGAAGGCCCGGTCACGGATGTGACCGGGCCTTCGTGCATCCGTCCCGGCGATGTCGCCGCGGGGTGTTGTGCGTCACCGCCGACCTCTCTAACGTGCGGAGCACGACCGCCGCTCAGGGAGGACCGGACGTGTCCGTCGACGCCGTACCAGCACCGGAGACCGTTCCGCCGCGAACGGTGGGCGCCGCCGAGCTCGGCATCGACCGGTCCGACCGGGACATGGCCCGCCGGGAGCCGGCGGTGACCTTTCCCGAGGTGTCCGAGCAGCTGCCCGACCTGGAGATCACCGGCCCGCCGGCTCGCCTCCGGTCGTCGTCCGTCGACGGGCTCACGCGGCTCCCGGCCCGGCTCGCGGGCGCCCGGTGAGCCGGCTGGAGGCCGACCTCGAGCGCTGCGTGGGGGCGGGGGCCTGCGAGGCGTTGGCACCGGACCTGTTCGAGGTGGGCGAGGAGGGGACGGTCGTGGTGCTGCGCCCCCACCCGGAGGGCGGCGACGTGCGCGACGCCGAGGAGGCGGTCCAGCAGTGCCCGACGAAGGCCCTCCGGCTGGTACCGGAACAGTCGGCTCCCGCGGCCGGTTGACCCGTTCCATGGAGACCACCGTCACCGACGTCCCCGAGTCCGACCGCTTCGAGATCCGCGACGGCGACCGCGTGCTGGGCGTGGCCGCCTACGAGCGTCGCGGCGACACGCTGGTGTTCACCCACACCGAGGTCGACCCCGACGCCGGCCAGTCGGGGCTCGGCAGCACGCTGGTGCGGGCCGCCCTCGACGAGGTGCGTTCGCGCGGCGGGTCCGTCGTCCCGCGCTGCTCGTTCGTCGCGGGCTGGATCGAGCGGCACCCCGACTACGCCGACCTCGTCGCCGACACCGACCGCTGAGCCCGGGACCGGTGGGGCGGCCCGGCCGCCCCACCGGTCCGCGTCACAGCACCTTCGAGCCGTACATCTTCCCGAGCGGGTCGGCGATCAGCTCGATCCGGGCGCCGTCGGGATCGCGGAAGTAGACCGAGACGCCGCTGTGCACCTCGTGCACGACGCCGGCCTCGGTCAGCCGCTGCACCAGTTGCTCCCACCGCTGGGGGTCCACGCTGATCGCCATGTGGTGCAGGCCGCCGAGCACCTCTGCGTACGGACCGACGTCCAGGCCCGGGAAGTCGAAGAAGGCCAGCAGGTTGCCGTTGCCGATGTCGAAGAAGAAGTGCGAGGAGCCGGGGTAGTCGCGGTTCTCGATCAGCTCGGTCAGCGGGAAGCCGAGCACGTCCTGGTAGAAGCGCACCGTCCGCTCGACGTCGCTGCTGATCAGGGCGGTGTGGTGCAGCCCCCGTGCGGTCGAGGCCGGCCGCTGCCCGGTCGGGCGCAGGTGCGCCTCCCGGATGCGGGCGCGCGCCGCCTCCAGCGCGCTCAGGTCACGGTCGTTCTCGGTGGTGCTCACGGCTGGCATCCTCCTGGCTCGGGGCGTCCACCGGCGGTAACCGGCGAGACGCGCGTCTCGTTCCCGGCGCATGCCCGCCGCACGCCCAGCTGCCAAGGTGGGGACCATGCGTGTTCTCGTGGCCGGGTGGTTCAGCTTCGACGAGGTGATCGCCACCGTCGGCGACGAGCTGGGGGCCGACGCCGTGGTGGGCTGGCTCACCGAGCTGGGCATCGACCACGACGTCGCCTGGGCGCCGTACCTGCACCGGGGCGTGCACTGGCGCGACGTCGACCCGGCCGACTACACGCACCTGGTGTTCACCACGGGACCGGTCGGTGACCTGCCGCCCCTGCCCGAGCTGACCTCCGCGTTCGCCGGTGCGCAACGCTGGGCGGTGAACGTCTCCGTCGTGGACGACCTCGCCCGGACGATGTTCGACGCCGTCCTGGAGCGGGATGCGCCGGGCGTGACGCGGCCGGACCTGGCGATCGAGGGGCCGGCGCCCGAGGCCCCGGTGCTGGCCGTCGCCTTCGCGCCGGTGCAGGGGGAGTACGGCGACCGCAGCCGGGCCGACCGGGTCCGCGGCGTGATCGAGGAGTGGCTGGCCGCGCGGGCGCTGCCGTGGTTCCCGATCGACACCGACCTGTTCGACAAGCCCCATCCGCGTCGTCCGGCGCAGGTGGAGGCCCTGCTGCGGCGGTCCGACGCCGTGGTGAGCATGCGGCTGCACGGATTGGTCCTCGGGCTCAAGCACGACCGCCCGGTCATCGCCTGCGACCCGGTCGAGGGCGGCGCCAAGGTCACCGCTCAGGCGCGGGCGCTGGAGTGGCCGCTGGTGCTCTCCGCGGGCGAGGTGACATCCGAGGCGCTCGACGCCGCCCTGGCGCGCTGCCTCGACGGCGAGCTCGCCGGCGCGGTCACCCGGGCCCGGAAGCGCGGCGCGGCCGGCAACGACAGCGCGCGCCGGTGGTTCACCCGGCAACTGGGGCGTTGAGCGGTCGCTGCGCCAGCGCGAACCGGCGCTCCACGTCGGCCGGGACGGGCCGCCGCTCACGCAGCGCGGCCGGCAGCCGGACGGCCCAGCCGCGCAGCGCCGCCCGCGCCGCGGGATCGGACACGGATCGGCGGGCCAGGTGCCAGGTGGCGGTCAGCGCGACCGGCAGCGGCCGGCGCAGCCAGTCGACCAGCAGGTCGTTGCGGGTCTGCAGCGCCCACCGTTCCGGCGCCACGGTCGCCGGGCCGGCCGGGTCGTGCCAGGCGACGACGTCGTCGGCGTAGACCTGCTGCCATCCGGCTGCGGCCAGGTCGAGGGCCAGCAGGTGCTCCTCGCCGGCGAAGAACAGCAGCGGTGAGAAGCCGCCGACGGACAGGTATGCGTCCCGGCGGAGCACCGTGGCGAAGGCCGGGTAGCTGAGCACGTCCGGCCCGGGGCTCCCCGGCGTCGCTCCGAGGACGGCGGCCCGGTGCTTGCGCGTGACCGCGTCGACCGAGCCGTCGGCGGCCATCCGCACCCGGCCGGCGAGCAGGGCGACCCCGGGGTGGGCGTCGAGCAGGTCGGCGGCCCGCCCCAGGGCGCCGGGCTCCCACCAGGAGTCGTCGTCGGCGAAGGCGATGTACGGCGTGCCCGCGCGCTGCACACCGACCGTCCGGCCCACCGCCCCGCGGTTGCCGGGCAGGTCCACCACGGAGACGTCGGGGTGCTCCGCGCGGACGGCGGCCGGGGTGCCGTCCGAGGAGCCGTTGTCCACCACGATCACCGGCGGTGCGCCCGGGCCGGTCAGGTGGCCGAGGCTGCGCAGCAGCGACTCACGGCGGTCGCGGGTGGCGACGACGACGGTCACGCGAGGAGGAGTCACCTGGTCCCCGTACCGTGCGCGGGGGGTCCTCGAACACGCACTGCGCGCCGTCCGGCCGGGGGGGCAGCGGCCTTGGATCGGGTTCCACGCACCGCTCCCGGTCGCCGCGCGCTCCCCGCAGCAACCCGTCCAGCCGGCGGCCGCGCTCGCGCTGCTCGGGCTCAGCGGCGGTCGCACCATGGCCGTGATAATCACGGGACATCACCACCGGAAGGACCGAGATGATCGAGTTGCGCACGCCGGGGGAGATCGACGCCATGCGTGCCGCCGGCGCGGTGGTGGCCGACATGCACGCCGCGGTGCGGGCGCTCGCGGCGCCGGGCGTGCGGCTGACCCAGCTGGACGCCGTCGCCCGTGACGTGCTGGCCGACGCCGGCGCCACGTCGCCGTTCCTCGGCTACGCACCCCTGACCACCACCCCGCCGTTCCCCGGGGTGCTGTGCCTGTCGGTGAACGACGTCGCGCTGCACGGCATCCCGACGCCGGACGTCCTCGTCGACGGCGACCTGCTCAGCGTGGACGCCGGCGCGGTGCTCGACGGCTGGGTCGGTGATGCGGCGATCACCTTTCCGGTGGGCACGCCGCGGCCGGAGGATCTCGAGCTCGTGGCCACCACGGAGCGCGCGCTCGCGGCGGGTATCGCGGCGGCCGTCGTGGGCAACCGGATCGGCGACATCTCCGCGGCGATCGGCGCGGTCGGCCGGGCCGGCGGGTGCGGCATCAACACCGACCAGGGCGGCCACGGGGTGGGGCGCGCCATGCACGAGGCGCCGTCGGTGCCCAACGAGGGCCGCGCCGGCCGCGGGGTGCGGCTGCGGCCCGGCCTGGTCATCGCGATCGAGCCGTGGTTCCTCGCCGGTGGCTCCGACGACTACACGGTGGATGTCGACGGCTGGACCCTGCGCAGCGCCGACGGCAGCCGCGCCGCGCACGTCGAGCACACGGTCGCGGTGACCGAGGACGGCCCGAGAATCCTCACCATGCCGCGTTGACCGGCCCTGTCCAGAGGCTCGCCCCCAGCGCGCGCGAGGGTGAGGCGGACAGGGTCCTTCCGCTGACGCTGCGCGGTGAGCTAACCCAGGGCGCTCGCGAGGTCGGCGAGCAGGTCGTCGGCGTCCTCGATGCCCACCGACAGCCGCACGAGGTCGGCCGGCACCTCCAGTGGCGAGCCGGCGGCGCTGGCGTGGGTCATCCGGCCCGGGTGCTCGATGAGCGACTCCACGCCGCCCAGCGACTCGGCCAGCGTGAACAGCCGGGTGCGCTCGCAGACCTGCAGCGCCGCCTCCTCGCCGCCGCGCAGGCGGAAGGAGAGCATCCCGCCGAAGCCGGACATCTGCCGCGCGGCGATGTCGTGCCCCGGGTGCTCGGGCCATCCCGGGTAGAGCACCGAGGCGACGGCGGGGTGGTCGAGCAGGAATGTGGCGATCCGCTCGGCGTTGGCGCAGTGCCGGTCCATCCGGACGCCGAGGGTCTTGATGCCGCGCATCAGCAGCCAGGCGTCGAAGGGGCCGTTGACCGCACCCATCGCGTTCTGGTTGTAGGTGAGCCGCTCGGCCAGCTCCGGATCGCCGGTGACCAGGGCCCCGCCGACCACGTCGGAGTGCCCGCCCAGGTACTTCGTCGTCGAGTGCACGACGACGTCGGCGCCCAGCGTCAGCGGCTGCTGGAGGTAGGGCGAGGCGAAGGTGTTGTCGACGACGAGCACGGTGCCGGTCTCGTGCGCGATCTGCGCCAGCGCGGCGATGTCGGCGATGTTGAGCAGCGGGTTGGTGGGCGTCTCGCACCAGATGACCCGCGTGGTTCCCGGGGCGACGGCCTCCCGGACGGCGTCGAGGTCGCCGAGGTCCAGCGGCCGGTAGCCGACACCCCACGGCTCGAGCACCCGGGAGATGAGCCGGAACGTCCCGCCGTAGGCGTCGCCGCCCAGGACGACGGAGTCGCCGGGCCGGCAGACGGTGCGCAGCAGGGTGTCCTCCGCGGCCAGCCCGGAGGCGAACGCGAGCGCCGTCGTGCCCTGCTCCAGGGCCGCGAGCTGCTGCTGCAGCGCGTCCCGGGTCGGGTTGCCGCTGCGGCTGTACTCGTAGCCGCCGCGCAGCCCACCCACCCCGTCCTGCTTGTAGGTGGTGGTGAGGTGCAGCGGCGGGATGACCGCGCCGGTCGCCGGGTCGGGGTCCTGGCCTGCGTGGACGGCGCGGGTGTTGAAGCCGGTCACCGGGCCACCTGCCCGACGCCGGCGAGGTGACCGAGCACGTCCTGGCGGGTGACCACGCCGGCGGGCTTGCCGTCGACGTGCACCAGCAGGGCGTCGGCCGAGCCGAGCTGGGCGACCGCAGCGCTCACCGCCTCGCCGGAGCCGACGATCGGCAGCGGGGGCGACATGTGCTTCTCCACCCGGTCCGACAGCGAGGCCTGGCCGGCGAACAGCGCGTCGAGCAGCGTCTTCTCGTCGATCGAGCCGACCACCTCGCCCGCGGTCACCGGCGGCTCCGCGCGCACGACCGGCAGTTGGCTGACGCCGTACTCGCGCAGGATGTCGATGGCGTCGCGCACGGTCTCGTTCGGGTGGGTGTGCACCAGCGTCGGCGTCTCCCCGCGCTTGGTGTGCAGGAGCTCGCCGACTGTCTCGCCGCCGGTCGCCTCCAGGAAGCCGTAGTCGGCCATCCAGGCGTCGTTGAAGATCTTGTTCAGATAGCCGCGGCCGCCGTCGGGCAGCAGCACCACCAGGACGTCGTCCTTCGCGAGCCGCTCGGCCACCCGCAGCGCTGCCACCACCGCCATCCCGCAGGAGCCCCCGACCAGCAGCCCCTCCTCGCGGGCCAGCCGGCGGGTCATGGCGAAGGAGTCGCCGTCGGACACCGCGACGATCTCGTCGGCGACATCGCGGTCGTAGGTGGTCGGCCAGAAGTCCTCGCCCACGCCCTCGACCAGGTAGGGGCGCCCCGTGCCGCCGGAGTACACCGAGCCCTCCGGGTCCGCGCCGATGACCTGCACCTGGCCGTCGGAGGCCTCCTTGAGGTAGCGCCCGACCCCGCTGATCGTCCCGCCGGTCCCGGCGCCGGTGACGAAGTGGGTGATCCGGCCGTCGGTCTGCGCCCAGATCTCCGGACCCGTCGTCTCGTAGTGCGAACGCGGGTTGAACGGGTTCGAGTACTGGTCGGGCTTCCAGGCGCCGGGGGTCTCGCGGCTGAGCCGGTCGGAGACCGAGTAGTACGAGCGCGGATCGGCGGGGTCGACCGCGGTCGGGCAGACGACCACCTCGGCGCCGTAGGCCTTGAGCACGTTGATCTTCTCCTGCCCCACCTTGTCGGGGCAGACGAAGATGCAGCGGTAGCCGCGCTGCTGGGCGACCAGGGCCAGGCCGATGCCGGTGTTGCCGCTGGTCGGCTCGACGATCGTGCCGCCCGGCCCCAGCTCACCGGCGGCCTCGGCGGCGTCGACCATCCGGACGGCGATCCGGTCCTTCACCGAGCCGCCGGGGTTGAGGTACTCGACCTTGGCCAGCACCAGCGGGGCGTCGGGGCCCAGGTCGCGGGTCACCGATGAGAGCCGCACCAGCGGGGTGTTCCCCACCAGGTCGACGACGGACTCGGCGTACTGCACGGGGCGTCCTCCTGGACCGGGTTCGGTGCGGGTCAGGGCTTGAGGACGACCTTGTTGCTGCGGTCCTCCTTGTCGCGGAACATCCGGTACGCCTCGGGGGCCTGCGCCAGCGGCAGCGTGTGCGAGACGACGAAGCTCGGGTCGATCTCACCGTTGCGGATGCGCTCGTACAGCGGCTTCAGGTAGCGCTGGACGTGGGCCTGGCCGGTCTTGACGGTCAGTGACCGGTTCATCAGCGAGCCGATCGGGAACTTGTCCATGAGCCCGCCGTAGACGCCGACGATGGAGACGGTGCCACCGTTCTTCACGGCGAGGATCGCCTCGCGCAGGGCGTGCGGCCGCTCGGTCTCCGACATCGTGGCCTGCTTGGCGCGGTCGTAGGCGTGGATGGCGGCGTTCGGGTGATGGGCCTCCATGCCGACGCAGTCGACGGCGGCGTCCGGCCCGCGGCCTGCGGTCAGCTCCTGGAGGGCGTCGAGGACGTCGACCTGCTCGTAGTCGAGGACGTCGGTGGCGCCGGCCTCCTTCGCCTTGTCCAGCCGGTAGTCGAACCGGTCGATGGCGATGATCCGCTCGGCCCCCAGCAGCTTCGCGCTGGCGACGGCGAACTGGCCCACCGCGCCCATGCCCCACACCGCGACGACGTCGCCGGGGGAGATGTCGCAGGCCTCCACGCCCATGTACCCGGTCGGGAACACGTCGGTGAGGAACAGGACCTGCTCGTCGGTGAGGTCGGCGTCGATCGCCAACGGCCCGACATCGGCGAAGGGCACCCGCGCGTACTCGGCCTGGCCGCCGGGGTAGCCGCCCATCATGTGCGAGTAGCCGAAGATGCCGCAGGGCGAGTGGCCCATGAACTTCTCGGCGATGCGGGCGTTCGGGTTGGAGTTCTCGCAGACGGAGAACAGCCCCTTCTGGCAGGCGACGCAGTTCCCGCAGGCGATCGGGAACGGGACGACGACCCGGTCGCCGACGCGCAGGTTGCCCACCCCGCGGCCGACCTCGACCACCTCGCCCATGAACTCGTGGCCGAGGATGTCGCCCTTGCGCATCGTCGGGACGAAGCCGTCGTAGAGGTGCAGGTCGGAGCCGCAGATCGCGGTCGAGGTGACCTTCACGATGGCGTCGCGGTCGTTCAGGATCTGCGGGTCGGGGACCTCGTTGACCTCGACGTGGTTCTTGCCCATCCACTGGGTGGCGCGCACGGGGGTGTCCTTCCGGAGACGGGGCGGGTCAGGAGCGGGGAGCCGCGGGGCGCTGGGCGGCGAGCCGGCCGGCCCTGAGGCCCTCGGGGGTGGCCTCGGAGCGGACGACCTGGCCGGTCTCGACCACCTGCTTGAAGCGGGTCAGGTCGTCGCGCACCTGCTGCTCGGGCGACTGGCCGAACATGCCGGCGACGACCTTGCCGAGCCGGCCGCCGGGCTGGGCGTAGGCCAGCCGCACCCGCACCTCGGTGCCCCGGTCGCCCGGTGCCGGGCGGAACTCCACCCAGCCGGCGTTCTCGATGCCGGCGCCGGCCAGGGAGCGCCACCGGATGCGCTCGCCCGGCGAGTCCTCGACCACCTCGGCGTCCCACTCGACGGTGCGCCGGCCGGGCGCCTCGGCCACCCAGTGCGAGCGCGTCCCGCCGTCGAGCGTGCGCACCTCGCGCACGTGGGCCATGAACTCCGGCAGCCGGGAGAAATCCCGCCAGCGGTCGTAGACCTCCTGCGGGCTCCTGTTCACCGTCGTGGCCGACGAGACGTCGATCGCGCCCTTCCACGGGGCCGAGGAGGGCAGCAGTTCCCGCGCCGGCCCGCGGCTGCCCGGACGGCGGGAGCGCGCGGCGGTGAGCAGGTCGAGGACGGCCAGGCCGGCGACGGCGGCCGTGGCGTTGCGCAGCCGGCGTCCGCGCTCTCCGTCCCGGTGGGAGAGGGCGATGCCCAGGGCGGCGAGGTCCATCGCGTCACCGGCGACCCGGGTCCAGGCCCAGCCGGGGCGGCCGGCCAGCAGCGGCGGTGCGTGCAGCAGTTCGCGCGCGCCCACGACGGAGATCACCGAGAGCGCGGTGGCCGAGTCGTCGACGCCGGAGACCCGTGCGACGCCCTGCGGGTCGCGCAGCATGGCCACCCCGAGGCCGGTGCTGGCCAGCCCCAGGACGCGGGCGGCGCGGCGCAGGCCGGGGCTGACGGGGCGGGAGCTCATGAGGGTCCTCCTGGCTGTCGGTCCGTCGAAGGGACGTGGCGTGACCCGGGGGAAGCCACACGGCGACGGGGTGCGGTGGTCGCGCCGGGGAGGGCGCACGCGGCCGCCCTGGCCGCCTACCCTGCGCCCGCACCCGGAAACGCCGCCGCAGCGGGCACGGGCGGTCATCGGACGGGCACGAAGACGTGGTTCCCGCCGGGGCGTCGCCAGTTCGGCGGAGCCGGTCCCGCCCTTCCGCGGCGCGGCAGAGCTGCCGTACGTAGCCTCGGGTGGTGAAGTGCCCGGGCGGCCGCCGCGGGCCGGGAGTTCTGCCCGTGCCCTCACGAGGGGTGCGTCTCCGTGCCGTGCTCGCCGGAGTGCTGCTGGCCGTCTACGTCGCGCTCGCGGTCGCCGTCCACACCGGGTCGGCGCTGGTCGCGTGGGACCTGGCGATCCTCCGATGGGCACCGGCCGCCCGCTGGCCGCAGTGGGAGCCGCTGCTGTCCTACTGGGTCCTCCTGGGACAACGGCTGGTGTGCCTGGTCGTGATCGGCGGCTGGCTGGCGGTCCGGTTCATCCGGGACCGGGATCAGCGCCCGCTGCTGGTGGTGGCCGCCACGACGCTGCTGCTGAACGTCACCGTGGGCGGGGCCAAGATGGCCTTCGGCCGGCTCGGGCCGCTCCAGCTCGGCGAGGACGCCGTGCTGCCAGGGGCGGCCGAGGTCTTCACCGACGGCATGGTCTTTCCCTCCGGGCACGCCGCCAACGCGGTCGCCATGTGGGGCCTGGTGGCGTACCTGAGCAGACGGCACCGCCGCGGTGCCGCGCTCGTCACCGCCCTCCTCGCCGTCAGCGTCGGGTCGACCACCGTCTACCTGGGCACGCACTGGGTCAGCGACGTGCTCGCCGGCTGGGTCGCCGGAGCGCTGGTGCTCCTCGCGCTCCCCGCCCTCAGCTCCCTCGCCGACCGCGTCCACCGGCGCACGTGGCACCCCGTCCCCACCGACGTGAACGTGCGGCCGTGCGCCCCGCCGGCCCGCACCTGGGCCCGCGACGCGGCCTGAGCGGCTCGGGCGGTGGCGGGCGCGACCGCGGGCGGGCGAGGATGCGCACCATGGCTTCCTCGTTCCCGTCGTCCGTCGGCACCCGCACGCTCGGCCGGGAGGGGCTGGTGGTGTCCGCCCTCGGGCTGGGCTGCATGGGCATGAGCCAGATGTACGGCGCGGCCGACCGGGACGAGTCGATCGCCACCGTGCGCCGGGCCCTGGACCTCGGCGTCACGTTCCTCGACACCTCCGACGTCTACGGCAGCGGACACAACGAGGAGCTCGTCGCCGAGGCCATCGCCGGCCGCCGCGACGAGGTCCAGCTGGCGACGAAGTTCTCGCTGTCCCGCAACGACTCGGGCGGGGTGGACATCGACGGCCGCCCGGAGAACGTGCGCGCGTGCGCCGAGGCCAGCCTGCGTCGGCTCGGCGTGGACACCATCGACCTCTACTACCAGCACCGGGTCGATCCGCGGGTGCCGATCGAGGACACCGTCGGGGCCATGGTCGGGCTGGTCGAGCAGGGCAAGGTGCGGTACCTCGGGCTGTCGGAGGCCAGCGCCGCCTCGATCCGCCGCGCGGTCGCCGTGCACCCGATCGCCGCCCTGCAGAGCGAGTGGTCGCTGTGGACGCGCGATCTCGAAGTGGCCGGGGGCGGTGGGCCGGGCGGGGACACCGTCCTCGCCGTGGCCCGCGAGCACGGGATCGGGATCGTGCCGTTCAGCCCCCTCGGCCGCGGATTCCTCACCGGAGCGATCCGCAGCCCGGAGGACTTCGGCGAGGACGACTGGCGCCGCGGCCACCCACGGTTCACCGGAGAGGCGTTCGCGGCGAACCTCCGGCTCGTCGATGCGGTCCGCGACCTGGCCGCCGCCAAGGGGGTGTCGCCCGGCCAGCTGGCCCTGGCGTGGGTGCTGGCCCAGGGCGACGACGTCGTCCCCATCCCCGGCACCAAGCGCCGCTCCTACCTCGAGGAGAACGTCGGCGCCGCCGCCGTCGCGCTCACCGCCGACGAGCTCGCCCGCCTGGACCACATCGCGCCGCCGGGAGCGGCCGTGGGCGGCCGCTACGTCGACAGCTCCTACGCCTACGGGGACAGCCCGGAGAGATCCGCATGAACGGGTTCCCCACCGCAGGCCGGGAGGACGACGTCCCTCCGTGACCGCGGGCCTGTCGCAGCGGCCGCAGGACCCCCGGTGTTCCGCGGAACCCGGTGGTGCGCGCGGAACCGGGCGGCCGGCGGCACCGTTGACCGGTCAGCGGAGCCGGATCGCGGCTCCCGGCGAGGAAAGGGGCGAGCACACCATGGCGTCGTTGTTCAGCAAGGCCGTCCAGTTCGCCAACAGCCCGAAGGGCAAGCAGGTCCTCCGGCAGGCCACCGACAAGGCCCAGCAGCTGGCGAAGGACCCCAAGACGAAGGCGAAGATCGACGACGTGCGCCGCCGCATCCAGGGCGGCGGCCGGGGTGCGGGCTCCGGCCCGGCGCACTGATCCGGCGGGCCGGCCCCTCCCCGTCAGGCGGGGGTGGGCCGGCTCCCGGTCCGCAGCCGATCCAGGGCGGCGTCGTGCAGCTTGCCGTTGGTGGCCAGGGCGCTGCCGCCGGCCGGGCCGGGGGCGCCGGTGACGTCGGTGAAGCGGCCGCCGGCCTCCCGCACGATCACGTCGAGGGCGGCGAGGTCCCAGATCGACACCTCGGGCTCGCACGCGATGTCCACCGCGCCCTCGGCGAGGAGCACGTAGCTCCAGAAGTCCCCGTAGGCGCGGGTTCGCCACACCGAGCGGGTGAGGCCGAGGAACCCGTCGAGCCCGCCCCGCTCCTCCCAGCCGGAGAGGCTCGAGTAGCTGAGGCTGGCGTCACCGAGCTGCGCGACCTCCGACACGTGGCACCGGGTGGCCGACTCCAGTCGGCGCCCGGTCCAGGCGCCGACGTCCTTGGCCGCCCACCAGCGCCGGTTGAGCGCAGGCGCCGACACCAGCCCGACCACCGGCTCGTCACCGTCGAACAGCGCGATCAGCGTGGCCCAGACGGGGACGCCGCGCACGAAGTTCTTCGTGCCGTCGATCGGGTCGAGCACCCAGCGGCGGGATCCGTGACCAGTCGTCCCGAACTCCTCGCCGAGCACGGCGTCGCGGGTGCGCGCCCGGCTCAGCGTGATCCGCAGCATCTCCTCGACCGCCCGGTCGGCGTCCGTGACCGGCGTCAGGTCCGGCTTGGTCTCGACCGTCAGGTCCTGGGCCTTGAACCGCTCCATGCTGATCGAGTCGGCCTGATCGGCCAGCACGTGTGCCAGCCGCATGTCCTCTGAGTAGCCCCGACCCGACGTCATGGGCACCCAACCTAGCGGGGCGTCAGTCGAAGACGGCGGAACTGACCCCGCTCGGGCCCTCGTACTCGCGGTCCTCGATCCCCTTGAGGGCGTCGAGGACCTCCTTGTCGCCGCCGTGCGACTCGGCGTGCTTGACGATCTCGTCCTTGCCCGCGGGGTAGTCCATGCCGGACAGGGCCTTCTGGATGTCGATGGGGCTCACCATGATCGGATCCCTACCCGCCGGCCGTGCACCGATGCACGGATACCGTCGGTCGCGTGGACGCAGCGACGATCGCGGGACTGCTGGCCGATCCCGTGCGGCTGAAGGTGGTGGCCGCGCTGGCGCTCGGTGCCACGACCATCGAGGAGGTGGCCGCGGCCTCCGGGGCGTCGCTGAAGGACGTCGCGCTCGCCGCCCGGCGGCTGGCCCGCGCCGGGCTGGTCGCCCGCGACGGGCACTCCCTGGCGCTGCACACCGAGCGGTTCGGGGCGGCCGCCCGTGCGGCGGCGGAGGCCGCGCCGCCACCGGAGCCGATCTCCGACGACCCCGCCGCCGATGCCATCCTGTCGGCATTCGTCCGCGACGGCCGGCTGGTGTCGATCCCCGCCCAGCGCAGCAAGCGGCTCGTGGTCCTCGACCACCTCGTGCGCGTGTTCGAGCCGGGCGTCCGCTATCCCGAGCGCGAGGTGAACGCGCTGCTGGCCGTGTGGCACCCCGACGTCGCGGCGCTGCGCCGCTACCTGGTGGACGAGGGCCTGCTCAGCCGGGACGCCGGGGTCTACTGGCGCAGCGGCGGCTACGTGGAGGTCTGAGGCCCCGCCGGGTGTCGGCTCGTGGTGGTGCCCCGGCCGGCCGACACCGCGACGAGTCGACAGGTCGTGACGTCGACAAGTCGCTCGCCCGCGCAGTGGCCGGGCGGCACACTCGCCCCGTGCCCACCCCGTCGGCCGACGCCTTCGCCGCCCTCGCCCGGTCCTCGCCGTGGCGCTGGTCGACCCTGCGCTTCACCGTGTCGTGGCCGGGTGACCCCTGGAAGACCGGCGCCGTGCGCGCCTGGCTGCGTCGGCCGGACGTGCTGCGGGTGGAGACGACCGAGGGCGCGCTGCTGCAGGTCGTCCGGGAGCCGCCGAGGAACGCCGGGCCGGAGCCCGGGCTCCGGGCCGACGGCCTGGTCGCGGAGCGGCGATCGTCGTGGGACCACTCCCTCGACGACCCGATGCACCAGGACTACCACTGGGTGGCGATGCTCGACCCGGTGGAGCTGGGCGACGGACGCGATCCGGACACCCGGTTGCTGGTCTCCGCCCTGGAACTGGAAACCGTGGCGGAGGTCGAGCACGCCGGGCGGGCGGCGTGGGAAGCCCTCGTCCGGCCGACCGACGCCTACGAGCCGCGGTGCGGCTGCTGCCCGCTGCTACGTACGAGGGCCGTCGACCTGGCCGAGTACGGCGCCGACGGCCGGCACCTGCTCGATGCGTACCCCGACGCGTTCCGGGTCCGGCTGGACGCGGAGACGGGGGTCTGCGTGCTGACCGAGGCGGTCGGGGCCGACATCGCGGGACGGGGCCACGACCTGCGGATCGAGGCGGTCGACGAGCCGATGGACGACGACCTCTTCGTCCAGCCTCGTCGGCGCTGGTGACGTGCTGGAACGGCCGCCCCTGCAGGGATCCGCGGTGAGCGTGCGAGCCGTGGGGGCAGGGCGTCCTTCTAGTAGCCGGGACCGACCTGGCCGACCGCGCCGAGCAGGACCCGCAGGGCGCTGAGCTGCTGCTGCCGGCGCGGCGGGCCGGCGGCCGCCCAGGCGTCGAGGGCGCAGTCGGGGTCGTCGGCGGTGTGCCCGCAGCCGGGCGGGCAGTCGGTGGCGGCCTCGGCGATGTCCTCGAAGGCGGAGAGGACGTCGTCGGCGGTGACGTGGGCGAGGCCGAACGAGCGGATGCCGGGGGTGTCGATGACCGTGCCGCCGCCTGGGAGGTCGAACAGCACGGCCGACGACGACGTGTGCCGGCCCTTGCCGATCTTGCTGACGTCGCCGGTCGCCCGGAGGGCATCGGGCACCAGCCGGTTGACCAGCGTCGACTTGCCGACGCCGGACTGGCCGACGAAGACGCTCATCCGGTCGCGGAGCCGGCCGACCAGGTCCTCGAGCGGGAGCTCCCGGGACATCGGCACCGCGTCCAGGCTCAGCCCGGCGTAGCGGTCCAGCAGCGGCTGCGCCGACGCGAGATCGGTCTTGGTGAGGCACAGCAACGGTTCGAGCCCGCCGGCGTAGGCGGCGACCAGGCACCGGTCGAGGAAGCCCAGCGCGGGCTCGGGGTCGGTCACGGCGGTGACGATGACGAGCAGGTCGGCGTTGGCGACGACGACCCGCTCGGTGGGGTCGGTGTCGTCGGCGGTGCGGCGCAGCGACGTGGCGCGCTCCTCGATGACCACGATCCGGGCGAGGGTGTCCGTACGGCCGCTGGTGTCGCCCACGAGCCGCACCCGGTCGCCGACGACGACGCCGTGCCGGCCCAGTTCCCGGGCCCGCATCGCGGTCACGTCGACCGGCCGGCCGTCGGGCCCCTCGACGCGGACGGTCATCCGCCCGCGGTCGACGGCGATCACCAGCCCGGGGACGGCGTCGGCGTGCGTGGGGCGGGTCCGCGTGCGGGGCCGTGAGCCGCGGCGGCTCGGCCGGACCCGGACGTCGTCCTCGTCCATGCGCCGGGACCCTCGCTGGTTGCCGCTCAGCGCGCGCCCCCTCGCTCGCCGAGGAGGGCCGCCCACCGCTCCCGGAAGTCGGGAAGCGTCTTGGTGACCGCCCCGGGGTCGGCCACCCGCACGCCGTCGATCGCCAGCCCGAGAACCGCGGCGGCCATCACCATGCGGTGGTCGGCGTAGGAGCCCAGCACGGCCGGGCGCCGGGGGCCCGGCTCGATCTCCAGTCCGTCGGGGAGCTGGCGGACGCGGGCCCCGACTGCCGTGAGCACCTCGTCGAGGGCCTGCAGCCGGTCGGTCTCGTGCCCGCGGAGGTGCGCGATACCGGTCAGCCGGGAGGTGCCGTCGGCCAGCGCGCACAGCGCGGCCAGCACCGGCGTCAGCTCGCCGACCTCGCCGAGGTCGGCGACGAGCGGTTGCAGGGTGCTGCCGCCGGAGACCCGCAGTCCGCCGTCGGGCGTGCGGGAGACGTCCGCGCCCATCTCCGGCAGCAGCCGGTCCAGCTGGGCGCCCGGCTGCGTGGTGAGCTCCGGCCAGTCCCGCACGGTCACCGTTCCGCCGGTCACCAGCGCCGCGGCGAGGAACGGGGCGGCGTTGGACAGGTCGGGCTCCACCACGCGGTCCACGGCGCCGATGGGGGCGGGGGAGACCCGCCACCCCCGGTCGGTCGCGACCACCGCCACCCCGTGCTCCCGCAGGGTCGTGACGGTCATGTCCACGTGCGGGAGGGACGGGACGCCACCGGCCAGCGCCAGGTCCAGCCCGTCGTCGAAGCGGGCGGCGGCCAGCAGCAGTCCCGAGACGATCTGCGACGACTCGCTCGCGTCGACGGTCACCGCGCCGCCGCGCACCCGGCCGGTGCCGTGCACGGTGAACGGCGCCCGCCCGCGGCCGGCGTCGTCCACCTCGACACCGAGGGCCCGCAGCGCGGCGATGAGCCCCGCGTTGGGCCGCTCGTGCAGCCGGGGGTCGCCGTCGAGCCGCACCGGCCCGTCGGCCAGCGCCGCCACCGGCGGCAGGAAGCGCAGGATCGTGCCGGCCAGCCCGGCGTCGACGGCGGCCGGCCCGCGCAGCGGGCCGGGGGTGACGACGGCGTCCTCGCCGTCGTCGTCGATCCGCACCCCGAGGGCGCGCAGCGCCCCGGCCATGAGATCAGTGTCGCGCGCCCGCAGGGGCCGGACCAGCCGGCTCGGGCCGTCCGCCAGCGCCGCCAGCACCAGTGCCCGGGCGGTCAGGGACTTGGACCCGGGCAGGGTGGCGACGGCGTCGACGGGAGACGGGTGGTGCGGCGCGGACCAGACGTCTGTCACGTGACCTCCTCGCCAGCGCTCGTCGGTCACGTGACAGCGCTGTGCTCAGCGTTCGGGTGAGCTCGCAAGCTCGCTCATCCGCTCAGTCTGCCCGTTGGCCCGCGCCGCGCCTCCCGCGCACTCGATCAGCCAGCCTGCGGCTTCTCGGCCTTCTTGATCGGCACGGTGCGCACCAGCCGCCGGTTGGCGAACTCGAACATCGCGAGCTCGGACAGCTCACGGCCGTAGCCGGAGCGCTTGATGCCGCCGAAGGGCAGGTCGGGGAAGGACGCGGTGGGCTGGTTGATCCACACCATGCCCGCCTCGAGCCGCTCGGCGACGGCGCGGGCACGCTCGAGGTCGCTGCTCATTACGGTCGCGCCCAGGCCGAAGTCGCTGCTGTTGGCCAGTTCCACGGCCTCCTCGGCGTTCCCGACCTTGTACACGACGGCCGCCGGACCGAAGAGCTCCTCGGAATACGCGCGCATCTCCGGCGTGACGTCGGTCAGGATGGTGGGCTCGACGAACGCGCCGGGGTGCTGCGGGCGTCCGCCTCCGGAGACCACCGTGGCGCCCTTGTCGATCGCGTCCTGGATCTGGGCGTGCAGATCCTGCGCCGCGCGCTCGCTGGACAGCGGGGCCAGTGACGTCTCGGGATCGGCCGGGTCGCCGGGTGCGAAGGTGGAGAACGCCTGCTTGAGGCCCTCAACGAAGGGCTCGAAGAGCTCCTCGGTGACGATCAGTCGCTTCGATGCCGTGCACGCTTGGCCGGTGTTCTGCATGCGGCCGGCGGTCGCGGCCTTGACGGTGGCGGCCATGTCATCGGCGTCGAGCACGATGAACGGGTCGCTCCCCCCCAGCTCGAGCACCGACTTCTTGAGGTGCTTGCCGGCCAGGGCGCCCACGGAGCTGCCGGCCCGCTCGCTGCCGGTCAGGGTGACGCCCTGCACCCGCCGGTCGGCGATGACCTGCTCGACGTCGCTGATGCGGAGGAAGACGTTGGTGAACAGGCCTTCGGGCGCGCCGGCGTCGGTGAAGAGGCGCTCGATGGCCTGGGCGCACTGCGGCACGTTCTCGGAGTGCTTCAGGAGGATGCTGTTGCCCAGCACCAGGTTGGGCGCCGCCACCCGGACCACCTGGTAGAAGGGATAGTTCCAGGGCTCGATGGCGAACAGGACACCGACGGGCTGGGTCTCGACGACGGCTTCGCCCTTGCCGAACATCGGGTCGATCCTCGTCGGCTGGAGGAAGTCGGCACCCTTGTCGGCGTAGTACGTCAGGATCATCGAGCAGAGCTTGAGCTCGCCGACGGCCTCCGCGTGGCGCTTGCCCATCTCCCGGGTGATCAGGCTGGCGTACTCGTCGAGTCGCTCGCCCAGCAGCTCGGCGGCGCGTGCCACGATCGCGGTGCGCTCCTCCACAGGACGGCCTCGCCACTCCTGGTACGCGACGTGTGCACGTTCGAGGATGCCGTCGATCTCCCCCGTGTCGAGGAAGGGGAACTCCTGCTCGGTCTCCCCGGTGTAGGGGTTGACCGTCGCGTACGGGCGGGCCGCGGCGTCGCTGGCGGTCTTCGGGTGCTCGGTCGGTGGCTTCTGAGTCACGGTCACGCGGTAATCCTCGTCTCTCGTCGGCTGTTTCGACAGGGGGGCCTACCCGTTCCGGCGGCGGACACGCACGGGTTCCGCGTCGGCGCACGCACCTACAGTGCGAACCGTCAGTCCCGCCCGTCCCCGAGGAGGCACCCGTGTGCGGTCGCTACGCCGCCAGCCGCAGCCCCGATGACCTCGCGATCGAGTTCGAGGCGGTGCCGGCCGGCAGACAGCCGGCGCTGCCCGCCGACTACAACGTCGCCCCGACCAAGGACGTCTACGTCGTGCGGCACGCCAAGGAGCGCGACGCCGAGGGCCGGCCCACGGGCGGCGGCCACCGGGAGGTCCGCGCCGTCCGCTGGGGGCTGGTCCCCTCCTGGGCGAAGGACGCCTCGGTCGGCAACCGCATGCTCAACGCGCGGGTCGAGTCGCTGACCGAGAAGCCGGCCTTCCGCACCGCGGCCCGGTCGCGGCGCTGCCTGGTGCCGGCCGACGGCTGGTATGAGTGGGCCAAGCGGCTGGACTCCCCGGCGAAGCAGCCGTACTTCATCACCCCGGAGGACGGCTCGGTGCTCGCCCTGGCCGGCCTGTGGGAGGTGTGGGGGAGAGGTGAGGACCGGCTCTACTCCTGCACCGTGGTCACCGCCCCGGCTACCGGGGCCCTGACCGAGATCCACGACCGAATGCCGTTGGTGCTGCCGCGCGACCGCTGGGCCGACTGGCTCGACCCGGCCCGCGAGGACGTCGAGGAGCTGGCCCGGCCGACACCGCCGGAGGTGGTCGCCGGTCTGGAGCTGCGGCCGGTCGGGGTGGCCGTGAACAACGTGCGCAACAACGGGCCCCAGCTGCTGGCGCGGGCGGACTCCGTCGAGGCGCCCGCCCGTCCGGGTGCCCTTTCGGTTCCCGTGCGGCGCAGCGACGACCAGCCCGCGCTGTTCTGACGTGGCCGCGGACGAGGTGGCCGCCGGCGCCGCCGCACCCCCGACGGCGCCGCCCCCGGGCGGCGCGCTGCCGCCCTGGATCGCGGCGGGGCTGACCTTCCTCAGCTCCGGCGCGGTGCTGGTGCTCGAGATCGTCGGTCTCCGGCTCATCGCGCCCTACGTCGGCGTCACCGTGCAGACGAGCACCGCCGTGATCGGTTTCGCGCTGGCGGCGATCGCGGCCGGGGCCTGGTTCGGCGGCGCGGCGGCGGACCGCACCGATCCCCGACGCCTGCTGGCGCCGCTGCTGGTGGCGGGTGGTGCGCTGATCGTCGCCGTGCTGCCGCTGGTCCGGTTCACCGGCGACCTCCTCACCGGCGCCGACGCCGGGGGCGTGCTGCTGCTCGCCGCGGTGGCGGTCGTGGTGCCGGCGGCGCTGCTGTCGGCGGTGCCGCCGATGGTGGTGAAGCTGCAGCTGGCCAGCCTCGACGAGACCGGCGCCGTGGTCGGCCGCCTCTCCGGCATCGGCACGATCGGCGGCATCGCGGCGACGTTCGCCACCGGCTTCGTCCTGGTGGCGGTGCTGCCGAGCAGCGTCATCCTGGTCGCCACCGGCGCGGTCACCGTCCTCACCGGCCTGGCGGTGGCCCTGCTCCTCCGGCGCGGGCCGGGCGACCGACCGGTGCCCACGGGGCTGCTGGTGCTGGCGGTGGTGGGCGGCGGGCTGGCCGCCGTCGCGCCCACCCCCTGCGAGGAGGAGACCGCCTACCACTGCGCGCGCGTGGTCGCCGACCCCGAGCGGAGCTCCGGCCGGGTGCTGCTGCTGGACACGCTGCGGCACTCCTACGTCGACCTCGAGGACCCCACCCACCTGGAGTTCGAGTACGTGCGGGCGATCGCCGCGGTGACCGATGCGGCCCTCCCCGCCGGAGAGCCCATCTCGGCGCTGCACCTCGGCGGCGGTGGGCTGACGCTGCCGCGCTACCTCGCCGAGGTGCGCCCGGGCACGGAGAGCCTCGTGGTGGAGGTCGACCCCGGCGTCGTCGCCATGGACCGCGAGCAGCTGGGGCTCGAAACCTCCGCCGACCTGCGGGTGCGGGTGGCCGACGGCCGGGTCGGGCTGACCGAGGAACCGGCGGGGCAGCGCGACCTCGTCGTCGGCGACGCCTTCGGCGGGCTGTCGGTGCCCTGGCAGCTCACCACCCGCGAGGCGCTGGAGCTGATCGATCGCGCGCTCGCCGACGACGGTGTATACGCGGTGAACCTCATCGACCACCCGCCGCTGTCGTTCGTCCGCGCCGAGCTGGCCACCATGCGCTCGGTGTTCGCCCATGTGCTGCTGCTCGCCCGCGCTCCCGTGCTCTCGGGGGAGGACGGCGGCAACGTGATCGCCGTCGCGTCCCAGCAGCCCCTGCCGGCCGGCGCGATCGCCGCCGCGCTGACCGACCGGGACCTCGCCTGGCAGGTCGCCGAAGGCGCGGAGCTGGACCGGTTCGTGGATGGGGCCGAGGTGCTCACCGACGACTTCGCGCCGGTCGACCAATTGCTCAATCCGTACGGCTGAGTGGACGCGCGCGGATGCGACCAGCGACCGGCCGCTGCTGACCGCGCTTTCCCGGACGCGAAGAACCGCGCCAGGGATTCGGATCGCCGCAGATCGCGACCGCTTGGGCGCGCAGGGGGCGTACTCCGCTCGCGGGTGGCAGCCGTACCGGTGGGAGTCGTCTCGGTTGCTGGCCCGGGGACGCGGGGCCGCGATACCAGCAAGATCGTACACAAAATATGCTAGCTTCCGTGTGCGCCGGGTCACGGCGCACGTCTGGCACGGCAAGAAGGGGGCCCGGGTGTTCCGGCACGTCGCGGTGTTCGAGTGGACCGAGGAGTCCACGGCCCGGCAGCGGGCGGCCGCTGTCACGGCGCTCGAGAAATGGGCCGCCGGACCGGCGACCGCCTTCGGGCGGCTCACCGTCGGCGTCGATGCCGGTCTGGCGGAGGGCAACGCGGACGTCGTCGTGGTCATGGACCTGCCAGACCGCGAGACCTATGCCGCCTACGCTGTGGACGAGGCGCACCAGGCCCTCCTTCGGGAGCATGTCCGTCCCATCCTCCGCCGGCGTACCGCCGTGCAACACGAGGTCTAGGAGGCCGGCGTGGATCTAGGACTGAAGGGGCGACGCGCGGCGGTCGCGGCGGCCACCGGCGGGCTCGGCTATGCCACGGCGGCGGCCCTGCTCGCCGAGGGAGCGCAGGTCACCATCTGCGGCTCCGACGCCGGTCGCGCCGAGGATGCGGCGCGGCGTCTGGGCGCCGGTGCCTCCTGGGTCGTCGCGGACCTGGCCGACCCCGACGAGGGCGAGCGGTTCGTCGAGCTCGCCCAGAAGACCATGGGCGGGGTCGACATCCTGGTGCCCAACGCCCCTGGTCCGCCGGCGGGGACCTTCGCCGAAATCGGGGTCAACCAGTACGCGCCGGCGCTCGAGCTGAGCCTGCTCTCCACGGTCCGCATGTGCCTGGCCGCCGTACCCCGGATGCGCGAGCAGCGGTGGGGCCGGGTGGTCGCGATCACGTCGATCGCGGTGCGGCAGCCGGTACCGAACCTGATCCTGTCCAACACCGCCCGTGCCGGCCTGACCGGTTTCCTCAAGACCCTGGCGCGCGAGGTCGCCGCCGACGGGGTGACGGTCAACTCCGTCCAGCCGGGTCTGCACGACACCGCGCGGCTGCGCGCTGTGTGGGGCGAGCGCATCACCGACGAGGTGGCGAAGATCCCGGCCCGCGAGCTCGGCCGGCCGGAGGACTTCGGCGCCACGGTCGCCTTCCTCTGCTCGGACAGCGCCCGGTACATCACCGGTTCGGCGGTTCCCCTGGACGGCGGCATGAACCAGGGCCTGCAGTGACGGTGCGCCCGGCGCGCGGCGCCGAGGGCAGCACCCGACCCGATCGACCAGAGGAGAAGCGCGCGTGAAAACTCATGGTGCCGTGCTGCGCGACGCAGGCATGGACTACGAAGTCGTCGAGCTCGAGGTCGGCGATCCGGGTCCGGGTGAGGTGCTGGTCGAGATGGCCTTCGCCGGTCTCTGCCACTCCGACGAGCACCTCCGCCAGGCCAACGCCGGCGGCCGGTACCCGATCGTCGGTGGCCATGAGGGCTCCGGGACGGTGCTGGCCGTGGGTGCAGGCGTCACCCGGGTGCAGCCAGGTGACCACGTGATCACGAGTTTCCTCCCGGCGTGCGGCCACTGCCGGTGGTGCGCAGCCGGGCGGTCCAACCTCTGCGACGTCGGCGCGACGATCGCCACCGGTCAGCTGCCCACCGGCACGTGGCCGTTCACGCTGGACGGCGAGGCCCTCGGGGGCTACTGCATGGTGGGCGCCTTCGCCCGCCACACGCTGCTGAGCGAGTACTCGTGCGTGCGCATCGAGCCGTGGGTGCCCATGGACACCGCGGCGCTGCTGTCCTGCAGCGTGCCGACGGGCTGGGGGTCCGCCGTGTACGCGGGTGGGGTCAAGCCGGGCGACACGGTGGTCGTGGTCGGTTCCGGTGGCGTCGGGGTGAACGCGGTGCAGGGAGCGGCGCACGCCGGGGCGCAGCACGTCATCGCCGTGGACCCCGTGCCGTTCAAGCGCGAGTTCGCGATGACCGTGGGGGCGACCCACACGGCCGAGGACACCCGCGCGGGCGCCGACCTGGCCCACCAGCTCTCCCACGGGGTGGGGGCCGACGTCGTCGTGCTGACCACCGGCGTGCTGGACGCCGAGACGACCAAGGGTGCGGTGCGCTGCGTCGGCAAGGGCGGGACCCTGGTCCTCACCGCCCTCGCCGGCATCGCGACGGAGACGACCCTGTCGTTGCTCGGCAACCCGATCACCGTCTTCGAGCAGCGGATCCAGGGCTCGCTGTTCGGTGGCTGCAACCCCTTCCGGGACATCCCCGCGCTGCTGCGCATGCACCAGGAGGGAACCCTGGAGCTCGACTCACTCATCACCCGGCGCTACTCGCTCGAGAACCTGCGCCAGGGGTACGCCGACCAGGCGGCCGGCGAGACGATCCGCGGCCTACTGGTCCACGGCTGATTCCCGGGGGCGCGCGTCCTCGTCCGCCCCCGCCACCGGGGTCGCTCGTCCAGCCGCCTCCGGGCCGGTCCTCCCGGCCCGGGCGCGGCGGACAGCGATCCCGAACGCACCGAACCCCGCCCAACCGCCGGACTCCCGTCCCGAGGAGCGAGATGAACACCGTCGTCCAGGTCGAGGACCGATACCGGCAGTCCGAGGGCCTTCTCCACGTCACCGGCATCCAGGCGCTGGTCCGCGTCGCTCTCGACCAGGTCCGGGCCGACCGGCGCCGCGGACTGCGCACCGCCGGTTTCATATCGGGCTATCCCGGCTCCCCGCTGGGTGGCTACGACATGGAACTGGGACGCCGGGGGGACCTGCTCGACGAGCACGACATCGTCTTCCGTCCCGGGGTCAACGAGGAGCTGGCCGCCACGGCGGTGGCCGGCAGCCAGCTGGCCCAGACCCGCAAGGAACTGCGTTACGACGGCGTGACCGGCATCTGGTACGGCAAGGCGCCCGGTGTCGACCGTGCCGTGGACGCCCTGCGGCACGGCAACATGGCCGGGGCCGCCCCGGAGGGCGGCGTGCTCGCGCTCGTCGGCGACGACCCATCGGCCAAGTCCTCGACCATGCCCAACGCCTCCGAGGCCACCATGGCGGCCGTCGGGATGCCGGTCCTCTACCCGGGTGACGCGCAGGACGCCCTCGACATGGGCCTGCACGGCATCGCGCTGTCCAGGGCCTCCGGGCTCTGGGTCGGCGTCAAGGTCGTCACCGACGTCGCGGACGGCTCGGGCACCGTGGAGGTCCACCCGGATCGGATCGTGCCGGTGCAGCCGGACATGACCGTGGACGGTCGCGCGTTCCGGCACCAGGTCCGCGGCATGCTGCTGCAGCCGACGTCGGGCGAGCTGGAGGCGACGCTGTACCACGAGCGCCCCCTGATCGCACAGCGGTACGCGGCGGCCAACGGGCTGGACCGCCTCACCCGGTCGGGACCCGACGATCGCATCGGCATCGTGGCCGCGGGGAAGACCTACCTGGACGTCTGCCAGGCGCTGGCCTCGCTCGGACTGGACGAGGCCGAGTGCCGCCGCCGGGGCGTGCGCCTGCTCAAGCTCGGCATGGTCACCCCGGTGGAACCGGGCATCATCCGCTCCTTCGCCCAGGGGCTGCGGGAGATCGTCGTCGTCGAGGAGAAGCGGTCCTTCGTGGAGGCGGCGATCAAGCAGATCCTCTACGGGCGCACCGGGGCGCCGGTCATTCACGGCAAGACCGGGCCCGACGGGCGCACGCTCGTGCCGGCGTCCGGCGAGCTGGAGCCCGACCTGCTGGCCGGCGTCCTCTCGCGGCGGATGCTGGCCCTCGGCGGCATGCCGACGGTGGAGGCGTGGTCGGAGGCACGCACGGCGCGGGCCGTCCGCGAGGACCGCCGGCCCGCGCTGCTGCCACTGCTCAGCCGGACGCCGTACTACTGCTCCGGTTGCCCGCACAGCACCTCGATGGCCACCCCGGAGGGGACCCTCATCGGCACCGGCACCGGCTGCAGCTCGCTGGCGGTGTTGATGCAGCCCGAGACGGTGGGCGACGTGAGCGTGCTCATGCAGATGGGCGGCGAGGGCAGCCAGTGGATCGGCATGGCCCCCTTCATCGACGTGCCGCACATGGTGCAGAACATCGGGGACGGCACGTTCCACCACTCCGGCAGCCTGGCCCTGCGCGCGGCCGTTGCCTCCGGGGTGAACATGACCTACAAGCTGCTGTACAACTCGGCGGTCGCGATGACCGGCGGGCAGAGGGCCCAAGGCGGGATGAACGTCCCGGCGCTGGCGGCGATGCTGACCGCCGAGGGTGTCTCCCGGATCATCGTCACGACCGACCAGCCGGAGAAGTACCGGCGTGTCCGGCTGCCCGGCAAGACGCAGGTGTGGCACCGCGACCGGCTGGTCGAGGCGCAGGAGGAGCTGGCGCGCGTGCCCGGGGTGACCGTGCTCGTGCACGACCAGGAGTGCGCCACGGAGAAGCGGCGCCGGCGCAAGCGTGGCCTGCTCCCGGAGCCGGCCACCCGGGTGCTGATCAACGAGCGGGTCTGCGAAGGCTGCGGTGACTGCGGGCAGAAGTCCAACTGCCTCTCGGTTGTCCCGGTCGACACCGAGTTCGGCCGCAAGACGCAGATCCACCAGGCCTCCTGCAACAAGGACTACACCTGCCTGGCCGGCGACTGCCCGTCCTTCCTCAGCGTCGTGCCCGGGGAGCGGACCCCCAGGCCGACCGCGGCCGAGCTGGACGCCGCGCTTCTGCCCGTCCCCGCGCCCCGGGTAGCGACCGACGACTTCGCCCTCCGGATCGTCGGCATCGGCGGGACGGGTGTGGTCACCGTCGCCCAGATCCTGGCCACGGCGGCCCAGCTGGGCGGGTTCCACGTGCGCGGCATGGACCAGACGGGCATGGCGCAGAAGGGCGGCGCGGTCGTCTCGGACCTGAAGTTCACCCGGGGTCCCGTCGTCCAGGCCGCGCGGGTCGCAGGGGAGGAGTGCGACCTCCTGCTCGGCTGCGACATCCTGGTTGCGGCGGAGCCGAAGAACCTCGCGGTGGCCGATCCGGCGCGGACGGTCGCCGTCGTGTCGACCGCGCAGGTGGCCACCGGCGCGATGGTGACCGATCCCGGGGTGACCTTCCCGCCGCCGGAGCAGCTGGCGGACCGGATCCGGACGGCTACCCGGATCGGCGACGCGGTGTTCCTGGACGCGCACCAGCTGACCCAGCAGCTCTTCGGTGGTGACCAGTCGGCCAACGTCCTGCTCCTGGGCGCCGCCTACCAGTCCGGTGCGCTGCCGGTGCCGGCCTCCGCGATCGAGGAGGCCATCGCCGTCAACGGTGCCGCGGTGGAGGTCAACATCCAGGCATTCCGTCGTGGGCGGCAGGCGGTGGCCGACCCCGCCGGGCTCGCGGCGGCCGTGGCGGACCTCTTTCCGCCGGCGGTGGAACCGGCGCCGCCGGCGCCCGAGGTCGCCGACGTGATCGCGTCGGTGCGGGCGCCGGCCGGTTCGGAGCTCGCCCGCTGCGTCAGCGTCCGCGTGCCCGACCTCGTCGGCTACCAGGACCTGGCCTGGGCGCAGGACTACGCCGGGCTCGTCGAGCAGGTGCGCGCGGTGGAGGCGGAGGTGGTCCCCGGCAGCGGCGAGCTGGCCGAGGCGGTCGCGCTGGGGCTGTACAAGCTGATGTCCTACAAGGACGAGTACGAGGTCGCCCGGCTCTCGATCGATCCGGCCGTCGAGGCCGACGTCGAGTCCCGCTTCGGCCGCGGGGCCCGGTACAGCTACCGCCTGCACCCGCCGGTGCTGCGCTACCTGGGTCGCAAGGACAAGATCGCGATCGACGCCCGTGCCGCCCGGCCGGTCCTGCGCACGCTCTACGGCATGCGACGGCTCCGTGGCAGCGTGCTCGACCCGTTCGGCCACAGCCACGTCCGCCGGACCGAGCGGGCGCTCATCCAGGAGTACCGGGAGCTGGTGCACCGCCTCCTCGAGGAGCTCGCGCCGGCCAACCACGGCGTCGCCGTGGAGCTGGCTGCGCTCCCCGACATGGTGCGCGGCTACGAGGAGATCAAGTTGGACAACGTCGCCCGGTACCGCGAGCGCCAGCGCGAAGCGCTGCAGCGGTTCGCCGGAACGGCGACCCCGCTCACCACCACCACGAGGAGCTGACCCATGCCCGAGACGGATCTGCAGGACCTCCGCGCGGGCGTCCGCGACCTGGCCTCGTCCTTCCCGGCGGAGTACTGGCGCCGGTGCGATGCCGCCCGCGAGTACCCGGAGGAGTTCGTGCGCGCGCTCACCGAGGCCGGCTGGCTCTCGGTGCTCATCCCCGAGGAGTACGGGGGAGGGGGGCTCGGCCTGGTCGAGGCCTCGGTGATCATGGAGGAGATCAACAGCACCGGGGCGAGCACCTCGGCGTGCCACGCGCAGATGTACACCATGGGCGCGGTGCTGCGGCACGGTTCAGAGGCGCAGAAGCGCACCTACCTGCCCGACATCGCGGCGGGCAAGCTCCGGTTGCAGGCGTTCGCCATCACCGAGCCCGACGCGGGCTCGGACACCACGCGGATCACGACCTTCGCCCGGCGGACGCCTGAGGGGTACGTGGTCAACGGCCGGAAGATGTGGATCTCCCGCGTGCAGCACAGCGACCTCATGCTGCTGCTGGCCCGCACCACCCCCCGCGAGGAGGTTGCCAAGCGCACCGACGGGCTCAGCCTCTTCCTGGTGGACCTGCGCGAGGCCGGGTCGTCGGTCCGCGCCGAGCCCATCGACACGATGGTGAACCACGAGACCAACGCCGTGTTCATCGACGACCTCGAGCTATCCGCCGACGCGCTCGTCGGGGAGGAGGGCCAGGGCTTCCGGCACGTCCTGAGCGGCATGAACGCCGAGCGCATCCTGCTGGCCAGCGAGAGCATCGGCGATGCCCGCTGGTTCCTCGACACGGCGTCGGCGTATGCCCGTGACCGGGTCGTGTTCGGCAAGCCGATCGGCGACAACCAGGGCGTCTCGTTCCCCCTGGCACGGGCCTGGGCGGACATGCGGGCGGCGTCGCTGGTGCGCGACCGGGCAGCCGAGCTGTTCGACGGGGGCGAGACGGGCGGCACGGACGCCAACGTCGCGAAGCTATTGGCATCCGAGGCCGCATGGGCCGCTGGCAACGCCGCGATGACCACCCTGGGTGGCTACGGCATGGCGGCCGAGTACGACGTCGAGCGCAAGTTCCGCGAGTCGAGGCTCTACCTGGTGGCCCCCGTGTCCAACAACCTGATCCTCCAGCACGTCGCCGGGCACGTTCTGGGCCTGGGCCGCGGCTGAACCCGCCCGGCCCAGGCCGAGAGGCGATGGCCTCCCGGCCTGAGCCGGGCGGTCAGCGCTCCGCGTCGGCCAGGAGTGCCCGGGCACGCTCGACCAGGGGTCGGTCCACCATGGCGCCCGCGACGGTGCCGACGCCACCGTCGACGTGGGCGGAGACCACGGCCCGGGCCCAGTCGAGCTCCTCGGGGGACGGTCGCCACGCCCGGGCGACGACGTCGACCTGACGCGGGTGGATGCACAGCTTCCCGCCGAAGCCGCTCTCGCGGGCCCCGCGGGCGTCAGCGGCCAGGACGTCCGCGTCCTGCAGCTCGGTCGTCACGCCGTCGAGGGGTGCCGGCAGACCGGCCAGCCGTGAGGCCAGGACGAGTTCGGCCGCGAGCAGGCGCACCAGCGGTGAGCGCGGCGTGACGCCCAGGTCGAGCGCCAGGTCCTGGTCGCCCAGGGCGAGGCACGCGGACGCGCGGGCGACGTCGCGGGCGGCGGCGATCCCGGCGGCGGTCTCGACGAGCGCGATCACCGGCCGGCCGGTGGCCGAGCCCACCGCCGCGACGTGGCTGGGCTCCTCGGCCCGGGCCAGCATGACGCCGAGGAGGCCACGGGCGCCCACCAGCGTGGCGATGTCGTCCTCGTGGCCCGGGGCGCCGGCCGCCTGCACCCGGACGATCGCCCTGCCGCCGTCGTCGAGCCACCGGCGGACGTGCTGCCGGGCGGCGGCGCGGCGTCCGGCAGCGACGGCGTCCTCCAGGTCGAGGATCGGCACCGCACCCGAGCCGGCGGCCTTGTCGAAGCGTTCCGGGCGGTCGCCGGGGACGAAGAGGAAGGCGCGGGAGCCGGCCAGGGGAGCGGTCAACGCGCGTCCGTGCCGATCGAGGGCCGCGCCGAGGTGGGACCGTAGCCCCGCCGGTAGACCAGCAGGGTGCGGGTGAAGGTGATCACGACGGTCCCCTCCTGGGTGTAGCCCGTGGTCCGCACGGTGACCAGCCCGGTGCTCTGCCGGGACTGCGACGGGCGCAGTGCCAGGACCTCGGAGCGCGAGTAGACGGTGTCGCCCTCGAACAGCGGATGCGGCATCCGCACCTCGTCCCACCCGAGGTTGGCGAAGACGTTCTGGGACACGTCGGTCACCGACTGGCCCGTGACGAGGGCGAGGGTCAGGCAGGAGTTGACGATCGGTCGGCCGAACTCGGTCTGTGCGGCGTAGTGGTGGTCGAAGTGGGGGTGAGCGGTGTTTTGCGTCAGCAGTGTGAACCAGGAGTTGTCGGTCGCGGTGATCGTGCGTCCGAGCGGGTGCTCGTAGACGTCACCGACCTCGAAGTCCTCGTAGAACCGCCCGTTCCAACCCGGCTTCATCGCCACGGCACACCTTCCGCCGGTGTAGCGCCGACTTCGCGTGACCGCTCCGGCACGGATCACCGGCCCAGGATCGCATGACATATAGGGATTGCGGGTGCCGACCCTGACCGGAGCGGGTCTGGCGCGAGGGCCCGCGGAACCGGCGGACCGGCCGGTGGTGCGTGGCCGTGTGGCACCGGCCGCAGCGAAACGGAGGGCTGCCGACGGGCGCGTGGAGCACCTGGTCGGGATCCCGGGCGGTCGGACCCACCCTCCGTCGAGTGTGTCAGGTGCCACACCTACCGTTCCGGTGTGACGACGCCACCTCCCACCAACCGCGACGCCCCCGAGCCCTCGCCGGCGGGAGCCGCCGGCGGGGCCGCCGACCTGGTCGCGGCCCTGGCGGCGGCGCTACCGGCCGACCGGCTGGTCACCGACCCCGACGTGCTGGCCGCCTACGCCCACGACGAGGCCGAGTGGGCCGAGAACGTGCTGCCCGCCGCCGCGGTCCGGCCGCGCATCGCCGAAGAGGTGCAGGCGGTCGTCCGCGCCTGCATCGAGCACCGCACCCCCGTCGTCCCGCGGGGTGCCGGTACCGGCTTGTCCGGCGGGGCGAACGCCACCGCCGGCTGTGTCGTCGTCTCGTTGGAGGCGATGGATGCGGTGCTGGAGGTCGACGAGCTGGAGCGCTTCGCCGTCGTCCAGCCAGGGGTGATCAACGACGACTTGCGCACGCACGTCGCCGGCCACGGTCTCTGGTACCCGCCGGACCCGGCCAGCTCCCCCTGGTCGACCATCGGCGGCAACGTGGCGACCAATGCCGGTGGGGTGTGCTGCGTCAAGTACGGCGTCACCAGGGACTACGTGATGGGGGTGCAGGTTGTCACCGGCACCGGCGAGCTGGTCAGGCTGGGTCGGCGCACGGCCAAGGGAGTGGCCGGGTACGACCTCACCGGCCTCATGGTCGGGAGCGAGGGCACGCTGGGCATCATCACCGAGGTGACCCTGAGGCTGCGCCCGCTGCGCGATCCGGAGCGCACGGTGGCCGGCTACTTCGACTCGGTGGTCGCCGCGGGCGAGGCGGTCACAGCGGTCGCTGCCGCCGGGCTCACCCCGTCGGCGCTCGAACTGGTGGACCGGCACTGCCTGGCTGCCGTGGACGCATGGAAGAACATGGGTCTGTCGCAGGACGCCGAGGTCGTGCTGCTGGGCCGGGTCGACACCCCAGGGGCTGCCGGGGACGCCGAGGCCGAGCAGATGCTGGCCGCGTTCGAGCGCGCCGGCGCGAGCTGGGCGGCCGTCAGCACCGATGCAGAGGAGGCGGATGCGCTGTTCGCCGCACGCCGGCTGGCCTACCCGGCGCTGGAGCGGCTCGGGCCGGTGCTCACCGAGGACGTGTGCATGCCCAAGGCCGCGGTCCCGTCGATGCTCGCCCGCATCGAGCAGATCGGGGCGTCGCACGACATCGTCATCGCCAACATCGCGCACGCCGGGGACGGCAACCTGCACCCGTTGCTGATCACCCCACCGGGCGACGAAGCCGCCCGCGACCGCGCCCAGCTGGCGTTCCAGGACATCATCGCTGCCGCCCTGGAGCTGGGGGGCACGGTCACCGGGGAGCACGGAGTCGGACTGCTCAAGCGTGACGGCCTGGTAGCCGAGATACCGGAGGCCGTGCTCGCCATGCACCGCTCGGTCAAGGCGGCGCTGGACCCGTACGGCATCCTCAACCCGGGCAAGGTGTTCACCGCACCGGCGCGGTGACCGCGCGGTGCGCTCCGGACAGGGGGACGCCGCGCGCCCGGTCGCTGATCGGCGCGGCCCCATCGGAACAGGTCCGACCGGAAGGGCTCCCCGGAGCGACTTTTCGACACGGTGACCAAGCTGTTACTTGACTCACATATATCGTATGTGTTGTCGTCTCGGTCACAGGGCCGCCGAATCGGGCTGGCCCTCTCAGCACTGAGATCGAGGAGATGGCGTGCACAGCTCACTACGCATGAAGCGGGCCGCTGCGGTTGGCGCGGCGGCGGTGCTGGCGGCCTCGCTGGCTGCCTGCGGCGGGGACTCCGGCGGCAGCGGCGGTGGTGGGGGTGGCGCTGGGGCCGAGGGTCAGTCCTTCGACTGGCAGTACTCCAACTACCTGCCTCCCAACTCGTCCTTGAGCACCGGGATCGCCAACTACTTCGACTCGATCGAGGAGCAGGGCGACATCACGGTCGAGGAGTTCTACCAGGAGTCCCTGCTGTCCGCGACGGACACGCTGCAGGGCGTCGCGCAGGGCCGGGCCGACCTCGGCTTCATGATCGCCCTGTACTACCCGGGTGAGTTGCCGCTCTCCCAGGTCGTGGGCGTGCCCTTCCAGACCGACGACGCCGAGGCGCAGGTCCGGGCCATGAACGACCTCTACGAGAACAACGAGGCCTTCCGCGCCGAGTACGAGAACCAGGGCGTCCACGTCCTCAGCTTCGTGCCGCTGGCGCCGACCATGGTGGCGACGTCGGAGCCGCTGTCCGGGCTCGACGACTTCCAGGGCCGGCAGATCCGCGCCGTCGGCCTGCTCAGCCAGGCGATCGAGCAGACCGGCGCCAGCCCGGTCGCCCTCTCGGCCCCGGAGATCTACGAGTCGGTGGAGCGCGGGGTCATCGACGGGTTCACCTCCTACCCGTTCGACGTCGCGGTGGCCAACAGCCTCCACGAGGTCGCGCCCAACATGACGGACCCGGGCACCGGCCTCTACAACCTCGGCGCGCTGGTCATCACGAAGAGCCTCTGGGACGGACTCCCGGAGGAGACCCGTGAGCTCATGACCGAAGAGATCGACCAGTACGTCACCGACGCCATCGCGCTGCTGGCCGAAGAGGAGCAGAACACCTGCGACACGTTCCTGGAGGCCGGTGGCACGCCCGGCGTGTTCCCGGAGGCGGACGTCGAGGAGTTCGAGACCATGGTCGGCGACAGCGTGCTGAACGCCTGGCGTGAGCAGGCCACGAGCGCCGGCGTCTCCGCGGACGAGGTGGACGGGTACCTGGAGGACTACCAGGCCGCCCTGGAGCAGTACTCCGCCGAGTCCTCCTACACGCCCGGCCTCGTGGCCTGCGCAGAGCGGAACGGGAACTGACCGGTTCGACACCGGTGGGTGCGTCGGGGGGCAACGACCCGTTGTCCCCCGACGCGCTGATCGGTGACGCGCACTCCGTGCCGCCGATCGACGGCACGCCCGCGGAGCGGCCCGGGGGGCCGGTCCGCAAGGTCATCCACCTGATCGCGACGACCTTCGGCGTCATCGCTGCCCTTCTGATCGTCGGCATCATGATCAGTACGGCACTGGACGTGTTGGTCCGCCAGATCACCGGGTCCTCCATCCCCGGGGTGGTCGAGTACAGCGAGGTGCTGCTCGCCGGGCTGGTCTTCCTCGGCCTGGCCTATGCGCAGCGCACCGGGGCCCACATCGGCGTCGACCTGGTCACCGAGCGCCTGCCGACGCGCACCGCCCACGTCGTGCGCGCGGTCGGTCTGGTCGTCGCCATCGCGGTGCTCCTGTGGATGACCTACGAGACGGCCGTCGTGGCCGTCAACTCCTTCCAGGTCGGAGAGTTCCGTTTCGGCCTCGTCCCTGTCCCTATCTGGCCGATCCGGATCGTGATCCCGCTCGGCCTCGTCGCCTTGATCCTGGAGCTGGCGCTGAGCACCTACGACGAGATCGTCGGGGCCCGGACGGGTGCCCCGACCGTCCAGCACGAACACCCCGAGGCGGCGTCCGCGGCGACCGAGCGCGACAGGGGCGCCCGGTCGTGACCGCAGGGCTCGTGGCGGCCCTCGCCGTCCTCGTCCTGCTCGTGCTCCTGTGCACGGGCGTTCCTGTGGCCTTCGCCCTCGCCACCGCGGGGATCCTGGGCCTGATCGTCTACCGCGGTGCTGACATCACGGCCAGCACGATGGGGTCGCTGCCGTACCAGGCGACGGCGGAGGCGACGCTGGTCGTCATACCCATGTTCATCCTCATGGGCGTGCTGGCAGCGCACGCGCGGGTGGCCGAGGACGTCTTCCGGATCAGCCACCGGCTGCTGCGCCGGCTGCCCGGTGGTCTGGGGCTCGCGTCCATCGCCGCCTGCGCCGGCTTCGGCGCGGTGTCCGGGTCGAGCGTGGCCACCACGGCGACCGTCGGACGGGTCGCCATCGTCGAGATGCGCAAGTACGGCTACAACGTGGCGTTCGCCGCCGGCATCGTGGCCGCGGCGGGCACGCTGAGCGTGCTCATCCCGCCGAGCATCGTGCTGGTCATCTACGGCATCATCACCGGTGAGTCCATCGGCGCGTTGCTCACCGCCGGGATCGTCCCCGGCATCCTGTCGGCGCTGGTGTTCATGTCGCTGGTGATCATCCGGGTACGGCTGCGGCCGGCCATCGGCGGCTTCAACCAGGCCCCGACGGCCGTCGACGACCAGCCGAGCCTCGCCGGCAACCGGCCGCAGGGCAAGGGTTATGCCGGGCTGGTCAAGATCACCGTCTTGTTCGCCATCGTCATCGGCGGCATCTACGCGGGGTTCTTCACCGCGACCGAGGCCGCCTCGCTGGGTGCCTTGGCCGCGCTGTTCATGCTCCTGGCGGACGTGTTCCGGTACGGGCCCCGTCAGCTGATGATCAATCTGCGGAACAGCTTCGCGGAGGCGGCGTCGGTGACCAGCTTCATCTTCGCCATCCTGGTGGGCGCCAGCCTGTTCACCTACTTCCTGGTCAGCGCCGGGATCACCAACGCCTTCGCCAACTGGGCGTTGGAGCTCCCGGTGCCGCCGACGGTCCTCATCGTCGTCCTGCTGGCGATCATGGTGCCGCTCGGGATGTTCCTCGACCCGATCTCGATCATGCTGATCGTCCTGCCTCTCGCTTACCCGGTCGTCATCGGCCTGGGCTTCGACGGCATCTGGTTCGCCATCCTCACTGTGAAGATGATCGAGATCGGGCTGATCACCCCACCGGTGGGATTGAACGTCTACGTCCTTGCAGGCACACCCGGAGTCCGACTGGAGGACGCGTTCCGGGGTATCGCCTGGTTCCTCCCGGCCGAGTTGTTCACCACCTCGCTCCTGTTCCTCATCCCGGACCTCGTGACCTGGTTGCCCAGCCAGATCGGCTAGTGACCCGGTCCTCCCGTCCCGACCCATACCCACCGACGCGCACGAAGGAAGGGCTGCCATGACCGCCCACCCGACAGCTGACGACCCGAAGACCGAGGCCGAACTGGACCTCGACAGGAAACAGGAAGAGGTCGAGCAGAGCTTCGCCGGCCCGGGCGAGCGGCTGGAGATCCTGTCGCCCGACGGGACGGTCCGTCCCGGGGCCGAGGTCCCGCTGAGCACCGAGCAGGTCCGCGACGCGCTCCGCTGGATGATGCTGTCCCGGACGGTGGACGTCCGGGCGATCAGCCTCCAGCGGCAGGGGCGCATGGGCACGTTCTCCGCCGTCCGCGGCCAGGAGGCCTCGGTCGTCGGCTCGTCGTTCGCCCTCGACCCCGCCCGCGACTGGATCGTTCCGCAGTACCGTGAGCTCCCCGGGGTCGTCCGCCACGGCTTTCCGCTCGACGGGTACCTGCTGTACTGGATGGGGAACCCGGCCGGCGGTCGGGTGCCCGACGGGGTCAAGGTGCTCCCGCTGCAGATCGCGCTGGCCGCGCAGCTCCCGCACGCGGTCGGGCTGGGATGGGGGCTGAAGCTGCAGGGCAGCGACGGCGTCGTGACCACCTACTTCGGCGACGGCGCCTCCTCGGAGGGAGACACGCACGAGGCCATGAACCTCGCCGGTGTCACCCGGGCACCGGTGGTCTTCTTCCTGCAGAACAACGGATGGGCGATCTCCACCCCGCGAACGAAGCAGACCGCGGCGTCGAACTTCGCCAGCCGGGCCGAGGGGTACGGCTTCCCGGGCGTCATCGTCGACGGCAACGACCTGTTCGCCGTGTACACGGCGATGCAGCAGGCGGTCGAGCGTGCCCGGCGGGGGGAGGGACCGACGCTGATCGAGTCCCAGACGTACCGGATGGGTGCCCACAACACCGCCGACGACCCGACCCGCTACATGGAGCCGGTGGAGCTCAGCGGCTGGGACGAGCGCGACCCCATCCGCCGCGTCACGTCCTGGCTGCGCAGCCAGGACGCCTGGGACGACGAGGCCGAACGGGAGATGCAGGCCGGCATCGACCGGCAGGTCGACGAGGCGATCGAGTCCGCCGAGGCCTTCGCACCCCCGAACCCCGAGCAGATCTACACCCACGTCTACGCCGACCCGCCGGAGCGCCTGCGTGCGCAGCAGCGTGCCGCGCTGGACTCCCACTGAGCCGAGGAGCGACACCATGGCGACGATGACGATGATCGAGGCGATCCGGTCAGCCCTCCGGGAGGAGATGGCGCGCGACGAACGGGTCGTGGCGCTGGGCCAGGACATCGGCCAGCTCGGCGGTGTCTTCCGGGCGACGGACGGGCTGCTCAAGGAGTTCGGCGCCGACCGGGTGTTCGACATGCCCCTGGCCGAGGCGGTGATCGCGGGCTCGGCGCTCGGGCTGGCGGTCTCCGGCCTGGTCCCCGTGGCGGAGATCCAGTTCCTCGGGTTCACCCACCAGGCGTTCCACCAGATCGCGCCGCAGATCGCGCGTTACCGCTACCGCTCGCAGGGCCGGTACAACGCGCAGGTCACCATCCGCACCCCCTTCGGTGGCGGCGTCCGGACCCCGGAGCTGCACTCCGACGCCCTCGAGGCGCAGTTCGTGCAGGCCCCCGGGCTCAAGGTGGTCATGCCGTCGAACCCCTACGACGCCAAGGGCATGCTGCTGGAGGCCATCCGCGACCCCGACCCGGTGCTCTTCTGCGAGCCGCTGCGGGGGTACCGGCTGGTCAAGGGTGAGGTTCCGGAGGGGGACTACACCGTTCCCTTCGGTCAGTCCCGGGTCACCCGCGAGGGCGGCGACGTGACGCTGGTGGCGTGGAGCGCCGCGGTGCAACTGGCCGAGCGGTCCGCCGCGCGGCTCGCGGAGGAGGGCATCGAGGCGACGGTGCTGGACCTGCGCACGCTCGTCCCCCTGGACGTCGAGGGGCTGGTGTCGGCCGTGGAGGCGACGGGGCGCTGCGTCGTCGTCCACGAGGCCCCGCTGACGGCCGGGTTCGGGGCCGAGGTGGTCGCGACCCTGCAGGAGGAGGCGTTCTACTCCCTGGAGGCTCCGGTGGCCCGGGTGGCGTCGCCGGACACCCCGTATCCGATCGCCTCGATCGAGGACTACTACATCCCGAGTGTCGAGCGCGTCGTCGACGCCGTCCGCCGGACGGTGAGCGCCAAGTGAGCGAGCTGGAGTTCCGCCTTCCCGACGTCGGGGAGGGCCTCGATGCGGGCGAGATCGTCGAGTGGCACGTGCAGCCGGGTTCCACCGTCGTCCGCGACCAGGTCCTGGCCGAAGTGGAGACCGACAAGGCGGTCGTGGAGATCCCGTCTCCGGTGAACGGGACGGTGCTCCGCCTCGGTGGCGAGGTCGGCGACGTCCTCGAGATCGGGGCGCTGCTGGTGGTCTTCGAGACCGATGAGTCGGTGAAGATCCGCAGCCACGGCACGGGCGGCCCGGCGACCTCGCCGGCCGCCGAGCAGCCGCCGATCGCCGAGCAGCCGCCGGCCGAAGAGCAGCCGCCGGCCGCCGAGCAGCCGCCGGCCGCCGCGCCTGCGCTGCCCACGCCCGCCGCCGTGGCGCAGTCCCCGGAGGCGGCGGCGGGGGCTCCCTCGCCCACCGCGGCCGCCGACGGGGGCCGCTCCCGGATCGGGCGGGTACTGGCCTCGCCGGCCACCCGCCGGCTGGCGCTGGAGACAGGGGTCGACCTGACGGCCGTGCGTGGCTCCGGTCCGGGTGGCCGGGTGACCGCGGACGACGTGCGGGCCTTCGCGGCCGCGCCCGCGGTCGCCGACACGGGCGTGGACGAGACCGCCGGGGCCGCGGGCGGGAGCTCCGCGGAGCCCGGCGAGCCGCGGCGCGTCGTGCGCCGGCTCGCCGACGAGACCGTGCCCCTGCGCGGGCTGCGGCGCTCGATCGCGAAGTCCATGACGACCTCGTGGCAGCAGATCCCGCACATCACGGAGTTCCGGGAGGTCGACGCCACCGCTCTCGTGCGGGCGCGGGCCAGCCTCCGGCCGCACCTGGAGGCCGACGGCGTGGCCTTCACGTTCCTGCCGCTGCTGGTCAAGGCCGTCGTCGCGACGCTGGCCGAGCACCCCAAGTTCAACGCCAGCATCGACATGGCTGCCGAGACGATCACCTACCACGGCCGGCGCAACATCGGCCTGGCCACGGCGACCGCTGCCGGGCTGATGGTGCCGGTGGTCAAGGATGCGGACGGCAAGTCCCTGGGCGAGCTGTCGCGAGAGATCGACCAGCTCGCCTCGGCTGCCCGGGACCGCACCGTCAGCTCCGCGCAGATGTCCGAGGGGACCTTCACGATCACCAACTTCGGCAGCTTCGGCGGCTGGCTCGCCACGCCGATCATCCGGCCGCCCGAGGCCGCGATCGCCGGTTTCGGTCGCATCCGCGACTCCGTGGTCCCCGTCGACGGTGTGCCCGTGGTCCGGCCGACGCTGCCGTTGTCGGTCTCCGCCGACCACCGGCTGATCGACGGCGACGACATGGGGGCCTTCCTGGCCACCCTCATCGCCTACCTGGCCGATCCGATCCTGCTGCTCAAGGGGGAGTGATGGTCGTCGGAGAAGTGGCAGAGGGCGTCGACCTGCTCGTGGTCGGCGCCGGCCCCGGCGGCTATACGGCGGCGCTGCGCGCGGCCGCCCTGGGCCGCAGCGTGCTGCTCGTCGACCGGCTCGGGGACGCCGGCGTGGGCGGGGTCTGCCTCCAGGTCGGCTGCATCCCCAGCAAGGCGCTCATCGAGGTGGCCGAGGTGGCGCACCGGGCCGGCGGGCTCGGGGACGCCGGTCTCACGGTCGGCGACGTGTCGGTGGACATGGCGCGGTTCCAGGAGTGGAAAGCGGCAAAGGTCGGCGGGCTCACCGGAGGCGTCTCGGGGCTGCTCCGCCGGGCCGGCGTCGAGGTCGCGGCCGGCGAGTTCCGGTTCACCAGGCCGGGCTCGGGGGTGCTGCAGTCCGCCGACGACCGCCCACCGCGGCACCTGCAGTACACCGACGTCCTGCTCTCGACCGGATCTCGGCCGGTGGAGCTCCCGGGGCTTCCCCGGGACGGGGAGCGGGTCCTGGACTCCACGGACGCCCTGGCCCTGCAGACGTTGCCGCGCAGCATCGTGGTGGTGGGAGGTGGCTACATCGGTCTGGAGCTCGGAACGGCGTTCGCCAAGCTGGGCACTCGGGTGACCATCATCGAGGCGCTCGACCGGCTCCTCCCGGGGGTCGACGCCGCGCTGCTGCGTCCCGTCCGCCAGCGGCTCAAGGCGCTCGGCGTCGACGTGCTGCTCGGGCACCGGGTGGAAGGCTTCGAGGACGGCGTGGTCACGGCGACCGCGGCCTCCGGTGAGAAGCGGGTGTCGGCCGAGAAGATGATCGTGGCCATCGGTCGGCGCCCCAACACCGACGGGCTGGGGCTGAAGAAGATCGGCATCACGCCCGACGTCGGTGGGCTCCTGGCGGTGGGGCCGGATCGCATGGCCGCACCGCACGTCGCGGCCATCGGCGACATCACGGCGGGACCGGCCCTCGCGCACAAGGCGACGGCGGAGGGGGAGGTGGCCGCCGAGGTGTTGTGCGGCAAGCGTGCGGCGTTCGATCCGGCGGCCATCCCCGCCGTCGTGTTCAGCGACCCAGAGATCGCAGTCGCGGGTCTGTCGCCCGAGGAGGCCCGGGCGCAGGGCATGGACGTCGCCGTCGCGCGCCTCCCGCTGAGCGCCTCGGGGCGGGCCGCGACGATGGACGCCACGGAGGGGTTCACGCAGCTGGTTGTGGACCGGTCGGTCGATGCGGTGGTCGGCGTGCACATCGTCGGTCCGCACGCGTCGGAGCTGATCGCCGAAGGGGTCCTCGCCATCGAGATGGCGGCGTCCCCGCTGGACCTGCTGGCGTCGATCCACCCGCACCCGACGCTGAGCGAGATGACGTCCGACGTCGCGCGCAGCCTCTTGCACCAGCCGGCCGGGGCGACGGTGCCGGCCGCGGCGGCCTCGTGACCGCGGCGGCGGGCGCCGGCGACCGGCCGCTGGAGGGGCTGCGCGTCGTGGAGTGCGCGACGTACGTGGCCGGTCCCTCCGGCGGCATGACGCTCGCCCAGCTGGGTGCCGACGTCATCCGCGTCGACCCGCTGGGCGGGGCCACCGACCACCGACGCTGGCCGCTGGCCCCCAACGGCGCCAGCCTGTACTGGCACAGCCTCAACAAGGGGAAGCGCTCGGTCACCGTGGATCTCCGGTCCCCGGCCGGGAAGGAGCTGGTGACCGCCCTGATCACTGCCCCTGGCCGGGACAGCGGGGTGTTCCTGGACAACAACGTGGCCCGTTCGTGGCTGGACTGGTCCGCGCTCTCGGCGCGCCGGCCAGACCTCGTCCACGTCCACGTCCAAGGGCACCGCGACGGCCGGCCGGCGGTGGACTACACGGTCAACGCCGCGGCGGGGATCCCCAACATGACCGGCGGCGAGTCGGACGGTGCGCCGGTGAACCACGTGCTCCCGGCGTGGGACCTGCTCACCGGGCAGTCGGCGGTCGTCGGGTTGCTCGCCGCGCTGCGGCACCGGGACCGCACGGGTCGGGGCAGCTACCTCGAGGTGGCCCTCGCCGACGTCGCGCTGGCCGGGGTGGCGGCGCTCGGCTGGTACGCGGACGCCCAGCTGTCGGGGGTGGACCGGCCGCGGCACGGCAACCACGTGTACGGCAGCTTCGGCGTCGACTTCCCCACCTCGGACGGACGCCGGGTGATGGTGGTGGCACTGACCGAGGGCCAATGGCGGTCGCTGTGCCAGGTGACCGGGACGGGAGAGGTCTTCGCCGCGCTGGAGAAGGCCCTCGGCGTGGACCTCGAGGACGAGGTGAGCCGGTACCACCACCGGGAGACGATTGCGGCGATCCTGCGCGGTTGGTTCGCCTCCCGCGATGTTGCGACCGTCAGCCGGCAACTCGAGGCCGCACGGGTTCTCTGGGGTCCATACCGCACGGCTACGGATGTCGTGCGGGAGCACGAGGCCGACCCCGCGTCCTCGCCGCTCACCGAGCTGGAGCAGCCCGGCGTCGGTCGCCTGCTGGCGATGGGCAGCCCGCTGCGACCCCATGCGGTGGAGGAGCCTCCCCGCCCGGCGCCCGTGCTCGGCGCCGACACCGACGAGGTGCTGACCGAGGTGCTCGGGCTGGGATCGCGGGAGATCGGTCGGCTGCACGACGAGGGCGTCCTGGCGCCCACCTCGGCGGCAGAGTGACCGCCGTCGACCGGCCGCAGAGAGGCGGGACGGTTGCCGCCTCACCCCGCCGCGCGCCATCCATCGAGTACGGGGCGGGGTCGGCCGACTACCATGCTGAGGTGGCGGTAGAGGCATCGGGCATCGACGGATTCCACTCCTCGCAGCCGCCACGCGGCCGTCAGGCCCTCAGCGAGGAGTCGGCGGGCTACGTCCGCGCGCTGATCATGTCCGGGGAGCTCCGGGAGGGTGAGTTCGTTCGCCTCGACCGCATCGCGGCGGATCTCGGGATCAGCGTGACACCGGCCAGGGAGGGACTCCTCCTGCTGCGCGGTGAGGGTTTCGTAGTCTCGGAGCCGCGGCGGGGTTTCGTGGTCGCGCCCCTGTCGCCGGAGGACGTCGCCGACCTCTTCTTCGTCCAGGCGACCATCGCCGGGGAGCTGGCCGCTCGCGCGGCGCTCAAGCTCAGCGACACGGACCTCGCCGAGATCGACGATCTCCAGGACCGGCTGGCACGAGCCGCGCGGGCAGGGGACGGGGACGTCGTCGCCCGCTGCAACCACCTTCTGCACCGGATGATCAACCAGGTGGCGGCCGCACCCAAGCTGAACTGGTTCCTCGGCCTCTCGGTGCGGTACGTGCCGACCCGCTTCTTCACGTCCATCGCCGGCTGGGAGGAGGCCTCCGCGCACGACCACACCGCGTTGATCCAGGCTTTGCACCGGCGTGATGCCGATGGCGCCCGCGTCGCGATGGAGGAGCACATCAGGCATGCCGGCCAGCTGCTGGTTGCCCACCTGGTGCGGACCCGCTCCGCCGCGAAAGAGGACCGGGATGCACCCGGCGAGGGCGACGCGGAGTCCCGGGACGCGGCGTCCGCTCCGCTTCCGTAGCGCAGCCGACCGGGTCGGAGTAGTAGGGGAGCCAGGCGGTCAGCGGCCGATCGGCGCCGTCCGGGCCCGGGTCAGCCGCACCAGCTCGCCCGGCGGCAGCTCCAGCTGGAGCCCGCGCTTGCCCGCGCTCACCAGCACCGTGGGGAACCCCAGGGCGGAGGCGTCGACCACGGTGGGCAGCGCCTTCCGCTGGCCGAGGGGGCTGATCCCGCCGAGCACGTAGCCGGTCGCGCGCTCGGCGTCGGCGGGCTCGGCCATCGCCGCCCTGCGTCCGCCGGCGGCCGTGGCCAGCGCCTTGAGGTCGAGCGTCCCGCTGACCGGCACGACCGCGACGGTGAGGACGCCGTCGACGTGGGTCACCAGGGTCTTGAACACCTGGCGGGGGTCGGCACCCAGCGCGGCGACGGCGGCCTCGCCGTGTCCCCGGTCAGCCGGGTGCCCGGGGTCGTACGGGTGCAGCGTGTGGGCCACCTTCGCCTGCTCCAGGACCCGCACCGCCGGGGTTGCCGCCACGGCGCCGGAGCGTAGCGATCACCGGCCCGGTGGGAATGGCCGCGGGCGCCGGTGCCGTTGCACCCGCCGTGAGCAGCAGCGTCTCCACCACCCGCACGCGGGCCGTGCACCGGCGTCCCCCGGGCCGTCCGGACGCCGCACGGCTAGGATCGACCGACGTGGTGCCCCGCGTCCGGGGGCCCCGGAGAGGACGGTCGGTGCCTGAGGATTCCGCGGTCGACAACGCCGGTCAGCTGCCCGAGGGCGCCCCGGTGGAGGTGCCGGAGGCCCGCGAGGGCGGGAGCCGCACGGAGCTCGCCGAGACCCGCGCCGAGCGGGATGCCCGGTTCGAGCGCGACGCGCTGCCCTACCTGGACCAGCTCTACCCGGCGGCCCTGCGGATGACCCGCAACCCGGCCGACGCCGAGGACCTGGTGCAGGAGACCTTCGTGAAGGCCTACTCCGCGTTCCACCAGTTCGCCGAGGGCACCAACCTCAAGGCCTGGCTGTACCGGATCCTGACGAACACCTACATCAACAGCTACCGCAAGAAGCAGCGGCAGCCGCAGCAGTACCCCACCGAGCAGGTGCAGGACTGGCAGCTCTACGCGGCGGAGGAGCACACCTCCTCGGGTCTGCGCTCGGCCGAGATCGAGGCGCTGGACCACCTGCCCGACTCCGACATCAAGGACGCCCTGCAGCAGCTGCCGGAGGACTTCCGGCTCGCCGTCTACCTGGCCGACGTCGAGGGCTTCGCCTACAAGGAGATCGCCGAGATCATGGGCACGCCCATCGGCACGGTGATGTCCCGGCTGCACCGCGGTCGCCGGGGGCTGCAGAAGCTGCTGGCCGACTACGCCCGCGAGCGCGGCTTCGTCCGCGCCGGAGCCGGTGAGGAGGCGACCCACTCGTGAGCAGCGAGCACGGGTCCGGCGGACCCCTCGACATCAACTCGTGCGACGACGTCCTGACGCACGTCTTCGAGTTCCTCGACCACGAGACCACCGACGAGCGGCGCGGCCTGATCGCCGAGCACCTCGAGGACTGCTCCTCCTGTCTGCGCGAGTTCGGCATCGAGCAGGAGTTCAAGGCCCTGGTGCGCCGGCGCTGCGGGGGCGACAAGCCGCCGTCGGGTCTGCGCGAGCGGATCAAGACGCAGCTGACCAGCGTCTCCTTCGAGGAGGACGGCACGCAGGTCAGCGTGGAGCGGCTGACGATCGAGCGGTCGGAGGAGCGCCCCACCGCGTGAGGCGCTGCTGAACGCCAGAGGCCCAGAACCCGTCGGGTCCTGGGCCTCTGGCGCATACCCCCTCTGCATGCAGAGGGGCCGCTCTCACGCGTTGGGGCGCTTGCCGTGGTTGGCCTTGTTCCCCTTGCGGGAGCGACGCTTGCGTCCACGCTTGGACATCGCTGCCCTCCTCTCACCCTCACCGGTGGGCCCGCTCGGCCCGTGGATCCCGCGGGGGGTCGGCGCGGCCCACGTAGGGTGCACGACGCCGACGAACCCGCCAAGCTGACCGGACAAGCCTCTCACGGAGGCGCCTGGCCGTGCGCCGGGCCGGGCGATGGGATGCAGGAGGAACAGCAGTGCCGCAGCTGGGGATCGAGACCGTCCTGGTCGCAGGACGGGGCCCGGCGGGCTGCGCCGCGGTGGGCGCGTGCCAGCGGCTCGGTCTCAAGGCCGTCGCCGTGTACAGCGAGACCGAGCACGCGGCGCGGCACGTCCGGCTGGCCGACGACGGGGTGCTGCTCGGCCCCGCCCCGGCCGCGGAGTCCTACCTGGCGGTCGACCGCATCGTGGAGGCGGCCCGGCGCAGCGGGGCCGACACCGTGCTCCCCGTCCCACCCGCGCTGGCCGGGAACGCGCGACTGGCGAGCGCCGTCCTCGGCGCGGGGCTGCGCTGGGCAGGCCCGGCTCCGGAGGTGCTGGAGCGGCTGGGCGGCGACGGCGTGGAGCCGGCCAGCGAGCGGGGCCTCCTGGCCTGGGTGACCGACGAGGGTCTGCGGTTCCCCACGCCGGTGGCCCGGGACCGCGCGGCCGGCATCGCGCGGGTGTCCTGGACCCCCGGAGCGCCCGGCGACGTGCCGCCGGCGGCGCAGCGGCTCGCGGAGATCGGCTGGCGCGGCCTGGTCACCGTGGGCATCGCCCCGGACGGAAAGCTGACCGAGGTCGCCGCCGGGGTCTCCCTCGACATGGCGGTGCTGGAGCGCGCGCACGGCGTGGACGCCGTCGAGCTGGCGCTGCGCAGCGCGGTCGGGTCACCGGTGCCCGGCCCCGGTCCGGCGGCTCGCCCGGACGTGCGTGCCGCGGTGGCCGTCCAGCTGCGATCGACCCTGCCCCCGGGCACCGCGGGCCGGATCAGCGGGCGGCTGCCCGGCTCCGGGCGCCGGCTGGTGGCCGAGGCGGACATCGACCTGGTGGCGGTGACCGGGTACGACCCCGGTGACCGGCTCGACGGCTGGTACGACGCGTTGCTGGTCACGGTCAGCGCCGGGGCGGTGGACGTCGCGACGGCCGCCCGCGCCGCTGCTCTGGCGCTGAGCGGGCTGCCCGAGACCGGCGTTCCGCACGACGGTCCGGAGGTCTGCGCGGTGGTCGGGCGACTCGCTCAGGGGCGGGCCGTCCCGGACGCCTGATCCGCCGGCCGCGTGCTTGGATGAGGGCTCACGGACGGTGAGCGCGGGAGGTTCCGGTGGCGGTCGAGGAGATCCACGCAGAGATGGTCTCCAGCGTCTGGAAGGTGCTGGTCGAGCCCGGTGCGCCGGTGTCCGCCGGCGACACGCTGGTCATCCTCGAGTCGATGAAGATGGAGATCCCGGTCCTCACGGAGCGTTCGGGCACGGTGCGGGAGCTGCACGTCGTGGAGGGCGAGGTCCTCCAGGAGGGCGACCTGATCGCCACCGTCGTCGATGCCTAGAGGTCGCGGGCGTAGACCAGCAGGTCGATGCCCGGCACCGGCGTCCAGTCCCGCTCGGGCAGGCGGGTGAATCCGAGCCGCTCGTACAGCCGGTGCGCCGCGGTCATGCGCGTGCCCGTCGAGATCACCACCCGCCGCTTGCCTGCCGCCGACGCACGGCGCAGGCACTCCTGCACCAGCGCCGCCCCGATGCCCTGGCCCTGCGCGTCCGGGTCCACGGCGAGCATCCGGAAGCCTGCTTCGTCGGCGGACTCCAGCACCTCGCCGAACGCGCCCCCCGGTACGAACGCGACGCTGCCGACAACCCGGCCGGTCGCATCGCGCGCCACGAGGAGTTCGGCCTGGCGCGCCCGGCCGGCGACGTCGGCCAGCTCCGCCGCGTACCCGCTGGAGGCGAGCCCGCCGCCCACGTAGACGTCGACGGTGAGCTGGGCGATGCGGTCGTGGTCGCGGCGCCCGGCGGCCTCGATGACGACGGCGGGAAGGGCTACCACGCGCGCAGCCTAAGTGGCCCTCTGCCGGGTCCCGCGGCGAGCCTGCGTCCAACTGGGCAGGGCACCGACCCCGTCCACCTCGCCCCTCGCCCGCGCGGGGAGGACCCCGGGAGGGGGTCCTAAGCTCGGCGCACCATGAGCAGCCTCTCCGAACGCCTCACCCGCGGAACGGCGTCCAGCCCTGCCCAGATCGCCCACGCGCGGCGCCTGGTCGCCGACTGGCAGCTGCTGGCGGACCTGGCTTTCGCCGACCTCACGCTGTGGGTGCCGCTGCCCTCGGGCTCCTGGTGGTGCGTGGCCCAGGTGCGGCCGCTCACCGCACCCACCAGCCGGCCGGAGGACATGGTCGGCGTCGAGACCGGTCCGGAGGAGGCCCGGCCGTTCGCCGTGGCCCTCCGGGACGGCCGGCCGGTGCTGGACGGGGACCCCGACCGGACCGGGCACACGCCACGGCGGCGCGAGGTGATCCCGGTCCGGCACGAGGGCGTGGGCATCGCCGTCCTGGCCAAGGACACCAACCTCGCGGTCACCCGCTCGCCGTCGACCCTCGAGCTGACCTACCTCGACATCGCCGCCGACCTCTGCCTCATGGTCTCGGCTGGCACGTTCCCGCCGGTGAAGCTCCAGGACGCCGAGATGAGCCCGCGGGTCGGCGACGGGCTGGTGCGCCTGGACGGGGCCGGACGCGTCACCTACGCGAGCCCGAACGCGCTGTCGGCCTACCGGCGGATCGGGGTGGCCGGTGACCTGGCCGGCGCGCAGCTCGCCGACGTGACCTGCCGGGCGGTGACCGACCGGGTGGCGGGGGAGGCGGCCGCCGCGGGCATCACGGCGGCGGTCGCGGGGCGCTACCCCGATCCGATGGACGTCGAGGCGGCCAGCGCCACCCTGCTGCTCCGGGCCCTGCCCCTGCAGGTGCCCGGCGCAGCCCCCGGCGCGCTCGTGCTGGTGCGCGACGTGACCGACGTCCGGCGGCGGGACCGGGCACTGCTGACCAAGGACGCGACCATCCGGGAGATCCACCACCGGGTGAAGAACAACCTGCAGACGGTGGCCGCGCTGCTGCGGCTGCAGGCCCGCCGGATGACCGAGCCGGCCGCCCGGGCGGCGCTCGAGGAGTCGGTGCGCCGGGTGGCCTCGATCGCCGTGGTGCACGAGACGCTGGCCGGCAGCCGGGAGGACGTCGTCGACGTCGACGACGTCCTCGACCAGGTGCTGCCGATGCTCGGCGACCTGACGTCGGTGGGCCCGGCGGCGCGGACCCGGCGGACCGGATCGTTCGGCGAGCTGCCGGCGGCGGCGGCCACCCCGCTGGTCCTGGCGGTGACCGAGCTGCTGCACAACGCCGCGGAGCACGCCTTCTCCGAGGGGGAGCCCGGCGTCATCGAGCTCGTCGCCGAGCGGAACGGCGAGGACCTGCTCGTCCGCGTCCGGGACGACGGCCGGGGTCTGCCGCCGGGGTTCGACCCGGCCGTCAGCGACGGGCTCGGCCTCCAGATCGTCCGGACGCTGGTGACCAGCGAGCTGGGCGGCAGCCTCACGATGGGTGCGCCGGAGGGACGACCCGGCACCGAGGTGGTGCTGCACCTGCCCGGGAACGGCTGGCCGCGGCGCTGAGCCCGGCGCCGCCGGAAAGCGCCGAGGCCGGTCCGGGGGGAGCCGGACCGGCCTCGTGGCGGTCAGTGCGAACGCGGTGGTGCGGTGAGCCGCCGGGAGTCCCCGGCAGCCGTCGTGGTGCTCCTGGTCAGGCGGTGTGGACCCGGGTGCGAGCCTGGCGACGCTTCAGCGCGCGCCGCTCGTCCTCGGAGAGCCCACCCCAGACGCCGGAGTCCTGACCCGAGCGCAGAGCCCAGTCCAGGCACGACGAGACCACCGGGCAGCGCTGGCAGACGGCCTTCGCCTGCTCGATCTGGACCAGGGCCGGACCGGTCGTCCCGATGGGGAAGAACAGCTCCGGATCCTCGTCCCGGCAGAGCGCGCGGTGGCGCCAGTCCATGGCGTTGTACTCCTCGATGTCGTCTGCGGTCGGTACGTCAGTCGCGTAGCTCGGTCTGCCATCGCCGGGCCGACACCGGTGTACCCAGCGCCATGGCGGCAGCGACTGCCTGCTTTGTTACCGGCAGGTTGCGTTCCAGCAGCGATGTTTTCACGTGCCGGACGCCTGTCAAGGGAAACGCGGTCAGCGCTGACCCCCGCGTGAGCAACCTCACCACGGCCGTGCTAGGCCTGCCACTCGGCGGAGGGAATGTCCTCGCGCCCGGGCCGGGACACGCCGGTTACGCGATGACGCGCAGGGCGTCGGGCACGTTCCGGAACCGCACGCCGGTGGCGGTGCCGAGGTGGTCGCCGTCGACCTGCCAGCCCTGCGGTCGCACGGCGGTGACGGTGAGCTCCCGGAGGTCGTGCCGGCGGTGCAGGCCACGCCCGCGCAGGTCTGGTTCCGGCCGCATGGTCTGCCGCAGGGCCCGGAGCATGCGGGTGGTGCCCGTGCGGCCGAGGGCGAAGACGTCCAGCCCGGTGTCGAAGGAGGCTCGAGGCGTGGGGTTCACCGGCCGGGCGCCCAGGTACGTCCAGGGGCTGACGTTGGAGACCAGGCAGAGGAACAGCTCCTCGAGCGGCGGTTCGCCGGGCACTTGCAAGGTCATGGCCGGACGCCGGCGTTCGCGGCCGAAGAGGAAGGCGCTGGTGCCCTCGCGGACGTAGAGAGCGCCGGTCGAACGGCGGCCCTGCGCCCGGCGCGCCTCCACCCGGGCGATCACCTCCGCGTCGAAGCCGAACCCGGCGGCGAAGACGAACCAGCGTCGATCGGTCCACCCCGGCCCGTCGGCGTCGGCGTCGGCGCGGGCGACCGCCTCCGCCGCGGCCGGCGCCACGCCGGTCACCGCCGCGGTGCTGGTCCCCGTGGCGCTGGCGGTGCCCAGGGAGACCGACCGGGTGCGGCCCGCCCGCAACGAGGCCAGGATCTCCGCGGTCGCCTCCACCGGGTCGAGGGAGCGGCCCAGGGCCCGGGAGAACACGTTGGTCGAGCCGCCCGGGACGACCGCCAGCATGGGCACGCCCGCCCCGGGGCCGTCGGCCAGCAGCCCGTTGACCACCTCGTTCACGGTGCCGTCGCCGCCGAGGGCGACGACCACGTCGATCCCGTCGGCGACCGCCTGGGCACCCAGCTCCCGGCCGTGGCCGCGGTGTCCGGTCTCGGCGACGTCGACCTTCAGCTCGCTGGCGAGGGCACCCACGAGCACGTTCCGCGTCTTCGCGGTGGTGGTGGTGGCCGCCGGGTTGACGACCACGAGCGCGCGCATGCCGCCAGGCTATCCAGGGGGCGCGGGCACCCGTCGGCGGCGCCGGGCGACGGGCCTGCGGCGAGCGGGCGCCGCGTAGTCTCGCCGTCGTGACCGAGGACCGCGGCGCGCCCGCACCGCCGCCCCGTCGCCTCGCCGACCGCCTGTTCGGCGCCTCGATCGCGCAACCTGCGCCCCGCCCCGCGACGCCACGCACCGAGGCGCCGCCGTCGCTCCGCCGGGCTGCGCTGGCGGTGGGGCTCGAGGCGCTGCTGTTCGGCCTCGGCGCGCTGGTGCTGCTCGTCCTCACCGTGACCGGCGACCCCGAGAGCGTGCCCCGGGCCCTGGCCGAGGTGGTGCTGGCCGCGCTGGCCGCCGGCGTCCTCGGTGCCGCCGCCCGCGGCCTGTGGCGGGTGGCCGGCTGGGCCCGCGGGCCGGTGATCGCCCTGCAGCTGTTCCTGGGGCTGACCGGCTTCACCTTCGCCTTCTCGGCCCAGCAGCCGCTGATCGGCCTGCCGATCCTGGCGCTGGTCGGCACCGTGCTCTACCTGCTGGCCACCCCCGAGTCCCGCCTGGCCTACCTGGACCGTTGAGGTCCCCTCAGGGGCGCGCCCGAACCCGCGAGGTGGAGAGGGGGCTCCCTCAGATCAGGTCGATGACGTCGGCGATGGAGTCGAGCACCCGGCTGGGCCGGAAGGGGAAGCGCGTCACCTCGTCGGCCGCGGTGGACCCGGACAGCACGAGCACGGTCTCCAGACCGGCCTCGATCCCGGCGACGACGTCGGTGTCCATGCGGTCGCCGACCATGATCGTGGACTCCGAGTGCGCCTGGATGCGGTTCATGGCGCTGCGGAACATCATCGGGTTCGGCTTGCCGACGAAGTAGGGCTTCGCGCCGGTCGCCGCGGTGATCATGGCGGCGACCGACCCGGTGGCCGGCAGCGGGCCCTGGGGCGAGGGGCCGGTGACGTCGGGGTTCGTGGCGATGAAGCGGGCGCCGCCACCGACGAGCCGGATCGCCCGCGTGATCGCCTCGAACGAGTACGTGCGCGTCTCCCCGAGGACGACGTAGTCCGGATCGCTGTCGGTGAGGGTGTAGCCGGCCTCGTAGAGCGCCGTGGTCAGCCCGGCCTCGCCGATGACGTAGGCCGACCCGCCGGGCAGCTGGGTGGTGAGGAAGTCGGCGGTCGCGAGCGCCGAGGTCCAGATGGCCTCCTCGGGCACCAGCAGCCCGGTGCGGCTGAGCCGGGCCGCGAGGTCACGCGGTGTGAAGATCGAGTTGTTGGTGAGGACGAGGAACCGACGCCGCCGCTCGACCAGGCGGTCGAGGAACTCCTTCGCCCCGGGCAGGGCGTGTCCCTCGTGGACCAGGACCCCGTCCATGTCGGTCAGCCAGCACTCGATCGGTCCGCGCTCGGTGGTCACGGGCCGAACGCTAGCGCCGGTGGGTCACTCCCGTGCGGCGCAGGCGAACGACGCGAGCGCGTCGTCGGTGAGCCGGAACACCGTCCACTCGTCCATGGGCACGGCGCCGGCGGCCCGGTAGAAGTCGATCGACGGGGTGTTCCAGTCCAGCACCGACCACTCGAGCCGCGAGTAGCCCCGGTCGACGCAGACCTGTGCGAGCGTGCGCAGCAGTTCCCGGCCGAGCCCGGCGCCGCGGTGCTGCGGCTGGACGTAGAGGTCCTCGAGGTGGATGCCGTGGGTGCCCCGCCAGGTGGAGAAGTTGAGGAACCACAGGGCCGTGCCGACGACCCGGCCGTCGCGTTCGGCCACGTGGCCGAACAGGGCGGGGGAGTCGCCGAACAGGCAGGCGGTGAGCTGCTCCTCGGTCAGGCGGACCTCGTGCAGCGCCTTCTCGTAGTCGGCGAGCTCGCGCACCAGCCCGACGACGGCGGGGACGTCGTCGGGGCGGATCGGGCGCACGCTCATGAGAGGAGCTCCTTCAGGCGGGCCGGCACCAGCCGGCCCAGTGGTGACAGCACCGGCACGAGCACCGGTGCGAGCAGGTAGCCGTAGGCGAGCACGCATCCGGTGACAACCGGGAACAGCGCGAGGCCGATCACCAGGAGCACCGCCGTGGCGACCAGCCCGTAGGGGCGGCCGCTCTTCGGGCTGACCAGCGACCGGAACGACCGGAAGCGGACGTCGGTGACCATCAGCACCGCGGGGACGGCCACCACGAGCAGCACCCAGAGCCGGTCACGGCCCTGCATGTCGTCGCCAAAGGCGAACACCGACGCCAGCACGACGCCGGCGGCACCGGGACTCGGCATGCCGATGAAGTACCGCTTGTCCGCCGTCGGGTCGATGGTCGTGTTGAACCGGGCCAGGCGGATGGCGGCACACGCCACCCACAGGAAGCAGACGACCCAGCCGAGCGGGTCCCACCCGTCGCGCCCCTCGGAGAACAGGGTGAACGCGAGCAGCGCCGGGGCCAGCCCGAAGGAGACCAGGTCGGCCAGCGAGTCGAACTGCAGACCGAACGGCGTGACGGCGCCGACCAGGCGGGCGACGGCGCCGTCGACGATGTCGAACAGCACCGACAGCCCGACCAGGACGGCCGCGAGCGTGTACTGACCGCGGATCGACACCAGGATGGCGAGGAACCCGCAGAACATGTTGGCGAGCGTGAAGAGGCTGGGCAGGGTCGCGAGCGCACGCCGCCGGCTGCCCCGCACCGAGCCGCGCACGAACTCGACGGTGGCCGTGCGGCGGGTCTGCGGGGGCCGGTGGCCGGAGGCGGAGCTGGGCACGGCGAACCCTCAGCGGGTCGAGGACCAGCGGGCGATGGCGGTCTCGCCGCCCCGCACGCGCTGCCCCTTCGTCACGGTGATCTCGCACTCGGGCGGCACGAACACGTCCATGCGCGAGCCGAACTTCATCAGGCCCATCCGCTCCCCGGTGGCCAGTTGCTGCCCGGGCCCGGTGCGGGTGACGATCCGGCGGGCGAGCACGCCGACGATCTGGCGGAAGACGACCGTGCGGTCCCCGTCGCGCAGCCACAGTTCGCTGCGCTCGTTCCGGTGCGCCGACTCCTTCCGGTAGGCCGCGAGGAAGCTGCCCTTGCGGTAGGAGCTCTCCACGACCTCGCCGTGGTACGGGGAGCGGTTGACGTGCACGTCCACCACCGACAGGAAGACGCTCACCTGCTGCCAGTCGCCGTCGGGGGCCACTCCCTCCTGCGGCTCACCGGCCACCATCACCACGCCGTCGGCCGGGGACAGGACGTCGTCCGGGTCGACCGGCACGGTGTCGCAGCGCCGGTCCGGGTCGCGGAAGAACAGCGCCATGTACGCCGACAGCCCCACCAGTGGCCAGGCGGCCAGGCGGAGGCTCCGGCGGCCGGTGGTCCGGCCTCCCGCGGCGAGCAGGGCGGCTGGGGCCAGCGGTCCGGTGATGAAGGGCCACCCGGCGGGGTCGATGCGCATCGTCTGCAAACCGTACCGGCCGCGCCCGCGGTCGGTCCGGATCCCGGGTTCAGGCCGGCGGCGAGGTGATGTCCGGGTCGGCCCCCTGCTCGCTGGTGCGCGGTCGCGGCGGGCCGCCGTACCAGTCGAGGCAGATCATCGTGGCGTCGTCGCGCAGGTCCCCGCCGGTCTCTTTGAGGACGGCCCTGCCGAGGGCGTGGACCACCTCTCGCGGGTGCAGGTCGGCGGTGTCCGCCAGCGTTCTCGCGACATCCAGGTCGACCGCGTTGCGCTCCTGCATGCCATCGGTGAGGAAGACGATCCGGTCACCGGGCTCGAGCGGGAAGGGCTGGACGTCGAAGGACTTGCCGGGAACCACGCCGAACGGCGGCTCGACCCGCAGGTCGACCTCCTCGACCCGGCCGTCGCGCAGCCGCAGCGGCAGGACGTGCCCGGCGTTGACGACCGTCGCGGTAGCGGCGTGCAGGTCCACCCGCACCAGCTGCCCCGTGACGAACTGCCCGGCGTCCGCGTTCTCCGCGAGGGCGTCGTTGGCGTACCGGGCCTGCTCGGCGAGGTCCATGCCGCGTCGCCGACCGTTGCGCAGCGCCCCCACCAGCAGGGTGGCCAGCAGGGCCGCGGCGACCTGGTGGCCGACGGCGTCGGTGATCGACAACTGGAGGCAGTCGCGGTCCAGCGTGTAGTCGAAGGTGTCCCCGCCGACCGAGCTGGCCGGTTCCAGCCACCCTGCAAGGGTGAACTGACCGGCCTCGCACGTGTAGGACGCGGGAAGCAGCCGACGCTGGATCTCCGCGGCCAGCGCGAACTCCGTCGAGCGCTGCCCCCACTCGAACACGTCGGTGTGCCGGCGGGCGGCGATGACCACGTAGGCGAGCGCGTGCGCCGCGGTACGGATCTCCGCCATCTCCTTCGCGGAGGGGTAGCGGGCGAGGTCGAACTCGATGACGCCGATCGCGTCGCCCCGGTCGGTGACCGGCACGACCACCACCGCCCCGTCGACGGCCTCCCGGACGTCGGCCTCCTGCGTCCGCAGGACCTGCTCGTAGACCGTGCCGGCCAGCGACAGCGTCTCGGCCTGCTCGCCCCCGTGCCTGCGCGCGCCCTCGACCAGGGCGGCCGAGGTCAGCCGGACGACGGCCCGGCCGGTGAAGTCGGCGATCAGCAAGGTCGCGCTGCGGGCCTCGACCATCGCCCCCAGGGCGTCGGCGACGGCCTCCACCGCCTCGATGGGTGCCGCGTCCTCGACCCTCTCCAGGAGTTGCCCGACGTCGATCACGAAGTCCTCCGAGCCGCGCATGGGGCAGACCCTAGGCGCCGGCGCGGCGTCGCCAGGGTGGGAGGAGTTTCCGAGACGGCGCTGCCGGACCACCCACGAGGGCGGCCCGGCAGCAGCGCAGATCCGGTCTCAGGCAGCTGCCTTGGTCTCCCAGAAGATCTTGTCGATCTCGGCGATGTAGTCGAGCAGCTTCTGGCCCTCGGCGGGGTCCATGCTGCCCTTGCCGCCGGCGGCGCCGGCCTGCTTGGTGGCCTTGTTGAACAGCTCGTGCAGCTGCGGGTACTTCTCGAAGTGCGGGGGCTTGAAGTAGTCGGTCCACAGCACCCACAGGTGGTGCTTGACGAGGTCCGCCCGCTGCTCCTTGATCAGGACGGCGCGGGTGCGGAAGACCGGGTCGTCGTTGCCCTGGTACTTCTCCTGGATGGCCTTGACCGACTCCGCCTCGATGCGGGCCTGGGCCGGGTCGTAGACGCCGCAGGGGAGGTCGCAGTGCGCGGTGGCCTCCACGGCGGAGAACATGCGGGTGAGACGCATGGGGATGCCTCCGAGGATCGTGGGGTTGTGTCGTCTGCGACCCTACTCGCGGTGATCGACGGCGACAGTGCGGGAGAGCGCGGGGACGGCCCGGTGGACCCGCTGCCGGGTGCGTGGCGACCGGTCCGGGTGAGCGGGCCGTCCATGTCCCCGACCGTCCGCTCGGGTGACCTCCTGCTGGCCCGGCGGGTGCGGTCCGGGGGCCGGTGGTCGCGCGGGGTGCGCCCGGGGGACGTCGTCCTGGCGCGGTTCCCGTCGCGGCCGGACCTGCTGGTGGTCAAGCGGGTGCGCCGGGCGGTCCCCGGTGGGCACTGGGTGGAGGGGGACAACCCGTTCGTCACCGACGACAGCCGCTCGTTCGGCGTCGCCGTCGTGGTGGGCCGCATCACCGCCCGGCTGTGGCCCCGCCCGGGCCGGCTCCCCGGCGCCCCGCCCTCACACCTGGCGTAGCCGGGCGTACCGCGCGGCGCACTCGGCCATGGTCGGCAGCAGGCCCTGCGCCCGCGCCTCGGCCAGGGTGGGGGCGGCCCGGTCCTTGGCCGACAGCTCCAGCTCGAGGTCGGACGGCCAGGGCAGGTCCAGATCCGGGTCCAGTGGCGAGACGCCGAACTCCCGCCCCGGGTCGTAGCCGGAGGAGACCAGGTAGGTGACCGAGCTGCGGTCCTCCAGCGCGACGAAGGCGTGGCCGAGCCCTTCGGCGAGGTAGACTGCGCTCGGCTGCTCGCTGTCCAGGACCACCGCGTCGTGCACGCCGAACGTGGGCGAGTCGACCCGGACGTCGACGACGACGTCGAGCACCCGGCCGGCCGGGCAGTAGACGTACTTCGCCTGGCCGGGGGGCACGAGCGCGAAGTGGACACCGCGGAGGACGCCCCGTGCGGAGACGCTGTGGTTCGCCTGGGCGAGCGGGAGGCTGTGACCCACGGCTCGGGACAGCACGTCGGCCCGGTACCACTCCGTGAACCGGCCGCGCGTGTCGCCGTGCGGCACCAGGTCGAGCGCGTAGCTGTCGGGCACGGCGAGCTCGCGGATCTGCACGGTCGTACCGTAACCGCAACGCGATCGCTGCACCCGGTTACGCTGCTGTGCCCATGAGCGGGAATCCGGCGCCCGGGGACCACGTCAGCAGCGACCGCTTCGCGGCCGACCCGGCGTTCGCGGTGCACGAGGGCGGCAAGCTCTCCGTGGCCTCCACCCGCTCCATCGGCTCGATCGCCGACCTCGCGCTCACCTACACCCCCGGCGTCGCCCGGGTGTCCAGCGCGATCGCCGCCGAGCCCGAGCTCGCCCGCCGGTTCACCTGGGCGCCCCGGGTCGTCGCCGTCGTCTCCGACGGCACGGCCGTGCTGGGGCTCGGCGACATCGGCCCCACCGCCGCGCTCCCGGTGATGGAGGGCAAGGCCTGCCTGTTCAGCGAGTTCGCCGGCCTCTCCTCGGTGCCGATCGTGCTCTCCACGACCGACGTCGAGGAGATCGTCGAGACCGTCGCCGCGATCGCCCCCTCCTTCGGCGGCATCAACCTCGAGGACATCAGCGCCCCCCGCTGCTTCGAGATCGAGGCCCGGCTGCGCGAGCGCCTGGACATCCCGGTCATGCACGACGACCAGCACGGGACGGCGATCGTCGTGCTCGCGGCGCTCCGCAACGCGGCGACGGTGGTCGGGCGGGAGCTCGGCGACCTGCGGGTCGTGGTCTCCGGCGCCGGGGCGGCGGGGGTCGCCTGCACCAAGATCCTGCTCGAGGCGGGCGTGCGCGACATCGCCGTCGCCGACTCGCAGGGCGTCCTGCACGCCGGCCGGGAGGCGCTGACCGGCACGAAGCAGTGGCTGGTCGAGAACACCAACGAGTCCGGTTTCGCCGGCTCCATGGTCTCGGCGCTGCGGGGGGCGGACGTCTACCTCGGGGTGTCCGGCGGCTCGGTGCCCGAGGAGGCGATCGCGTCGATGGCCGAGAACTGCATCGTGTTCTCGCTGGCCAACCCCACCCCCGAGGTCGACCCGGAGGTGGCGGCGAGGTACGCCGCCGTGGTCGCCACGGGGCGCAGCGATCTGCCCAACCAGATCAACAACGTGCTCGCCTTCCCGGGCGTCTTCCGCGGCGCCATCGACGCCGGGGCGACCAGCATCACCGAGGAGATGAAGCTGGCGGCCGCCACGGCGATCGCCGACGTCGTCGGCGAGGACCTGCGGGCCGACTACATCGTGCCCAGCCCACTGGACCGCCGGGTCGCGACCGCCGTCGCCGACGCCGTGGCGGGGTGCGCGCGGGAGCAGCGCGTCACCCGCTGAGCGTCGGCCGGTAGACGCGACCGAGGACGCCCGCGAGCAGCCGTTCGGCGACCGGTCGGGGCAGCGCGGCGACCAGCGCGTGCACCGGCGGCCATGCGCGCGGGGAGCGATCCGCCGGAGAGCCCGGCGAGCTCCAGCAGCGAATCGACGTCGGCGACGGTCAGCGCCGCCGGGTCGATGGTGGCGGCCGCGGCCACCAGGTCCGGGTCCGGCACGGGCCGGGGCAGCGCGGTGGCCGACCGTGCGCCGTCCCGCAGATCGGCCAGCAGCGCGTCCACCCGGTCGGCGGTCGCCGCCGTGACGGTCAGGTGCACCGTGGCGGGGAGGTCCCCGCGCTCCTGGGCGAAGGGCGGCTGCGGCTGGATGAGCCAGCTGCGGGCGGTCATCTCGTCGGCCAGGTTCAGCACGTCGACGCCCTCCGGTCGGTCCTCCGCGACCGCGACGAGCGTCGCCGCCGGGCGGCCGATGACCCGCAAGCCGTCGATCGTGTCGATCCCGTCCGCGAGCCGCACGGTGGCGTCCCGAGCCCTGAGGGCGAGCTCGCGGTAGCCCTCGGTGCCCAGCCACCGGTGCACCGCCCAGGCGGCGGCCATGGCACCGGCCGGCCGGGTGCCGGCCAGGGTCGGGTTGACCACCGGGTAGCCGGGCCAGCCCGCCGTGGAGAACCAGTGCGCGTGCCGCAGCTCCGGCGTGGCGGTGAGCAGCACCGAGACGCCCTTGGGTGCGTAGCCGTACTTGTGCAGGTCCACCGACAGCGAGGTCACGCCCCACACCGAGAGGTCGAAGCGCTCCGGGACGTCCTCGAGGAACGGCAGGACCCAGCCCCCGATGCAGGCGTCGACGTGGCACGGCACCCCGGCCACGGCCGCCAGCCCGGCGATCTCCCCCACGGGGTCGAGCACGCCGTGCGGGTAGGACGGCGCGCTGACCACCACCAGCACCGTCCGCTCGTCCAGCAGCCGGACCACCGCCGCGGGGTCCACCCGGCAGGTGACCGGGTCGACCGGCACGTCGCGCACCTCGACGTCGAACAGGTGGGCGACCTTGCGGAACGCGGCGTGCGCCGTCACCGGCAGCAGCAGCACCGGCCGGCCGGTGCCGCCCGCCGCCCGCCAGCGCTCGCGGGCGGCCAGGACGGCGAGCTGGCAGCTCTCGGTTCCGCCGCTGGTCAGCGTGCCCACCGCCTCCGGGCCGCCGCCGAGCAGCGCCAGGGCCGCCCCGACGAGGTCGTTCTCGATCCGCGCCACGCTGGGAAAGGCGGTCGGGTCCAGGGCGTTCGTCCACTGGAACGCCGCCTGCGCGGCCGCGGCGAGCCCGTCGACGTCGGCCCGACCGGAGTCGTAGACGTAGGTCGGGTCAATCCCCCTTCACGTTGACCAGCTGGCGCAGCGTGTGCCGGACCTCCACGAGGTCCGCGGCGTCGGCCATGACCTGGTCGACGTCCTTGTAGGCCCCGGGGATCTCGTCGAGGAAGGCGTCGCTGTGCCGCCACTCGATGCCCCGCATCGACTCCTCCAGCTGGGCCCGGGTGAAGGTCTTGCGGGCCTTGGTCCGCGAGAACACCCGCCCCGCGCCGTGCGGTGAGGAGTTCAGCGACTCGGGGTTGCCGAGCCCGGTGACCACGTAGCTCGCCGTCCCCATCGACCCCGGGATGAGCCCCGGCTGCCCCTTCCTCGCCTGGATGGCGCCCTTCCGGGACACCCAGAGATCGGCGCCGTAGTGCTTCTCGTGCTGGGTGAAGTTGTGGTGGCAGTTGACCCGCTCGAGCTCCGGCGTCGCGTCGGCGCGCATGTGCCGGGCCAGGCAGTCGGCGACCCGGTCCATCATCTCCTCGCGGTTGAGCAGCGCGAAGTGCTGCGCCCACCGCAGCTCGGCGATGTACCGGTCGAACTCCGGGGTGCCCTCGTCGAGCCAGGCCAGGTCCCGGTCGGGCAGGTGCAGGCCGTCGCGGCGGGCCCGCTCCTGGGCGATCGCGATGTGCTTCTGAGCGATCCTGTTGCCCACCCCGCGGCTGCCGGAGTGCAGGAACAGCCATACGCGGTCGCGCTCGTCCGCGGTCACCTCGATGAAGTGGTTGCCCGAGCCGAGGCTGCCCAGTTGCAACGCCCAGTTCGGCGCCGTCGTCGTCACCGAGTGCAGGACCCGGTCGCCCAGCTCCTCGGCCTTCGCCTCCAGCTCGGCGACCCGGCGCCGCGCCGACTCGGTGAGCTTCTTGTTGTACCGGCCGGCCGAGAGGGGCACCGCCCGCTCGATGTCGCCGCGCAGCGGCGCCAGCGGGCCCCGCGCCCGCACCTGGTCCACCGACCACGGGGTCCGGACGGCGATCATGCCGCAGCCGATGTCGACGCCGACCGCCGCCGGGATGATCGCCCCGCGCGTCGGCAGCACCGAGCCGACGGTGGCGCCCTTGCCCAGGTGTGCGTCGGGCATGAGGGCCACGTGCGGGTCGACGATGTCCAGGGAGGCGGTGCGCTCGGCCTGCTTCAGCGTCTCCTCGTCGAGGATGCTCGCCCAGTTCAGGAGCTTGTCCGACAGTCTCTCCACCCCTCGAGTCTGCGGGCTCCGGCCGATCGCGGCGAACGGTTTGTCCCGGGGCCGGATCGCGGGTATCGAGGGGCGCATGGCAGCCAGCAGGGCGGCGGTCGCCGCCACGGGCCAGTGGGTCGACCCCGACGACGGCATCCGGTACCCGGCCGGTGAGGTGCACGCCTGGGAGCGCGGGCGCAACGAGACCGCCTGCGGGCTGTCCCTGAGCCGGTCACGGCTGACGCGTTTCCCGCACGTCGCCTGGCCCGACGTGCAGCCCGAGTCCGGCCGGCACGCCGAGGAGGTGCAGGAGGTCTGCCGCCGCTGCCGCGCGGCACAGGGCGCCCGCCGGGACGACCGCGGCTGGACCAGGACCAACCCCCGCCCGTGACGGCGGGCGGTCTCAGCCGGAGCTGAGCAGCCGGTCCACCAGCGGGTCGACGGCGAGGTGCAGGTCGGTGTTGGTGTAGGCGAGGACGACGGTGGCCACCACGAAGAGCGGCACCAGGGCCACCTTCTCCACGGCCGCGCCGGTGCGGATGGGGGAGAGGGCCAGCCGCTTCCGGCGGACCAGCCAGAGCAGCGGCACCGGTACCCCGGCGGTGGTGATCGCGTCGCCGGCGATGTGGGTCAGCACGCCTGCGGCGACCGCCCAGGGGAGCCAGGACGGCGTGGTCGTGTGGTCGAGCACCAGCCAGGCGCCGCCCCACGACAGCAGGAGGTTGCCCAGGATCGTCGTCTCGGTGCGTCCGGGGATGACGAAGTGCAGGGCCCGCAGCGCCAGGCCGATGGCCAGGGCCAGCAGCAGGAGGCTGGACCAGAAGGCACCGGAGGCGAGGACGGCGAGCGCACCGAACGCCAGCGGGGCGAGGATCGCGTCGTGGGTCCCCCAGCGGTGCCCGCCGGCGAGCGCCCCGATCGCGCCCGCGGGCACGTCGGTGACCGGGCCCCACATGTCCGAGACCGTGGAGTCGCGGTGGTCGAGGTCGGGCAGCATCGCCATCCCGCCGACGGCGGCGACCCACGCTGCCTGGCCGACCGCTCCCTGGGCCGGGGCCCACGGCAGGGTCGCGGCGCCGGCGGCGAGGCCGGAGAGCGCGTGGGAGTGACCGAGCATGAGCTCAGCGTGCAGCCGCGCCGCGGCCCGCGCGGGCAGGTGCTGCGGCGTGTCCCCCTCGTTCAGTCATCGGGCAGGTGGCGCAGCAGCCGCTCGGGCGCGTCGCAGAACGTCCGCCAGTCGCGGACCAGGTCCAGGCCGGCCCACGAGCGCTCGGTGGACCCCGCCTCGTCGAGCTCGTACACGGGCGCCCGGGAGCGCGGCGAGCACGGGGGAGTGGGTGGCCAGCGGGACCTGCGAGCCGGTCGCCGCGACGCCCGGCAGCTCCCAGAACCAGGCATCGGGATCGGTGGCGTCGGCACGGACCTGTACCCGCGCCAGCGGCAGGTCAGCAGGCACTGCCGGGCCCCCTGCAGTGTCCCGCCACCAGCTCGCCAGTGGTGGGGTCAGGGGATCCTCTGTCAGTCGTCGAGGTCGTCGTCGTCCGTGCCGCCGCGGGCCAGCCAGGTGGCCAGCCGCTCGACGGGCACCTCGAAGTCGGGGTGCTGGTCGACGAACGCCTGCATCTGGTCGGCCAGCCAGGCCAGGGTGACCTGCTCCCCGCCCCGCCGCTCGGCCAGCTCCTCCAGGCCCCGGTCCGTGAAGTACATGCCGGAGAACCTACGACGCCCGGTCCCCGAGGTGATCGGGGGCCGGGCGTCGGTCGGTGGATCCGCCGTCGGTCGACCGGGTCAGTCGGCGAAGGCCTCGGCGACCAGCTTGCGCTGCTCGACCTCGTGCACCTTCGCCGAGCCGACCGCCGGGCTGGCCGACGCCCGGCGGCTCACCCGCCGCAGCTTCCGGCCCTCCGGGAGCTCCTCGGGCAGGTTGACCGCCATGAACTGCCAGGCGCCCATGTTCGCCGGCTCCTCCTGCACCCACACCACGTCCGTCGCGTTCGAGTAGCGCTCCAGCTCGGCACGGATCTGCTCGGCCGGCAGCGGGTACAGCTGCTCGACCCGCACGATCGCGGTGTCGGCGCGGCCGTCGGACTCGCGCTGCGCCATGAGGTCGTAGGCGACCTTGCCGCTGCAGAGCAGCACGCGCTTCACCGTGGAGGCTTCCAGCGGCTCGCCGCCGACACCGGTGTCGGGCAGCACCGAGCGGAAGTTCTGCTCGGTGAAGTCGGCGACCGGGCTGACCGCGGCCTTCGCCCGCAGCAGCGACTTCGGCGTGAAGACGACCAGCGGCCGGTGCACGTCGGAGAGCGCCTGGCGGCGGAGGAGGTGGAAGTAGTTGCCGGGGGTGGTGCAGTTGGCAACGGTCATGTTGTTCTCCGCCGACAGCTGCAGGAACCGCTCGATCCGGCCGCTGGAGTGGTCGGGGCCCTGCCCCTCCATGCCGTGCGGCAGCAGCATGACGACGCCGGAGCGCTGCCCCCACTTGGCCTCGCCGGAGCTGATGAACTCATCGATGACCATCTGGGCCCCGTCGACGAAGTCGCCGAACTGGGCCTCCCACAGCACCAGGGCCTTGGTGTTGGCCACCGAGTAGCCGTACTCGAAGCCGAGCGCCGCGTACTCGCTGAGCAGCGAGTCGTAGACGAAGAACTTCGCCTGCTCCTCGGTCAGGTTGGCCAGCGGGGTGTACTCCGCCCCGTTCTCCCGGTCGATCAGGACCGAGTGGCGCTGCACGAACGTGCCGCGGCGGGAGTCCTGGCCGGCCAGGCGGACCGGCACGCCCTCCATCAGCAGTGACCCGAAGGCCAGCAGCTCGCCCATGGCCCAGTCGATGCCGCCCTCGCTGGCCATCGCGGCCCGCTTCTCCAGCATCTTCTGCAGCTTCGGGTGCGGGGTGAAGTCCGGCGGGAAGGAGACGTGCGCGTCGCCGATGGTCTTGAGGACCTCCTGCGTGACCGCCGTCCGGACCGTCGACTCCTGCGGCGTGCGCGGGTCCATGACCGGCTCGGGCTTGGAGGAGTCCTGTGCGTCGTGGGTCTCGGCGAAGGCCCGCTCCAGCTGGCCGCGGTAGTCCTTGAGGGCCTCCTCGGCCTCCTCGAGCGTGATGTCCCCGCGGCCGACCAGCGCCTCGGTGTACAGCTTCCGCACCGAGCGCTTGCGGTCGATGATGTCGTACATCTGCGGCTGGGTCATCGATGGGTCGTCGCCCTCGTTGTGCCCGCGCCGGCGGTAGCAGACGAGGTCGATGACGACATCCTTCTTGAACTGCTGCCGGTACTCGACCGCCAGCCGGGCCACCCGGACGCAGGCCTCGGGGTCGTCGCCGTTGACGTGGAAGATCGGGGCGTTGACCATCCGCGCGACGTCGGTCGAGTACAGGGTCGACCGCGCCGAGCCGGGACTGGTGGTGAAGCCGACCTGGTTGTTGACGACGACGTGCACGGTGCCGCCGGTGCGGTAGCCGCGCAGCTGGGAGAGGTTCAGCGTCTCCTGCACGACGCCCTGGCCGGCGAAGGCGGAGTCGCCGTGCAGCAGGACGGGCAGGACGGTGAAGCCCTGCTCGCCCTTGTCGATCATGTCCTGCTTGGCCCGGACGATGCCCTCGAGGACGGGGTTCACCGTCTCCAGGTGGCTCGGGTTGCTGGCCAGGGAGACGGCGATCTCGGCGTCGTCGCGGAACGGGTTGCGGAACGTCCCGGTGGCGCCCAGGTGGTACTTGACGTCACCGGACCCCTGCACCGTGCCGGGGTCGATGTTCCCCTCGAACTCGCCGAAGATCTTGGCGTAGCTCTTGCCCAGCACGTTGGCCAGCACGTTGAGCCGGCCGCGGTGCGGCATGCCGATGGCGACCTCGTCGAGCCCGTGGTCGGTGCCGGCCAGCAGCACCTCGTCGAGCACCGGGATCAGCGACTCGCCGCCCTCGAGGCTGAACCGCTTCTGCCCGACGTACTTCGTCTGCAGGAAGGTCTCGAACGCCTCGGCGGCGTTGAGCCGGCCGAGCACGTGCTTCTGCTTCTCGCGGTCGGGCTGCTCGTGCTTGACCTCGATCCGCTGCTGGAGCCACTGGCGCTCCTCGGGGTCGGTGATGTGCATGTACTCCACGCCGACCCTGCGGCAGTAGGAGTTGCGCAGCACGCCGAGGATGTCCCGGAGCGTCATGAGTCGCTCACCGGCGAAGCCGCCGACCGGGAACTTCCGGTCGAGGTCCCACAGGGTCAGCCCGTGCTGGAGGATGTCCAGGTCCGGGTGGGTGCGGACCTTGAACTCGAGCGGGTCGGTGTCGGCCATCAGGTGGCCGTTGCGCCGGTAGGACTCGATGACCTCGATGACGCGGGCTTCCTTGTCGATCTGCCCTTCGCGCGTGATCCGCACGTCCGGCATCCAGCGCACCGGCTCGTAGGGGATCCGCAGCGAGCGGAAGACCTCGTCGTAGAAGCCGTCCTCGCCCAGCAGGAGCGAGTGGAGCTTGCGCAGGAAGTCGCCGGACTCCGCGCCCTGGATGATCCGGTGGTCGTAGGTCGAGGTGAGCGTGATGATCTTCGAGACGCCCATCTCGGTGAGGACCTCGGGGCTCATCCCCTGGAACTCGGCCGGGTACTCCATCGCGCCCACGCCGATGATCGCGCCCTGCCCGGCGGTCAGCCGGGGCACCGAGTGGTTGGTGCCGATGGTGCCGGGGTTGGTCAGGCTGATCGTGGTGCCGGAGAAGTCCTCCATCGTCAGCTTGTTGTTCCGGGCACGGCGGATGATGTCCTCGTACGCGGCCCAGAAGCCGGCGAAGTCCATCTCCTCGGCGCCCTTGATCGACGCGACCACCAACGAGCGCGACCCGTCGGGCTTCGGCAGGTCGATGGCCAGCCCGAAGTTGACGTGCTCCGGCTGCACCAGCACCGGCTTGCCGTCGACCTCGGCGAAGGCGCTGTTCATGTTCGGGAACGCGTCGAGCGCCCGGACCAGCGCGTAGCCGATCAGGTGGGTGAAGGAGATCTTGCCGCCCCGCGCCCGGGCGAGGTGGTTGTTGATGACGATGCGGTTGTCGGCCAGGAGCTTGGCCGGCACCGCGCGCACGCTGGTCGCCGTCGGCACGGTCAGCGAGGCGTTCATGTTCTTGACCACCGCAGCGGCGGCGCCGCGCAGCGGGGACTGCTTGCCGTCGCCGACCGGCGGCTTGGGAGCGGCCTTGGGGGCTGCCGCGGTGGTGGACTGGGTGGACTTCTGCACGGGCGAGCTCCCCGTCGGCTGGGGCCCGGCGGCCGGGCGCTGGACGTCGGCCTTCTTCTCGGCCGGGGCCTCGGGTGCGGGCACGGCCGGGGCGGCCCGCCGCGGAGCCGCCTGCTCCGGAGCCGCCTGCTCCGGTGCCGCGGGCTTCGGGGCCGCGGGCTTCGGGGCCGCCGGCGCGCCGTTGCCGGACGGCGCCTGCTCCCGGTCGCCGCCGGCGGGCGTGCCCGGCCGGTAGTCGGCGAAGAACTCGTGCCACGCCTGATCGACGCTGGACGGGTCGGCGAGGAACTGCTGGTACATCTCCTCTACCAACCACTCGTTCGTGCCGAAACCGGCAACGGGGGACGAAGTGGACGACGGTCGGGATGAACTCACGCTTGACACGGGGTCGAGTGCCTTCTTCGTTATGGGGCTGCGTCTGAGGGGCGTCGCTGGACCGGATGTCGAGTCTACGCCCGTGCCGGGCCGCTGACTCGGCACGGAGCGGGAACCGTGCACCCGTCCCGCACGGTGATCAGTGGCTCGCGCCGTGGGCCACGAGGAGTTCGACGAGGTCGTCGTTGCCCGTGGCCCGGTCCTCGTCGGCCCGCCGGTGCCGGGCTGCCGCCACGCGGCTGATGTCCAGCGCGCTGGCCCCGTCGTGGGTGGTGGCGTCGACGTCGGCGCCCGCCTCCAGCAGCAGCCGCACGATCTCGGGCGCGTCGCCGGTTGCGCCGGCCGCCACCGCGGCGTGCAGCGGGGTGCGGCCGGTGTCGGGGTCCCGGTCGTCGACGTCGGCCCCCGCCTCCAGCAGCAGCCGCACGACCTCCGCGCTGCCGCCCGCGGTCGCGGCGTGCAGCGCTCCGCCGTCGGGGTCGGCGCCCCGGGCGAGCAGCAGCCGCGCCGCGCCGGCCGCACCACCGAAGGCGGCCCACGCGAGCAGGCCCACCCCGGTGGTCGGGTCGGTGAGGGCCGCGCCGCCGTCGAGCTCGGCGGTGAGCCGGTCGACGTCGTCGAGGTAGGCCGCGCTCGGCGCGTCGACGACGGCGCCCAGCTCCACCAGCACGGGCACGAGGTCGGGGGCGTGCTCCAGGGCCACGTGCAGCGGGGTGCGGTGCTGCTCGGTGCGGGCCGCGAGGTCGGCTCCCGCCTGGACCAGGACCCGGACGACGCCGACCCGGTCGCAGGCCACGGCCAGGTGCAGCGGGGTCCAGCCCCCCTCGCCCTCCCGGTCGACGGTCCCGGTGAGCAGGCGCGGCGCCTCGGTGACGGCGGAGCGGACGCCGTCCTCGTCCCCGTCGACGATCAGGCGGCCCAGCCGCTGGAAGGTCATGCGAGTCGTCACGCGTTCTCCGTTCTCCGTTCGGGTCCGCCCCGCACGTGCCGGTGGGGGGCGAGGCTCCTGTGGTCCCGCCGGCGCCTCAGACGATGTCGCGACGGACGGCCAGGAACGTGCCGAGCAGGGCGGCCACCAGACCGTAACCGAGCAGCAGGAGGCCGCCCTGCCAGGCGTCGAGCAGGTCCGGGCCCTGGAAGGTGGCGGTGAGCGCTTCCAGGGCGCCGCCCGGCATCCACTTGTACGCGCCGGAGGTGGCCGGGATCGAGCGGATGATCGGCTCGATCACGAACAGGTAGACCAGGCCACCGACGATGGCGCCGACCTGGTTGCGCAGCAGCGCACCGAGGCCCACGCCGATCACCGCGTAGATGACCAGGGCCAGACCCGAGCTGCCCAGCGTCCCAAGGTTGTCGGCGCCCAGCGCCGGGGCGTCCCCGCGAGCCCCGGCGTGCACGGCGACCACCGCGTAGTTCACCGCGAGCACGACCAGGGCGAACAGCGTCGCCGCCAGCGCGTAGGCCACGAGCTTGGCGACCACCACACGGCCGCGCCGGGGCGTGGTCAGGAACGTCGGCGTGGCGGTGCGGTGCCGGTACTCCTGGGTCATCCCGATGATGCCCAGGATCAGGAAAAGCACGTTGACGTTCACGGCGTTCGCCATGGCCAGCTCTTCGTACACCGGGGTGCCCACGGCGGGGATGCCCGACTCGGGGTTCCCGGCGAACGCGGTGAGCAGGACGGCGAACCCGGCCACCAGGAGGCAGGCGCCGAGCAGCAGGCCGAGCCAGACCTTCGTCGTGAACAACTTGGTCCACTCCGCGCGGATCAGTCCGGTCATCGCGAGGCCTCCGCGGACGGCACGTCGGCGGACGGGGCGCGGTACTGCTCCCGGCCGGCGGTGAGCTGGAAGTAGATCTCCTCGAGACCGCTGGTGCGCGACCGCAGCTCGTGCAACTCCACGCCCGCGGCGAAGGCCCGGCTGCCGATCTCCGCGGTCGTCCGGCCGGTGACGGTGAGCGCGTCGCCGTCACGGGTGATCCCCGTGCCCTCGGCCCGGAGCGCCTCGGCCAGCCGGTCGACCTGCGGGCTGCGCACGAGCACCGTCCCCGCGCCGTCCGCCCCCGACCGCAGCTCCTCCATCGAGCCCTCGCGCACCAGGTGCCCGGCGCCCACGATGACGACGCGGTCGACGGTCTGCTCCACCTCGGAGAGCAGGTGGCTGGACACCAGCACCGTGCGGCCCTGGTCGTGGGCGAGATGGCGCAGGAACCCGCGCAGCCACTGGATGCCCTCCGGGTCCAGCCCGTTGGCCGGCTCGTCGAGCACCAGCACGGAGGGGTCGCCGAGCAGCGCCGTCGCCAGCCCGAGCCGCTGCCGCATGCCCAGGGAGTAGCCACCCGCGCGTCGTCGTCCGGCGTCGGCGAGCCCCACCTGGACCAGCACCTCGTCGGCGCGCCGCAGGGGGATGCCGGCGGCGCGGCAGTAGACCCGGAGGTGGTTGCGCCCGGTGCGGGCGGGGTGGAAGGCGGTCTCCAGCACGGCCCCGACCGTGCGCAGCGGCGCGGACAGCGACGCGTACGGGGTGCCGTTGAACGTGGCGGTGCCGGCGTCGGGCCGCATCAGCCCCAGGACCATCCGCAGCGTGGTGGTCTTGCCCGCGCCGTTGGGGCCGAGGAAGCCCGTGACCGTTCCCGGCTCGACGGTGAAGCTGAGGTCGGAGACGGCCCGCACCCTCGTGAAGGACTTGGTGAGTCCGCGGATCTCGACCCCGACCGGGTCGACCCTCGCGGTCGTGCCGCTGGAAATGGCGTTCTCCCGTCGTCCGGGCTGGTGGCCAGGCCATCCAAGCGCACCCGGGCCTCCCGTGGGGGGCCCCGCGCCGGGCGTCGCGCGGTGGTCACCGGGGCGTTCCCCCGACGCCGTCCGGGAACCGCCCGGCGGACCGTCGGCACCGCGTGGTCGACTGGCGGGGTGGGTGCACCGGGACGGGCGCGGCTGGCCGTGACCGTCGTCTTCGCGGCGAACGGCGCGGTCTTCGGCAACTGGGCCGTGCGGATCCCCACCGTGAAGAGCGACCTCGGTCTGTCCGACGCCGCGCTCGGTGGTGCGCTCCTCGTGCCGGCGATCGGTGCCCTGGTCGCCATGCCGCTGATCGGCGCGCTCAGCGCCCGGTTCGGCAGCCGGACGACGACGATCGCCTCCGCCCTCCTCTTCTTCGCCGTCCCGGTGTTCCTGGGGCTGGCCACGTCGCTGCCCTGGCTCGTCCCGGTGCTGCTCGTCTTCGGGCTGGCGTTCGGCAGCCTGGACGTCGCCATGAACGCCCAGGCGGTCACGGTCGAACGAGTGCTCGCCCGGCCGGTGATGTCGTCGTTCCACGCGGCCTTCTCGGCCGGGGCGCTGGCGGGCTCGCTGACCGGGTCGCTGGCCGCGGCGATGGACCTCGGGCTGGCGGCGCACCTGGGCGGGACGGGCCTGGTGCTGTTCCTGCTGACCGCACCCCTGTTCCCGGCGCTGCTCCGGGAGGAGCGCATCGAGGGACCGGCGGGGCCGCTGTTCGCGTGGCCTCGGGGGCGGCTGCTGCCGCTGGCCGTCATCGCGCTCGTCGTCCTGCTCGCCGAGGGGGCGGTGGGGGACTGGAGCGCCGTCCACCTCCGGGACGAGCTGGGCGCCTCCGCCGGGGTCGCGGGCCTGGCGTACACGGCGTTCAGCGTCACGATGGTGGCCGGCCGGCTCGCCGGTGACCGGGTCGTCGCCGCGTGGGGCCGGGTGCGGACGGTGCGGATCTCCGCGTTGGTCGCCACGGCCGGCGGGGTGCTGGTCGTGGCCGGCCCGACGGTCGCCGTCGTGCTGGCCGGCTTCGCCGCCCTGGGCATCGGCCTGGCCTGCACCGTTCCGCTGGTCTTCTCGGCGGCGGCCGAGGGCGAGGCCGAGGCCGGCCCGGCGCTCGCCGCGGTGAGCACGCCCGGCTACCTCGGTTTCCTCCTCGGCCCGCCGGTCATCGGTGGCCTGGCCGAGCTCGTCGGCCTCTCGGCGGCGCTCGGGCTGCTCCCGGTGCTGCTCGCCGGGGTGGCGCTCCTGGCCGGCCGCACGGCGCCCGTTCGCGTGACCGCGGGCACACGGCCGGCCGCGGTCCCATAGAGTGCGCGCCGTGAGCGAGCCCGCGAGCGCCTACTCCACGGTCGTCGTCGGAACCGACGGGTCGGCATCGTCTCTCCGCGCGGTCGCCCGCGCCGGTGCCCTGGCCGGCGCCTGCGGGGCGACGCTGGTCGTCGTGTGCGCCTACCTCCCCACCGAGGGCGACGACCGCGAGCTGGCTCGTGCGCAGGACGTGCTGGGCGACGAGGCGTACCAGGTGGTCGGGTCGCACCCGGCCGAGGAGACCGTGCGCACCGCCGCCGAGCGCGCCGGTGCTGCCGGCGTCGTGAAGGTGCGCACCGTCGCGGTCATGGGGTCACCGGTCGAGACGCTGCTCGACGTCGTCCGCCGGGAGAACGCCGATCTGCTGGTCGTCGGCAACCGTGGGCTGAGCAGCATCAAGGGCCGCCTGCTCGGCTCGGTGCCGGCCGATGCCACGCGCCGCGCGGAGTGCGACGTGCTCGTCGTGCACACCACCGACTGAGGCCCGCGACGGGCATGGACTATCCCGGCGGCGACGGCCCGGTCCCCGGCGCCCGCGAGGCGCTGGAGCGGCTGCTGCTCGACGGCCCCCGCCGGTACACCCGGCTGGACGTCGGCCGCCTGGCCGGCATGCCGCCCGAGCGCACCCAGCGGCTCTGGCGGGCCCTCGGCTTCCCTGACGCCGCCGACGACGACCCGGCCTTCACCGATGCCGACGTGGCGGCCCTGGGGGTGCTCTCCGAGCTCATCGACTCCGGCTTCGTGGACCCCGACAGCGAGGCCTCGATCGCCCGGGCCATGGGGCAGTCGCTGTCCCGGCTGGCCGACTGGCAGACCGACATGCTCGCCGACGTGCTGCTCCGCGGAGCGCCGGAGGGGGAGGGCCCCGCGGACACCACGGAGCGGGCGGTGGAGGCGGCGCGGACGCTGCTGCCCCGGCTGCGCGAGGTGCAGGACTACGTGTGGCGCCGGCACCTCGTGGCGAACGTCGACCGGCTGCTGGCCGCCACCGGCCCCGGCGACCGGCGGGAGCTCGCGGTCGGGTTCGCCGACCTGGTGGGCTACACCTCGCGCAGCCGCGGCATGGCCGGCCGCGAGCTGGGCGCGATGGTCGAGAACTTCGAGGGCACCGCCGCCGAGGTCATCGCCCGGCACCACGGCCGGGTCGTGAAGACGGTCGGGGACGGAGTGCTGTTCACCGCCGGGTCGGCCACCGACGCCGCCGAGATCGGGCTGGAGCTGCCGCACGCCTGGGACGCCACCGACCGGCCACCGCTGCGGGTCGGAGCGGCCTACGGCGCTGTGCTCACCCGGCTGGGAGACGTCTACTCGCCGGTGGTGAACCTGGCCAGCCGGCTGACCTCGCTGGCCCGTCCCGGGGCACTGCTGGTCGACCGCGAGCTGGCCGACCGGGTCCGCGGGCTGCCCGGCTACCGCGCGCGGCCGCTGCGCCGGGTCTCGGTGCGTGGCTACGACCACCTGCAGCCGTGGCTGATCCGCCGGAGCAGGACAGCCGACGCCGGGCCGGGGGAGGACGCCGACAGCGGCTACGACGAGGACGCCTTCGACGTCGAGGGGGACGACGCGGAGGAGTGAGCCACCCGCCGCGGCGCGCCGGAAGGGATTCCGCTGTCGGTCGGCCGGGCCGGCTTGGCAGGCTGTAGGGGTGAGCGCCACCCTCGTCGCCCGCGGCCTGGCGGCCGGTCACGGCGCCCGCGTGCTGTTCTCCGACCTCGATCTCGTCGTCGCCCCGGCTGACGTCGTCGGCCTGGTGGGGGTGAACGGCGCGGGCAAGTCGACGTTGCTGCGCACGCTGGCCGGCGAGATCCCCGCCGAGGCCGGCAGCATCGCGCTCAGCCCGCCGACGGCCACCCTGGGCTACCTCCCGCAGGAGCACGAGCGGCGGCAGGGGGAGACCGTCCTCGCCGCGCTCGCCCGGCGCACCGGTGTCACTCCCGCCCAGGCGGCCCTGGACGCCGCGACCGACGCCCTCACCGCCGGTGCGGCGGGCGCGGACGACGCGTACGGCGACGCGCTCGAGCGCTGGCTCGCCCTCGGCGGAGCCGACCTCGACGAGCGGGCCGAGGAGGTGGTGGCCGAGGTCGCGCCCGGCGTCGCGCTCGACGCACCGATGACCGGGCTCTCCGGCGGGCAGGCCGCCCGGGTGGGCCTGGCCTCGTTGCTGCTCTCGCGCTACGACGTCCTGCTGCTCGACGAGCCGACCAACGACCTGGACCTGGCCGGGCTCGACCAGCTGGAGCGTTTCGTGACCGGTGCGCGGGCCGGCGTCGTCGTCGTCAGCCACGACCGCGAGTTCCTGGCCCGGACCACCAGCCGGATCGTCGAGCTCGACCTCGCCCAGCAGCTGGTGCGGGTGCACGACGGCGGCTACGAGGCGTACCTGGTGGAGCGGGAGGTGGCCCGGCGGCACGCCCGGGAGGAGTACGAGGAGTTCGCCGACACCAAGGCCGGGCTCGAGGCACGCGCGCGGATGCAGCGGAACTGGATGGCGAAGGGCGTCCGCGACTCGATCAAGAAGTCCAAGGACGGCGACAGGCACATCAAGGCCGCCAACCGGGCGTCATCGGAGAAGCAGGCGGCCAAGGCCAAGCAGACCCAGCGCATGATCGAGCGCCTGGACGTCGTCGAGGAGCCCCGCAAGGAGTGGGAGCTCCGGATGGAGATCGCCGCCGCGCCGCGGGCCGGTGCGGTCGTGGCCACGCTGCGCGGCGCCGTCGTCCGCCGGGGTGGCTTCACCCTTGGCCCGGTGGACCTGCAGGTGGACTGGGGTGACCGGGTCGCCATCACCGGCGCCAACGGATCCGGGAAGTCGACCCTGCTCGCGGCCCTGCTGGGCCGGGTGCCGCTGGACGAGGGGGCGGGAGGCCTCGGCCCGGCGGTCCGGATCGGCGAGATCGACCAGGCCCGCGGGCGGTTCCTCGGCTCCGAGCAGCTGCTCCACGCGTTCGGCGCCGAGGTGCCCGACTGGCCGACGGCGGAGGTGCGGACGCTGCTGGCCAAGTTCGGGCTCACGGCTGACCACGTGCTGCGCCCGGCCCTCACCTTGTCGCCGGGGGAGCGCACCCGCGCGGCCCTGGCGCTGCTGCAGGCCCGGGGCGTCAACGTGCTGGTGCTGGACGAGCCGACCAACCACCTGGACCTGCCGGCCATCGAGCAGCTCGAGCAGGCCCTGGCCGGCTACACCGGCACCCTGCTGCTGGTCACCCACGACCGCCGGATGCTCGAGGCCGTGGCCACCGACCGACGGCTCGAGGTCGACGGCGGGCGGGTCACCGAGCGGTGAGCCGACCGCGCGCGGAGTGGGCGGGCGCCGGGGCGCTCAGCCGGCCGGAGCGCCCAGTTCGTCGGCGATGCCGACGGTGTCCATGCCCGACCACGTGTCGGACACGTGGTGCGCCAGCACCAACAGGTCGCGCAGCTCGCCCCCGCGGTCGCGGATGTGGTCGCGCAGCAGGGCCTCGCCGCTGAAGCCGAGGTCGCTGAAGAGCGCCAGCGCCGGCCCCTGCTCGGCGACCACCTCGACGACGATCTTGCGCAGCCCCGACCTGACCCCCTCGACGAGGGCGCGACGGGCCAGCTCCCGGCCCAGCCCGGTTCCCCGGCTCGACGGTGCGACGACCAGCCGCAGCTCACCGACGTGGTCCGACCACCCCGGGAGCGGGCGGATCGCGACGTACCCGGTCACCACGTCGCCGTCGACGGCGACCCAGCGGCCGCCGGGGGAGGCGCCGGTCACCCACGAGCGGACGGTGTCGGGATCGGTAACCTCCTCCTCGATGAAGGTGAGGTCTCCCTCGGGGAGGTCGCCGAAGAAGCGCAGCAAGGCGTCGCAGCGCTCCGGTCCGAGTTCGACCACCGTCATGTCAGGCCTCCCGTGTCGCGGTGTCGGTCGGGCGGTCGGCGTCCAGCGGATCGCTGCGCCGGCGGACGAAGTCGATGATCCTGGGCACCGTCGTCTTGGCCGCGGTGCGCCCGACGACCAGCCCCATGTGGCCGGCGTCCAGGCAGAGCTCGTGCTTGTCGGGGGAACCGATCAGGTCGATCAGCGGCGCGGTCGCGTCCGGCGGCACGATGTGGTCGCGGTTGGCCCGCACGGTGAGGAACGGCACCCGGATGTCGGAGAGGTGCACCGGGTCCCCGCCCACGGTGAGCCGGTCGTTGACCATGCCGTTGTCCCGCACCAGCATCTCCGCCGTCTCCCGCGCGGCTGCGCCGGGGAAGGGCACGTGGTCGTCCGACCACCCCGTCATGGCCTGGTAGGACGCGACGTAGTCGTCGTTCCAGAGCCGCTCCCACAGCGTGACGTAGCGGGTCACCTCGGAGGTGGGGGTCAGCGTCCGGAAGCCCTGCACGACCACCGACGGCGGGACGTTGCCGTCGGGGCCGAGGACCGAGTCGACGTCCATGCCACCGACGCGGAAGATGTCGGCCAGCGGCCCCATGCGCCGGAAGTCGACCGGGGTGGCCAGCACGGTGAGGCTGCGCAGCGGGGCGTCGGGGTGGTGCGCGGCGTGGAGCAGGGCGAGGTCCCCGCCGAAGCAGTAGCCGAACAGGTTCACCTCGTCGGCGCCGGAAAGCTCGAGGACGCGGTCGATCCCCGCCGGGATGTAGTCGTCGACGTAGTCCTCGAGGCGGTTGCCGGCATCACGCTCGTCGGGCTCTCCCCAGTCGAGCATGTAGACGTCGAAGCCGGCGTCGACCAGCTGCTCCACGAAGCTGTTGCCGGGGGTCAGGTCGAGGATGTAGCTGCGGCTGACCAGGCTGAAGACGATCAGCAGCGGTGGCCCGTACCGCACGTCGTCGTTGCGGTAGTGCCACAGCTGCGTGCGGCCGCGCTGCCAGACGACGTCCTTGGGGCTGAGGCCGACTCCGGGGCGGTCCACCCCGGCGACCATCTTGATGCCGTTACGCGCCCGGAGGGCGTTGCGCTCGACGTCCCGCCGGACGCGATCGAGCACCGTCTGCGGGCTGGGAACCGTCGGCATCGTCGTCCTCCGTGGTCGGGGTTGTCGTCGTCGTGGCTGGCCGGGTGCGCCCGGAGCCTGCGCTCCGTCGCCGTTCGGACTCCAGCTGCAGGGTCAACCGGCGCACCTCCCGGTCCAGGGAGCCGATCTGCGCGCGGAGCCGGCTGATGTCGCTGCCCGCGGGCAGGTTGAGCAGGTGCCAGGCGCGGGCGCTGAGCCCCTGCACCGACCGGCCGGCGAGGGTCTGCGCCCGCCGGACCAGCGCGGCGCCGAGGGCGAAGTGCTCGGTGCGGACCAGGCTCTCCGCACGGGGCGCCACGGCCCGTTCGGCGGCGTCGAACGCCTGCCGCCACAGCGGCGGCGACGGCGGGGGCGTGCGGGGCACCGGCGGCGGGGTCATCGGGTTCCCACCTCCTGCGGAACCTCCACGGCGCGGCGCAGGATCTTCCCGGTCGGCCCCTTGGGGAGCGTGTCGACCAGCCAGAGGTGCCGCGGGTACTTGTAGGCGGCCACCCGGGCCTTGACGAACTCGCGCAGCTCGTCGGCCTCGGCGGTGGCGCCGGGTTTGAGCGCGACCGCAGCGGCCACCTCCTCGCCCAGCTCGGGGTGCGCGACGCCGACCACGGCCACCTCGGCCACCGCCGGGTGTTCGTAGAGCGCCTCCTCGATCTCCCGCGGATAGACGTTGTAACCGCCGCGGATGATCATCTCCTTCTTCCGGTCGACGATGAAGAAGTAACCGTCCTCGTCGGTGCGGGCGAGGTCACCGGTGCGGAACCAGCCGTCGGGGATCGACTTCGCCGTCTCCTCCGGCCGCGCCCAGTAGCCGCGCATCACGTTCTCGCCGCGGATGGCGATCTCGCCGACCTCGCCGGCGCCCACCTCGTTGCCGTCGTCGTCGACCAGGCGCATCTCCACGCCGCGGATCGGGGTTCCGATCGAACCGGGCTTCCGCTCGGCGTGCGGGTGGTTGAAGGAGGCGACCGGGGAGGTCTCGCTGAGGCCGTAGCCCTCCAGGATCGTGCAGCCGAACCCTTCCTCGAACGAGCGCATGATCTCCACCGGCATGGCCGAGCCGCCGGAGACGCACAGCCGCAGGCTGGACACGTCGTGCTCGCCGGCGCCGGGGGAGTGCAGCATCGCGGCGAACATCGTCGGGACGCCCTCGAAGATGGTCACCCGGTCGCGCTCGATCACCTGCAGCGCCTTCGCGCCGTCGAACCGGGGGATGAGCGTGAGCAGCGACCCCCGCAGGACGGAGGTGTTCAGGCCGCAGGTCAGTCCGAAGACGTGGAACAGGGGCAGGCACCCCATGATCACGTCGTCGGGTGTGTTCTCGGCCAGCGTGTCGGCGGTGGTCAGCGCATTCCGGCCCAGATTGGCGTGGGTGAGCTCGGCGCCCTTCGGCTGCCCGGTCGTCCCCGAGGTGTAGAGGACGACGGCCAGGTCCTCGTCGGACCGCTCCACCGGCGCGCCCAGTGGCTCGTCGGCCATCAGCTCGGTGGGGGAGGCCGGCCCCACCACGACGGCCTCGGCACCGACGGCGTCCGCCGCCTCGCGCACGGGGCCGGCGGTGGTCTCCAGCGTGACGACGACCCGCGCACCGGAGTCCTCGAGGAAGTACTGCACCTCGCGGGCCTTGAGCAGCGGGTTCATCGGCACGACCGCGGCGCCGGCGAGCAGCGCGCCGTAGAAGACGACCGGGAAGGCCAGCACGTTCGGCAGCACCAGCCCGACGCGGTCACCGGGCTGCACGCCGCGCGCCTGCAGCGAGGCGGCGACGCGGAGGGCGGCGTCGCGGAACTGGCCGTAGGTCAGCTCGGCTTCGTCCATCCGGAGGGCCGTCCGGTCGGCTCCCTCGGCGGCGGAGTCGAGCAGGTTCTGCGCGAGGTTGGTCACGGTCGTCCTCCCTGTGGCCGATGGCTGGACCGGCGGCCCCTACCCGGCTCACCCGGTGATGTACCGCACAGGACGGATACGGTGACGGCGACCGCCCGCCGCCCCCCGAGGGAGACACCACTCATGCCCGACCGCACGATCCTCGACCTGTTCCGCCTCGACGACCGCGTCGCCATCGTGACCGGCGCCTCCTCGGGGCTGGGTGCGGTCTTCGCCCGGACCCTGGCCGAGGCCGGCTGCGATGTCGTCCTCGGTGCCCGCAGGGCCGATCGGCTGGCCGACACCCAGCGCGCGGTGGAGGCGACCGGCCGGCGCGCGATCAGCGTGGCCACCGACGTCTCCCGGCCGGAGGACTGCCAGGCGCTCGTCGACGCCGCCATGGCGGAGTTCGGCAAGGTCGACGTCCTGGTGAACAACGCCGGGGTGGGCACTGCCGCGCCTGCGACGCGGGAGACCCCGGAGCAGTTCCGGCAGGTCATCGACGTCAACCTCAACGGCTGCTACTGGATGGCCCAGGCGTGCGGCCGCGTCATGCAGCCGGGCAGCTCGATCGTCAACATCTCCAGCGTCCTCGGCCTGACCACCGCTGGTCTGCCGCAGGCGGCCTACGCCGCCAGCAAGGCCGGGCTCATCGGGCTGACCCGCGACCTGGCCCAGCAGTGGACCGGCCGCAAGGGCATCCGGGTCAACGCCCTGGCGCCGGGCTTCTTCACCTCGGAGATGACCGACCAGTACCCCGAGGGCTACCTGGAGTCGCAGCTCACCCGGGTGCTCGTCGGGCGCAAGGGCGAGCCCGAGGAGCTCGCCGCCGCGCTCGTCTTCCTCGTCAGCGACGCCGGCGGCTACGTCACCGGCACCACCATCCCGGTCGAGGGCGGCATGCTCACCAGCTGAGCGGGCCTCCGGCGGCGGCGCGGTCGGCGGGCGGTGCAGTCGCAGTCGGTCGGGCTCCGGGAGCGCCGCCGCCCCGCCGCCGCGCTGCCACCGTCGATGACCTCGACGGTGGCCCAGTTCGCAGTGGTGACCCGCTGTGCGGGCCGGCGCACTTCGGGCAGCGCCGTCGGGGGCACTTCAGGCAGCGCCGTCGGGGGGTAGGTGTCGACGACACGCTGGACGGCGCCTCGCGGTCGGTCGCCGGCGCGGCGAGGAGCACGCCCATCGCCGCCTCGTTCGGCGCACCGGCGCCCGGGCGCCGGTCGTCGACATGATCCAGGTGAGGCTGCGCACCCGCTCCGGGTGCGCGATGGCGACCAGCTGCGCCATCCCGCCCGTCGAGGGGCCGACCAGGTGCACCCGGTCCAGCCCCAGGGCGTCGAGCAGGCCGACGATGTCCTCGCCGAGGACCGAGGCAGGAGTCGTCGGGCGAGCCGATCATCACGGCGCAGGCCGCCGTGCACCGGGTCAGAGGTCCCGGCGCCCGTTCTCGGCGCGGTCCTCGACGTTTCCGTGGCGCAGCAGGCTGGCGACGGCCAGCACGAGGCCGCCCCAGATCACGACCATCGCCACCACCATCATCGCGATCGCCTCGGCGCTCATGGCCGGCCTCCCTCGTCGTGCCCGGTTCCCGGGCGGTTCGGGTCCGTCGCGGAGGTCGCGTGCAGCGGCGCCGCGGGGTCGGAGCCGGGTGGCGGCCCGTCCAGGTGGGTTCCGGAGCGCCACGGCAGCCGGGCGAGGAGGAAGCCGACCAGCGGCAGCGCCAGGACCAGCAGCCAGCCGAGGACCAGCAGCAGCCAGGTGGGGTAGTCCTCGTAGGGCGCGGCGAGGTCGTCCCGCACGGCGAGGACGAGCACGACGGCCAGGCCCGCCGGGGCGACGACGCTGGTCAGGACCCGCCAGCCGGTGCCGACCCGGGGACGGCCGTGGACGTTGAGGTGCTCGCCGAGGACGGGCAGGGCACGGACCACCCAGGCGACGACCAGCATGCTGAGCAGCGCCACGACGAGGATGCCGTACTGGTTGACGAAGTGGTCGACGACGTCGAGGACGTAGATGCCGCTCGTCGTGCTGAAGAGCACCAGGCTCAGCACCGCGGCCGGAACGCCGACCGCGAGGGTCGCGGTCAGGCGGCTCGTGTCGAGCTTGTCGCGGACGGCCGAGATCACCACCTCGATCACGCTGATCAGCGAGGTGATGCCGGCGACGACGAGCGACCCGAAGAACAGGACGCCGAGGAGGGCGCCGGCCGGCGCCTCGCTGATGATCGTCGGGAAGGCGATGAAGGCGAGGCCGATCCCGCCGTCGACCACGTCGCCGACCGCGTCCCCGCTCGCCTCGGCCATGAAGCCCAGGGCGGCGAACACGCCGATGCCGGCGAGCAGCTCGAAGCCGGAGTTCGAGAAGCCCACGACGAGGCCGGAGCCGATCATGTCCTCGCGGCGGCGGACGTACGACGCGTAGGTGATCATGATGCCGAAACCGACCGACAGCGAGAAGAGGATCTGGCCGAACGCGGCGGCCCAGACGGGGGCTGAGGTGAGCGCCGACCAGTCCGGTGTGAACAGCGCGTCCAGGCCCGCGCCCGCGCCCGGCAGCAGCAGCGCCTGCACGACGAGGGCGCTGAAGGCGAGCACCAGCACCGGGATCAGGACCAGCGAGGTCACCCCGATGCCCCGCTGGACGCCGAGGGCCATGATCACGAGGACGGCCAGCCAGACCAGCGCCAGGGGGACGAGCACCCCCGGCACCACGTCGGCGGTGACCTGGACGTCACCGGCCTGCAGGAACTCACCGAAGAAGAAGGCCTCGGGGTCGGCGCCCCAGGCCTGGTCGAGCGAGAAGAAGGTGTAGCGCAGCGCCCAGGCGATGACCGCCGCGTAGTAGACGGCGATGACGAAGCAGATGGCCACCTGCCACCAGCCGAGCCCCTCGGTGCCGCGGCGCAGCCGGGCGAAGGAGAGCGGCGCGGATCCGCGGTGGCGGTGGCCGATCGCGTAGTCCAGCAGCAGGAACGGGATGCCGGCGGTCAGCAGCGCCACCAGGTAGGGCAGCAGGAAGGCGCCGCCGCCGTTCTCGTACGCGACGTAGGGGAACCGCCAGATGTTGCCCAGCCCGACCGCGGAGCCGATCGCCGCGAGGATGAAGACGCGTCGCGAGCTGAAGGCGCCGCGCCGGCCCTCCTCGTGGGACAGCGTGGTGGAGTGATCAGCTGGCGTGCTCATCTGACCTCCTGCGTCGTGCTCCGCCCAGCCTGCAGGCACCGGGGCGCGATGGGCCGGCGGGGGGAAGGTGCCAGAACTCCGGTCACGTCAAACCCCCGGACGCAAAAAGGGTCGCGCCGCGGGCCGGGACGCGGCGCGGTGGCACGGGCAGAACGCGCACGAGGCCCGTCGATCCCCGGGGTCGGGGCCCGTGGGGCCTCGTCGCACTGTGCCGGCGACCGGCGGTCGGCCCCCGGAAGGCTCCACGGTCAGCGCCCGGTGGTGCCCCCGGCAGGATTCGAACCTGCGCACCCGCCTCCGGAGGGCGGTGCTCTATCCCCTGAGCTACGGGGGCTCGGTGGTGGGGCAGGGGAGAAGTTACCAGCCCCACGCGCCGGCCCGGGAAGCGGCTCCCGGGCCGCGCGTCACGGCTCGGGCAGGGGCGTTCCGCCCCGGGCGGTGAGCATCCGGGTCATCGTCGTCGTCTCCGCGCCCTGCGACTGCTCGATCGACCGGGCGAGGTCGCGCACGGCCGCCACCTCGGCGTTCTCGGCCGCGTAGCGGGCCATGTCGAAGCCGCCCTGGTGGTGCCGGATCATCAGCCGGAGGAACTCGACGTCGAACTCGGTGCCCGACAGGCTCCGCAGCTCGGCCAGCTCCGCCTCGGTGGCCATGCCGGGCATGAGCGCGCCGGCGCCGGTACCCACGCCACCCATGTCGTGGGCGGCGTGCCCGTCCTCGCCCATCCAGGTCATGGTCTCGCCGGACAGGGACAGCCCCCACAGCGCCAGCCAGCCCTGCATGCGCCCGGCCTGGTTGGTCTGGGTGGCGGAGATGTCGAAGGCCAGCTGCTCGACCTCCGGGTCGTCGCTGCGCTCGGCGACGAGGTTGGCCATCTCCACGCCCTGGAGGTGGTGCCGCGACATGTCCCGCGAGAACCCCGCGTCGACCGAGTCGGCCGTGGGCGTCGGCGTCCCGTCCCGGCCGATGCCCAGGGCGACGGCCAGCCCGCCGCCCAGCACCACCAGCCCGACGGCGATGACGGCGAGCAGGGCGGTGCGCACTGCGCTGCCACGCCGGGCACCTGTCGTGCTGGTCATGCGAGCTGCCTCCGCGGGGCGGGCGTGGGAGTGGACGGGGACGGCGCCGCCACGTCAGGGCGCGGACGTCCCGGCCGACGCGGCCTCGGCGACGAGCGGGTCGGCCAGGAAGGTCGGGCTCTCGCACGTGGCCCCCGGCTCGGGGAACTCCCCGGCCTTGGCGGTCATCAGGTCGGCGAACTGCTTGACGCGCTCGTCGTCCGCGCTGTCGACCTTGAGCTGGTGCCCCCAGGACTGCAGGCTGATCGGGGCGTCCTGGCCCTCGTAGGGCGACATCATCCGGTAGGACACGCCGTCGACGAGCTCGGCGAGCGTGGCGATGTCGGCGTCGGTCACCTCGTCGGGGTTGTAGGTGATCCAGACGGCGCCGTGCTCGAGGCTGTGGACCGCGTTCTCGTGGCGGATGTCGACGTCGTAGACGGTGCCCGTGCAGTCGGCCCAGAGGTTGGCGTGCGGGCCACCCACCGGCGGGGACTGCTCGTACTCGATCGGGCCGTCGTCGTGCAGGCCGCCCTCGTACTCGTAGGTCTGCGCGCCGGCGATCTCGTCGATGGACTCGACCCTCAGGGCGTCGGCCTCGCGCACCTGCACCACGGCGTAGGTGATCACGGCCGCGGCGAACACCACGACGGCGACGGCGGCGGCGATCAGTCCCCAGGGACGCTGCTGGGCCACGACCTGCGTCGGCGGCCGGGTGCGACCGCCCGTGCCGCGGCCGCCGGCCCGCGAGGCCCCACCGCCGGTGGCTCGGCTCTTGTCGGGCGTGCGGTCCTTGGCCAAGGCCTCTCCTCGTTACGGGGCGCGTGCGCGCCGCTGCGGCGGGGCCGGGACGGCCCCTCCACCGCGCGGGAGTCTAGGTCGGGGACCTGTGCGGAGGCTGGGAGCCGGGCCGCCCGGGTGGAGCCTCCGGGCTCCGGAAGAGGGTCAGTACGCTCGCCGGGTGACACCGGAGCAGCTGCAGGACGTCGTTCGTACCGCCGTGGCCGCGGTCGTCGAGCGAGGCGAGCTGCCCGTCGAGGTGCCGGCGGACGTCGTGGTCGAGCGGCCGAAGAACCCCGATCACGGCGACTACGCCACGAACGTGGCCCTGCGCCTGGCCAAACCGGCGGGCCGGCCACCGCGCCAGGTGGCCGAGCTGCTGGCCGCGGAGCTGCGCGCGCACGACGGCATCGCCACCGTCGACGTCGCCGGCCCGGGCTTCCTCAACATCACCCTCGCCCAGGGCGCGCTCGGCAAGATCGCTGTCGACGCGGTGACGGCAGGGCAGGCGTACGGCCGGACCACGGCCCTGGCCGGCCAGAACCTCAATCTCGAGTTCGTCTCCGCCAACCCGACCGGTCCGGTGCACATCGGCGGCACCCGCTGGGCGGCCGTCGGCGACGCGCTCGGCCGGCTGCTCGAGGCCAGCGGCGCAACGGTCACGCGGGAGTACTACTTCAACGACGCCGGCTCGCAGATCGACCGGTTCGCGCTGAGCCTCATGGCTGCCGCGCACGGCCGCCCGGTGCCCGAGGACGGGTACGCCGGCGACTACATCGGGGAGATCGCCGGCCAGGTCCTCGCGGCCGAGCCGGGCCTGCTCGAGCTGCCGGAGGACCAGCAGCAGGAGCGCTTCCGGGTGCTCGGCGTCGAGCTGATGTTCGCCGAGATCAAGCGCACGCTGGCCGGCTTCGGCGTGGTCTTCGACGTGTACTTCTCCGAGCGGACCCTGCACGAGACCGGCGCCCTGGAGAAGGCCATCACCCGGCTCCGGGAGAACGGCCACGTCTACGAGGCCGACGGCGCGGTGTGGCTGCGCACCACCGACTTCGGCGACGACAAGGACCGGCCGCTGATCAAGAGCGACGGCGCCCCCACCTACTTCGCCGCCGACTGCGCCTACTACCTCGACAAGCGCAACCGTGGCTTCGACAAGGTCGTGATCATGCTGGGCGCCGACCACGCCGGTTACGTCGGCCGGTACAAGGCGCTGTCGGCCGCCGTGGGCGACGACCCCGAGGCGAACCTGGAGATCCTGCTCGGCCAGCTGGTCAACCTGGTCCGCGACGGCGAGCCGGTGCGGATGAGCAAGCGGGCCGGCACCGTCGTCCTGCTGGAGGACCTCGTCGAGGCCGTCGGCGCCGACGCCGCCCGGTACGCGCTGGCGCGGGCCTCGGTCGACCAGCAGATCGACCTGGACCTGGACCTGTGGAGCCGGCAGACCAACGACAACCCGGTCTTCTACGTCCAGTACGCGCACGCCCGGATCTCGTCGGTGCTGCGCAACGCCGCCGACCTGGGGCTGGGCCTCGGCGAGGCCGGGGACGTCGACGCCGGGCAGCTCACCCACGAGCGCGAGAACGCCCTGCTGCGGGCGCTCGGGGAGTTCCCGCGGGTCGTCACGGCCGCCGCCGAGCTGCGCGCGCCGCACCGGGTGGCCCGCTACCTCGAGGAGCTGGCCGGCACCTACCACCGGTTCTACGACTCCTGCCGCGTGCTGCCCCGCGGCGACGAGGAGGCGACCCCGCTGACCACCGCCCGGCTGTGGCTGTGCGCGGCCACCGCGGTGGTCCTGCGCAACGGGCTGGCCGTGCTGGGCGTCTCCGCGCCGGAGCGGATGTGAGGGCGCACCCGGCGGGGCCGCTGCACGGAAGTCTGGCGCCGCCCTCGGCCGCCGGCGCCCCGCCTGCCGAGCTCGGCGTCCTCGACCCCCAGGTCTGGCCCCGCTCTGCTGAGCGGGTCGACGGCGAGCTGCACCTGGCCGGCCGGGCCGTCACCGACCTGGCCCGCGCACACGGCACGCCGCTGTTCGTGCTCGACGAGGCGGACTTCCGCGGCCGCGCCGCCGACTTCGCGACCGCGTTCGCCGACGCCGACGTCCACTACGCCTCCAAGGCGTTCCTCTGCGGCCAGGTGGCCCGCTGGATCGCCGAGGACGGGCTGCACCTGGACGCCTGCAGCGGCAACGAGCTCGCCGTCGCGCTGGCCGCCGGGTTCCCCGCCGAGCGGATCGCGCTGCACGGCAACAACAAGTCGCTGGTGGAGCTGGAGCTGGCCGTCGACTCCGGCATCGGGCACGTCGTGCTCGACTCCTTCGACGAGATCGACCGGCTGGTGCCGCTCGCCGAGGCCCGCGTCGCCTCCGGCGGCGCCCCGGTGGCGGTGCTCATCCGCACCACCGTCGGCATCGAGGCGCACACCCACGAGTTCATCGCCACCGCGCACGAGGACCAGAAGTTCGGCTTCTCCCTGGCCACCGGGGACGCGCTCGAGGCCGCCCGCCGGGTCGTCGCCGAGCCGGCCCTCCACCTGGCCGGCCTGCACAGCCACATCGGCTCGCAGATCTTCGACACCGCCGGCTTCGAGGCCGCGGCGCACCGCGTGGTGGGGCTGCTCGGCGCCGTCCGGGACGCCACCGGCGAGGTGCTCGGCGAGCTGAACCTCGGGGGTGGCTTCGGCATCGCCTACATCCCGGACGACGACCCGGTCAGCCCGGTCGACGTCGCCGCCCGGCTGCGCAGCGTCGTCGCCGCCGAGTGCGCGGAGCTCGGCCTGCCGGTCCCGCGGCTGGCCGTCGAGCCGGGCCGGGCCATCGCCGGGCCCGGCACGGTGACGCTGTACGAGATCGGCACGATCAAGCCGGTGCGCCTGGGCGCCTCCGGTGCGCCGGGGACGCCGCTGGTGCGCAACTACGTCTCCGTCGACGGCGGGATGAGCGACAACATCCGCACCGCCCTGTACGACGCCTCCTACACCTGCGTGCTGGCCAACCGGACCTCCGACGCCCCGCCGGCGCTGTGCCGGGTGGTGGGCAAGCACTGCGAGAGCGGCGACATCCTCGTCCGCGACCTGTGGCTGCCGTCGGACGTCGTGCCCGGCGACCTGCTCGCCGTCGCCGCCACCGGTGCCTACTGCTGGTCGATGGCGAGCAACTACAACTACCTGCTCAAGCCGCCGGTGGTCGCCGTCCGGGACGGCGCCGCCACGGAGATCGTGCGACGTCAGACACTGTCCGACGTGTTCGCCCTCGACGCGGTCCTCGCCGACCGCCCCGCCCCCTCGCCGGCCATCGACCAGCCGGCGCCCGAGCACCCCGCGGGAGCGACCTCGTGACCGGACCCCTCAAGGTGGCGCTGCTCGGCTGCGGCACCGTCGGCAGCGCGGTGCTGCGCGCGCTGCAGGAGCAGGCCGACGACCTCGGCGCCCGCATCGGCCGCCCGGTGGAGGTGGCCGGCGTCGCCGTGCGCCGCCCGGCGCACCACCCCGACGTCCCGGCGCACCTGCTGACCACCGACGCCCACGGCCTGGTCACCCGCGACGACGTCGACCTCGTCGTCGAGGTGATCGGCGGCATCGAGCCGGCGCGCTCCCTCATGCTGGCGGCGTTCGAGAGCGGCAAGTCGGTGGTGAGCGCCAACAAGGCGCTGCTGGCCGAGGACGGCGTCGCCCTGCACGCCGCGGCTGCCGAGGCCGGCGTGGACCTCTACTACGAGGCCGCGGTCGCCGGGGCCATCCCGATCCTGCGGCCGCTGCGGGAGTCGCTGGTCGGCGACCAGCTGTCACGCGTCGTGGGCATCGTCAACGGGACGACGAACTACATCCTGTCCCGCATGGCCGAGACCGGTGCCGGCTTCGGCGAGGCGCTGGCCGAGGCGACCGAGCTGGGCTACGCCGAGGCGGACCCGACCGCCGACGTCGACGGCTTCGACGCCGCCGCCAAGGCCGCGATCCTCGCCTCGCTGGCGTTCCACACCCCGGTGGCGGCGGTCGACGTGCACCGCGAGGGCATCTCCACCGTCACCGCGACCGATGTCGCGCGCGCCGCGGAGATCGGCTGCACGGTGAAGCTGCTGGCCATCTGCGAGCGGGTCACGAGCCAGGACGGGGACGCCGACTCGGTCGCCGTCCGCGTGCACCCGGCGATGATCCCGACCGCGCACCCGCTGGCCTCGGTGGGCGGCGCGTTCAACGCCGTGTTCGTGGAGGCGGAGGCGGCCGGCCAGCTCATGTTCTACGGGCAGGGGGCGGGCGGGGAGCCGACGGCCAGCGCCGTCCTGGGCGACCTGGTGGCGGTCGCCCGCAACCGGGTCACCGGCGGCCCCGGCCCGGGCGTCACCGGTTACGCCAACCTCGCCGTCCGGCCCATGGCCGAGACGCCGACGCGGTACCACGTCAGCCTGGACGTGGCCGACAAGCCGGGTGTGCTCGCCGCCGTCGCGCAGGAGTTCGCGCGGCACGAGGTGAGCATCTCCACCGTCCGTCAGACCGGCCGCGGCGACGCCGCGACGCTGGTCATCGTGACCCACAGCGCCCCGGACGCGGCGCTGTCGGCCACCATTGCCGCGCTGCGGGAGATGCCCGCGGTCCGGGGGGTCACCAGCGTGCTGCGCGTGGAGGGGTTGTCATGAGCGTGTCCCCGGTCTGGCCGGGCCTGATTGAGGCATACCGGGCCCGGCTGCCGGTCAGCGACACCACCCCGGTGGTCACGCTGCAGGAGGGCGCCACCCCGCTGGTGCCGGCGCGCGAGCTGTCGCGGCGCACCGGCTGCGACGTCTACCTCAAGGTCGAGGGCGCGAACCCCACGGGCTCCTTCAAGGACCGCGGGATGACGATGGCCATCACCAAGGCCCTCGAGGAGGGGGCGCAGGCGGTCATCTGCGCCTCCACCGGCAACACCAGCGCCAGCGCCGCCGCCTACGCCGCGCGGGCCGGCATGACCTGCGCCGTCCTGGTGCCGCAGGGCAAGATCGCGATGGGCAAGCTGGCGCAGGCGCTGGTGCACGGCGCCCGGCTGCTGCAGGTCGAGGGCAACTTCGACGACTGCCTGGCGCTGGCCAGCAAGCTGGCGATCGACTACCCGGTCAGCCTGGTCAACAGCGTCAACCAGTTCCGCATCGAGGGGCAGAAGACCGCTTCCTTCGAGATCGTCGACGTGCTCGGCGACGCTCCTGACATCCACTGCCTGCCGGTGGGCAACGCGGGCAACATCACCGCCTACTGGCAGGGCTACCGCGAGTACGCGGCCGACGGCATCGCCTCGCGCACCCCCCGCATGTGGGGCTTCCAGGCGGCCGGCGCGGCGCCGATCGTCACCGGGCAGGTGGTGGAGAACCCCAGCACGATCGCCACCGCGATCCGGATCGGCAACCCCGCCTCCTGGACCAAGGCGCTCGCGGCCCGCGACGAGTCGGGCGGGCGCATCGACGCCGTCACCGACCGCGCGATCCTCTCGGCCTACCGGCTGCTCGCCCGCAGCGAGGCGGTGTTCGTCGAGCCGGCGTCGGCGGCCTCGGTCGCCGGCCTGCTGCAGGTCGCCGGCGCCGGGGAGCTCGAGCCGGGGCAGCGCATCGTCTGCACCGTCACCGGCAACGGCCTCAAGGACCCGGAGTGGGCCATCTCCGGCGCCCCCGCGCCGGTCACCGTGCCGGTCGACGCCGCCGCGGCAGCGGTGCAGCTGGGCCTGTGAGCGTCCTCGACCCCCACCGGGTCCGCGTCCGCGTGCCCGCCACCAGCGCCAACCTCGGACCGGCGTTCGACTGCGCCGGTCTGGCCCTGGAGCACCACGACGTGCTCCAGTTCTCGGTGCAGCCCGGGGGGCTGTCCGTCGAGGTGAGCGGGGTGGGGGCCGGTGAGCTGCCCACCGACGAGTCGCACCTGGTCGTGCGCGCGTTCCGCGCCGCCTGCGCCGAGCTCGGCTGGACCCCGCCCGGCCTGCGGGTGGTGGCGGAGAACGCCATCCCGCAGGGCCGGGGGATGGGGTCGTCGGCCGCGGCGGTCGTCGCCGGGGTCATGGGCGCCTGGGCGCTGTGCCCCGACGTCGAGGTGATCGACCTGGACGCCGTCCTCCGGCTCACCACCGCGATGGAGGGGCACCCCGACAACGTCGCCGCCTGCCTGCTGGGTGGGCTGACGCTGTCCTGGATGGGGGAGGGGGGCGTCGGCGCCGACAGCCTGACCGTGCACGAGGACGTGCTGCCGGTCGTCCTGGTCCCGCAGGCGACGCTGTCGACGGAGCTGGCGCGTGGGCTGCTGCCCGACGTCGTGCCGCACGCCGATGCCGCGTTCAACGCCGGGCGGTCCGCGCTCCTGGTGCATGCGCTGACCTCGGGAACGCTGCTCCTGGAGGGCACCGAGGACCGGCTGCACCAGCGTCAGCGCACCGCCGCGATGCCCGGCTCGCTGGCGCTCGTGGACGGCCTGCGGGCGGCCGGGCACGCCGCGGTCATCTCCGGTGCCGGGCCATCGGTGCTCGTGCTGGGCCGCCGCACCCCGACGGGTGCCGACGAGCGACCGGGTGAGAGCGAGGTGCGCGCCATCGGGGAACTGGCTCCGGAGGGTTGGTCGGTGCTGCCGCTGGACGTCGATCCGACCGGTGCCCGGGTCGACCGCCCGCTGCGCCAGGTATCGTCTCGGTAACGAGGAACACGCCGAGATCATCCGGTGTTGTCCAGTCCGTGAGCTGCGACTAGGCTCACGGCGTAGCCGCCCAGGAGGGCGTGCCTCGCGCGGGGCCGAAGCAGACGTTCGATACCTCTTCGTCGCTGATCCGCCTCGCACCTCTCAACCTGTCTCCTGACGCGCGCCCGTCCCGTACTCGGGCCGGCCCGCCGGGGACCGGGCCCCCCCTGCGCCGAGACGGCGTAGGTCACCGCAGGGAAGGACCTGTACGTGAGTGAAACCACCGACCTCGGCGTGACCGGCGCGCCCGATGCCGCCGCCTCCGCCGAGGGCACTGCCGCTTCTGGGCCGGCGGGCCGCCCCCGTCGCCGCGGCAACGGGCTGTCGGGCATGCTGCTGCCCGAGCTGCAGCGCCTGGCCGGCGAGCTGGGCATCTCCGGCACCGGCCGGATGCGCAAGAGCGACCTGGTCGCCGCCATCTCCGCCCGCCAGGTGGGCGGAGATTCCTCGGTCGACGCACCCGCGCCCCGCACGGAGAGCGCGACCACCGACGGGGCCGACGCCGCCCGCGGTGTCGCCGCGACCGCCGCCCCCCTCGAGGCCCCGGTCAGCGGCGGCGGGAACGGCGGCCCGCTGACCGGCGAGGCGACGTCCGCGCCGGCCCGCACTCGTCGTGCCGCCAGCCGTCCGGCCGGATCGCCCGGCACCGCGACGGAGGCCCCCGCGGCCGATGCCGCACCGGCGGAGGCGCCGGCCACCACCACCGAGCCCCGCGACGACGAGCAGCGCGACGGCGACCGGCCGCAGCGCAACCGCGACCGCACCCGCACGGAGCGCGGGGACGCCCGGGAGAGCGACGACCGGAACGCCGGCCGTGACGGCGGGGACCGCAACGAGCGGGCCAACCGCGACGGTGGCGACCGCAACGAGCGGGCCAACCGCGACGGCGGGGACCGCAATGGGCGGGCCAACCGCGACGGCGGGGACCGCAACGAGCGGGCCAACCGCGACGGCGGGGACCGCAACGAGCGGAGCAACCGCGACGGTGGCGACCGCAACGAGCGGAACGCCGACCGCAGTGAGCGGAACGCCGACCGCGACGAGCGCAACGCCAACCGCGACGGTGCGAACCGGGACGGCAGCCGTGGCCCCGACCGCGACCGCAACGACCGGGGCGGGCGTCCGGACAACCGGAACGACAACCGCAACGACGGTGGTCGCGGTCCCGCGTCCACCGATGAGGACGACGACGACTTCGAGGGCGGCCGCGGCCGTCGCGGGCGCCGGTACCGCGACCGCAACAAGCGCGGCACCGGCCGGGACCGCTTCGAGCAGGGCGAGCCGACCGTCAGCGAGGACGACGTCCTCCTGCCCGTCGCCGGCATCCTCGACGTGCTGGACAACTACGCGTTCGTCCGCACCTCGGGCTACCTGACCGGGCCGAACGACGTCTACGTCTCGCTGTCGCAGGTCCGCCGCTACGGCCTGCGCCGCGGTGACGCCATCACCGGTGCCGTCCGGCAGCCCCGGGAGGGGGAGCGCAAGGACAAGTACAACGCGCTCGTCCGGCTCGACTCGGTCAACGGTCTGGACCCCGAGCAGGCCCGCAACCGGCCGGAGTTCACCAAGCTCACGCCGCTCTACCCGCAGGACCGGCTGCGGCTGGAGACCGAGCCGCACCTGCTCACCACCCGGGTGATCGACCTCGTCATGCCGATCGGCAAGGGGCAGCGCGCGCTGATCGTGTCGCCGCCGAAGGCCGGCAAGACGATGGTGCTGCAGTCGCTGGCCAACGCCATCACGACGAACAACCCCGAGTGCCACCTGATGGTCGTCCTGGTCGACGAGCGTCCGGAAGAGGTCACCGACATGCAGCGCTCGGTGAAGGGCGAGGTCATCGCCTCGACCTTCGACCGGCCGCCGGCCGACCACACCACGGTCGCCGAGCTCTCCATCGAGCGGGCCAAGCGCCTGGTCGAGATGGGCCACGACGTGGTCGTCCTGCTGGACTCGATCACCCGCCTGGGTCGCGCCTACAACCTGGCGGCCCCCGCCAGCGGGCGCATCCTCTCCGGCGGGGTGGACTCCACGGCGCTCTACCCGCCCAAGCGCTTCCTCGGCGCGGCCCGCAACATCGAGAACGGCGGATCGCTCACGATCATCGCCTCGGCGCTGGTCGAGACCGGCTCCACGATGGACACGGTCATCTTCGAGGAGTTCAAGGGCACCGGGAACGCCGAGATCAAGCTCGACCGCCGGCTGGCGGACAAGCGGGTCTTCCCGGCGGTCGACGTCAACGCGTCGGGCACGCGCAAGGAGGAGATCCTCATGTCGCCCGACGAGCTGGCCATCGTCATCAAGCTGCGCCGGGTGCTCGCCGCCCTGGAGCCCCAGCAGGCGCTGGAACTGCTGCTCGACAAGCTGAAGAAGACCCGCAACAACGTCGAATTCCTCATGCAGATCCAGAAGACGACGCTCGGGCCCGGCGGGGAGTGAGCGGTACCGCCCGCCGGCGGGGCACGGCGATCAGGGATACTGGTCGACCGAGCCCCCGCCGTCGGCGCGGAATACCTCCCGCTGGCCGGCGTTCCACCTCGTGAACCGCCCAGACTTCTCGGAAGAGGCAATCGGCATGAAGCCCGACATCCACCCCACGTACCACGAGACCACCGTGACCTGTGGTTGCGGGAACACCTTCACCACGCGCAGCACGGCGCCCAGCGGTCAGCTGACCGTCGAGGTCTGCTCGGCCTGCCACCCCTTCTACACCGGTAAGCAGAAGATCCTCGACACCGGTGGCCGGGTGGCCCGCTTCGAGAAGCGCTTCGGCAAGCGCAACGTCGGCGCAGCGGCGACCGACGCCCAGTAGCACCCCTGACGGCGCCCGTTCCCACCTCGGTGGGGCGGGCGCCGTCGTCATGTCCGGACCCGACGCGAGCCCGAGAGGCACCATCCCGATGAGCAGCACCGAGACGTCGGCGCCCGACCGGCTGGCCGGGCTGCTCGCCGAGCACGCCCGCCTGGAGCAGGAGCTGGCCGACCCGGCGGTGCACGCCGACCAGGCGCGGGCCCGCCGCATGGGCCGGCGTTACGCGCAGCTGGCGCCGCTGGTGGAGACCGCGCGCGCGCTGGACGAGGCGCGGGACGACCTGAGCGCCGCGCGGGAGCTCGGGGCGGAGGACGCGTCCTTCGCCGCGGAGGCCACCGCCCTCGAGCAGCGGATCGCCGAGCTCACCGACCGCCTGCGCGAGCAGCTGCTGCCCAAGGACCCCGACGACGACAAGGACGTCATCCTCGAGATCAAGGCGGGGGAGGGCGGCGCCGAGTCGGCGCTGTTCGCCGGAGACCTGCTGCGCATGTACCTGCGCTACGCCGAGCGCCGCGGCTGGGCCACCGAGGTGCTCGACGCCGTGGACGCGGAGCTGGGCGGCTACAAGGACGTCGCGGTCGCGATCAAGTCCCGTACGGACGAGGGCATCTGGTCCCGGCTGAAGTTCGAGGGCGGCGTGCACCGCGTCCAGCGGGTGCCCGCCACCGAGAGCCAGGGCCGCATCCACACCTCCGCGGCCGGCGTCCTGGTGCTGCCGGAGGCCGAGGAGATCGACGTGAGGATCGACCCGAACGACCTGCGCATCGACGTCTTCCGCTCGTCGGGTCCCGGTGGGCAGAGCGTCAACACCACCGACTCCGCCGTCCGCATCACGCACCTGCCCAGCGGCATCGTGGTCAGCTCGCAGAACGAGAAGAGCCAGCTGCAGAACCGGGAGTCGGCGTTGCGGGTACTGCGCGCGCGGCTGCTGGCCGCCGCCCGCGAGGAGGCCGCCGCGACGGCGAGCGACCAGCGGCGCAGCCAGGTCCGCACCGTCGACCGCAGCGAGCGGGTGCGCACCTACAACTACCCGGAGAACCGGATCTCCGACCACCGCGTCGGCTACAAGTCCCACAACCTCGACCAGGTGCTCGACGGCGACCTCGACGGCGTCATCGACGCGCTGGTCAGCGCGCACACCGCCGAGCTGCTGGCGGCCGGCTCCTGAGCGCCCGGGCCCTGCTGGCCGCGGCGGCCCGCCGCCTCGCCGAGGCAGGTGTGGAGTCGCCCCGGGTGGACGCCGAACTGCTGCTCGCCCACGTGCTCGGCGTCCCGCGCACCCGGCTGCTCACCCTCGACGACGTCGACGACGGGGCGGCCGACCGGTTCGAGACCCTGCTCGGGCAGCGGGCCGACCGGGTGCCGCTGCAGCACCTCACCGGCCGGGCGCCGTTCCGCTACCTCGAACTGGCGGTGGGGCCGGGCGTCTTCGTGCCACGGCCGGAGACCGAGCAGCTGGTGGGCTGGGCCCTGGAGCAACTGGCCGGCACGCCCGAGCCGGTGGTGGTCGACCTCGGATCGGGCTCGGGTGCCATCGCGCTGTCGATCGCCCGCGAGCACCCCGGGGCCCGGGTGACGGCGGTCGAGCGGGACCCCGGCGCGATCGAGTGGACGCGGCACAACGCGCGCGCCCGCGCGGCGGCGGGGGACCCCCCTGTGGAGGTCCTCGCCGGTGACATGACCGATCCACAGCTGCTGCGCGAGCTCGACGGCGGGGTCGACCTGGTCGTGAGCAACCCGCCCTACGTGCCCGACGGTGCGCGGGTGCCGCGGGAGGTCGCCGACCACGACCCGCCGCTGGCGTTGTGGGGCGGCCCCGACGGCCTCGACGTCGTCCGCGGGCTGCTGGACACCGCCGCCCGTCTGCTCCGGCCCGGCGGTGGGCTGGGCATCGAGCACGCCGACCAGCAGGGCGGATCGCTGCCGGCGCTGGTGCGCGTGCACGGCGGTTTCGCCGACGTGGACGACCACCCGGACCTCGCCGGCCGGCCCCGGTACACCACCGCTCGTCGCGCCGGCTGAGGTCTGCGGAACACTGCTGCTCCGTGGCCGAGTTCTACGACTGCTCCGATCCCGAGACCCGCGCGGCCGGCCTGCACGCCGCCGCGGAGGCGATCACCCGCGGCGAGCTGGTGCTGCTGCCGACCGACACCGTCTACGGCGTCGCCGCCGACGCGTTCAGCCCTGCCGCCGTCGCCCGTCTGCTCGCCGCCAAGAACCGGGGCCGGGCCATGCCCGTGCCGGTGCTGATCGGCGAGGCGTCGACGCTGGCCGGGCTGGTGCTGCAGATGCCGGAGGTCGCCACCCGGCTCGCCCAGAAGTTCTGGCCCGGAGGGCTCACGCTGGTGCTGGAGCACGCGCCGTCCCTGGCCTGGGACCTCGGTGACGCCGAGGGAACGGTGGCCGTCCGGCTGCCCGGCGACGAGCTGACCCGGGACCTGCTCCGCCGCACCGGACCCCTGGCGGTGTCCAGCGCCAACCGGTCCGGCCGGCCGGCGGCCACCTCGGCGCAGCAGGCCGACATGCAGCTCGGCGCACATGCGGCGGTCGTGCTCGACGACGGGCCGCGGACGAACTCGGCGGCGAGCACGATCGTGGACTGCACCGGTCCCGCTCCGCGGGTGCTGCGTGTCGGGGCGATCCCCGTGGAGCGCCTGCGCGAGGTCGTCCCGGAGGTCACGGACTGACCCCCGCCGGGGCGGGCCGAGGGTCGTCGACGAGGGCCCGACCGCAGCAGGCAGGGGGCAGGGCACCGACGACGTGGGCCCGGAGAGTCCCGGCGAGGAGCGTGCGGACGCGCTCCGCGCAGCCGGGGGGCGGCATGTGGCCGCGGTGCAGTCCGGAGGACTGCCTCGTCCCAGTGTCATAGTTAGACGACCGCCGCGCCGCCCGAGCCCGGGCATCGCGGGCGCCCGCACCGACTTCTGGAGTGCGCCTGAGATGAGCACCCCCTACTGGGGCCCGGACTTCGACGCCCTGGCCGCCTTCGACCCCGACATCGCCGACGTGGTCACCGGTGAGCTGGACCGGCTGCGCGGAGGGCTGCAGCTGATCGCCAGCGAGAACTTCACCAGCCCCGCCGTCCTGGCCGCCCTCGGCAGCACCCTGTCGAACAAGTACGCCGAGGGCTACCCCGGCCGGCGCTACTACGGCGGGTGCGAGGTCGTCGACCGCGCCGAGGAGATCGGCATCGAGCGCGCCAAGGAGCTGTTCGGCGCCGAGCACGCCAACCTGCAGCCGCACTCGGGGGCCAACGCCAACCTCGCCGCCTACGGCGCCTTCCTCAAGCCGGGGGACACGTTCCTCGGCATGGCGCTCCCGCACGGCGGCCACCTGACCCACGGCACGAAGGTCAGCTTCAGCGGCAAGTGGTTCAACGCCGTGCAGTACGGCGTGGACGCTGGTACCGAGCACATCGACTACGACCAGGTGCGCGACCTGGCCCGCGAACACCGGCCGAAGCTCATCGTCGCCGGCGGATCGGCGATCCCGCGGCTGATCGACTTCGCCGCCTTCCGGGAGATCGCCGACGAGATCGGCGCGATCTTCATGGTCGACGCGGCGCACTTCATCGGCCTGGTCGCCGGCAAGGCGATCCCCAGCCCGGTGCCCTACGCCGACGTGGTCACCTTCACCACCCACAAGGTGCTGCGCGGCCCGCGCGGTGGCGCGATCGTCTGCAAGGCCGAGCACGCCAAGGCGATCGACAAGGCGGCCTTCCCGATGATGCAGGGCGGCCCGCTCATGCACGCCGTCGCCGCCAAGGCGGTCAACTTCAGGGAGTGCCTGCAGCCGGGATACCAGGCCTACGCCCGTCAGGTCATCGCCAACGCGCAGGCGCTCACCGAGGGCCTCGCGGCCGAGGGACTCCGGCCCGTCGCCGGCGGCACCGACACGCACCTGGCGCTGCTGGACCTGCAGCAGACCGGGGTGACGGGTGCCGACGCCGAGAAGCGCTGCGACGCCGCCGGCATCGTCCTCAACAAGAACGCGATCCCGTTCGACCCGCAGCCGGCATCGGTCGCCTCCGGCATCCGCGTCGGCAGCCCGGCCGTCACCACGCAGGGGATGGTCGAGTCGGACATGAAGTCGATCGCCTCGCTGATCGGCACCGCCATCCGCGACGCCGACGGCAGCCGCACGGCCGAGGTCGCCGCGGGCGTGCGCGAGCTGGTCGGTGCCCACCCCGCGTACCCCGAGCCGGCGAAGACCGTCTGAGCCGTGCGCGAGTACGTCGTCGTCCTCCTCACCGCTGCGCTGGTCACCTTCCTGGCCACGCCGGTGGTGCGGATGATGGCGATCCGGCTCCGCATGATGGCCGCCCCGCGGGAGCGTGACGTGCACGTCATCCCGACCCCGCGGGGCGGCGGCGTGGCCATGTACCTCGGCGTGGTGGCCGCGGTCCTCGTGGCCTCGCGACTGCCGGCGCTGCAGCGGACGTTCGACGACACCCAGGTCTACGCGGTTCTCGTCGCCGGTGGGCTGATCTGCCTGCTGGGGGTGCTGGACGACAAGTGGGGCCTGGACGCCCTGACGAAACTCACCGGGCAGATCGCCGCGGCCGGCGTCATGGTGCTGCTCGGCGTCCAGCTGGCGTTCCTGTTCCTCCCGTTCGCCGACATCGGCACGGTGTCCCTGGGCCCGGACGTCGGCGTGCCGTTGACCATCCTGCTGACGGTCTCCGCGGTCAACGCGCTGAACTTCATCGACGGGCTCGACGGCCTGGCCGCCGGGGTCTCCGCGATCGCCGCGCTGGCGTTCTTCGCCTACAGCTACAACCTCGGCCAGATGCGGTACGAGGAGGCAGCGAGCGCGCCGACCCTGGTCACCGCGGTGCTGGCCGGCGTCTGCCTGGGCTTCCTCCCGCACAACTTCAGCCCGGCCCGCATCTTCATGGGCGACTCGGGGTCGATGCTGGTCGGCCTGATGCTCTCCGCGGCCGCGGTCACCGCCACCGGGGGAGTGGACGCGCAGACGTTCGGCTCGGCGGCCAGCCTGCTGCCGCTGACCCTGCCGCTGCTCGTGCCGATCGCGATCCTCTTCATCCCGTTCACCGACCTGGTGCTGGCCGTGGTGCGGCGCACCCGCAAGGGCCGGTCACCGTTCTCCCCCGACAAGATGCACCTGCACCACCGGCTGCTGTCGATCGGGCACTCGCACACGCGCGCGGTCCTGGTCATGTACTTCTGGGCCGCGCTGCTGTCCTTCGGCGCGGTCGGGTTGTCGATCACCGGCGGGCGGGTCGAGCTGCTCGTGGCCATCGCCGTCCTGCTGGTCGTCGGCGTGGTCGTCGTCCTGAGCCCCCGTGCGCGCCGGGCCGCCCGCGAGGCCCGTGCCGCCGAGCTGGAGGCCCAGCGCCGCCGGAGCCGCGCCGACCACCCCACGGCGCGCAGGGTGGCGCCTCCGGCGACCGCTCCAGGTGCCGGTCCCATCACCCGTCCCGCCGCTCGCGCGGGAGGATCTCCGAGGCCCCGATGACCCGTACCCCTGTCCACGACACCCCGTGGGACGTCTCGTTCCTCCGGCCGGCCGCGCTCGTCACCGCGGGGTTGGCGGCCGCCGTCGCGCCGGTTGCCGGCCTCCTCGGAGGCTGGCCGACGGCCTGGGGCGTCCTCGTCGGCGCCGTGGTCGTGACGACGTTCTTCGTGGTGTCCGGCGCCGTGGTGGCGTGGGCCGGACGGATCGGGGACACGCTGACGCTCCCCGTCGCCCTGCTGGTCTTCGGTGTCAAGGCGATGGTCCTCTTCGCCGTGCTCGGTGCCCTGCCCGAGGACGGTTGGCTGGACCGGCGGGCCCTGGCGTGGACCGTCGTCGCCGGTGCTCTGCTGTGGAGCGCCGTGCAGCTGCGATGGGTGTGGACCCGGCAGATCTACTACGTGCCTCCTCCGGAGCCCCGGCCGACCGGCCGGGTGTCGCCCGGACGGGCGGACCCGGGAGGCGCCGCAACGGGCGGCTGATAGGGTCCGCACCGATGGCCGATGACTCCTCCAAGCGCGGGGGTGCCCGACCACGCCCAGCACGACCGGTCCGTCAGCCCAGCGGGGCTGACATGGGCTGGGGCGTCACCGGGACGATTCTCTCCGGGATGGCCGTGTGGGGCGGAGTCGGGTGGCTGCTCGACCAGTGGGCGGACACACGTCTGTTCTTCCCGGTCGGCGTCATCCTCGGCGTAGCAGTGGCCATCTACGTGGTGGTCGTCAAGTACGGCACCGTGACCCCTCCACCGGGTGAGCGGCAGACCAGCAGGACCTCGGGCGGAGGACAGGGCCGGCCCAGGACGCAGAAGGGACAACGGTGACCTCAGGCGCCCTCGAGCGCGGTGGCGTGCTCGCTGTCGAGAGCGATCCCGGCGGCGGTTTCACGCCTCCGGGTCTCGGAGAGTTCTTCCCCGAGGAGCTGTTCGGCTTCACATTGCTGGGCATCGAGTTCAGCTTCGACCGGATCATCCTGGCGATGTGGCTGGCGACGGCCGCCGTCGCGGTCTTCCTCGTCATGGCCTCGCGGAACGCCAAGGTCGTGCCCGGGCGGCTGCAGTACCTGGGCGAGAGCGGCTACTCGCTGGTGCGGGACGGGATCGCTCGCGACGTCGTCGGGGTCAAGGGTCTGCCCTTCGCCCCGTTCCTGGCCTCGCTCTTCTTCTTCATCCTCGCGAACAACCTCCTCGCCATCATCCCGGGCATCCAGATCTCCCCGATGGCGCGTTTCGCCTTCCCGCTCGTGCTGGCGCTCATCTGCTGGGTCGTCTACATCGGGGTCGGGATCCGCGAGCAGGGAGCCTGGCCGTACTTCCGCGACATCCTCTTCCTGCCCGGCGTGCCCAAGGCGGCGTACATCCTGGTGACGCCGCTGGAGATCCTGCAGAACTTCATCGTCCGGCCGTTCACCCTGGCGGTGCGACTCTTCGCCAACATGTTCGCCGGCCACATGCTGCTGGTCACCTTCGCGCTCGGCGCGACATATTTGTTCACGGTCGGCAACTTCTCCGCCGTCTTCGGCCCGCTCTCGGCGCTGATGGCGATCGTGATGACCTTCTTCGAGTTGCTGGTCATCTTCCTGCAGGCCTACGTCTTCACGATGCTGATGGGCACCTACCTGAACGGTTCGGTCGAGGCCCAGCACTGATCAGTGTCGTGGTGGCCGGATCCACCGGCCGTCCGCAAGCGCACCACCCGCCAGCCGCCCGGCGTCCGCCGGGCGACGACAGAGGAGGAACACCCCACATGGATCTTCTGGCAGAGGTCTCCGGCAGTATCGGTTCGGTCGGCTACGGCATCGCCACCATCGGCCCGGGGATCGGTGTCGGCCTGGTCTGGGCCGCCTACATCCAGGCGACGGCCCGTCAGCCCGAGTCGGCCGGCCTGACCCGCACCTATGCGTTCCTCGGCTTCGCACTCGCCGAGGCGCTGGCCCTCATCGGCTTCGTCGCCCCTCTCGTCTACGGCACCTGATCCGGTAGCCGAGCACGGGTACCGACTCCAGACGGGACAGTGAGACCATGAGCACCCTGGCTGCGGAGAGCCCCAATCCGCTCCTTCCGCCGGTCGGCGAGATCATCATCGGCTTGATCGCATTCGCGGTTCTGCTGTACGTGGTGGTCAAGTTCGTCGCGCCGCAGTTCGAGCAAGCGTTCCAGGCACGTCGGGAAGCGATCGAGGGCGGGATCGAGCGCGCCGAGGCCATGCAGGCCGAGGCCAAGGCATCGCTGGAGCAGTACCGCGCCCAGCTCGCCGAGGCCCGTACCGAGGCCGCCCAGATCCGGGACCAGGCCCGTGCCGAGGGCCAGCAGATCCTCGAGGAGCTGCGGGTCCAGGCGCAGGAGGAGTCGGCGCGGATCGTCGCCCGCGGCGAGGAGCAGATCGCTGCCTCCCGCCTGCAGGTGGTCAACGAGCTGCGCGGCCAGATCGGCGCGCTCGCCGTCGAGCTCGCCGGTCGCGTCGTGGGCGAGTCGCTCGCCGACGAGGCGCGCCGCCAGGGCACCGTCGACCGGTTCCTCGACCAGCTCGACGGCATGTCCGCCGGCACTCCCGACGGCCGGGGCGGCAGCACCGTCGCCGGGGGCACCCGCTGATGGATGCGTCGAGCCGCGCGGCGCTCGTCGTCGCCCGGGAGCGGCTGGAGGAGCTGACCCGCGATCCCTCGGGGCTCCTGGAGAAGGCCAAGGACCGGCTCACCGGTCAGGCGCGAGCCACCGAGTCCGGCGAGCAGCTCGCGCTGGCCGAGGAGCTGTTCGCGGTGGCGCGGCTGCTGGAAGCCCAGCCGTCGCTGCGCCGGGCGCTGTCCGACCCCTCGGGCAAGCCGGAGGAGCGGGCGGCCCTGGCGCAGCGGCTGTTCGGGGAGCGCCTGTCCCCGGTCGCCCTCGACCTGGTCCAGGTGAGCGTCCGGCAGCGCTGGTCGCGGCCGCTCGACCTGGTCGAGGCAGCCATGACGCTGGCCACCGAGGCGGCTCTCGACGCGGCGGACCTGCGGGGCGAGCTGGACGGCGTGGAGGACGAGCTCTTCCGCTTCGGCCGGATCGTCACCGGCGACCGCGAGCTGTCCCGGGTGCTCAGCGACCGCACCGCATCGGCGCAGGGCAAGACCGAGTTGCTGGACCGGCTGCTGTCGGGGCGGGTCAGCCCGGTCACCGAGCTGCTGCTCCGCAACGTCCTGACCGGCTCGCACGCCGGTACCGCGGGAGTCGCGATCGAGCGGCTCTCGGAGGTCGCCAGCCGTCGCCGCGGTCAGTCGGTGGCACGGGTGACGACCGCCGTGCCGCTCACCCCGTCCCAGGAGCAGCGGCTGGTCGACGTGCTCTCCCGCCTCTACAGGCGGACCATCGGGCTGCAGGTGACCGTCGACCCGGCGATCGTCGGGGGACTCGTCGTCCAGGTGGGCGACGAGGTCATCGACGGAAGCATCGCCCACCGGCTGGAAGCCGCCCGCCGGCAGCTCGCCGGCTGACCGCCCACCACCACAGATCACGACCCCGCAGGGAAGAGGACTCAGAGCCATGGCCGAGCTGACGATCTCCGCAGACGAGATCCGCAGTGCCATCCAGAACTACGTCACGGAGTACTCGCCCGACGTCTCCCGCGAAGAGGTCGGGATCGTCACCGAGGCCGGCGACGGCATCGCCCGGGTCGAGGGCCTGCCCTCGGTCATGACCAACGAGCTGCTCGAGTTCGAGAGCGGTGTCCGCGGTCTGGCGCTGAACCTCGACGTCCGTGAGGTCGGCGTGGTCATCCTGGGTGACTTCTCCGGGATCGAGGAGGGCCAGCAGGTCCGCCGCACCGGTGAGGTGCTCTCCGTCGCCGTCGGCGACGGCTACCTCGGCCGCGTGGTCGATCCGCTGGGCAACCCGATCGACGGTGCCGGCCCCATCGCGTCCACCGGTCGCCGCGCCCTGGAGCTCCAGGCCCCGACCGTGGTGCAGCGGCAGTCGGTGCACGAGCCGATGCAGACCGGCATCAAGGCCATCGACGCCATGACCCCGATCGGCCGTGGCCAGCGACAGCTGATCATCGGCGACCGGCAGACCGGCCGGACCGCGATCGCGATCGACACGATCATCAACCAGAAGCAGGCCTGGGCCACCGGTGACCCGACGCAGCAGGTGCGCTGCATCTACGTCGCCGTCGGCCAGAAGGGCTCGACGATCGCCGCGATCCGCGCGTCCCTCGAGGACGCCGGCGCGCTGGAGTACACGACGATCGTCGCTGCGCCGGCGTCGGAGTCCGCCGGCATGAAGTACATCTCCCCGTACACCGGCTCGGCCATCGGTCAGCACTGGATGTACGAGGGCAAGCACGTCCTGATCGTCTTCGACGACCTGTCCCGGCAGGCCGAGGCGTACCGCGCGGTGTCCCTCCTGCTGCGGCGGCCCCCGGGTCGCGAGGCCTACCCCGGCGACGTGTTCTACCTGCACTCCCGGCTGCTGGAGCGCTGCGCCAAGCTCTCCGACGAGCTCGGCGCGGGTTCGATGACAGGTCTGCCGATCGTTGAGACCAAGGGCAACGACGTGTCGGCGTACATCCCGACGAACGTCATCTCGATCACCGACGGGCAGATCTTCCTCGAGACCGGTCTGTTCAACTCGGGCGTCCGCCCGGCCATCAACGTCGGCATCTCGGTGTCCCGCGTCGGTGGCTCGGCGCAGATCAAGGCGATGAAGTCGGTCGCCGGCCGTCTGCGGCTGGACCTGGCCCAGTACCGTGAGCTGGAGGCCTTCGCGTCCTTCTCCTCCGACCTGGACGCCTCCAGCCGGGCCACGCTCGAGCGCGGCCAGCGTCTGGTCGAGCTGCTCAAGCAGGGGCAGTACTCGCCCTACCCGGTCGAGCGCGAGGTCGTCTCGCTGTGGCTGGGCACGACCGGAAAGCTCGACCGCGTGCCGGTCTCCGAGGTGCGCCGCTTCGAGTTGGAGTTCCTCGACTACGTCGGCCGCGGGGACAACGGCATCTTCGACACCATCCGGCAGTCGAAGAAGCTGGAGGACGACACCGTCGCCGCCCTGGAGCGGGCCGTCGAAGCCTTCTACGGCCAGTTCACGACCTCCGAGGGGGAGTCGCTGGTGGTCAACGAGCCCGAGGCCGAGGCGATGGACGCCTCGGAGCGGGGTCAGGAGCGCGTCCAGGTCAAGCGGGGTAGCTGACCCATGGCCGGTTCTCTCCGCGCGCTGCGGCGCCGCATCCGCTCCACGCAGTCGACGAAGAAGATCTTCTCGGCGCAGGAGCTGATCGCCGGTGCCCGCATCGTCCGCGCCCAGGCCCGGGTGGAGGCCTCCAAGCCCTACGCCCGGGAGATCACGCGGGTGCTCTCGGCGTTGGCCTCGTCGGCCTCGCTGGACCACCCGCTCCTGACCGAGCGGCAGAACCCGCAGCGGGCCGCGGTCCTGGTGATCACTTCCGACCGCGGGTTCGCCGGGTCGTACAACGTGAACGTGCTCCGGCGCACCGAGGAGCTGCTCTCCCTGCTCCGGCAGGAGGGCAAGGAGCCGCTGCTCTACGTGGTCGGCCGGAAGGGGGAGACCTACTACTCCTTCCGGAACCGCGAGACGACGGCGACCTTCACCGGCTTCTCCGAGCAGCCGAACTACACGGACGCGCAGGCGGTCGGCCGCGAGCTCATCGACGCCTTCACCGCGGGTGAGGACGACGACGAAGCGGGCGCCGGCGCCGACGGCGTCCTCGGGGTGGACGAGCTGCACATCGTCTACACCGAGTTCCGCTCCCTGCTCGCGCAGGTCCCGGTCGCCAAGCGGATGGCTCCGTTGGAGGTCGAGGAGGTCGACGAGTTCGACTACGAGCGGGAGGAGCGCGCGGCGGGTGGCACCGGCGACAGCGGCATCCCGACCTCGTACGAGTTCGAGCCCTCGGCCGAGGGGCTGCTCGACGCGCTGCTGCCGAAGTACATCACCACGCGCATCTACGCGGCGATGCTCGAGTCGGCGGCGTCGGAGTCGGCCTCACGCCGCCGGGCCATGAAGTCGGCCTCGGACAACGCCGAGGAGCTGGCGAAGAACCTGTCGCGGCAGGCGAACCAGGCACGCCAGGCGGAGATCACCCAGGAGATCAGCGAGATCGTCGGTGGCGCCGACGCACTGGTCTCGTCCGGCGCCAACGACTGACCCCACCGAACAGCAGACCCCCGAGCCCCAGGGCAGGAGAGCACTACAGATGACCGTCACCGAGGACCGTCCGACCACCCAGCACACCCAGGCCACCGGCCGGGTCGTGCGGGTCACCGGGCCGGTCGTCGACGTCGAGTTCCCGCGCGACGCGATGCCCGACCTGTTCAACGCCCTGAAGGTCGACGTCACCCTGGCCGACCTGAGCAAGACGCTGACCCTAGAGGTGGCCCAGCACCTGGGCCAGAACGTCGTGCGGACCATCTCCATGGCTCCGACCGACGGACTCGTCCGCAGCGCCGAGGTCACCGACACCGGTGGCCCGATCAGCGTGCCGGTCGGCGACGTGACCAAGGGCCACGTGTTCAACGCCCTGGGCGAGTGCCTGGACACCCCCGGCTACGCCGCGGATGCCCTGCACTGGTCGATCCACCGGCAGGCACCGCGGTTCGACCAGCTCGAGGGCCGCACCGAGCTGCTGGAGACCGGCATCAAGGTCATCGACCTGCTCACGCCCTATGTGGCGGGCGGGAAGATCGGCCTGTTCGGTGGTGCCGGGGTCGGCAAGACCGTGCTGATCCAGGAGATGATCCGCCGGGTCGCCCAGGAGTTCGGTGGTGTGTCGGTGTTCGCCGGGGTCGGCGAGCGCACCCGCGAGGGGAACGACCTGATCACGGAGATGACCGAGTCGGGAGTCATCGAGTCGACCGCCCTGGTGTTCGGCCAGATGGACGAGCCGCCGGGCACGCGACTGCGCGTGGCCCTGTCGGCCCTGACGATGGCCGAGTACTTCCGGGACGAGATGCACCAGGACGTGCTCCTCTTCATCGACAACATCTTCCGGTTCACCCAGGCCGGCTCGGAGGTGTCGACCCTGCTCGGTCGCATGCCCTCGGCCGTGGGCTACCAGCCCACGCTGGCCGACGAGATGGGCCAGCTCCAGGAGCGGATCACCTCGACGCGGGGGCGCTCGATCACCTCCCTGCAGGCGATCTACGTGCCCGCCGACGACATCACCGACCCGGCGCCGCACACCACGTTCGCCCACCTCGACGCGACGACCGTGCTCTCGCGGCCGATCTCGGAGAAGGGCATCTACCCGGCCGTGGACCCGCTGGACTCCACCAGCCGGATCCTGGACCCGCAGTACGTGGGCCAGGAGCACTACCAGATCGCGCAGACCGTGAAGCAGATCCTCCAGCGCTACCAGGAGCTGCAGGACATCATCGCGATCCTCGGCATCGACGAGCTCTCCGAGGAGGACAAGGTCACGGTCAACCGGGCCCGGCGCATCGAGCGCTTCCTCTCGCAGAACATGTTCGTGGCCGAGGCGTTCACCGGGCAGCCGGGCTCCTACGTACCGCTGTCGGAGACCCTCGAGGCCTTCAAGGCGCTCACCGAGGGCACCTACGACCACGTGCCGGAGCAGGCCTTCTTCATGTGCGGTGGCCTCGAGGACCTCGAGAAGAACGCGGAGAAGCTCAGGCGGGCCTGAGCCCACCCGCCACGGATCGGCGCGACGGCCGGGTCTCCCTGCGGGGAGGCCCGGCCATCGCCGTCTCCGCGACCCCGGGCGTCGCCCGGAGGGGTGATTCGCGGGTGGCGGGCTGCGGGGTGACCGCGGGGATGCCGACCACCTGCTCCGGGTGCCCTGCTGAACGGCTGCCGGCCCGTGAGGGGCGACGTGGAGCCGCACAGCACGGTGCGTGCGCCCGGGAGCCCGGATCCGGCGACTGGACGTGGCCGCCGTACGCGCCGGTCGACGCCCCGACCACGGCCTCCGCCACCGATCCCTGGGCCTCGCCCACCTGTGTCCGGCACCGCTGGGTGCGGGTGGACGGCCGAGCCCTTCTCTACCGCCGCGCGGTCCAGCGGCGGGCACGCCCCTCGGGACACCGCGCGACACGCCGCTAGAGTGGGCCCGTCCGTCGTCGGCCCGCCGGGCCGGCGTACCCGTACGCACCGCACCTCTCCGGCGGAGGGGTGGACTTCGAGGAGTGTCGTGGCGACCCTGCAGGTCGAGTTGGTGGCCGTCGAGCGCAAGATCTGGTCCGGCGAGGCCACGCGCGTCATCGCCCGCACCACCGAGGGTGAGCTGGGTGTCCTCCCCGGTCACGCCCCGATGCTGGGCCAGCTGGCCGACGGCGGTGTCGTGACCATCCGCACGGAGTCCGGTGACGACATGGTGGTGGCCGCGCACGGCGGCTTCCTCTCGGTCACCGATCGCGGGGTGTCGATCCTCGCCGAGACGGCCGAGATCTCCTCCGAGATCGACGTCGAGCGCGCCCGTGAGGCGCTGCGCCGGGCCGAGAGCGAGGGGGACACCCCCGAGGCGCTGGCCGCGGCGCGCCGTGCGCAGTCGCGGCTGAGGGCGGCCGGCCAGGGCGACTGACCGCTGCCGGCGAGCGCCCAGGATGACCACGGCCCTGCTGGTCCTGCTCGGCGTCCTGCTGCTGCTGGTCGTCGTGGTCTTCCTGCTGCGCCGCCGGTTCCTGCTCTCCGGCCTCGGCGCGGTCACCATGTGGGCGCGCGCCGAGCGCTCACCCCGCTGGTCGGTGGGGGTCGCCTGGTACGGCGGCGACGCGCTGCTCTGGTACCGCGCGCTGTCGCTGTCGGTCCGCCCGCAGCACCGGCTGTGCCGGGCCGGCTTCCGGGTGCTGGCCCAGCGACCGGCCGGGCGCGACGACCTCGCACTGCCCGGCGACGTCGTCGTGCTCACCTGCAGCACGGCCGAGGGCCCGCGCGAGCTCGCCATGGAGCCCTCCACCCTGACCGGTTTCCTCTCCTGGGTGGAGTCGGCTCCGCCGGGGAGCTGAGGAGGAGGACCGCGCCGGGTGGGCTCAGTCGGAGCCGGCCCCCGTGGCCGCCTCGCGCTGGGCGTGGGCGCCGCTGTGCGCGCCGGGCTCCCAGAGGATGTCGCCGTCGGGGTTGGCCACGCGCCCCAGGATGAACAGCAGGTCCGACAGCCGGTTGAGGTACCGCGCGGTCTCCGCGTTGGTGCGCTCCGGCTCGGCCTCCAGCAGCGCCCACACGCTGCGCTCGGCGCGACGCACCACGACCCGCACCTGGTGGAGCAGGGCGGCCAGCGGGGTGCCGCCGGGCAGGATGAAGCTGTTGAGCTTGGGCAGCGCCTCGTTGTAGGTGTCGCAGGCCGCCTCGAGCCGCTCGGTGTAGGCGGCGGTCACCCGCAGCGGTGGGTACTGCGGGGCCGCCACGATCGGCGTGCAGAGATCGGCGCCGACGTCGAAGAGGTCGTTCTGGATGCTCTGCAGCAGGCCGGCGAGCGCCGGCTCGGCCGAGCCGAGCGCGAGCGCCACCCCGATGGCGCTGTTGGCCTCGTCGACGTCGGCGTAGGCCACCAGGCGCGGATCGGTCTTCGACACCCGGCTCATGTCGCCCAGGTGCGTCTGACCGGCGTCGCCGGTCTTGGTGTAGATGCGGGTGAGCCGGACGGTCATGCCCGCAGCCTATGCGGCGCCCGGCCCGGTGGCGCCGGTGCGCGGAGCGGGCGCCGTAGGGTGTTCCGGTGGAGTGCTTCGAGGTGACCGGGGGCGCGCGGCTCGCGGGCCGGGTCCGGGTCACCGGTGCCAAGAACAGTGCCCTGAAGCTCATGGCGGCGGCGCTGCTCGCCACGGGGCGCTCGACCATCGACGAGGTGCCCGACATCCTCGACGTCTCGATCATGAGCGAGGTGCTGCGCCGGCTCGGCTGCGACGTCTCCTACGAGCGCACGCCCGGGACCGGTGGCGGCCGGCTCACCATCGATGTCCCGGAGCAGCCCTCGACGGAGACCGACTACGATCTCGTCCGCCGCATGCGGGCCTCGATCAGCGTGCTGGGCCCGCTGGTCGCCCGCTGCGGCAGCGCCCGGGTGGCCCTGCCCGGCGGCGACGCCATCGGGTCCCGCGGGCTGGACATGCACATCTCGGGCCTCGAGCGGCTCGGCGCGACCATCGTCAGCGAGCACGGGTTCCTGGTGGCCACCGCGCCGCGCCTCACCGGCACCTCGATCTGGCTGGACTTCCCGTCGGTCGGGGCCACCGAGAACCTGGTCATGGCCGCGGTGCTGGCCGAGGGCACCACGGTGGTCGACAACGCCGCGCGGGAGCCGGAGATCGTCGACCTGTGCCGGATGCTCGGCGAGATGGGCGCGCGGATCGACGGCGCCGGTACCTCGACGATCACCGTGGAGGGCGTCGACGTCCTGCAGCCGGTGGAGTACTCGACCGTGCCCGACCGGATCGTCGCCGGCACCTGGGCCATCGGGGCGGTCATGACCCGGGGCGACGTCGTCGTCGAGCGCGCCGTGGCCGAGCACCTCACCGTGGCGCTGGACAAGCTGGTCGACGCCGGTGCCACCGTGGAGGCGCTGCCCGACGGGATCCGGGTGGCGATGGAGGACCGGCCGCGCTGCGTCGACGTCGTCACGCTGCCGTTCCCCGGCTTTCCGACCGACCTGCAGCCGATGGCCGTCGCCCTCGCCGCGGTGTCCACCGGGACGGCGCTGATCACCGAGAACGTGTTCGAGGGCCGGTTCATGTTCGTCAACGAGCTGGTGCGCCTGGGCGCCGACGTCCGCATCGACGGGCACCACGCCGTCGTCCGGGGCCGGGAGCGCTTCTCCAGCGCCCCGGTGCTGGCCACCGACATCCGGGCCGGTGCCGGGCTGGTCCTGGCCGGGTTGTGCTCCGACGGGGTCACCGAGGTGCAGGACGTGCACCACGTCGACCGCGGTTACCCCGACTTCGTCGACCAGCTGCGCGGCCTGGGAGCCGAGGTGACCCGCACCCAGCGGCCCGGCTGAGGCCCTCGGCCGGCGCTCAGCCGCCGAAGGAGGCGGCCAGCGCGCGGGCCCGGGCGGCGTCCTCCGGGAAGACCAGCACCTCGGCGCGGTGCGCACCCGGGAAGCGGACGGTGGAGCGGATGCCGGCGTCGGACAGCACCGCCCGCAGCGCCAGGGCCGACTCCCGGCGGCTGAGCGTGGCGACCCGGGTGAGCAGCCCGTCATTGCCGGCCGCGGCCGCGCCGCCCCCGCGGCCGAGCCCGCCGTCGCCGCCGCCGCCGAACGCCCAGCGCGCGAACAGCACCAGGAGCACGAGGACGACGACCGTGACGACGGGGCCGATCACGTAGTGCATGCTGCCCGCGTCCACCGGCATGGCGCCCTCCCGTCCGACCTGGTCGAGTGTGCCACCGCACACGCTCGTCGGGCGGGGCTGCTACCGATCGGTAACCGCCCTACACTCCGCCGGTATGCCGTTCCCGAACACGCCGGAGGAGCGCGACCGCCCCTGGGTCATGCGCACCTACGCCGGCCACTCCTCGCCGGCCGAGTCCAACGCCCTGTACCGCCGCAACCTGGCGAAGGGGCAGACCGGCCTCTCGGTCGCCTTCGACCTGCCCACGCAGACCGGCTACGACCCCGACGACGAGCTCGCCGTCGGTGAGGTCGGCAAGGTCGGGGTCCCGGTCACGCACATCGGGGACATGCGCGCTCTCTTCGACGGCATCCCGCTCGACGAGATGAACACGTCGATGACGATCAACGCCACCGCGATGTGGCTGCTCGCGCTCTACCAGGCGGTCGCCGAGGAGCACGGGCACGACGTCAGCAAGCTCGCGGGGACGACGCAGAACGACATCATCAAGGAGTACCTGTCGCGGGGCACCTACGTCTTCCCGCCGGCTCCGTCGATGCGGCTGATCACCGACATGGTCGCGTACACGGTGACGACCATGCCGAAGTGGAACCCGATCAACATCTGCAGCTACCACCTGCAGGAGGCCGGGGCGACGCCGGTGCAGGAGATCGCCTACGCGATGAGCACCGCGATCGCCGTCCTGGACTCGGTGCGCGACTCGGGCCAGGTCCCGCAGGAGCGCTTCGGCGAGGTCGTCGCCCGCATCTCCTTCTTCGTGAACGCGGGCGTCCGCTTCGTCGAGGAGATGTGCAAGATGCGGGCCTTCACCCAGCTCTGGGACGAGCTGACCAAGCAGCGCTACGGCGTCGAGGACCCCAAGCACCGCCGGTTCCGCTACGGCGTGCAGGTCAACTCCCTGGGCCTGACCGAGGCGCAGCCGGAGAACAACGTCCAGCGGATCGTGCTGGAGATGCTCGCCGTCACCCTGTCCAAGGACGCCCGCGCCCGCGCCGTGCAGCTGCCGGCGTGGAACGAGGCCCTCGGGCTGCCCCGTCCGTGGGACCAGCAGTGGTCGCTGCGGCTGCAGCAGGTGCTCGCCTACGAGACCGACCTGCTGGAGTACGAGGACCTGTTCACCGGCTCCGTCGTGGTGGAGAAGAAGGTCGCCGAGCTCGTCGAGGGCGCGCGCGGCGAGATCGCCCGCGTGCAGGAGATGGGCGGCGCCGTTCCGGCCGTCGAGTCCGGATACATGAAGGGGGAGCTGGTCGCCTCGCTGGCCGAGCGCCGGCGCCGGATGGAGAGCGGCGAGGACGTCGTCGTCGGGGTCAACAAGTTCGACACGACCGAGCCCAACCCGCTGACCGCCGACCTGGACACGGCGATCATGGTCGTGGACCCGGCCGTCGAGGCCGCCGCCCGGGAGGCCGTGCAGAGGTGGCGCGCCGAGCGGGAACCGGACCCGGTGCGGAAGGCCCTCGACGCGCTCCGCGAGGCGGCGTCCTCCGACTGCAACCTCATGCCCGCCACGCTCGACTGCGCCCGGGCCGGGGTGACGACGGGGGAGTGGGCCGGGGTGCTGCGCGAGGTGTTCGGCGAGTACCGGGCGCCCACGGGCGTGGCCGCGGCCGCCGGCGGCGGTGCGGCCGACGGAAACCTCACCGGCGTCCGCGAGCGGGTGCGGGCCACCGGCGAGGAGATCGGGGGCCGGCTGCGGTTCCTGGTGGGCAAACCGGGTCTGGACGGGCACTCCAACGGCGCCGAGCAGATCGCCGTGCGCGCCCGCGACGCGGGGTTCGAGGTCATCTACCAGGGCATCCGGCTGACCCCGGAGCAGATCGTCTCGGCGGCCGTCGAGGAGGACGTGCACGTCGTCGGCCTGTCGGTGCTCTCCGGTTCGCACCTGCAGGTCGTGCCCGCGGTGCTGCGCGGGCTGCGGGAGGCCGGGCTCGACGACGTCCCGGTCGTCGTCGGCGGGATCATCCCGGAGAGCGACGCGCGGCGGCTGCGCGAGCAGGGCGTCGCCCGCGTCTTCACCCCCAAGGACTTCGGGCTCAACGACATCATGGGCCAGGTCGTCGACGTGGTCCGCGAGGCCAACGGCCTGCAGGAGTTGGTCCCCGCTCCGGCGTGATCGGGGAGGAGATCCGCGGGTGTCACGACCGCGGATCTCCTCTAGCGTCGGTGCATGGCTGACGGTGCGCCCCGGATCGAGCGCGACGGCGACGTCGTCCGGATCACGATGACACGCGCGGCGAAGCGCAACGCCCTCTCCCGTGAGCACCTGACGCAGCTGCTCGCCGCCGTGACCGGGGCGGGGCGGAGCGACGCCGCGGGCATCGTGCTCGGCGCCGAGGGGCCGGTGTTCAGCGCCGGCCACGACTTCGCCGATGTCGCGGGCGCCCCGCTGCCGGAGGTCCGCAGCCTGCTGCGGCTGTGCACCGAGCTCATGCAGACGCTCCAGGACGTGCCGCAGGTCGTCGTCGCACGGGTGCACGCCCTGGCCACGGCCGCCGGCTGCCAGCTGGTGGCCTCCTGCGACCTCGCCGTCGCGGCGGAGTCGGCCGGCTTCGCCGCTCCTGGCGGCAAGGGCGGCTGGTTCTGCCACACGCCGATGGTCGCCATCGCCCGGAACGTCGGCCGCAAGCGGGCGATGGAGCTGGCGCTGACCGGCGACGTCATCGACGCGGCGACGGCGCTGGACTGGGGTCTGGTGAACCGGGTGGTGCCCGACGCCGACCTGGACACCGCCGTCGACGAGCTGATGGACCGGGCCACCCGTGGCTCCCGGGCGAGCAAGGCGTGGGGCAAGCAGACGATGTACGCCCAGCTGGACCGGCCCGAGCGGGATGCCTACGCGACCGCGATCGAGGTCATGGCCGCGGCCAGCCAACTGCCCGGTGCCCGCGAGGGCATGGCCTCGTTCCTGGACAAGCGGCGCCCCGTCTGGACCGACTGAAGGAGGACCCCGTCCGGCTCGCCCTTCGCAGCGCGGGGTGAGTTCCCGGACGGTGCCACGGGTGAAGCCGGCCACAGCCGGAATGCCCGGGCCCGCGGGAGTACTGATCTGCCCGTGCAGAACATGTGGGGGCTGACTCGGCGGCGGACCGTCGACTTCGGCCGCGTGACGGTGGACCGCTGTCGCGGCTGACGCCGCCTCCCGCCCGGTCATCCCTCACCCAGAACGGAAACACCCTCGTGCTCGCTCGTCTCCGCCGCGTGCCCTTCGCGGCCCAGGTACTGCTGGGTCTCGTGGTCGGCATCGCGCTCGGACTGGTCGCCCGCGACCTCGGCCCCGTGGCCGACGGATCGCCCAACTGGCTGACCAGCACCCTCCAGACCATCGGCAGCACCTTCGTCACGCTGTTGAAGACGCTCGTCCCGCCGCTGATCGTCACCGCGGTGATCGTCAGCATCGCCAACCTCAAGCAGGTCTCGAACGCTGCGCGCCTGGCCGGGCAGACCCTGCTGTGGTTCGCCATCACCGCGCTGATCGCCGTCGGCATCGGCATCACCCTCGGGCTGCTCACCGAGCCGGGTCGCAACAGCTCGGTCGACGCCGCGGCGCAGGAGGACCCGACCCGGACCGGCTCCTGGTTCGACTTCCTGGGCGGCATCGTCCCGGGCAACGTCTTCGGCCTGCAGTCGTCGGCCGAGGGGGACCTGTCGTTCAACGTCCTGCAGCTGATCGTCATCGCCGCGGCGACCGGCATCGCGGTGCTGAAGGTCGGTGAGGCGGCCGAGCCGTTCCTCGGTCTGGTCCGCTCCGCGCTGGCCGTCGTGCAGAAGGTGCTGTGGTGGGTCATCCTGCTGGCGCCGCTGGGCACCGTCGGCCTGATCGGCAACGCCGTCGCCAGCTACGGCTGGGAGTCCCTCGGCTCGCTCGGGGCCTTCGCCGGCGCCGTCTACGCCGGTCTGGCGCTGGTGCTGTTCGTCGTCTACCCGGTGCTCCTGCGGCTGCACGGACTCTCGCCGCTGCGGTGGTTCGCCGGTGCCTGGCCGGCCATCCAGCTGGCCTTCGTGTCACGCTCGTCCATCGGCACGCTGCCGGTGACCGAGCGGGTCACCGAGCAGAACCTGGGCGTTCCGCGGTCCTACGCCTCGTTCGCCGTCCCGCTGGGCGCGACGACGAAGATGGACGGCTGCGCGGCGATCTACCCCGCGCTCGCGGCGATCTTCGTCGCCCAGTTCTTCGGGGTGGACCTCGGCATCACCGACTACCTGCTCATCGTCCTGGTCTCGGTCGTCGGCTCGGCGGCCACCGCGGGCGTCACCGGTGCGGTCGTGATGCTGACCCTCACCCTCTCGACCCTTGGCCTGCCGCTGGCCGGCGTCGGTCTGCTGCTGGCCGTCGACCCGATCCTGGACATGGGGCGCACCGCGGTGAACGTCGCCGGTCAGGCGCTCGTGCCCACGATCGTGGCCAAGCGCGAGGGCATCCTCGACCTCGAGCGGTACCGCTCGACGAGGACGATCGACCCGCTCGCCCCGGTCGAGGACCGTGGCGGCGTCGACGCCGACCTGCGGGAGCCGGCCACCGCCTGAAGCACTCCCCGCCCCGTCACTCGCAGGCTCCCGCCGGGGCCCTGCAGGGGGCCGGGCCCGGACCTCGCCGGAAGGTCCGGGCCCGCCGTCATCCCGCGATCAGGTCCGCGCAGCCCGTCTCGTGGGGCAGCAGCGGCCGGAGGAGCACCGACCAGCGGGTCCCGTCGGGCGAGGTCCACGGGGTGGCCGCCGACGCCGACGCCGCGGCGTCCAGGACCGCCTGCGCCGCCTCCCCGTCCGCCGTCACGCAGGTGACCCCCGGGGCGACCGGCTCGCCGGGCAGCTCCGGACCGGGCCACGGTTGCTCCGGCTGGGCCGGCTCCACGTCGACGTACGGCGTCACCAGCGCGGCCACCGCCTCCGGTCGGTACGGCTCCGGCCCGGTGACCCGGTCGGTGCCCAGGGCGTCGGCCGGGTTCCGCAGCACGTCGACCAGCTCGGACAGCCGCGCCCGCGCGGCCGCCTGCTCCTCGGTGATACCGGTCTCGAGCTCCCGTCCGGGCGCCGAGCCCACCCCCAGGGCGTAGACCTCGCGGGTGACCAGCTCCCCGCCGGTGCGGACGGCGAACCGCGTGCTCGTCACGTCGGCGAGCGGGGGGCTGCCGAGGTCCCCGGTCTCCGCGACGCCGGCAGCCAGCGCCCGGTCGACGAGGTCGCGCACCCCGCCGTCGTCGAGCTGGTGGAGCTGCAGGTTCGGCAACGCGGGCGCCGGCCAGATGGCGATCACGGGGCCGTCGGTGATGAGCCGGCCGTCGGCGTACACCGTCGCGGTCGGCAGCCGGCCGGCGAGCATCGCCGGGGTGGTGAAGCCGCCGACCTCGCTGACCTGCAGGACGACGGCCGGGTCCGCCGGCGGGGGTGACGGCTCCGCCGGCTCGGCGGAGCCGCCGCCGGCGCCCGTGGCGCAGGCGCTCAGCAGCGGGAGCAGGGCCAGGAGGGGCACGGCGCGCAGCGGGCGAACGGGCATACGGGTATGACGGCGGTCCGGCCGGCCAGGTTCCGTCCGGTCCGGTAGCCCGCCTGCAGGACGTGCACCGCCGGGCGGGGCCGGTCGAACAGGTGGCCCCTGCCCGTGGCGCAGCCCGCGGGCGGGCAGCGCACTCCGATCGACGCCCACCAGCGGTGCTCCCGGCTCGGTTCCGCGAACGCGACCATCGCCCAGGTCATGCCCTGCCGGGCCGGACCGCCCTGCCCGCACGTCCCCGCGATGGCGTCCGGGCATCCGGCCGGTAGCGTCGGCGCCCGTGCGCCTGGTCATCGCCCGCTGCTCCGTCGACTACGTCGGTCGGCTCACCGCCCACCTGCCCCTGGCGACCCGCCTCCTGCTGGTCAAGGCCGACGGGTCGGTGTCGGTGCACGCCGACGACCGCGCGTACAAGCCGCTGAACTGGATGAGCCCGCCCTGCCGGCTGGAGGAGGACCTGACCGACGGCTCGGGCACGTGGACGGTCACCAACAAGGCCGGTGAGCAGCTGATCGTCAGCATCGAGGAGGTCCTGCACGACCACGCGCAGGAGCTCGGCACGGACCCGGGCCTGCAGAAGGACGGCGTCGAGGCGGAGCTGCAGCGGTTGCTCGCGCTGCACGTCGAGACCTTCGGGGCCGGCTGGTCGCTGGTGCGCCGGGAGTACCCGACGGCGATCGGGCCGGTGGACCTGCTCTGCCGCGACGCCTCCGGCGCGGTGGTGGCGGTGGAGATCAAGCGGCGCGGCGAGATCGACGGCGTGGAGCAGCTGACCCGCTATCTCGAGCTGCTCAACCGGGATCCGCTGCTCGCCCCGGTCAAGGGCGTCTTCGCCGCGCAGGAGATCAAGCCGCAGGCCCGGGTGCTCGCCCAGGACCGCGGCATCGACTGCCTCACCGTCGACTACGCCGTCCTCAAGGGCACCGACGACCCCACCCAGCGGCTCTTCTGAGGAGACCCCGTCCTCCCGCGGGCGGCGGGTGAGAGACTGCCCGCGATCACCGGCGGTGGGAGGAGATGGCAACGTGCCCAGGGAACTGAACGAGGTCGGCGTCGTGGGGCTGGGCACCATGGGTGCCGGCATCACCGAGGTGTTCGCACGGGCGGGCCTGTCGGTCACCGCCGTGGAGATCAGCGAGGAGGCGCTGGCCCGGGGCCGGAGCCACGTCGAGCAGTCCACCGACCGGGCCGTCGCCCGCGGCAAGCTCGATGCCGCCGAGCGCGACGCCATCTTCGAGCGCATCCGCTTTTCCACCTCGCTGGAGGACCTGGGCGACGTCGAGCTGGTCGTCGAGGCGGTGCCCGAGCGGATGGAGCTCAAGGCCGACCTCTTCGCGAAGCTGGACAAGATCTGCCCGCCGGACACCATCCTGGCGACGAACACCTCGAGCCTCTCGGTCACCGAGCTGTCGGTCGTCACCGGACGGCCGAGCAAGGTCATCGGGATGCACTTCTTCAACCCGGCGCCGGTCATGAAGCTGGTCGAGGTGGTGCGCACCGTCGTCACCGAGCCCTCGGTGGTCGAGGACGTCGAGGCGCTGGCCGAACGACTCGGCAAGGTCGACGTCACGATCGGCGACAAGGCGGGCTTCATCGCCAACGCGCTGCTGTTCGGCTACCTCAACCACGCCGTCTCGATGTACGAGAACCGGTACGCCAGCCGCGAGGACATCGACGCGGCGATGCGCCTGGGCTGCGGCCTGCCCATGGGCCCGCTGGCGCTCATGGACCTCATCGGCATCGACACCGCCTACGAGATCCTGGACACGATGTACAAGCAGTCGCGCGACCGGCTGCACGCGCCGAGCCCGATCATCAAGCAGATGATGACCGCGGGCCTGCTGGGCCGGAAGGTCGGCCGGGGGTTCTACACCTACGCCGCGGCCGGCTCCGCGGAGGTGGTCGCCGACGAGGCGACCCCCACCCCCGGCGGCGCGGCCGAGGGAGCCCGGCCGGTGCGGACCGTGGGCGTCGTCGGCTCCGGGACCATGGCCACCGGGATCATCGAGGTCGTCGCCAAGGGTGGCTACGACGTCGTCTTCGTGGCCCGTTCCGCCGAGAAGGTCGAGGCCGTCACCACGGCGGTCACCAAGTCGCTGGACAAGCAGGTCGTCCGCGGCCGGCTCGAGGAGAACGCCAGGGACGAGATCCTGGGCCGGGTCACCGGCACCACGTCGCTGGACGACCTCGCCGACCGCGACCTGGTCATCGAGGCCGTCGTCGAGTCGCTGCCGGTCAAGGAGGCGCTGTTCGCCAACCTGGGCGAGATCGCCAAGCCGGGGGCCGTGCTGGCCACGACGACGTCGAGCCTGCCGGTCATCGAGTGCGCCAAGGCCAGCGGCCGCCCGGCCGACGTGGTGGGCATGCACTTCTTCAACCCCGCGCAGGTCATGAAGCTGGTGGAGGTCGTCTCGACCATCTCCACCGCCCCGGACGTCGCGGCGACCATCCACGCGGTGTCGGAGCAGCTGGGGAAGCGCGCGGTCTCCTGCACCGACCGGGCCGGGTTCATCGTGAACGCCCTGCTCTTCCCGTACCTGAACGACGCGGTGAAGATGCTGGAGGCGCACTACGCCACGGCCGACGACATCGACGCCGCGATGAAGGTCGGCTGCGGCTACCCCATGGGGCCCTTCGAGCTGCTCGACGTCGTCGGCCTGGACGTCTCGCTGGCGATCGAGAAGGAGCTCTACACCGAGTTCCGCGAGCCGGGGTTCGCGCCGGCGCCGCTGCTCGAGCACCTGGTCACCGCCGGTTACCTCGGCCGGAAGACCGGTCGTGGTTTCCGGGACTACGTCAGCCGCTGACGGGTGCCCCGTCGCCGTCCACGGACCGGGTCGCGTTCCTCGGGGCGCGACCCGGTCCGTCGTCCCGAGCAGGTCGAGGAGGCGTCCGACGGCGACTGGGTCGTCCGGGCGATCACCGGGGCGGCCACGGGCAAGACCTACCGCTGCCCCGGCTGCGACCAGGAGATCCGCCCCGGGACGCCGCACGTGGTCAGCTGGCCCGCCTACGCCCGGGACTCCGACCTCGACGCCTGGGACGTCGACTCCGCCGCGGACCTGCGGCGGCACTGGCACACCGCCTGCTGGCGCTCGCGCGCCCGGCGACGCTGACGAGGGACCGAGCACTCCCGCCACCCCCGCGGGCTCGCGTCAGGCCCTCGGCGGATGGCCGTTCCCTCAGGTCACGAGCTCCGCGGACACCACCACGTTGTCGCGGTAGCTGCCCCGCTCGGCGGCGAACGGCCCACCGCAGGTGATGAGCCGGAGCTCGGCCCCCGTGGTGGGGGCGTAGACCACGGACCCGGGGAAGCCCGTCTTGGCGTAACGGTCGACGGCGGTCACCCGGAACCGGGCCGTCGTGCCGTCGGCCCGCTCCACCCGGACCTCGTCGCCAGGGGCGACCTCCGCGAGACCGCCGAGGGCGCCCGGGCGACCGGCCCAGTCCACGTGGCCGGTGAGGACCGCCGGGCCGGGCGCGCCCGGGAGCGGGCCGCCGGTGAACCAGCCGGTCAGCGCCGGGTCCGCCGGTGGGACGAGCGCGCCGTCGCCGTCCAGCCCGGCGCCGACGACGGCGGTGTCGATGCCGGCGGCCGGCACCCGCAGCCGCACCGGGGCGGCTGCCTGCACCGGAGCCGGATCCGGTGCCGCGGCGGCCAGGACGGCGAGAACGTGCGGCAGCCAGCTCACGGCGGGTCCCGGTCCGCCACCGGCCTCGACGCCGCCCGCAGGGGGCGTCGCCGGCCCGGTGGCGTCCACGACCGTGCGCAGCTCGATACCGCCGCCGGGCCGGTCGAGGGCCAGCAGCGTGCGGACGGAGCCGGCCGGCAGATCCAGCGCGACGGCCGTGTCCGCGCCGGGCATCCCGACCCGGTACCCCCCGCCGGGCACCGTGACCGGCGGCCCGGCACCTGGGAAGCGCAGATCCGCAGCGAGCGGCGAGCCGTCGTCCAGCACCACGTCGATCGAGGGCAGCGAGGCGGCCGCGGCGAGCACCCGGACCCGCGCGGTGCCCGGGGGAGGGGCGCTCAGGTCGTCGGGGAAGGACGCCAGCGACAGCCGGGCGAAGGACCCGGCGAGCGCCACGGTCGACGCCTGACCGGCGGCCACCTCGACGCGGGCGGAGAGCGCCGGTGGCGCGGTGTCCGGGGCGCCGGCAGCGCGGACGCTGACCGCGTACGCACCGGGCGGCAGCTCCGCGTAGCTGCCTACGTCGCCGTACCGGAGCCCCGCCGCCACGACGGGACCCGGTTCGGTGAGCACCTCCCCGGCCGGTGCGGCAGCGGTCAGGGAGACGTCCACCGCCGGGCTGTCGGGGGACAGGTGCGCGACCCGCAGCAGCCCGGCCGCCGGCTCCTCGGCCAGGGCGCGGCCCGGGATGCCGAGGACGGCGCCGAACACGACGAGCACGAGGGCCAGGACGGCCGACAGCCCGCGCCCTGGTCGGACGCGGGCTGTCGCGAGGTGGCGCGTGGAGTTCAGGAGCGCCCCTGGCCGACCGGCTCGTCGATCGACTGGGTGGTGGCCGGCTGGGGAGCCGTGGTGGCGCCGGTGGGCGCGGGCCGCGGCGGCATGGGCAGCTGCCGGGTGGTGGTCTCCCCGGAGCGGTGGGCGGCGGGGAACGTGGCGGTCACCGGGTCGGTGCGCGTGGGCTGGCGGGCCGCGGCGGCCTCGCCCTCCCCACGGGTGACCTGGACGGCCGGCTGCTGGGCGGTCTGCGGCCGGGCGACCGGTGCCGGCGACTGAGCAGCGGGCGCCGGCTGACCCGCGGGGGCCGGCTGGGGGCCCGGGCTGGGCGAGGCCGGCGCCGCGGAAGCGGGCTGCTGCGCGGCGGGCCGCTGGGGGACCTGCTGCTCCGGCGAGGTCTCCCGCGCGGCGGGCGCGGCCGGCTGGGGGCGCCGCCCGGTGCCGGCGTGGTCGCGGGACTGCTGGGGGCGGTCACCGAGGTCGGGCAGGTCGTCCAGCAGCCGGCGGGCCTGGACCAGCCGGCTGGTCAGCTCGTCGCGGACCTCGCGGATCGCCTCGGCGCGGGCCTCGGCATCGGCGACCAGCTGGGCCGCGTGCTGCTCGGCCCCGGCGATCCGCTGGCGCGCGGCCTGGACCGAGACGCGCTCGCGATCCTCCTCGGCCCGGGCGGCCTCCGCGCGGCGGGCGCGCTGCGCGATCTCGAAGTCCTCCTCGACCTTGGCGCGGCGGGCCTGCGACTCGGCGTCGAGCCGGGCCACCCGCTCCTGCGCCTTGGCGACCAGCTCGTCGGCCCGGATCTGGGCCTTCTGCGCGATCTGCTCGGCGCTGTGCCGGGCCTCGGCGATCATGCGCTCGACCTCGGCCTGCCCGGCGGCGTGGCGCTCGAGCAGCGCCCGCTCCTCGGCGGCGGTCTGCTCGCGGACGGCCATCGCGTCGTTCTCGGCGGCGCGGCGGATCTCGCCCGCCTCCTCCTCGGCGAGCTGCAGCATGTGCTGGATGCGCTCGCTGATGTTCTCGAACGTGGGCGCCGACGCCGTCGCGGCCTTGCGGCGCAGCGACTCGATCTCGCCGTGCAGGGCCGACAGCTGGCCGGCCAGGTCCGCCGTCCGGGCGGCGGCGGCATCACGGTCGGCCAGCGCGATGCGGAAGTCGGCCTCCAGCCGCTCGATCGTCTCGGCGACCTGGCCGCGGTCGTACCCCCGCAGCACCACGTCGAACGAGTGCTGGGCCTCGTGCATCGGCAGATCGTGGCGGGGGTCGCTCATACGTCCATCCTCGCAGAAGGGGAAGGGCCCGTCACCGGTCCCGCGGAGTCCAATCCCAGGCGCCCCGGAGGCCCCTGGCGCCACGCGCCGGACATGCGCCCGGGGCCGGACCGCGACTGCGGTCCGGCCCCGGGGTGGCCCGGTCCGGGGACTCGCCCCGAGCGTGCGAAAGGTGAGGGGGCCTCTGTCAGAGCCCGCGGAAGCGGTTGATGGCCTCGAGGTGCTTGGCGCGCTTCTCGGCGTTCTTCACGCCCAGGCCCTCCTCGGGGGCGAGGGTCAGGACGCCGACCTTGCCCTGGTGGGCGTTGCGGTGGACGTCGAGGGCGGCCTGGCCGACGTCAGCCATCGGGTAGACCTTGGAGAGCGTCGGGTGGATAAGCCCCTTGTCGATGAGCCGGTTGGCCTCCCACGCCTCCTTGTAGTTGGCGAAGTGCGAGCTGACGATCCGCTTGAGGTTCATCCAGAGGTAGCGGTTGTCGTACTCGTGCATGTAGCCGGTGGTGGAGGCGCAGGTGACGATCGTGCCGCCCTTCTTGGCGACGTAGACGCTGGCGCCGAACGTCTCCCGGCCGGGGTGCTCGAAGACGATGTCGACGTCGTCGCCGCCGGTCAGCTCACGGATCTTCTTGCCCAGGCGCTGCCACTCCTTGGGGTCCTGGGTGGTCTCGTCCTTCCAGAACTGGTAGCCCTCCGCGGAACGGTCGATGACCAGCTCGGCGCCCATCTTGCGGACGATCTCGGCCTTCTCCGGGTTGCTCACGACGCACACCGGGATCGCACCGCCGTTGAGCGCCATCTGGGTGGCGTAGGAGCCCAGACCGCCGGAGGCGCCCCAGATCAGCACGGTGTCGCCCTGCTTCATGGCGGCACCGTTCCTGCTCACCAGCTGGCGGTAGGCGGTGGAGTTGACCAGCCCGGGGCTGGCCGCCTCCTCCCAGGACAGGTGGGCCGGCTTGGGCATGAGCTGGTTGCTCTTGACCAGCGCGAGCTCGGCGAGCCCGCCGAAGTTGGTCTCGAAGCCCCAGATGCGCTGCTGGGGGTCCATCATCGTGTCGTCGTGGCCGGCCGGGTCCTCGAGCTCCACCGAGAGGCAGTGCGCCACGACCTCGTCGCCCGCCTTCCACTTGTTGACGCCCGGGCCCACGCGCAGCACGACGCCGGCCAGGTCGGAGCCGACGACGTGGTAGGGCAGGTCGTGCCGCTTGGTGAGCTCGGACACCCGGCCGTAGCGCTCCAGGAAGCCGAACGTCGAGACCGGCTCGAAGATCGACGTCCACACGGTGTTGTAGTTCACCGAGGACGCCATGACGGCGACGATCGCCTCGCCCGGGCCGAGCTCGGGGGTCGCGACCTCCTCGACGTGCAGCGACTTGCGGGGGTCCTTGTCCTTCGTGGACAGGCCCACGAACATGTCCTGCTCGTCCTTGCGGACGAGCACGGCGCGGTAGGACTCCGGCACTGCCAGACTCCCCAGCGCGTCCAGCTGGTCGGCGAGGATGGCGTCCCTGATCTCGTTCACGCGTACTCCCGGGTCATCGGTGGCCGTCGTCGGCCGGCTCGGAGGGCGGTGCGGGTGCGCAGAGGTTACCGGTGGGTAACAGCGGAGGTGCGGCCGGTCAGTGGGCGGGGGCGGCGGCGGGCTCGACGAGCTCCACCAGGACGCCGCCGGCGTCCTTCGGGTGGATGAAGTTCACCCGGCTGTCCGACGTCCCGCGCTTGGGGACGTCGTAGAGCAGGCGCAGGCCGCGCTCGCGCAGCGTCGCGCTGACCGCCTCGACGTCGTCGACCCGGAAGGCCAGCTGCTGCAGGCCGGGCCCGGAGCGGCCGATGAACTTGGCGATCGTCGACTCCGGGGTGAGCGGCGCGAGCAGCTGGATCCGGGTGTCGCCGGTGCCGACGGCGAGCATCGCCTCGCGGACGCCCTGCTCCTCGTTGGTCTCCTCGTGCACCGACTGCACGCCGAAGGCCTGCGCGTAGAAGGCGATGGCCTCGTCCAGGTCGGGGACGGCGATGCCGACGTGGTCGATGGTGGTGAACAGCCCCGCGGGCAGCCCGGCGGGAGTGCTGGTGCGATGGGCGTCGTTGGTGGTCACGCGGGCATGATGCCGCCAAGACGTCTGAGACGACAGGTCGGGGTGGCCGGGGTCACCCCAGGGCCGTGACGCCCACCATAGATGTCGCCCTGCCGCGCGTCGGAGTGCCGTCCTATCCTTCCGGGAAGGCCCGGCGCCGCCCCTGGTCGTGACCTGCCCGGTCGCGGTCGACCGCGGTGCGTCCCGACAACGTGGTCGCCACCGGCGGCGGCCCGGCACTGGAGGCAGCATGTCCCGCTCGGTCATCGTCAGCGGCGCCCGCACCCCGATGGGGCGGCTGCTCGGCTCCCTCAAGGACTTCTCCGCGGCCGACCTCGGCGGCGTCGCCATCAAGGCCGCCCTCGAGCGCGCCGGCATCTCCGGCGACCAGGTCGACTACGTGATCATGGGCCAGGTCATCCAGGCCGGCGCCGGCCAGAACCCGGCCCGCCCGGCCGCGGTCGCCGGCGGCATCCCCATGTCGGTGCCGTCCTTCACGCTCAACAAGGTCTGCCTCTCCGGCCTCGACGCGATCGCGCTGGCCGACCAGTTGATCCGCGCCGGGGAGTTCGACGTCGTCGTCGCCGGTGGCATGGAGTCCATGACCCAGGCGCCGCACCTGCTCGCCGGCTCGCGCACCGGCACGAAGTACGGCGACACCAAGCTCATCGACTCGATGGCGCACGACGGCCTCTCGGACACCTTCGACCAGGTGGCCATGGGCGTGCTCACCGAGCAGGCCAACAGCCGCTACGACCTGACGCGCGAGGAGCAGGACGAGTTCGCCGCCGCCAGCCACCAGAAGGCCGCGCGCGCCGCCAAGGACGGGATCTTCGACGAGGAGATCACCCCGGTCCTCATCCCGCAGCGCAAGGGCGACCCGATCGAGTTCCGCGAGGACGAGGGCATCCGCCCCGACACCACCGCGGAGAGCCTCTCCAAGCTGAAGCCGGCGTTCGCCAAGGACGGGACGATCACCGCCGGCAGCGCCTCGCAGATCTCCGACGGCGCCTGCGCGGTCGTCGTCATGAGCGCCGAGAAGGCCGCCGAGCTCGGCTGCACCGTGCTCGCCGAGATCGGTGCGCACGGCGTCGTCGCCGGGCCCGACGCCACGCTGCAGAGCCAGCCGTCGCGGGCGATCCAGAAGGCCTGCGAGCGGGAGGGCATCGACCCGCAGTCACTCGACCTGGTGGAGCTGAACGAGGCCTTCGCCGCCGTGGGCATCGTGTCCACCCGTGAGCTCGGGATCGACCCGGAGAAGGTGAACCCCAACGGTGGCGCCATCGCCCTGGGGCACCCGGTCGGCATGAGCGGCGCCCGGATCGTGCTGGACCTGGCGCTCGAGCTGCGCCGTCGGGGTGGCGGTATCGGCGCCGCCGCGCTGTGCGGTGGCGGCGGTCAGGGCGACGCGCTGATCCTGCACGTCCCCGCGAAGGCGTGAGCGGGCCCCCGGAGGGGACTGCGGTCCAGGCGTCCACCCCCGTCCCCTCCGGGCCCCGACCCACCCGCCGCTCCCGGCGTTCGGTCGACGTCCCGACGCTGGTGGAGCGCGCGCGGGAGGGCGACGCGCGCTCGGTGGCGCGGCTGATCTCCCTGGTGGAGGACGCCAGCCCCGCCCTGCGCGAGGTCGCCGCGGCGCTGTCCCCGCACACCGGCCACGCCCAGGTGATCGGGCTGACCGGCTCCCCGGGGGTGGGCAAGTCCACCTCGACGACGGCGCTGGTGCGGGCACTGCGGCAGGCGGGCAAGCGGGTCGGGGTGCTCGCGGTCGACCCGTCGTCGCCGTTCTCCGGTGGCGCCCTGCTCGGGGACCGGGTCCGGATGCAGGACCACGCCGGGGACGGCGGCGTCTTCATCCGCTCCATGGCCTCCCGCGGTCACCTCGGCGGGCTCTCGTGGGCCACCCCGCAGGCGTTGCGCGTGCTCGACGCCGCCGGCTGCGACGTGGTGCTGATCGAGACCGTCGGCGTCGGGCAGTCGGAGCTGGAGATCGCCTCGCTCGCCGACACCACGCTGGTCCTCGTCGCCCCCGGGATGGGCGACGGCATCCAGGCGGCGAAGGCCGGGATCCTCGAGGTCGCCGACGTCTTCGTCGTCAACAAGGCCGATCGGGACGGCGCGGACCAGACCGTGCGCGACCTGCGCTACATGCTCTCCCTCGGCGGCCGGCACTCCGAGGCCGGCCAGTGGCGGCCGCCCATCTGCCGCACGGTCGCCGCCCGGGACACCGACAACGGGATCGACGACGTGCTGGCGAGGATCGAGGAGCACCGGCAGTGGCTGGAGTCCTCCGGTGAGGGCCACCGTCGTCGCAGCGAGCGGGCCGCCCGCGAGATCGAGGCGATCGCACTGGGGACGTTGCGGGAGCGGATGGGCGACGTGCGCGGATCGGCCGCGCTGGGCGCGCTCGCCGACAAGGTGGTCGACGGCGGGACCGATCCCTACCGCGCCGCCGACGAGCTGCTCGGCCAGTTGTAGGCGTTGATCGGGCAGGTCGCGCCAGGTGCGGCCAGGATGGACGGGTGAACGGGCTGCGGCATTGAACGGCAAGGCGGACGCTGTCGTCGTCGGAGCGGGACCCAACGGGCTGGCGGCGGCGCTGCGCCTGTCCGCCGCGGGCCTGCGCGTGCAGGTGGTGGAAGCGGCGGAGCGCCCCGGCGGCGGCCTGCGCACCGAGGAGCTCATGCGCCCGGGCTACCACCACGACGTCTGCTCGATCGTGCAGCCGATGGCCGCCGCGGCGCCGTTCTTCCGGGAGTTCGACCCGGAGAGCCGCGGTGTGCGCCTGGTGCACCCGGAGATCAACTTCGCGCATCCGCTCGACGGCGGGCGCGCGGCGGTGTCGGTCCGGTCACTGGAGGAGACGGCGGTGGGGCTGGGCGCGGACGCGGACGCCTACCGCCGGCTGTTCGGGCCGCTGGTGGAGCACGGGACCGACGTCGTCGACTTCTTCCTGACCAGCCGGCTGCGGCGGCTGCCGACGCGCAGCGTGCCGCAGATCGCCACGTTCGGCCTCGCCGGCCTGCCCAACGTGCGCTGGCTGGCGCAGCGGCACTTCGACAGCGAGGAGGCCCGGGCGCTGCTCGGGGGCGCGGCCGCGCACGGCATGCTCGACCTCAGCCAGCCGCTGACCTCCGCGCTGGGCATGCTGCTCACGATGTTGTCCCACCACGTCGGGTGGCCGCTGATCGAGGGCGGGTCGCAGCGGCTCGCCGACGCGATGGTGACCGCGCTCGAGGAGCAGGGCGGCGAGGTGGTCACCGGCCACCACGTCACCGACCTGCGCGAGTTCGACGGCGTCCCGGCCGTGCTGCTCGACACCACCCCGCGGGCCTTCGTCGCGATGGCCGGCGACCGGGTGCACGAAGGCTACCGCCGCTGGGTGTCCCGGTACCGCCACGGCGCGGGCGTCTTCAAGATCGACTGGATCCTGTCCGAACCGGTGCCGTGGACCAACCCCGATGTCCGACGGGCCGGCACCGTCCACGTCGCCGGCAACCTGGACGAGACCATCGCCGGTGAGCGTGCCCCCAACCGCGGGGAGATTCCCGACCGTCCGTACGTGCTCGCAGTGCAGCCCACGGTGCCCGATCCCACCCGCGCACCGGAAGGCGGGCACATCCTCTGGGCCTACGTCCACGTGCCGCACGGTGCCGACGTCGACATGACCGACGCCATCGAGCGGCAGATCGAGCGCTTCGCCCCCGGATTCCGCGACACGGTGCTCGAGCGGTACACGAAGAACGCGGTGGCGATGGAGGAGTGGAACCCCAGCTACCCCGGTGGGGACATCTCCAACGGCCAGGCGACGCTGCGGCAGATGCTGGCCCGTCCGGTGCCCCGGTGGAACACGTACAAGACGCCGGTGTCTGGCGTCTACCTCGCCTCGGCGGCGACCCCGCCCGGTCCCGCCGTGCACGGCGCGTGCGGGGACAACGCCGCCCAGGTCGCGCTGCGCGAGGTGTTCGGCATCCGGCACCTCCCGCCGCTGCGCCCCACCCTCCGCTGACCCGGGCCGCCGCCGAGGGGCACGCCGTGCGTTCGGTGACGTCGTCGGGGTGCAGCGCACGCCGGTTCACGCGGATGCCGGCGACAGGACCGACCCCCGAGCTCCGGGGAATGGTGCACTCGTCGTCGTCGTCGGGCGTGGCGAGGCCGACTCCCCACAGCACCGCTGCGGTTCGCCCGCAGGCCACCGCGCCGGGGACGAGGAGTCTCGTGGCGGCTCCAGCGCGGAGCTCATGGGTGAGGTCGAGCGACGCGCAGGCGTAGACGTCGGGGAAGACCCGCCGCCACGCCGAGCTCTGCACCTGGTGCCGGGTCAGCAGCCCGGCGCGCACCGCGGCGGAGCCACGGAAGACGATGGCCTGGAGACGGGGGTGGACGCACCGGAGGTCTGGGCACGACCGGACCCTGGCCTACCGCGGGGGGCTGCCCGGTCGTCGTCCACAGATCCGCGCCGAGATGGGCTGGGAACCACCTTCGCCGACGGGTGATACCGGTCCGCTGGCCATCTCGGCACGGCGAAGTGGCCCGGTAGCGTGCCGCTCATGGTCCGACCGCTGGGGTTGCCCTTCGACCCGATCGAGCGGGCCGGGGAGACGTGGGAGCAGCGCTTCGGCCCGGCGTCGGCCATGCGCGCGGCGACGTCGGTCTTCCGGGTGCAGCAGATCCTGCTCGCCCGCTTCGACGAGGTGCTCAGGCCGCACGGGCTGACCTTCGCCCGGTACGAGGTGCTCGTGCTGCTCACCTTCAGCCGCAGCGGCGAGCTCCCGCTGAAGGTCATCGGCAGCCGGCTGATGGTGCACCCGACCAGCGTCACCAACGCGATCGACCGCCTGGTGGCCGCGGGCTACGTGGACCGGCGGCCGAACCCGGCCGACGGCCGCGGGGTGCTGGCGGCGATCACCGACCGCGGGCGCGCGGTGGTCGAGGTGGCGACCACGGCGCTCACGGCCGTGGAGTTCGGGCTGGCCGAGCTCTCCGAGGCGGAGCGGGAGCAGCTGTTCGGCACGCTGCGGAAGGTGCGGCTGGGCGCCGGGGACGTCGCCGGAGATCGAGCCGGGTGACGGTCGACACACGATAGTTGGACGTCCTAGCATCTGGTCATGTCCCAGGACGCGCGGCAGCGGTGGCAGCAGCGGTACGAGGCGGCGCTCGCGGCGGGGCGGGTGCGGAACGCCGACTTCACCACCCTCTCGGGCGTCGAGGTCGATCCGGTGTACGGCCCGGCCGACGAGAGCGCCGTCGAGAACTTCGAGCGCATCGGCTACCCGGGGGAGTTCCCCTTCACCCGGGGGTTGCACGCCACCGGCTACCGCGGGCGGGCGTGGACGATCCGCCAGTTCGCGGGCTTCGGCAACGCGAAGCAGACCAACGAGCGCTACAAGATGATCCTGGCCGAGGGCGGCGGCGGGCTGTCGGTCGCGTTCGACATGCCCACCCTCATGGGCCGCGACTCCGACGATCCCCGCAGCCTCGGCGAGGTCGGGCACTGCGGCGTCGCCATCGACTCCGCGGTGGACATGGATGAGCTCTTCGACGGCATCGACCTCGAGGCGACGACGACGTCGATGACCATCAGCGGCCCCGCCGTCCCGGTGTTCTGCATGTACCTGGCCGCCGCCGAGCGCCAGGGCGCCGACATCGGCCGCCTCAACGGCACGCTGCAGACCGACATCTTCAAGGAGTACATCGCGCAGAAGGAGTGGCTCTTCCCGCCCGAGCCGCACCTGCGCCTGATCGGCGACCTCATGGAGTACTGCGCCGAGCACGTCCCGGCGTACAAGCCGATCAGCGTCTCGGGCTACCACATCCGCGAGGCGGGCTCGACCGCCGCGCAGGAGCTGGCGTACACGCTGGCCGACGGCTTCGCCTACGTGGAGCTGGGCCTCTCCCGCGGCCTGGACATCGAGCAGTTCGCACCCGGGCTGTCCTTCTTCTTCGACGCGCACATCGACTTCTTCGAGGAGATCGCGAAGTTCCGTGCCGCGCGCCGGATCTGGGCCCGCTGGCTGCGCGACGTGTACGGGGCGACGACGGAGAAGGCGCAGCAGCTGCGCTTCCACACCCAGACGGCGGGGGTGTCGCTCACCGCCCAGCAGCCGGACAACAACATCACCCGGACCGCGGTGGAGGCGCTGGCCGCCGTGCTCGGCGGCACCCAGAGCCTGCACACGAATGCCCTCGACGAGGTGCTCGCGCTGCCGAGCGCGAAGGCGGCGCAGATCGCCCTGCGCACCCAGCAGGTCATCGCCGAGGAGACCGGGGTGGTCAACGTCGCGGACCCGCTAGGCGGGTCGTGGTACGTCGAGGCGCTCACCGACGACATCGAGCGGCAGGCCGAGGAGATCTTCGCCCGCATCCGCGACATGGGCACCGACGGCACGATGACCTCCGGGGTCCTGCGGGGCATCGAGGACGGGTGGTTCACCGGGGAGATCGCCGAGGCCGCGTTCGCGTACCAGCGGGCCCTGGAGAAGGGCGACAAGAAGGTCGTCGGCGTCAACACGCTGGTCGGTTCGGTGGACGCCCACGACAAGCTGGAGATCCTGCGGGTCAGCCACCAGGTCGAGATCGACCAGAAGGCCGAGCTCGCGGGCCGTCGGCAGCAGCGGGACGACGCCGCCGCCCGCGCCGCGGTCGAGCGGATGGTCGAGGTCGCCCGCACGGACGCGAACATGGTGCCGGCGATGCTCGACGCCGCGCGGGCCGAAGCCTCCCTCGGGGAGATCTGCGACGCGCTGCGCACCGAATGGGGCGGCTACACCGAGCCCGCGCGGTTCTGAGCGGGCCTCGTCGCGGCGCCCGGAGGCTCCCCGGGTGGCGCAACGGATGTGCTCGACCCAGGCCGCGACGGCCCCTGGCTGCGGTGTCGACCGGTAGGGAGACAATAGGTACATGCAGCCGACCCGTCCAGGACGTCCCGACCCGCGCACGCAGGCCCAGCAGGCCCAGATGGCGGCCGCGATGGCCGGTGCGGTCGACCTCGCCGCGGTCAAGGCGCGGTCCGAGGCGGCCGCCCGGGCGCAGGCGGCCCCGCCGCCGAGCGCCGCAGCACCGGCCGGTGCGCCGGGGGGCGCCGTCGTCGACGTCACCGAGGCGACCTTCCAGGCCGAGGTCCTCGACCGGTCGTTCCAGGTGCCGGTGGTGCTGGACCTGTGGGCAGAGTGGTGCGGGCCGTGCAAGCAGCTCTCCCCGGTGCTCGAGGCGCTCGCCGTCGAGGGCGGCGGCTCCTGGGTGCTCGCCAAGGTCGACGTCGAGGCCAACCCGGCGCTGGCCCAGGGGCTGCGGGTGCAGGGCATCCCCGCCGTCAAGGCGGTCTGGCAGGGGCAGCTCGTCGCCGAGTTCACCGGTGCGATCCCCGAGGAGCAGGCGCGCCAGTTCGTCAGCGAGCTGGTGCAGGCGACCACCGGCGGGGCCGTTCCCGGTGCGGCGCCGGAGGAGGAGTCGGAGGACCCGCGCCTGGACGCCGCCGAGGCCGCGCTCGAGCGCGGTGACCTGGCCGCCGCCGAAGCCGCCTACCAGGCCATCCTCGCCGAGGAGCCCGACCACGCCGACGCGGCGCTGGCGCTGCGCCAGGTGCAGCTCTTCCGGCGGGCCGAGGAGGCCGGCCCCGACGCGCTGGCCGCCGCCGACGCTGCTCCGGACGACGTCGCCGCGCAGACCCGCGCCGCGGACTTCCTGCTCGGCACGGGCAACATCGAGGCGGCCTTCGACCGGCTGCTCGACGTGGTCCGGCGCACCGCCGGTGAGGACCGGGACGCGGCGCGCAGGCACCTGGTGGAGCTGTTCGCCGTGGTGGGCGACCAGGACCCGCGGGTGAACCAGGCCCGGCGCCAGCTCACCGCCGCGCTGTTCTAGGCCGCGACGTCGCAGGCGGCGGCGCCCTCCACGAATCCTCCCCGGAAGACGTCCACCAGCTGGAAGCCCGACAGCTGGGCGGCGCCCAGGACCTGCTCCTCGACGCCGTAGGTGAGCAGGAAGAGCACGCTCTCGTCGATGTCCCCGGGTGAGACCTCCGTCCCCGGCACCGCGCCCCGGTTGACCTCCGCACTGAACCAGCCGGTGAGGCACACCGCCGAACGGATCGCATCCGGATCGGCCGGGTCCAGGCCCAGCTGGTCGCGGGCGCCCAGCGCATAGGGGATGGAGATCGCCGTCGCGACGGCGAAGTCGCCCAGCCGGTACGCCTCCCTGGTGAGGCCCTCGTCGAAGCCGACCACGTTGCCGTCGGCGCAGTAGACGAGGTCGCGGTCGGCCGGTGCACAGCCGGGCGCACGGCCGGCGAAGGGCTCGAGCGGGGGAGCGTCGAACCGCCCGCCGAAGTCCTCGGCGAACACCCGCTCCCAGAACGCCGGCAGGGCGCTGTCGACCAGGCTGACCAGCTGGTCGTAGGGCAGGTTGCCCTGCCGGCGGAAGTCGTCGTCCCGGGTGAACTGGCTCTGGGTGAACACCCGCTCGGGCCCGAACTCGTCGCGGCAGGCGACCGCCCCGGCGTCGAAGCCCTCCTGGAAGGCGGAGACGCGGTCGAAGTAGGAGCCGTGGGCGGACTGCTGCGCAGTGCCCGTGCCCACCGGGTCGCGGAGCAGGAAGTAGCCGCGCAGCAGGTCGTCGAGATCGGCCTCCTCCATCTCCGAGCGCTCGGCGTTCCCGGCGGCGACCCAGGCGGTCCACGCGCCGGCGAGGCAGTCCGCCTGCGTCTCGATGGCGATCGAGGCCGAGGGGGCACCGACCCGGCCCTGCACCGCGTGCCCGAACTCGTGCGCCATCACCAGCGCGGGCAGGAATCGGCCGTACCCGGAGGCGAGCTCGGCGAGGAAGGCGCGGTCGTAGGTGATCGAGTCGGAGTTCGGTCGCTGCCCGTCCAGGCAGTAGAAGGCGTTGTCCTCCACCTCCCGGGGGTCGGCGCCGCAGCCGACGCCGTCCGGGTACTGCCGGGGGTCGAGGTCGCCGGGATCGACGCTGAAGTAGCCACCCTGCAACGGCTGGAACGCGGTGCCGAACACCTCGGGGAGCTCCCCGGCCCAGAAGACCTCCAGGTCGGCGAGCGCGTCGGAGGCGAGCACGTCGACCTCCTCCGCCGTGGCGCCGACGACGGGGGAGTTCCCGCCCGGGACCGTCTCCGGGCCCGGCCCGGACGAGCGCGGCGGTTCCAGCACCACGACGCCGCAGCCGGTCAGGACGCCGGTGGCCAGCACCGCGACGAGGGCGGCCAGCAGACGGGTCCCGCGTCGCCGAGGCATGCTGTCTGGATCACCGTCGCCGGGCGGTCGCAAACGCCGCGCGGGTCAGCCGCCGAGCTCGCAGGCCTCTCCGCCGTCGAGGAAGCCGGTCCGGAAGGCGCCCACCAGCTCGAAGCCCGACGTGTCGACGTCCGGGAAGACCCGGTCGTCGACGCCGTACTGCAGCAGGAACTGCACGGCCTCGTCCAGGTCGCCGGGGCTGATCTCGGCCTCGAGCAGCTCGCCGAAGGCGTCGTCGTACCACTGGGCCTCGTACCAGCCGGTGAGGCAGACCGCCGACCACATCGCCGCGCCGTCGTCGACCGACAGGCCGGCTTGGTCGCGCACCGCCAGGGCGTAGGGCAGCGCCATGGCGGTGGCCAGCGCGAAGTCGCCGATCTCGTCGTAGGCGGGCACCGCGAGCTCGCTCTCGTCGATGTAGACGGTCCGGTCGTCCCGGCAGTAGCCCAGGTCGCGGTCCTCGAGCCCCGCGCAGTCGGGCGCATCCCCCTGGAAGCCGGCGACCTCGGGGGCGTCGAACTCGCTGCCCAGCGCATCGGGGAAGACCTCGCCCCAGAAGGCGGGCAGCGTCGTCCCCACCCACGTCACGATGTCGTCGAATGCGGCGTTGCCCTGGTCGAGGTCGGTCGGCTGGAACTCGGCCGCGGTGAACAGCCGGTCCTCGCCGAAGGCGTCGCGGCAGGTGGCCAGGCCGGTGTCGAAGCCGTCGTAGAACGCCGAGACCCGGTCGAAGTAGGAGCCGTGCGCCTCGACGTCGTCGGGGTCGCTGCCGACGTCGTCGCGCAGCAGCAGGAACCCGCGGACGACGTCGTCGAGCTCGGGTTCGCGCAGGGACAGGTGGCGGGACCCGCCGTCGGCGACCCAGCGCGTCCACGCCCCGGCCAGGCAGTCGGCCTGGGTCTCGTCCTGGATGCTGCGGCCGGACGCGGCGAAGCCGAAGCGGCCCTGCATGGCGTGCCCGAACTCGTGGGCCATGACCACGGGGACGAGAAGGCGGCCGTGGTCGTCGGAGAGCTCCTGCAGCAGCGAGCGGTCGTAGGCGATGACGTCGCAGACGGGGTCGTAGAAGGCGTTTCCGGCCACGTCCTCGGGTGGGGTGGACGAGTCCTCGCAGCCGATGCCGGTCTCCGGGTAGGCGCTCTCGTCGAGGTCTGCGGAGTCCACCGAGAAGTAGCCCGCCAGCGGGGTGTACTCCCCGCCGAAGTGCGCCGGATAGGCCTGCGTCCAGAACGCCTCCAGGTCGGCCAGCGCGTTCCGGGCGAACTGGTCGATGGGGTCCTCGCTGACCCCGGTGACGGGCAAGTGCTGGGCGGGGACGTCGACCGGCTCACCGGGCCCGGGGGAGGCCTGGCCGCGGACCGTGCCGGTGGCGCAGCCGGTGAGCACCAGTCCCGCGACGACCACGGGGGTCATCCGGTGCAGCAGCGGCCTCATCCCGGCGCTTCCTCCACGTGCCCGGCAGGTGCCCACCCGGCCGGGCGCGCGCCGCACAGCATGCCTGGTGCACCGGACGACCGGCGGCACTCCGGCCGAACCGGAGCGGCGCGGCCGGAGGAGGCGACGGGCGATCAGTCCTCGTGCAGGAACCAGACGGTGCCGAGGGGCGGAGCGGAGATGGTCGCCGAGTACGGCTGACCGTGCCACGGCTCGGCCACCGCCTCCACACCGCCGTAGTTGCCGACCCCCGAGCCGCCGTAGCCCTCGGCGTCGGAGTTGAGGACCTCCCGCCACTGCCCGGGCCGGGGCAGGCCGATCCGGTACTCGTGGTGGGGGCTGCCGGAGAAGTTGACGACGCAGGCCAGCGCCGACCCCTGCGGCGCGGCCGGCTCGACGGCGCCGGCCGCGCCGACCGCCTCGGCGTCGGCGGCGGTGCTCGCCGCCGCCTGCGGTGCGGCTCCGTAGCGGAGGAACGACAGCACGTTCCCCGAGGCGTCGTTGGCGTCGATCCACTGGAAGCCGGTGGGATCGACGTCGAGGGACCACAGGGCGTCGAACTCCCTGTAGCGCCCGTTGAGATCGGTCACCAGCTGCAGGACGCCGCGGTGCGCCGGGTCGTCGAGGTGCCACCAGTCGAGCGAGCGGCTCTCGGCCCACTCGGAGTCCTGCGCGAACTCCGAACCCATGAACAGCAGCTGCTTTCCGGGGTGGGCCCACATGTACGCCAGGTAGGCGCGCAGGTTCGCCAGCTGCTGCCACCGGTCGCCGGGCATCTTCCGCAACATGGAGCCCTTGCCGTAGACGACCTCGTCGTGGCTGATCGGCAGGACGTAGTTCTCGCTGTAGGCGTAGTGCATCGAGAACGTGAGCTGGCCGTGGTGGTAGCTGCGGTAGACCGGCTCCCGCTCGGCGTAGGCCAGCGAGTCGTGCATCCAGCCCATGTTCCACTTGAAGCCGAAGCCCAGGCCGCCGAGGTGCGTGGGCCGGGTGACGCCCGGCCAGGCGGTGGACTCCTCGGCGATCGTGACCACGCCGGGGACCTCGCGGTAGACGGTGGCGTTGAACTCCTGCAGGAAGGCCACCGCCTCCAGGTTCTCCCGGCCGCCGTACTTGTTCGGCAGCCACTCGTCGCGGGAGTAGTCCAGGTAGAGCATCGAGGCCACGGCGTCGACGCGGATGCCGTCGACGTGGAACTCCTTGGCCCAGAACAGCGCGTTGGCGACCAGGAAGTTGCGGACCTCGGACCGGCCGAAGTCGAAGACGTAGGTGCCCCAGTCCAGCTGCTCGCCCCGGCGCGGGTCGCCGTGCTCGTACAGCGGCGTTCCGTCGAAGCGGGCCAGCGCCCACTCGTCCTTGGGGAAGTGCGCGGGCACCCAGTCGACGATGACGCCGATCCCGGCCTGGTGGGCGCGGTCGATCAGGTACCGCAGGTCGTCCGGGCTGCCGAAGCGCGAGGTGGGGGCGTAGTAGGAGGTGACCTGGTAGCCCCAGGAGCCGCCGAAGGGGTGCTCGGCCAGCGGCATGAACTCGATGTGGGTGAAGCCGGCGGAGACGACGTAGTCGACGAGCTCGTCGGCGAGCTCCCGGTAGGAGAGCCCCTGGCGCCAGGACCCGGCGTGCACCTCGTAGATGCTCATGGGCCGCTGGTGCCACCCCGCCTCGGCGCGGGTGGCCAGCCAGGCGTCATCCTTCCACTGGTAGGAGGACTCGGTGACCACGGAGGCGTTCAGCGGTGGCACCTCGGTGGCGAACGCCAGCGGGTCGGACTTCTCCCGCCACGTGCCGTCGGCGCCGAGGACGTGGTAGCGGTACCGGACACCGGCCTGCACACCGGGGATGAAGATCTCCCAGACGCCGGAGGACCCCAGGTGCCGCATCGGGTACGCGCGGGCCTGCCAGTAGTCGAAGTCGCCGGTCACCTTGACGCCGCGGGCGTTGGGCGCCCAGACGGCGAAGGAGACGCCCTCCACCGAGCCGCGGGGTGTCTCGTAGCGCCGGACGTGTGCGCCGAGCACCTCCCAGAGGCGTTCGTGCCGGCCCTCGCGGATGAGGTGCTCGTCGAGCGGGCCGAGCGTGGGCAGCCAGCGGAAGGGGTCGTCGACGGTGTGCGTGGTGGTGCCGCCCGAGCCGTCCCCGTAGACCACCTCGATGCGGTAGTCGCCGGGCTGGCGGGGGAGGCGCGCTTCGTAGATCTCCCCGCCGTGCAGTCGGACGGCGTCGTAGCGGCTGCCGTCCTCGTCCAGGACGGCGACGGCGACGGCGTCCGGACGCAGCGTGCGCACCGCCCAGCCGCTCTCGGTGCGGTGGGCGCCGAGGATGCGGTGCGGATCGCGGGACCAGCCCTCGACGATCGCCCGCAGGTCCTCGTCGGTGAAGGTCTGGATCGTGACGTCCTCGGCCGCACCGGCGGTGGTGCCGCCGGACAGCCCGGAGGCCTGGGCGGGCGCCTGGGGGGTGGGCGGCGTGGCCGGGTCGGGGTCGGGCGCCTCCGGCTGCCCGGCCGGTGCGCCGGACGGGGAGCCGGGCTGGGCGACGGGCGCGGGGGACACCACCGGGTTGACCGTGGTCTCGGTGTCGTCGCCGCCGGGTTCCGGGGTGGCCTCGGTGGCCGTGGGAGCGGCTGCGGACTTCTTCGCCGTCGACCGCTTCGCGGCGGTCACGGGGGTGTCCGAGGCCGCCGCGTTCCGGGCCGGGGCCCGCTTCGCCGGAGACTTCTTCGCGGGCGCCTTCTTGGCCGCCGCCTTCTTGGCCGGCGGTGCGTCCGCGGCGTCGGTCGTGCCCGCATCGGCGGCCGTCTTCTTCGCGGCGGTGCGCCGGGTCGCCTTCTTCACCGGCTCGGCGTTGACCACCGGGCCGGCGCCGTTGGCCTCGGCCTCGGCCACCCTCTCTTCCACGGCGCGCTGCAGATCGTCCTTGCCGGCCACGTGGCTCTCGCCTCGGTCGTCGGTCGTCATCGTCTCGCCGTCCTCGTCCGTTCTCGGTGCTCTGGTCCGTCGGTTCGGGAGCTCAGTCGCGACCGGCGAGCCGGGCGATCGACTGGAGCGGGATCATGAGCCAGTGCGGACGGTTCCTCGCCTCGTAGACGCACTCGTAAACCGCCTTGTCGGCCTCGAACGCCCGAAGGAGTGGTGACTCCCCGCACGGGTCCAGCCCGCTGGCCTCGGAGTAGCCGACGCAGAAGGCGGCCCGGTTGCGCGCCGCCCACTCCTGGGCGCGGTACTCGCGCTGCGAGTCCTCGGGCTGCTCGACGAGCAGGTGCCGGGCGGCGTAGTCGAAGCTGCGCAGCATGCCGGCGACATCCCGCAGCGGGCTGTCCAGCTCCCGGCGGGACGCGAGCGGTCGGGCCGGCTCGCCCTCGAAGTCGAGGATGATCCAGCCGGTCGCGGTGCGCAGGACCTGGCCGAGGTGCAGGTCCCCGTGCACCCGCTGGCGGACCACCCGCTCCTCGGCGCCGACGATGCCGGCGTACACCTCGCGGAGCGCATCGGCGTGCTCCGCCAGCTGGGGCACGATCTCGATGGCCGCGTCCAGCCGATCGGACATCTGCCGGGACACGGTGGCGAACCACTCCGAGGTGGCCTCCTCCGTCGGCAGGACCGCCGCCATGTCGGCGTGCACGGACGCCGTGGCCGCGCCCAGCCGCTCGCTGTCGGCCGCGAAGTCACCGCCCACCTCGTCGGCGTGCAGGTCGCCTTCGGCGTACAGGTCCCGGACGCTCGCGGTCGCCAGGCGCCAGCCGTCGCTGGCGTTCGGCACGAACGTCTGCAGCATGGCCACCGTGGCCGGTTCCCCGCCGGTGGGGTCGTCGATCTCGACGTGACCCAGCAGCGGGGCGATGTGCTCGTTGTCCGTCCGGCGCAGGGCGCCGTGGATCTCGACGTCGGGGTTCAACCCCGGCTCCAGCCGGCGGAACAGCTTGAAGATCGCTTCCTGGCCGTAGACGAGAGAGGTGTTGCTCTGCTCGGTCGAGATGATGTCGCCGGGCAGGCCGTCGGGGATGTTCCCCTCGTCCGCGGGGGAGAAGCGCATCGGGCCGACCGACGAGCCCTGGGCCAGGTGGATCAGCCAGGGGGCCGTGGCCTCCCGGTCGCGCATCGCGTCGTAGGCGAACGTCTGGTTCCCCTCGTTGGCGACCGAACCGATGAGTGCCGTCTCCAGGTCCTCGGACTGCTGGTCACGCCAGGACAGCGGGACGAGGTAGGTGTCGCGGGCGCCGTCGGTGTACTCGATGGTCACCCGGTGCACCGAGAGCACCGGGTTCCCGCGGTCGAGGAAGAAGCCTTCCTCGGTGACACCGGCCCATTCGCGGCCCTTGCCGCCGAACCACCGCTGCTGCGGGATCCACTCACGGAACAGCTCGGCCAGTGCGCTCATCGGGCGTCTCCGGACTCGTCGGACGGGGTCTCGTCGGCGTCGCTCACCACACCGGCGGCCAGCAGCGAGTCGGCGACGGCGCTCGACGTGGCGCTGGCCCAGTCCTCGTGCTCGTCGGGAACCGGCTCGGTGGGCTTGGACAGCTCGAACCAGTAGAAGCCGTGGCCGGCGAGGGTGAGCATGTAGGGCAGGACGCCGATCTGCGGGAACTCCACCCGGCCGGTGAGCTCGACGGGGGTGTAACCCTCGAACCGCCGCAGGTCCAGCTCCACCGGCTGCGGAAACCGTGACAGGTTGTTGACGCAGAGCACGACGTCGTCGCCGAACTCGCGGACGAACGACAGCACGGTGGGGTTGCGCGACCCGATCTCGGCGTAGCTGCCGAGTCCGAACGTGGGGTGCTGGCCACGGACCTGGATCATCCGGCGGACCCACTGCAGCAACGAGTTGGTGTTGCGCAGCTGCGACTCCACGTTGGTGACCTGGTAGCCGTAGACGGGGTCTCCGTTCAGCGGCAGGTACATGCGCTGGGGGTCGGCGCTGGAGAACCCGCCGTTGCGGTCGGGCGTCCACTGCATGGGGGTCCGGACGGCGTCGCGGTCACCGAGCCAGATGTTGTCCCCCATGCCGATCTCGTCGCCGTAGTACAGGACCGGCGAGCCGGGCAGCGACAGCAGCAGGGCGTTGAACAGCTCGAGGGTGTTGACGTCGTTGTCCAGGAGCGGGGCCAGCCGGCGGCGGATCCCGATGTTGGCCTTCATGCGGGGGTCCTTCGCGTACTCGCCCCACATGTAGTCGCGCTCCTCGTCGGTGACCATCTCGAGGGTCAGCTCGTCGTGGTTGCGGAGGAAGACGCCCCACTGGCAGTTGTCGGGGATGTCCGGCGTCTGGGCCATGATCTCCGAGATCGGGAAGCGCTGTTCCCGGCGCACCGCCATGAACAGGCGCGGCATGACCGGGAAGTGGAACGCCATCTGGCACTCGTCGCCGTTCTCGCCGAAGTACTCGACGACGTCGGCCGGCCACTGGTTGGCCTCGCACAGCAGCACCCGGTCGGGGTAGTCGGCGTCGACGACCTTGCGCACTTCCTTGAGGAGCTCGTGCGTGCGTGGCAGGTTCTCGCAGTTGGTGCCCTCCTCCTCGAAGAGGTAGGGCACGGCGTCGAGCCGGAAGCCGTCGATGCCCAGGTCCAGCCAGAACCGGAGGGCGTCGATGATCGCCTCCTGGACCTTCGGGTTCTCGAAGTTCAGGTCGGGCTGGTGGGAGAAGAACCGGTGCCAGAAGTACTGCTTGCGCACCGGGTCGAAGGTCCAGTTGGAGCTCTCCGTGTCGACGAAGATGATCCGTGCGTCGGCGTAGCCGGTGTCGTCGTCGGCCCACACGTAGAAGTCCCCGTAGGGGCCCTCGGGGTCGCTGCGGCTGGCCTGGAACCAGGGGTGCTGGTCCGAGGTGTGGTTCATGACGAAGTCGATGATCACCCGCATGCCGCGGGCGTGGGCGGCCTCGAGGAACTCGCGGAAGTCCTCGATGTCGCCGAACTCCGGCAGGACGGCGGTGTAGTCGCTGACGTCGTAGCCGCCGTCGCGCAGTGGCGAGGCGAAGAACGGCGGCAGCCACAGGCAGTCGACGCCGAGCCACTGGAGGTAGTCCAGCTTGTCGATCATGCCGCGCAGGTCGCCGATGCCGTCGGCGTTGCTGTCGGCGAAGCCCCGGACGAGGACCTCGTAGAAGACCGCGCGCTTGTACCACTCCGGGTCGGTGCCCGGTGGTGGGAGCGGGGAGTGGTTGCTGCGGGAGTCGGGGACGGGAACGCTCATCGACGCCAATGCCTCGTTCGGGTCGGAGGTGCGGTCGGAAAGGGCCGGTTACTCGACCGGCGGCGGGAACTGCACGGGACGCGGGAAGGTGACGGCGAAGACGTGGGCCGGCTCCCGGTAGGGGTCGAGCTCCACGTAGTTGAACTGACCCCAGTCGTACCGGGCGCCGGTGAGCTCGTCGGTGACCGCGAAACGCTCGTGCCAGTCCAGGCCCAGGGTCGGCAGGTCCAGTGCCGTCGTGCCGATCTGGGTGTCCCGGCTGGACAGGTTCACGACGACGAGGACGGCGTCGTCCGAGCCGGGGTCGGTCTTGGAGAAGCACAGCAGGTTGGGGTTGTCGACCTGGTGGAACCGCAGGGTGCGCAGCTGCTGCAGCGCGGGATGGGCCCGCCGCACCTCGTTGAGCCGGCGCAGGTACGGCGCGAGGCTCCGGCCCGACGCCTCCGCGCCCGCCCAGTCGCGCGGGCGCAGCTTGTACTTCTCGCTGTCGAGGTACTCCTCGCTGCCCGGCTTCACGGCCACGTGCTCGAAGAGCTCGAAGCCGGAGTAGACGCCCCAGGTGGGGCTGAGCATCGAGGCGAGCACGGCCCTGATCTTGAACATCGGCGGGCCGCCGAACTGCAGCGACTCGTGGAGGATGTCCGGGGTGTTCACGAAGAAGTTGGGCCGCATGTAGTGGCAGTTCGCGGCCAGCTCCTGGCCGTACTCCTCCAGCTCCTGCCGCTCGGTGCGCCAGGTGAAGTAGGTGTAGGACTGCGTGAACCCGATCCGGGCCAGCTGGTGCATCATCGCCGGCCGGGTGAACGCCTCGGCCAGGAACAGCACGTCCGGATCGGTCTTCTTGACCTCCCAGATCAGCCAGTGCCAGAAGTTCAGCGGCTTGGTGTGCGGGTTGTCGACGCGGAAGATGCGCACGCCGGCGTCCATCCACACGCGCACGACCCGCAGCACCTCGGCGTAGAGGCCCTCGGGGTCGTTGTCGAAGTTGATCGGGTAGATGTCCTGGTACTTCTTCGGCGGGTTCTCCGCGTAGGCGATCGTGCCGTCGGGCTTGGTGGTGAACCACTCGGGGTGCTCGGCGACCCACGGGTGGTCCGGCGCGGCCTGCAGCGCGAGGTCCAGCGCGACCTCCATGCCGAGCTCGCGGGTGCGCGCCACGAAGGCCTTGAAGTCGTCCATCGTGCCCAGCTGCGGGTGCACGGCGTCGTGCCCCCCCTCGTCGCTGCCGATCGCCCAGGGCGAGCCGACCTCGTCGGGTCCGACGTCGGAGGGGTTGCCGCCGGGGAACTGGCTGGAGTTCGGGCCCTTGCGGTTCACCTTCCCGATCGGGTGGATCGGGGGCAGGTAGACGACGTCGAAACCCATCTCGGCGATCGCCGGCAGCCGGTCGGCGGCGGTGGTGAAGGTGCCGTGCGTGGGCCGCCCGCCGACGACGGGGCCCTCCGAGCGCGGGAAGAACTCGTACCAGGACCCGTAGAGGGCCTCCTTGCGGTCGACCCACACCTCGTACTCGGGGGATCGGGTGACCAGCTCGCGCACCGGGTGCTCGTGCAGGTACCGCTGCAGGCCCGACGCGAGCGCGGGGGCGATGCGGACGGTCAGCTCCTGCGAGGTGTCGCGCAGCGAGCCGGCAGCGGCGGCGATGCGGTCGCGCCACTCGCCGTCGGCCTCGGCGACGACGCGGTCGAGAAGGCGCGCGCCCTCCTCGAGGTCGTTGGCGAGCTCCTCGGGCCCCTGGCCGGCCTCGACCTTGACCTCGACGGCGTGCTTCCACGTCGTGAGCGGGTCGCTCCACGCCTCGACGCGGAAGGTCCACCGGCCCTCCCGGTCGGGCACGACGCCGGCGATCCAGCGGTCGGGCTCCGGGGGGAGCTTCGCCATGCGGAGGAAGGGTGCGGCCGCGTCGTCCCCGTCGGGCGGGGTCCACACGACGTCGGCCGCGACGGCGTCGTGGCCCTCGCGGAAGACGGTCGCGGTGATCGGCAGGTGTTCGCCGACGACCGCGCGGGCCGAGAAGGACCCGCAGGACACGACGGGGGCGACATCGGTGATGCCGAGGCGGAGGTCAGCGCGGCCATTCATCCCGGCCACGCTATCGAGGTGCCGCCCCACCAGCATCTCGGCCGCGCATCCACCCCTCCCGTCGGGGCGGCGGAAGGGGTGGGGCCCCTCCCGGGCAGGTCCTCGCGGGAAGCCTGCCGGCGGGCCCGGAACTCGTTAGGCTCGCCCGGTGCGAGCTCTCCGTCGGTTCACCGTCCGTGCCGCTCTGCCCGAGCCGCTCCTGCCGCTGTCCCAGTTGGTCAGCAACCTGCGCTGGTCGTGGCACGCCGAGACCCGGGACCTCTTCGAGGCCCTGGACCCCGACCTGTGGCAGCGCTGCGGCGGTGATCCGGTCCGCGCGCTCGGCGAGGTGTCGGCCGAGCGGCTGGCGGCGCTGGCCAAGGACCGACGCTTCGTGCGCCGGCTGACCGACGCCGTCGACGACCTGGAGGAGTACCTCGCCACCCCGCGCTGGTGCCAGTCGCTCGGGGCGGAGGCGCCCGCGACGATCGCCTACTTCTCGGCCGAGTTCGGCATCAGCGAGGTGCTGCCGCAGTACTCCGGCGGTCTGGGCATCCTGGCCGGCGACCACCTCAAGGCCGCCTCCGACCTCGGCGTCCCGCTGATCGGCGTGGGTCTGCTCTACCGGGCGGGCTACTTCAGCCAGGGCCTGTCGGCCGACGGGTGGCAGCTGGAGCACTACCCCTCGCTGGACCCGCACGGCCTGCCGATCAAGCTGCTGCGCCAGGCCGATGGCTCGGCCGCCGTCATCAACGTGCCGCTGCCCGAGGGTCGCACCCTGCACGCGCACGTCTGGCGGGCGCAGGTCGGCCGCGTCCCGCTGCTGCTCCTCGACAGCGACATCGAGGAGAACACCCCCATCGAGCGCGGGGTCACCGACCGGCTCTACGGCGGGGACGAGGACCACCGCCTCCGCCAGGAGATGCTGCTGGGCATCGGCGGGGTGCGGGCGCTGCGCGCGTACTGCTCGCTGACCGGCACCCCGCAGCCGGAGGTGTTCCACGCCAACGAGGGCCACGCCGGCTTCCAGGGCGTCGAGCGCATCCGCGAGCTGACCGAGGCGCACGGCCTGACCTTCGCCGAGGCACTGCAGGCCGTCCGTGCGGGCACCGTGTTCACCACGCACACGCCGGTGCCGGCGGGCATCGACCGGTTCCCGAAGGCCCTCATCGAGCGCTACTTCACCGGGTTCGGCGTACCCATGGACCAGCTGCTGCCGCTCGGGGCCGAGGAGGATCCGGCGAAGTTCAACATGGCGCACATGGGGCTGCGGTTGGGCCAGCGCGCCAACGGCGTCAGCATGCTGCACGGGCACGTCAGCCGCGGGATGTTCAACGACCTGTGGCCCGGCTTCGACGAGCGGGACGTGCCGATCGGGTCGATCACCAACGGTGTGCACGCCCCCACGTGGACCGCGCGGGAGCTGGTCGAGATGGGCACCCAGACCTCGAGCCAGGGCGACACGGTCGACGTCGAGGGCGACGTCCACTTCGACGGGGTCGACCGGATCCCGGCCGCCGAGCTGTGGGGTACCCGGCGCCTGCTGCGGGGGCGCCTGGTCGACGAGGTGCGCCGGCGCATCCGGGAGACCGCGCTGTCGCGCGGGGCCACCGAGGCGGAGGTCGGCTGGACCGACGGCGCCTTCGACCCCGACGTGCTGACCATCGGCTTCGCCCGGCGGGTGCCGTCCTACAAGCGGCTCACCCTCATGCTGCGCGATCCGGAGCGGTTGAAGGCGCTGCTGCTGGACCCCGAGCGGCCGGTCCAGCTGGTCATCGCCGGCAAGAGCCACCCCGCCGACGACGGCGGCAAGAGGCTCATCCAGCAGATGGTCGCCTTCGCCGACGACCCGGAGATCCGGCACCGCATCGCGTTCCTCCCCGGCTACGACATCGGCATGGCCCGCTACCTGTACTGGGGCTGCGACGTCTGGCTGAACAACCCGCTGCGCCCGCTGGAGGCCTGCGGCACCTCCGGGATGAAGGCGGCGCTGAACGGCGGGCTGAACCTGTCGATCCGCGACGGCTGGTGGGACGAGTGGTTCGACGGCCAGAACGGCTGGGCCATCCCCACGGCCGACGGCGTGGCCGACCCCGACCGCCGCGACGAGGTCGAGGCCCGGGCGATCTACGAGCTGCTCGAGAACCAGGTGCTGCCGCGGTTCTACGAGACCGACCGCGACGGCATCCCCGGCCGCTGGGTGGAGATGGTGCGGCACACGCTGCGCGAGACCGGCCCCAAGGTGCTGGCCACCCGGATGGTCCGCGACTACGTCCGGGCGCTCTACGTCCCCGCCGCGGGGTCGGCCCGCGCGATGGCCACGGACGGCTACGCGCCGGCGCGCAGCGAGGCCTCGTGGCGGTCCCACCTGCTGTCCCACTGGCACGACGTGCGGGTCGCCCACGTCGAGGCGACCGGCGCTGGGGACACCCCGGAGATCGGGTCGAGCCTGGCGCTGAGAGCCGAGGTCGAGCTGCCGGGGCTGACGCCGTCGGACGTGGAGGTCCAGGCCGCCTACGGCCGGGTGGACGACGCCGACGGGCTGCACGAGGTGACGACGGTGCCCATGGGCCACGAGCACACCGACGGCTCCCGGCACTGGTTCACGGCCACGGTCCCGCTCGAGCGGACGGGGGCGTTCGGTTACACCGTGCGGGTCCTCCCGCATTCCCGGTACCTGGCGGACCCCGCGGAGCTCGGCGTGGTGAGCACCGCCTGACGGCAGCACAGCGGACACTCGGACCACGGCGGTCACAGTGACCACACGTGACGTCCTGATGCCCCGGCGTGGCGGTTTCCTGCGCGCAGGCCAGACCGGCTGTGCATCACTAGGCTGGACGCCATGCCCGACCGCTGTGAAGTCCTCCCCGGAGATGCCGTCGTCGCCCGCCGTGGCGGCGGCCTGCTGTGGGTCGACGCTCCCGGCTCGCCCGCTCTGGTCTCGGCTCTGCACGCCTGCCTGGGCGTGTCGGGCCCCGGCGCCGATCGCGTCCTGGCCGCCGTCGCCGGTCAGGTGAGCTCGCTCGCCTCCGGGAGCGCCTCGTTCGCGCTCGTCCTCACCACCGATGCCGGCACCGGTGTCGCGCTGTGGGCGGGCAAGGGCCAGCCGGCCGTCGACGGCGTCCCCGTCTCCGGCTCGTCGGTCGACGGCGGCACGCTCGCCGCCGGCTTCCCGCTGGGGCAGTCGCTGTACGTCGGGCCCGGCCAGTCGGCCCCCCGCACCCCGCCGGGCGTGAGCTACGACCTCGTCGAGGGCACCGTGCCCGGCGGCGGCGCCACGCTGCACCTGGCCGGCCCCGCGCCGGCGGAGGCAGCTGCCCCGGCGACCGCCGCGGCGCCGGCGTCGTCGTTCGCGGGTCCCGAGTCCGGCGGCTTCGGTTCGAGCCGGGCGTCCTCCGCCGCCTCCGCGGAGCACCCGGAGTCCGGCGAGCAGACGGCGTTCTGGCGGCCCGACCCGTCCGACGCCGCGCCGATCCTGCGCTTCGACGACGGCCTGGTCGTCACGGTCGACGAGGACCTCGTCCTCGGCCGGCGCCCCGACAACCACGAGATGGTGGCCAGCGGGTCGGCCCGGGCGGTGCCGATCGCCGACACCCAGAACGTGCTCTCCTCGGCGCACGCCGCGCTCACCCGCTCCGGCCGCGAGGTCTCGCTGGTCGACCTGGGCTCGCTCAACGGCACTCACGTCGCCGGCCCGGAGGCGACCGAGTGGACCCAGTTGGAACCGGGGGTGGCCCACCCGCTCTCCGACGGGGACCGACTGCTGCTCGGCTGGACGGTCATCACGTTCGAGCAGCCCGAGGAGTAACCAGCAGCTGCGTCGCGCCAGAGCCCCGGTCCGCCCGCCAGGACCGGGGCTCTGGCGCGTCCGGGCACCGCGAGCGGCTCGCCGAGTGGGCAGTCGTCGCCGCTGCCGGCGGCGTGTCCGCGTGAGTCGGCCGCAGCAACTGCGCACTCGCCGTCTCAGGGTCGGCGTTCCACCCGGAGCAGCCAGACGCAGCGGCCGGGCACCTCGAGCGGCCCGGGTGCCACGAAGGTCGGCTCCGGCGGGGTTCCGCGGGCGTACTCCGTGGAGAGCGCCAGCTCGTAGCCGTCGGCCCACGGCGGTCCGGGCAGCGTGACGGTCACCGGGTCCGGGCCGGCGTGCAGCTGCACCAGGTAGGAGTCGTCGACCACCGGGTGGCCGTGCTCGTCGCGATGCCGGATGCCACGGCCGTCGAGGTACATGCCGACCGTCTGCAGGCCGGTGTCGAACCACTCGGCGGTGGTGAGCTGGCCACCGCCGGGGGCGAACCAGGCCAGGTCCCGGGTACCGCCCGTGCCCGGCAGCTCGTGGCCTTCGAAGAAGGCCTCCTGGCGCAGCACGGGAGCTCCACGCCGCAGCCGCACCAGCCGGGTGGTGAAGGCGAGCAGGTCGTCGTCGACCGCGGACCAGTCCAGCCACGACAGCTCGTTGTCCTGGCAGTAGGCGTTGTTGTTGCCCCGCTGCGTGCGGCCCAGCTCGTCGCCGGCGGTGAGCATGGGCACCCCGGTGGACAGCAGCAGGGTGGCGAGCAGGTTCCGCGCCTGGCGAGCGCGGAGGGCGAGCACGGCAGGGTCGTCGGTGGGGCCCTCGACCCCGCAGTTCCAGTTCCGGTTGTGGCTCTCGCCGTCCCGGTTGCCCTCGCCGTTGGCCTCGTTGCGCTTGTGCTCGTAGGCCACCAGGTCGGCCAGCGGGAACCCGTCGTGCGCGGTGACGAAGTTGATGCTGGCGAACGGACGGCGGCCGTCGGAGCGGTACAGGTCCGACGAACCGGTCAGCCGGTAGGCGAGGTCGCGCACCCCCACGTGCGCACCGGACCACACGTCGCGCACGGTGTCGCGGTACTTGCCGTTCCACTCGGTCCACGGGGGCGGGAAGTTGCCCACCTGGTAGCCGTTCGGCCCGACGTCCCAGGGCTCGGCGATCAGCTTGACCTGGCTGACCACCGGGTCCTGGTGCACGACGTCGAAGAAGGCCGACAGCCGGTCGACGTCATGCATCGAGCGGGCCAGCGCCGAGGCGAGGTCGAAACGGAAGCCGTCGACGTGCATCTCGGTGACCCAGTAGCGCAGCGAGTCCATGAGCAGCCCGAGCACCGCCGGCCGGCGCACGTCGAGGGTGTTCCCGCAGCCGGTGTAGTCGGTGTACCGGGCGGGGTTGTCGCCGTCGAGGCGGTAGTAGCCGGCGTTGTCGATGCCCTTGAAGCACAGCGTCGGACCGGTGTGGTCGCCCTCGGCGGTGTGGTTGTAGACGACGTCGAGGATCACCTCGATGCCCGCGGCGTGCAGTTCCCGGACCATCGTCTTGAACTCGGTCACCTGCCCGCCGCCGCTGCCCGCCGAGCTGTAGGCGGCGTGCGGGGCGAAGTAGCCGAGCGTGTTGTAGCCCCAGTAGTTCGTCAGCCCGCGGCGCAGCAGGTGCGGCTCGCTGACGAAGTGGTGCACGGGCAGCAGCTCGACCGCGGTGACCCCGAGCGCGAGCAGGTGCTCGACGAACGCCGGGTGCGCCAGGCCCGCGTAGGTGCCGCGCAGGTGGAGCGGGACGCCGGGGTGCGTGGCGGTGGCGCCCTTGACGTGCACCTCGTAGATCACGGTGTCCGACCACGACCGGCGCAGCGGGCGGTCACCGTCCCACGGGAACGGGTCGTGCACCACCACGCTGCGGGGCACGTACGGCGCGGAGTCGCGGCCGTCGGGGACGGCGGAGTCCACCGCGTCGACGGGGTGGCCGAACAGCGCGCCGTCCAGCCGCAGCTCGCCGTCGACCGCGCGGGCGTAGGGGTCGAGCAGGAGTTTCGCCGGGTTGTGGCGGAGCCCGGAGAAGGGGTCGTAGCCGCCGTGCACCCGGTAGCCGTAGCGCTGGCCGGGGCCGGTCCCGGGCAGCCGGCCGTGCCACACCTGGTGGGTGGTCTCCTCGAGCCGGTACCGGCGCTCGGCGCCGTCGGGGTCGAACAGGCACAGGTCGACCGCGGAGGCCCCGGCCGACCACAGCGCGAAGTTCGTTCCGCGGCCGTCCCACGCCGCTCCGAGGGGAGCGGGCGTGCCGGGGAGCACGGCCGGGACCGGGGATCCGGCGGGGGAGGAGTGGGTCACCGGGGTGATCGTGCCGTCTCCGTGACCGGAGCGGGCGCACCGGCGGCGGGAAAGGTTGGTTGGATGGGGGACGTGTCGAACCCTGGCGCCCCCGAGGGGGCGGTCGTCCGCATGACCGGTGTCGACGTCGTCCGGGGGCAGAACCACCTGCTCCGCGGCGTCGACTGGGCGGTCGAGGCCGACCACCGTTGGGTCGTGCTCGGACCCAACGGGGCGGGGAAGACCACGCTGATGCAGCTCGCGGCGGCCCAGATGCACCCCACCCGGGGGGAGGTGCGGCTGCTGGGGGAGACCCTCGGCGCGGTCGACGTCTTCGAGCTGCGGCCGCGGATCGGCCTGACCAGCGCCTCGCTCGCCCAGCGGATCGAGCCGTCGGAGCGCACCGGCGACATCGTCGTCTCGGCCGGGTACGCCGTCGTGGGCCGGTGGCGGGAGCGCTACGACGTCCACGACCTGACCCGGGCCGGGATGCTCATGGAGCAGTGGGGCGTCGCCCAGTTCGCCCACCGTCCGTTCGGCACGTTGAGCGAGGGTGAGCGCAAGCGGGCCCAGATCGCCCGGGCCCTGATGCCCGACCCGGAGCTGCTGCTGCTCGACGAGCCCGGTGCCGGCCTGGACCTGGGCGGCCGGGAGGACCTCGTCGCCCGGCTGTCGGACCTCGTGAGGTACCACTACGCGCCGGCCCAGGTGCTCGTCACCCACCACGTCGAGGAGATCCCGCCCGGCTACACCCACGCGCTGCTGCTGCGCGACGGCGAGGTGGTGGCCACCGGGGCCGCCGACGACGTGCTGACCGCGGAGCACCTGTCGGACACCTTCGGCGTCCGCCTGTCGCTGACCCGCACCGACGGCCGGTACACCGCCCGCCGCGCCCGGTGAGCGGGCCGGCACCGGCTGGCTAGGGTGCCTGTGACGACCTCGTCCGCCACCTGGAGGAACCGCACATGGCCGAGCCCGAGTTCGTGACCCTGCAGGTCGAGGACGGAGTCGGCACGATCCGGCTCGACCGGCCGAAGATGAACGCCATCGACGAGCAGCTGCACATGGAGGTCCGCGCCGCGGCGACGGAGGCCGGCCGCCGCGACGACGTGCGCGCCGTCGTCGTCTACGGCGGGGAGCGGGTCTTCGCCGCCGGCGCCGACATCAAGGCGATGTCGCAGCTCGACGGCGCGGGCATGACCGCCTGGGGCCGGGAGCTGCAGGACTCCTTCCGCGCCGTCGCCCGCATCCCGAAGCCGGTCATCGCCGCGGTCACCGGCTACGCCCTCGGTGGCGGCTACGAGCTGGCGCTGTGCGCCGATTTCCGGGTCCTCGGCGCCGGCGCCAAGATCGGCCAACCGGAGATCCTGCTCGGCGTGATCCCCGGCGCGGGCGGCACCCAGCGGTTGGCCCGCCTGGTCGGCCCGGCGCGGGCCAAGGACCTCGTCTTCACCGGCCGGCACGTGGGTGCGGAAGAGGCGCTGGAGATGGGCCTGGCCGACGCCGTCGTCCCGGACGCCGAGGTGTACGGGACGGCGCTGGTGATGGCCCGCAAGCTCGCCGCCGGCCCGCCGCTCGCGCTGGCCGCGGCCAAGCGCGCGATCGACGAGGGGCTCGACCTGCCGATCGACGAGGGCCTGGCGCTGGAGAGCCGACTGTTCGCCGAGCTGTTCGACACCGAGGACCAGGACACCGGCATGCGGTCGTTCCTCGAGAACGGGCCGGGCAAGGCCACCTTCACCGGTCGCTGAACCGGGCGGTCCGTGGCCCAACGGTCGCGTAACGGTCGCCTCGCGTCACTGCCAGAGCCCTACCGCGTCGGCGACAATCCCCGAGGCCGCACGGCCGGGGTCAACCGGACCCCGGGCGGGCGCGGCCCCACACCTGGAGGACACGTGCGACGAAGCACCCTGCGGACCGCGGTCGCGGTCGTGACGGCGGGACTCACCCTGACCGCCTGCGGCTCGGACGACGGCGGTTCCGGCGGGAGCGGCTCGGACTGGGCCACCGCCACCTCGGTGGAGGAAGGCGGCGGGATGGACGCGCTCGTCGAGGCCGCGCAGGCCGAGGGTGAGCTCAACGTCATCGCGCTGCCGCCGGACTGGGCCAACTACGGCGAGATGCTGGAGACCTTCAGCGAGAAGTACGACATCGAGATCAACAGCGCCAGCCCCGACGGGTCCAGCCAGGACGAGCTCAACGCGGTGACCAGCCAGCGCGGCCAGGACCGCGCGCCCGACGTCCTCGACCTCGGCACCGCCTTCGCCCGTCAGGCGCAGGGTCAGGACCTGCTCGCGCCATACCAGGTGCAGACCTGGGCCGACATCCCCGAGGACCAGAAGGACGCCGACGGCCACTGGGTCAACGACTACGGTGGCTACATCTCGATCGGGTGCAACGCCTCGGTCGTCGCCGAGTGCCCGACCACCTTCGCCGACCTGCTCGATCCGCAGTACGCCGGCCAGGTCGCGCTCAACGGCAACCCCACGCAGGCCGCCGCGGCCTTCGGGGGCGTCTGGGCGGCCGCCCTGGCCAACGGGGGCAGCCTCGACGACATCGGCCCGGGCGTCGACTTCTTCAAGCAGATCAAGGACGTCGGCAACTTCAACCCGGTCGAGATCACCCCGGCCACCATCCAGAGCGGCGAGACGCCGATCTCGATCGACTGGGACTACCTCAACGCGTCCTTCACCGACACCTTCGCCGAGGAGGGGGTCGAGTGGGAGGTGAACGTGCCTACCGACGGCTTGTTCGGCAGCTACTACAGCCAGGCGATCAGCAAGTTCGCGCCGCACCCGGCTGCCGCCCGGCTCTGGGAGGAGTTCCTCTACAGCGACGAGGGCCAGAACATCTGGCTCAACGGTGGTGCCCGCCCGGTCCGCCTGCCCGCGATGGAGGAGGCGGGTACGGCCGACGCCGACGCGCTGTCGGCGCTGCCCGAGGTCGAGGGCACGGCCGACTTCCCGACCCAGGAGCAGGAGAGCGCCGCCCAGCAGGTCGTGGCGGAGCGCTGGAACGCGGAGATCTCCGGCTGAGTACGACCGCACCGGAGCGCACCGCGCCGGCCCCTCGTCGCAGGGGCCGGCGCGGTGGCGCGCTGACCGTCCTCGGGACCCTCCCGTTCCTGCTCTACGTCGCCGTCTTCCTGCTGCTGCCCATCGGCGTGCTCGCCGTCGAGGCGTTCCGGGCGACCGATCCGGTGACGTTCGAGGAGACGTGGTCGACCGACTCCATCACCGCGGTCACCGACGGCGCCTACCGGCGGGCCTACCTGGGCAGCCTCCAGCTGTCGCTGATCACCGCGGTGCTCGGCGCCGTCCTGGGCCTGGCGCTGGCCGTGGCCATCCTGCGGTCCCGCCGCGGCCGGCTGCTGCGCCGTCTGGTCCTCACCGCCTCCGGGGTGCTGGCCAACTTCGGCGGCATCCCGCTCGCCTTCGCCTTCCTGGCCACCATCGGCAACGCCGGCGTGGTCACCGCGCTGCTCCAGGACACCTTCGGCATCGGGCTGGGCGGGTTCTCGCTGTACTCGATGACCGGGCTGGCGCTGGTCTACCTGTACTTCCTGATCCCGCTGATGGTGCTCATCATCATCCCGGCCCTGGAGGCCCTGCGGCCGCAGTGGCGGGAGGCCGCGGACAACCTGGGCGCCAGCGGCTGGCAGTACTGGCGGTACGTCGGGGGTCCCGTGCTGGCGCCCCCCGTGCTCGGCGCGACGATGCTGCTGTTCGCCTCGGCCTTCGCCGCGTACGCGACCGCCAAGGCGCTGGTCGGCAGCAGCGTCCCGCTGGTCACCCTGCAGATCGCCGACGCGCTGTCGAGCAACGTCGTCGTCGGGGCGGAGAGCCTCGGCAAGGCGCTCGCGCTCGGCATGGTCGTGGTCGTCGGCCTGGTGATGATCTTCTACGCCTGGGTGCAGCGGCGAACCCAGCGGTGGCTGGCATGACCGCGCTCGCGGAGAACGTCGCCGGCGCCGGGGGCGTCGAGCCCCCGGAGCCGCGGCGGCCCGGACGCCGCCGCAGCGGTGCCTGGCGCCTCGCCGTGCTCGCCCTGCTGGGCCTGTACTTCCTCGTCCCGATCGCCGCCTCGGTCTGGTTCACCGCGCGCGACCGCGGCCAGGGCGGGTTCACCGCCGAGCACTACGCGGAGATCCCCGGGGCGCCCGGCTTCGCCGAGGCGTTCACCCGCTCCCTCGCGCTGGGCGGGCTCACCGTCGCCATCGCGCTGCTGCTCATGGTGCCGACGATCGTGCTGGTCACCCTGCGGCTGCCCCGGCTGCGGACGACGGTCGAGCTGCTCACCTTGATGCCGCTGGTGCTGCCGCCCATCGCGTTGGTCGTCGGCGTGCGCAGCGTGCTGGCCTGGGCCCCGGACCACTTCCTCGGCACCCCGCTGGCCGAGGCGTTCTTCGCCCTCCAGGAGCCCGCGCTGCCGTGGATCCTGGTCTTCGTCTACGTCGTGCTCGCGCTGCCCTTCGTCTACCGGGCGCTCGACGCCGGCGTCCGCGGCGCCGACCTGCCCACGCTCACCGAGGCCGCGCGCAGCCTGGGCGCCAGCTGGCCCCGGGTGCTGGTCTCGGTCGTGCTCCCGGTGCTGCGCACGTCGGTGCTGAACGCCGCCTTCCTCACCCTCGCCCTCGTGCTGGGCGAGTTCACGATCGCCAACATCCTCGGCTTCGAGACGTTCCCCACCTGGATCGTGCGCATCTCCGGCTCCCAGCCGCAGCTGTCGGTGGCGGTGTCGGTGCTCTCCCTCGCGATGACCTGGATGCTGCTGCTGCTGATCTCCGCGCTGGACCGCCGGCGTGGCCCGAAGGAGTCCGCATGACCTCGCTGCCCGGGACCACCACCGACCGGTCTCCCGGCGCCCCCGCGGACCTGCGCGGACGGCCCGGCACGCCGGTGCGGCTGGAGCGGCTGACCCGACGCTACGGCTCGGTGGTGGCCCTCGACGGCCTCGACCTCGACATCGCCGGGGGCGAGCTGCTGGCCCTGCTGGGTCCCTCCGGCTGCGGGAAGACCACGGCGCTGCGGGCGATCGCCGGCTTCGACCGCCCCGACGGCGGCCGCGTGCTGGTGGGGGAGCGGGACATCACCGGGACCCCGCCGAGCAAGCGCGACATGGGCATGGTGTTCCAGGCCTACAGCCTGTTCCCCAACCTGACCGTCGCCGAGAACGTCGCGTTCGGCCTCCGGGTGCGCCGCCGGGCGAGGTCCGAGCGGTCGGGCCGGGCGGCCGAGCTGCTGGACCTCGTCGGGCTCGGCGACCGCGGCGACCGGTACCCGCACCAGCTGTCCGGCGGCCAGCAGCAGCGGGTCGCCCTGGCCCGTGCGCTGGCCGTCGCGCCGCAGGTGCTGCTGCTGGACGAGCCGCTCTCGGCGCTCGATGCGCAGGTGCGCGTGCAGCTGCGGGAGGAGATCCGCCGGATCCAGCTGGAGCTGGGCATCACCACCGTCTTCGTCACCCACGACCAGGCCGAGGCGCTCTCGGTCGCCGACCGGGTGGGCGTGATGCGCGCCGGCCGGCTCGAGCAGGTGGCTTCGCCCGACGAGCTGTACGAGCGCCCGGCGACGGCGTTCGTCGCCGAGTTCGTGGGCACGATGAACCGGCTGCCGGCGGTCCTCACCGGCGGCGAGGCGCAGCTGCTCGGCGTCCGGCGCCCGGTGACCGGGGCCACGCCCTCCGGCGGCCCGGTGGTCGCGCTGGTGCGGCCGGAGTCGCTGCTGGTCTCCGCCGACCCGGCGGGATCCGGGCGCGTGGTGACCCGCACCTTCTCCGGCGCATCCACCCGCGTGCTCGTCGCGCTGCCCGACGGCGTGGAGGTGCGCATCGACGTCGCCAGCGCCGACAGCCAGCTGCTGACCCCCGGGACCGCCGTCACGGTGACCCCTGCCGACCGGCCCGTGCTGGTCGCGCCGGCCGAGCCCGCGTGACCGGGCACCGCATGGACGTCGACCACTCCGACCCCGGCGGCCGGGCGTGGGTGGACCGCGCGGTCGCCGCCGTCGAGGCCGACGCGCGCCGGAGCGCCGACACCCACCTGCTGGTCTACCCGCTGCCCCCGGAGTGGGGCGTCGACCTCTACCTCAAGGACGAGTCGACCCACCCGACCGGCAGCCTCAAGCACCGGCTGGCCCGGTCGCTGTTCCTCTACGGGCTGTGCTCGGGGCAGATCACCGAGGGGAGCACCGTCGTGGAGGCCTCCAGCGGGTCGACGGCGGTGAGCGAGGCGTACTTCGCCCGGATGCTGGGGCTGTCGTTCGTCGCGGTCATGCCGCGGTCGACCAGCCCGGAGAAGATCGCGCTGATCCAGTTCCACGGGGGCGTGTGCCACTTCGTCGACCGCGCGCCCGACATGTACGAGGAGGCCCGCCGGCTGGCCACGGAGTGCGGCGGTCACTACCTCGACCAGTTCACCTTCGCCGAGCGGGCGACCGACTGGCGGGGCAACAACAACATCGCCGAGTCGATCTTCGAGCAGCTCGTCGCCGAGCGGCACCCGGTGCCGGAGTGGGTGGTGGTCGGCGCCGGCACCGGCGGCACCAGCGCGACCATCGGCCGGTACCTGCGCTACCGGCGGCACCGGACCCGGCTCGCCGTCGTCGATCCGGAGAACTCGGCGTTCCTGCCCGGGTACACGGCCGGTGACCCCGGCTGGACCACCGGTAGGCCCTCGCGGATCGAGGGCATCGGACGGCCCCGGGTGGAGCCCTCGTTCGTGCCGACCATCGTCGACCGGATGATCGGGGTGCCCGACGCCGCGTCGCTGGCGGCGATGCGGCACCTGGAGCGGGCGACCGGCCGCCGGGCGGGCGGGTCCACGGGCACCAACCTGTGGGGCGCGTTCGGCCTGGTCGCGGAGATGGTCGCGCAGGGCCGCCGGGGCAGCGTGGTCACCCTGCTGTGCGACGGCGGCGAGCGGTACGCCCGCACCTACTACTCCGACGAGTGGGTCGCCGCGCAGGGGCTCGACCTCGCCCCGCACACCGAGACCCTCCGGGGTTTCGCGGCGACCGGGACGTGGGCGGTGTCACCGGACCCGTCGGCGTGATGTGCCTCACCGGCCCCTCCTGCCGCGGCGGCATTACTCCGCAGTAGCCTCCATGATCGGAGCCAGGCGGGCCCCCGTGCCCGCATCCTGAACGCGTCCTGAGGAAGGTTCAGCGCGATGAACATCGTCGTTCTAGTCAAGCAGGTCCCGGACTCGGGAAGTGAGCGCAAGCTGGACCCGGCCGACAACACCGTCGCCCGTGCGTCCGCCGACAACGTCATCAACGAGATGGACGAGTACGCCATCGAGGAGGCGCTCACCATCAAGGAGGCGCAGGGCGGGGAGGTCACCGTGCTGACCGTCGGCCCCGACTCCGCCACCGACGCCATCCGCAAGGCGCTGTCCATGGGCGCCGACAAGGCCGTCCACGTCAGCGACGAGGCGATCCACGGCTCCGACGCCGTGCAGACCAGCGCCGTCCTGGCCGCGGCCCTCCAGCAGCTCGAGTACGACCTGGTCCTCTGCGGCGCCGAGGCGACCGACAGCCAGATGAGCGTGATGCCGGCGCTGCTGTCCGAGCGGCTGGGCATCCCGCAGCTGTCCGGTGCCCGCAAGGTCACCATCGACGGCGGCACCGCGAAGGTGGAGCGGCAGACCGACGGCGGCTTCTGGGCCCTCGAGGCGCCCCTCCCGGCGATCATCTCGACCTGGGACACGATCAACGAGCCGCGCTACCCCTCCTTCAAGGGGATCATGGCCGCCAAGAAGAAGCCGGTGGAGACCAAGTCGCTGGCCGACCTCGGCCTCGACGCCGGCAGCGTGGGTCTGGCCAGCGCCACCAGCAAGGTGCTCGACTTCGCCGGCCGCCCGCCGAAGGGCGAGGGCGTCAAGGTGACCGACGAGGGCGACGGCGCGCAGAAGTTCGTCGACTTCCTCGCCAGCCAGAAGATCGTCTGACCGGCCCGGATCGAAGGAAGAGGAGAACACCCCATGGCAGAGGTCCTGGTCCTGGCCGAGCTCAACCCGGCCGGCGGCGGAGTCCGCAAGACCACCCTGGAAGCCCTGACCGCGGCGCGTGCGCTCGGTGAGCCGTCGGCCGTCGTGCTCGGCGCGCCGGGCACGGCCGCCGGCGTGAAGGACACCCTCGCGGAGTACGGCGCCGCGACCGTCTACGTCGCCGAGTCCGAGGACGTCGACGCCTACCTGGTGGCCCCCAAGGCCGAGGTGCTGGCGCAGCTGGTGAGCGAGAAGTCGCCCGCCGCCGTCGTCATCCCCTCCTCGCCCGAGGGCAAGGAGATCGCCGCCCGCCTGGCCATCAAGACCGGCAGCGGCTTCCTGACCGACGTCACCGAGATCGCCCCCGACGGCACCGCCACCCAGGCGGCGTTCGCCGGCGCGACGATCGTCCACTCGCAGGTCACCGTCGGCACGCCGATCTACACCCTGCGGGGCAACTCGGTCACCCCCGAGCCGGCTCCGGCCGCCGGCGCCGAGCAGCCCGTGCCGGTGTCGATCAGCGACGCCGCGAAGCAGGTCCGGGTCGTCGAGCGCGTCGTGGAGCAGAAGAGCAACCGCCCCGAGCTCACCGAGGCCTCGATCGTCGTCTCCGGTGGTCGCGGCGTGGCCAGCGCCGAGAACTTCGCGATCATCGAGGGCCTGGCCGACTCGCTCGGCGGTGCCGTCGGCGCCTCCCGTGCCGCGGTCGACTCCGGCTTCTACCCGCACAGCTTCCAGGTCGGGCAGACCGGCAAGACCGTCTCGCCGCAGCTGTACGTGGCCGTCGGCATCTCCGGGGCGATCCAGCACCGCGCCGGCATGCAGACCTCGAAGACCATCGTGGCCATCAACAAGGACCCCGAGGCCCCGATCTTCGAGCTGGCCGACTTCGGTGTCGTCGGCGACCTCAACACGGTCGTCCCCGCCGCCACGGAGCAGATCAACGCGCGCAAGTAGGAGAAGGACCCCGTCCTCCCCACCCCTCCCAGGCTCAGGGTGGGGCCCGGGACGGGGCGAGCACGTGACCCGAGCGCCGGTCCCCGTCGGGGGCCGGCGCTCGGCGTCTGCCTGCGGTCGGGAAGCACGGGCAGCGGCGCGGGGTTGGGCGGGACGTGGACGGGACGGCCGAGGCGACCATCTGGGACGCCCACCACCGGCGAACGACGATCGGCCTGGTGCTCTCGTTCCTCGGTGCGCGGGTGGCCGGCCGCACCGTCCCGCCGGACCAGGGGGCTCCGACGGGCGCGACTACCCTGGCGTCGGTGACCGCGGTAGCACGGTCGCCGAGGGAGCGAGCATGACGGTCACGTGGCCGACGAGCGCCAGCGAGGAGGCCGGGGTGACGTATCTCGACCACGCGGCGACCACGCCGATGCTGCCCGAGGTGCTGGCCGCGATGACCGAGCAGCTCGGCCGCGTCGGCAACGCCTCGTCGCTGCACGCCAGCGGCCGCGCCGCCCGGCGGGCCGCCGAGCAGGCCCGTGAGCGGCTGGCCGAGGCGCTGGGCGCCCGGCCGTCGGAGGTGCTGTTCACCGGCGGCGGCACCGAGAGCGACAACCTCGCCGTCAAGGGGCTGTTCTGGGCCCGGCGGGCGGCCGACTCCCGCCGTCGCCGGATCGTGGTGAGCCCGGCCGAGCACCACGCCGTCCTCGACAGCGTGGAGTGGCTGGCCAAGCACGAGGGCGCCGAGGTCACCTGGCTGCCGGTCGAGCCCTCCGGCCGGGTGACGCCCGCAGCGCTGGCCGAGGCGCTGGGCGACGGCGCCGACGTCGCCGTGGCGAGCGTGATGTGGGCCAACAACGAGATCGGCACGGTCAGCGACATCCCCGCCCTCGCCGCCACCGCCCACGACGTGGGCGTGCCGCTGCACACCGACGCCGTGCAGGCCGTCGGGCAGGTGCTGGTCGACTTCGGCGCCACCGGCGCGGACGCCCTGACCATGACCGCGCACAAGCTCGGCGGCCCGATGGGCGCCGGGGCGCTGCTGCTGCGCCGGGACGCCGAGTGCACCCCGCTGCTGCACGGGGGCGGCCAGGAGCGCGACGTCCGCTCCGGCACCCTCGACGTCGCCGCGATCGTCGGGCTGGCGGTGGCCGCGGCCACCGCGGTCGAGGCCCGGGTGGAGCGGGCCGCCGAGCTGTCCCGGCTGCGCGACCGGCTCGTCGCCGGCGTCGTCGGGCAGGTGCCCGACGCCCAGCTCAACGGCGCAGCGCTGGACGACGTGGTGCGCTCCGGCCCGGGCCGGCTGCCCGGCAACGCGCACCTGTCCTTCCCCGGCGCGGAGGGCGACGCGCTGCTCATGCTGCTCGACGCCCGGGGGATCGAGTGCTCGACGGGCTCGGCGTGCAGTGCCGGGGTGGCCCGGCCGAGCCACGTGCTGCTGGCGGTCGGCGCCGAGCCCGACCGGGCCCGCAGCTCGCTGCGGTTCAGCCTGGGGCACACGAGCACCGATGCCGACGTCGACGCCGTGCTCGAGGTGATCTCCCCCGTCGTGGAGCGCGCCCGCCGCGCCGGCATGGGACGGCGCTGACCGTGCGGGTCCTGGCCGCCATGAGCGGGGGAGTGGACTCCGCCGTCGCCGCCGCGCTGGCGGTCGACGCCGGCCACGACGTGACCGGGGTGCACCTGGCGCTGTCCCAGCAGCGCCAGACGCTGCGCAGCGGCTCCCGCGGGTGCTGCAGCGTCGAGGACTCCCACGACGCCCGGCGGGTGGCCGACGAGCTCGGCATCCCGTTCTACGTCTGGGACCTCGCCGAGCGCTTCACCGAGGACGTCGTCGACGACTTCGTGGCGGAGTACGCCGCGGGCCGCACGCCGAACCCGTGCCTGCGGTGCAACGAGAAGATCAAGTTCTCGGCGGTCCTGGAGCGGGCGCAGGCGCTCGGCTTCGACGCGGTGGTCACCGGGCACCACGCACGGCTGGCCGACGGCGCGCTGCGGCGGTCCGTGGACGCCGCCAAGGACCAGTCCTACGTCCTCGGGGTGCTCACCGCGGAGCAGCTGGCCGCCGCGGTGTTCCCCCTCGGCGGTATGACGAAGGAGCGGGTGCGGGAGATCGCGGCCGAGCGCGGCTTCGCCGTCGCCACCAAGGCCGACTCCCACGACATCTGCTTCATCCCCGACGGCGACACCCGCGGCTTCCTGGCCCGCCGGCTGGGCAGCCGCCCCGGCCCGGTGGTCGACGCCGCCACCGGGGCGACCGTCGGCGAGCACGACGGCACCTACGGCTTCACGGTCGGTCAGCGACGCGGGCTCGGCGTGAGCGCCGGCGACTCCCGTCCGCGGTACGTGCTCGGCATCGAACCGGTCACCCGCACGGTCACCGTCGGCACCGCCGACCTCGCCGGGGTCGACGTCGTCGGGACGGCGGCGCCCACCTGGACCGGGGCCGCCCCGGCGCTGCCGTTCCGCGCCGAGGTGCAGCTGCGGGCCCACGGCACCCCGGTGCCCTGCGCGGTGGCCGCCGGCGACGACGGCGGGCTGCGCATCGAGCTCGGCGAGCAGCAGCGCGGCGTGGCCGCCGGGCAGTCGGCGGTGCTCTACGAGCCCGACGCCGAGCGCGGTGACCGGGTACTGGGGCAGGCCGTCGTCCGAAGCGCAGGGAAACGCGCGGCGAAGATCGCCGCCGACGCGCCGGTCTGACACCGCACCGCAGCTGCGGCCGGGTGCGGACCGTGGTCGAGTGGGCCGACCTCGTCCCGACCCCCTCGGAGGACCCGTGTCCCGACAGCGCCTCGCTTCCGCGCTGCCCCTCGCAGTACTGCTGCTCCTGACCGCCTGCCAGGGTGCCGCGGTCACGCCCGAGAGCGATGCCGCGCCCGGGGCCGAGCAGCTCCCGGACCCGGTCACCGACACCCAGGTCCAGCTGCTGGCCCTCAACGACTTCCACGGGCAGCTGCGACCGCCCCGGGGCGCGGCCGGGACGCTCGAGACGGGCACGCCGGGTGCGGGCGCCGACGGGCAGCCCGGCACCGAGGACGACGGCCCTCAGCTCGTCGGCGGGGCCGCGCACCTGGCGGCGACGGTCCAGCAGCTGCGCGCGGACTTCGGGGGCCCCCCGGAGGACTCGCTCCTGGTCGCCGCGGGCGACCTCGTCGGTGCCTCGCCGTTCGTGTCCGGGGCCTTCCGCGACGAGCCGACCGTCGAGGTGCTCGACGCGCTGGGGCTGGACTTCTCCGCGGTCGGCAACCACGAGTTCGACCGAGGGGTCGCCGAGCTGCTGCGGTTGTCCGGCGCGGGCGACGGCGCGCACTCCGACGACGTGGATGCGTGCGCCGGGGTCCAGGTGGACGAGACCGGGTGCTTCTCCGACAGCACGGGCGCCATCTTCGACGGCGCCGGCTTCGGCTACCTGGCGGCGAACGTCGTCGACACGGGGACCGGTGCGCCGATCCTGCCGCCCTACGCCGTGGTGCAGATCTCCGGCGGCGTCGAGGTCGGCATCGTGGGCGTCGCCACCGCCGACACCCCGAACATGGTGCTGCCGGCCGGGATCGCCGGGTACCGGTTCGGGGACGAGGCCGAGGCGGTGAACCGCTACGCCGGAGAGCTGCAGGACCGCGGGGTCGAGGCGATCGTGCTGCTGGTCCACGAGGGCGGAGCCCAGGAGGGGCGGTACGACGAGTGCGCCGGCGGGCTCGCCGGCACCGCCCTCGAGGAGATCAACGCGGCGGTGACGCCGGCGGTGGACGTCGTCATCAGCGCCCACACCCACGTCGCCTACGACTGCCGGCTGCCGGACCCGGCCGGCGTTCCGCGACCGGTCGTGCAGGCGGGCGCGCACGGGACCGGGGTCGTCGACCTCCGGTTCGTCGTCGGTGCCGAGGGGGACGTGCGGCGCGAGACCGTGACGTCGGCTGCCGTACCGGTCGTCCGTGCCGAGCCGGAGCCGGAGATGGCGCGGATAGTGGACTACTGGGCCGGCCGGGCGGCGGAGAGCGGTGCCGACAGCCCGGTTGCCGTGCTCACCGGGGACGTCCGGCGCGGACCTGCCCCGTCGTCGTCCCTGGGCGTCCTCGTCGCGAACGCGATGCTGGCGGCCGCGGCCGACGGGGTGCCGGGGCCCCCACCGCTCGCCGCGTTCACGAGCAGCGGCAGCCTCCGCGCCGACCTGGTCGTCCCCGGCGGCGCCGGCGGGGAGGTGCGCCGCCGGCACGTCTACGCCGTGACGTCGATCCCGTACACCGTCGACGTCGTGACCCTCTCCGGGGTGGCGGTGCGGCAGGCGCTGGAGGAGCAGTTCACCGCGGACGGCGCATTCGGCGCCTTCCCGCTCGAGGTGTCCGGCGATGTCTCCTACAGCTACGACCCGGGGCGACCGGTGGGCGACCGCGTCGACCCGTGCTCGCTCGTGCTGGCCGGGCAGCGGGTCGACCCGGCGGGGGCCTACCGGATCGCCCTGACCTCCCACCTGCGCGCGGGCAGCGACGGGTACGGGCCCTTCACCTCGGGCACCGACGCGCTCGAGGGGCCGGAGCTCCCGGAGGCGCTGGTCGAGTACCTGGCGACCCGTTCGCCGGTGGACCCTCCGGCTCCCGCGCAGGTGGTCGCCTCGTCGGAGCGGCTCTCCTGCTGACCCGTCCGGGAGTGGCTGCCCGGCGTCCTGAGGCGCGGGCTAGCGTCGCGGTCATGGCTGCATCGAGCGAGAGCACGGACCCGGCGACGGCGCCGGTGTCGTGGGGGCCGGCCACCGGTGTCGGCTCCCTGCCCGGCGCCGACCCCGCCGAGGCGGTACGGCTGGTCGCCGGCGAGCTGCCGGAGTTCGCCCACCTGCCCGAGCTGCCCGGCCGGGGCGCCGGCTCGGACATGCTCGGCCGGTCCGCCGCGCTGCTGGTCGACCTCGCGGTGGACCTGACCCCGGCCGGCTGGCGGCTGGTGGCCCGACCGGGAGCGGACCAGCGCCGGGCCGAGGAGTTCCTCGCCCGCGACCTCGACGCGCTGCACGACGTGGCCGCGACCTGGACCGGGCCGCTCAAGGTGCAGGCCGCCGGGCCGTGGACGCTGGCCGCCGGGCTGGAGCGCACCCGCGGCGACCGCGCCGTGGTCGACGCCGGCGCCCGCCGCGACCTGGGCCAGTCGCTGGCGGAAGGCCTCGCCGCGCACGTGGCCGCGGTGCAGGCCCGCGTGCCCGGCGCGGAGGTGGTGGTGCAGCTCGATGAGCCGTCGGTGCCCGCCGTCGTGCAGGGCGGGCTGCCCACCGCCAGCGGGTTCGGCAAGCTGCCCGCGGTCGCCGCCGACGTGGTCGAGCAGGAGCTGGCCGCCGTGGTCCGGGCGCTGCCGGGGCCGGTGGTCGTGCACTGCTGCGCGCCCCGGGTGCCGTTGGACCTGTTCCGCGCCGCCGGCGCCGCGGGTCTCTCCTTCGACCTCGGCCTGGTGCAGGACCTCGATGCGGTCGGCACCGCGATCGAGGCCGGCGTGCACCTGCTGCCCGGCGTCGTCCCCGGCACCGACGCGCCCCTGCCGGCGGCGAAGGCGACGGCGACCCGGGTCCAGGCGTGGTGGCGCGAGCTCGGCTTCCCGGCTGACGACCTGGCGGCGGCGGTGACGCTGACGCCGGCGTGCGGGCTGGCCGGCGCCACCCCGTCGTACGCCCGCGCGGCCATGGCGCAGGTCCGCGAGGCCGCGAGATACCTGCTGCCGGAGTGACTCCGCCGGGCCCTCCGCGCGCGACCGGGTGAGCGCCGGTTGACCGTCGGACCCGCCGGATACCGTTCGTCCGTGAGCACCGACGCCGCCGACCTCGTCGAGCCCTCCGTTACCCCGGTGGGCGACCGCGCGGACCTCACCGAGGTCCCCGACGAGGCGCGCACGCGCCACCGCGACCTGTCCGAGGAGCTGGACCGGTACGCGTTCGCCTACTACGTGCGCGACGAGCCGCTGATCAGCGACGGTCAGTACGACGAGCTGATGGGCGAGCTCGAGGCGCTGGAGGCCGCGCACCCCGCCCTGGTCACCCCCGACTCGCCCAGCCAGAAGGTCAACGGCGGGTTCACGGCCACCTTCGCCCCGGTGCAGCACCTGGAGCGCATGCAGAGCCTGGACAACGCGTTCAGCAGCGACGAGCTCGCCGCCTGGGCCACCCGCGCCGAGCGGGAGGGCGCCGCGGGGGCGAGCTACCTGTGCGAGCTGAAGGTCGACGGCGTCGCCGTCGACCTGGTGTACGAGAAGGGGCGGCTGGTGCGGGCCGCCACCCGCGGCGACGGGACCACCGGCGAGGACGTCACCGCCAACGTCCGCACGATGGACGACGTCCCGGAGCAGCTCACCGGCCCCGACGTCCCCGAGCTGCTCGAGGTCCGCGGCGAGATCTACTTCCCGGTCGCCGCCTTCGCCGAGGTCAACGCCACGATGGTGGAGCAGGGCCGGCCGCCGTTCGCCAACCCGCGCAACGCCGCTGCCGGGTCCCTCCGGCAGAAGGACCCGAAGGTCACCGCGTCCCGGCCGCTGAGCCTGGTGGTGCACGGGCTCGGCGCTCGGACGGGCTTCGACCCCGACCGGCAGTCGGCGGCCTACGACCGGCTGCGCGCCCTCGGCCTGCCGGTCAGCGACCGGTACGAGGTGGTCGAGGACCTCGAGGGCGTGTGGGCCTACATCGAGCGCTACCGCGAGCAGCGGCACTCGGTCGCGCACGAGATCGACGGCGTCGTGGTGAAGGTCGACCAGGTGGCGCTGCAACGTCGGCTGGGCTCCACCTCCCGCGCGCCCCGGTGGGCGATCGCGTTCAAGTACCCGCCGGAGGAGGCGATGACGAAGCTCCGGGACATCCGGGTCAACGTCGGCCGCACCGGCCGGGTCACGCCGTTCGCGTTCATGGAGCCGGTCAAGGTGGCCGGCTCGACCGTGCAGCTGGCGACGCTGCACAACGCCTCGGAGGTCGTGCGCAAGGGCGTCCTGATCGGCGACACCGTCGTCATCCGCAAGGCCGGCGACGTCATCCCCGAGGTGCTCGGCCCGGTGGTGGCGGCGCGCACGGGCGACGAGCGCGAGTTCGTCATGCCCACGCACTGCCCCGAGTGCGGGACCGAGCTGCGGCCGGAGAGGGAGGGCGACGCCGACATCCGCTGCCCGAACGCCCGGTCCTGCCCCGCCCAGCTGCGGGAGCGGGTCTTCCACGTGGCCGGCCGCGGCGCCTTCGACATCGAGAACCTGGGGTACGAGGCGGCGATCGCACTCCTGCAGAGCCACCTGCTGCAGGACGAGGGTGACATCTTCTTCCTCGACGGGGAGCAGCTGCAGCGCTCCCCGTTCTTCACGAGGAAGAACGGGGCGCTGTCGGCCAACGGGGCCAAGCTGCTCGCCAACCTGCAGACGCGCAAGGACGTCCCGCTGTGGCGGGTCCTGGTGGCGCTCTCCATCCGGCACGTCGGCCCGACCGCCGCCCAGGCGCTGGCCCGCGACTTCCGCTCGATGGATCGCATCATGGCGGCGAGCGAGGAGGAGCTGGCGGCCGCGGACGGCGTCGGGCCCACGATCGCGCGCTCGGTGCGCGACTGGTTCGCCGTCGACTGGCACTGCGCCGTCGTGGAGAAGTGGCGCCAGGCGGGCGTCCGCATGGCCGACGCCGCCGAGGACGCCCCGCCGGGGCCGCTCACCGGCGTCACGGTCGTGGTCACCGGTTCGCTGCGCGACTTCAGCCGCGACCAGGCGATCGCGGCGATCCAGGAGCGCGGGGGCAAGGTCACCGGTTCGGTGTCGAAGAGAACGGGCTTCGTCGTCGTCGGCGCCGATCCCGGCAGCAAGTACGACAAGGCGGTCCAGGTCAAGGCGCCGATCCTCGACGACGACGGCTTCCGGGTGCTGCTGGACGACGGCCCGGACGCCGCCCGCGAGGTCGCGACGATCGGCGACGGCACCGACGGGTGACGGGCCCGGGGCGGTCGCGCTAGGCGGGCGGCAGGTGGGTGACCGTGGCCGCGATGCCGGTCAGGTGGGCCAGCCGGAGCAGCTCCGAGCGGCGGAACGCCGGGCCGCCCGAGCGGCCGACCACGACGGCCCGGGTCCCGGCGCCGTAGGGAGCGGCCATCATCTCGATGGCCATCTCCTGCCAGCGCTCGGGCAGCCACGAGTCGTCGCTGGGCAGCAGCACCGGCCCGGAGAGCGGTAGCCACGGCAGCGTGAGGCCGGCGAACCCGGGTGCCGCCTCCGACCCCGCCACCACCGCCGAGGGCTCCAGGGGGGCGGGCTGGCCGGCGCCGTCGAGGATCACCGCCCACCCGCTGTGGAACACCCGGGGCAGCTCCGCGGCCAGCAGCGCGGCGGCCGCGCCGTCCCCGCCGCGGGCCAGCGCGTCGAGCAGGTCCAGCTCGCGGTGGGTGTCCAGCGGCCCCGCGAACGGCCGCAGCGACTCCACCTGCACGCCCGGCACCCCCTGGGCGACGGTGATCAGGCTGTCGGGCAGCCGGTCGCCGGGAACGTCCACCACCACGTCGTCGACGGCGATCCCGTGCCCCCGCTCGAGCACGTCCAGGGACACGATGTCGATGCCGGCGGCACCCAGCGCGGTGGCCACCGCGCCGAGCACGCCGGGGCGGTCGGGCAGCACCAGACGCAGGAGATAGGACACGGTTCCTCCGGGGGAGTCCTCGCCGGTTCGGCCGATCTCCGTCGATCGCGATCGGGGGGAAGCCTCTCACGCTGACCAGCGCCCCGACGCCCCCACGTAGAGTGTCCAGGTCACGCCCCGGGCCGAGAGCGGGCCGACGGGCATCGCCGAAGTGGAGTTCCGCCGCAGCATGAGCACCCCCTCCCCGAAGGGCCGACTGACCCGCGACGAGGTGGCGCACCTGGCGCACCTGTCCCGCCTGGCGGTGAGCGACCAGGAGCTGGACCTCTTCGCCGGTCAGCTCGCCTCCGTGCTGGACGCCGTCGCGCAGGTCGGCAAGGCCGACGTCGCCGACGTGGCGCCCACCACGCACGCGGTGCCGATGACCAACGTCATGCGGCCGGACGTCGCCCGCCCCAGCCTGCCCCGCGACGTCGTCCTCGCCGGTGCTCCCGCGGCGGAGGACGACCGGTTCCGCGTGCCGCGCATCCTGGGGGAGGAGGCATGAGCGCCGACCTGACCACCACCAGCGCCGCCGACCTCAGCAGCGCCCTGCAGTCCGGTGACCTGAGCTCCGCCGAGGTCACTCGCGCCTACCTCGACCGCATCGCGGCCGAGGACGGCGCGCTCGGCGCCTACCTGCACGTCGACGCGGAGGCGGCGCTGGCCTCCGCCGAGGCCGTCGACGCCGCCCGCGCGGCCGGCGAGGAGCTGGGCCCGCTGGCCGGCGTCCCGCTGGCGCTCAAGGACGTCGTCGTCACCGAGGGCGTCCCCACCACGAGCGGATCGAAGATCCTCGCGGGCTGGCGCCCGCCCTACGACGCCACGCTGGCCGCCAAGCTCAAGGCCGCGGGCACCGTCCTGCTGGGCAAGACCAACATGGACGAGTTCGCGATGGGGTCCTCCACGGAGAACTCCGCCTACCAGGTGACCCGCAACCCCTGGGACCACAGCCGCATCCCGGGTGGCTCCTCGGGCGGCTCCTCGGCCGCGGTCGCCGGTGGGCTGGCCCCCTGGTCGATCGGCACCGACACCGGCGGCTCGATCCGCCAGCCGGCCGCGCTCACCGGGCTGGTGGGGCACAAGCCGACCTACGGCTCGGTCTCCCGCTACGGGCTGGTCGCGTTCTCCTCCAGCCTCGACCAGGCGGGTCCGATGACCCGCACGGTCCTCGACGCGGCGCTCCTGCACGAGGCGGTCGCCGGTCACGACACCTACGACTCCACCAGCATCGACTGCCCCGTCCCCGTGCTGGCCGAGGCCGCCCGCCGCGGGGCCGAGGGGGAGCTGGCCGGGCTGAGGGTCGGCGTCGTCCGCGAGCTGGGCGGCGAGGGGCACGCCGACGGCTACGAGAGCGGCGTGCTCGACCGCGTCCGCGAGGCGGTGGCGCTGCTGGAGAGCATGGGCGCGGACGTGCGGGAGGTCTCCTGCCCGGCGTTCGACCTGGCGCTGCCGGCCTACTACCTGATCGCCCCCAGCGAGGCGTCGTCCAACCTCGCCCGCTTCGACGGCGTGCGCTACGGCCTGCGCGTGGGCGACGACGGCAGCCGGGACCTCGACGAGGTCATGGCGCTGACCCGCGAGCAGGGCTTCGGGCCCGAGGTGAAGCGCCGGATCATCCTCGGCACCTACGCGCTGTCGGCCGGCTACTACGACGCCTACTACGGCCAGGCGCAGAAGGTGCGCACGCTCATCACGCGCGACTTCACCGCCGCCTACGCGGACGTCGACGTGCTGGTCAGCCCCACCACCCCCACGGTGGCCTTCCCGATCGGCACCCGCGTCGACGACCCGATCGCCATGTACGCCGCCGACCTGTGCACGCTGCCGGCGAGCCTGGCCGGCGTGCCCGCGATCTCGGTGCCCTGCGGGCTCTCCGAGGGCCTGCCGGTCGGCTTCCAGATCATGGCTCCCGCGCTGGCCGACGACCGCTGCTACCGCGTCGCCGCCGCCCTGGAGGCCGCGCAGGACGCCGCCCGGGGCCACCGGTTGCTCGACGAGCTCGGCCGCACGGCTCCGCAGGGGGCGGCGTGAACGGCGTCATGAAGGCCGCGTGGGGGCTCACGGCGTTCGTCGTCCTCGCCGGCCTGGTGCTCTGGCTGACCACCGGCGAGGCCGTCTTCGCCTTCTTCATCGTCCTCGGCGTCCTGACCGGGGTCGGCGCGTGGATCACCGGGCGCACGCAGCCTCCCGGCCCCGCCGGCCCGAAGGAGAACAACCCCTCATGAGCACCAACACCCTGGTCGCGTTCGACGAGCTCCTCACCCGCTACGAACCGGTGATCGGGCTGGAGACCCACGTCGAGCTGGGCACCGCGTCGAAGATGTTCTGCGGCTGCGCGACCACCTTCGGCGCCGAGCCCAACACGCAGACCTGCCCGGTCTGCCTGGGGCTGCCCGGTTCGCTGCCCGCGGCCAACGCCGCCGCCATCGAGGCCACCATCCGCATCGGGCTGGCCCTGGGCTGCCGGATCGCGACCTGGTCGCGGTTCGCCCGGAAGAACTACTTCTACCCGGACATCCCCAAGGGCTTCCAGACCAGCCAGTACGACGAGCCCCTGTGCACGGCCGGGCACCTCGACGTCGAGGTCGACGGCGAGACCTATCGCGTCGAGATCGAGCGCGTGCACCTGGAGGAGGACACCGGCAAGAACCTGCACGTCGGCGGCTCGACCGGGCGCATCCACGGCGCGGACCACTCGCTGGTCGACTACAACCGCGCCGGCATCCCGCTGGTGGAGATCGTCACCCGCCCCATCCCCGGGGCCGGGGCCAAGGCGCCCGAGGTGGCCAAGGCCTACGTCACCGAGCTGCGCGAGATCCTGCTCGCCCTCGGCGTCTCCGAGGTGCGCATGGAGCAGGGCAACCTGCGCTGCGACGTCAACACCTCGCTCGCGCCGATCGGAAGCCTCGAGTGGGGCACCCGCACGGAGACCAAGAACGTGAACTCGCTGCGTTCGGTGGAGCGGTCGGTGCGCTTCGAGATGCGCCGCCAGGCCGCTGTCCTGGACGCCGGTGGGCGGGTCGTGCAGGAGACCCGCCACTTCCACGAGGACACCGGCAGCACGTCGGCGGGACGGAGCAAGGAGGAGGCCACCGACTACCGGTACTTCCCCGAGCCCGACCTGGTGCCCATCGCCCCCGACGAGGAGTGGGTGGCGAAGCTGCGGGCCGGCCTGCCCGAGCTGCCCGCCGCCCGCCGCGCCCGGCTCTCCGACGAGTGGGGCATCTCGCCGACGGAGATGGGCTGGCTGGTCAACGCCGGCGCGGTGGAGCTGGTCAGCGACACGGTGGCCGCCGGCGCCTCGCCCGGCGACGCGCGGAAGTGGTGGCTCGGTGAGCTGGCCCGCCGGGCCAACGACGCCGGGATCGAGCTCGGCCAGCTGGCCGTGACGCCGGCGCAGGTCGCCGAGCTGATCGGCCTGGTCTCCGCCGGCACGATCAACGACCAGCTGGCCCGGCAGGCGCTGGACGGCGTCCTCGCGGGCGAGGGCGACCCCGCCGCGGTCGTCGAGGCGCGCGGGCTGGCGGTCATGGGGGAGTCCGACGAGCTGGTGGCTGCTGTGGAGGCGGCGATCGAGGGCAATCCCGACGTCGCCGACAAGGTGCGCGGCGGAAAGCTGCAGGCGATCGGGGCGCTGGTCGGCGCGGTCATGAAGACCACTCGCGGCAAGGCTGACGCCGCAACCGTGAAGCGGATGCTCGAGGAGCGGCTGGTCAGCAGTTGATCGGTCGCGCCGAATGGGCCCCGGAGGGGTCCGTGCAGGCGCGACTGCGGGGCTCACCACGTCAGGGGGACGGCACCTGGCCGCGGTGCGGTCCGGAGGACCGCGGTGTCACAGCGGGGAGTCCGGCTGGCCGCCGGGTGGGCGGATGCGCAGGACCTTGTCGTCGTCCTCGGCCGGCGTCCCGATGCCGTCGCGGTTGGACGTCGTGACCCAGAGCGCGCCCTGGGCGTCGAGGACGACGGTGCGCAGCCGCCCGTAGCGGCCGCCGAGCACCTCGTCGGCGGCGCCGTCGACGGGCGCGCCGTCGGCGTCGAGGGTGATGACGTGCACCCGCTGGCCGTCGAGTGCGCCGAGGAACACGGTGCCGTTGGCGACGGCGCAGCCACCCAGCCCACCCTCCTCGGGCGGGACCGCCAGCAGTGGGGCACCGTCCCCGCCCTCGCGGACGACGTCGAACTCGTCGGGCCCCTCGCGTGCCTCGTCGGTGGCGTAGAGGAGTTCCGCGTCCTGGCAGAGCGCGGTGACGTCGCGGTGGCCACGGCTGAACACCGGGCCGGCGCCGCCCACGGGCCGGCCGAAGACGTCGATCCGCAGCACCTTGCCCGCGAGCGACGCGGGGTCGGCGGCCAGCGCCGGGTCCCCGGCGTCGCCCGTGCCGACGTAGAGGTGGCCGTCGGCCCCGGTGAGCAGCCCGCCGCCGTTGCCCACCTCGCCGCGCGGGATGCCGGTGAACACCGGGTTGGGCGTGCCGCCGATCGGAAAGCGGACGACCCGGTTGTCGGTGGCGGTGGAGACGTAGGCGAACAGCAGCCCGTCCTCGGGGAAGGTGGGGGAGAGCGTGAGCCCCAGCAGCCCGCCGTCCCCGGTCGTGTCGATGCCCGGGACGGTCATGAGCTCCTCGGCCGGGGACCGGTCGGGAAACACCTGGAGCAGGCGGCCGGTGTCCCGTTCGCCGACGATCGCCGAGCCGTCGGGCAGCAGCACCAGGCCGGTGGGCACGCTGAGCCCCGAGGCGACGACGTTCGGGTCACCGGCCTCCTCCTCGCCGCCGGGCTGCGCCGGCTCGCCCGGCGGGGGGAGCGTGGCCGAGGGCGGCCCGACCTGCGGTGGCGGCCCCTCGGGCAGCGGGCGGAAGGGGCCGGCGGGCTCGTAGCCGCCACCGCCGCAGCCGGTCAGCAGCACCCCGGTGAGCAGGGCGGCGACCACCCGCGACGCGCGCAGCGCCCTCGTCGGCCTCACCGGGCCCAGGGTACGTGCGCCCGGCCGGTCGTCCGCGGCACGCGGGCTGGCTAGCGTGGTGCCCGTGACGACCCTGGAGCTGGCGGCGGACGAGACGCTGCACGTGCTGGTGCCCTCCCGCGCCATCGGAGCCGCCGTCGAGGAGGTGTCGCCCCGGATCCGGGCGCACCGGCTCGACCCCGCCGATGGCCCGCCGGCCGGTGAGGCCGCGCTCGCGCGCGTGTGGGTGCCGCGTTCCGGTGGCGCCACGCTGCCCGACGACGCGTTCTTCGCCGCGCTGCCCGAGCTGCGTCTGGTGCAGCTGCTGAGCGCGGGTGCGGAGAACTTCGCCGGCCGGCTGCCCGAGGGCGTGGTCCTGTGCAACGCCCGGGGTGCGCACACCCCCTCGACCGCGGAGTGGGCGGTCGCGGCGACGCTCGCGGCCCAGCGGGGAATCCCCTTCTTCGTGCGCGAGCAGGACGCCGGCCGCTGGTCGTTCACCACGCACCGGTCGCTGGTCGGGGCCCGCGTGCTGGTGATCGGCGCCGGGGACATCGGCCGGGCCATCGGCCGCATGCTCGCCGGGTTCGACGTCCAGCTGACCTACGTCGCGCGCACCGCCCGCGAGGGGGTCCGCGCCATCGACGAGCTCCCCGACCTGCTCCCGCACGCCGACGTCGTGGTCCTCATCGTCCCGGTGACGCCGGAGACCCGGGGCATGGTCGACGCGGAGTTCCTCGCCGCGATGGCCGACGGGGCGCTGCTGGTCAACGCCGCCCGGGGCGTCGTCGTCGACACCGACGCCCTCGTGGCCGAGCTGGCCAGCGGCCGGTTGCGCGCGGCGGTGGACGTGACCGACCCCGAGCCGCTGCCCGCGGGGCACCCGCTGTGGTCCGCGCCCGGGCTGCTGCTCACCCCGCACGTCGGCGGCGCGGTGCCCGAGACCAACGCGCGGGCGGCCGCCGCCGTCACCGACCAACTCCGCCGGATCCTCGCCGGCGAGCCGCTGGTCAACGTCGTCGACGCCTACTGAGCCGGCGGGCGGGATCCGGCCGGGGCGACGGGGATCTCCAGGCGTCCGCCGGAGACCGCGGCCAGCCGGGGCAGGTCGTGGGTCCGCAGCACCGGCAGCCGGACCTCGGTGGCGGCGGCGGTGACCAGCCAGAGGTCGCCGCGGGCGCCGACGCGGATGCCGGCCAGCTCCGTCCAGGTCACCGTCCGCGACCCGAGGACGGCGCGCGCGGTGATGCCGTCGTCGGTGACGTCGACGCCCCGACGCAGCACCGCTACGGCGATCGCCGCGGGCACGAGCAGCAGGACCGGCGTCCACCAGGCGACCGCCGCCGTCGGGAGGATGCAGAAGGCCAGCACGACGAGGGGCAGCAGCGCGTTGCGCTCCATCCGGAACCGCGCGGGAGGGGTCACGAACGGCCATGATCCCACCCCGGGCCGGTCCGCCGGGCGGGGCGCAGGCATACCATCGCCGCTCGTGACGATCGGTGAGGACCTCATCCCCGGCAACGAGTCCGCGAGCCAGACCCACAGCCCGTTGAAGCCGCGCAGCTACGAGGTGACCGACGGGGACGCCAAGGCGCCCGCGCGGGCCATGCTCCGCGCCGTCGGCATGGGCGACGAGGACTTCGCCAAGCCGCAGATCGGCGTCGCCTCGTCCTGGAACGAGATCACCCCCTGCAACCTGTCCCTGGACCGGCTGGCCAAGCGGGCCAAGGAGGGCGTGCACGCGGCCGGCGGCTACCCGCTGGAGTTCGGCACGATCTCGGTCTCCGACGGCATCTCCATGGGGCACGAGGGGATGCGCGCGTCGCTGGTGTCCCGCGAGGTCATCGCCGACTCGGTCGAGACGGTCATGTTCGCCGAGCGTCTGGACGGCTCGGTGCTCCTCGCCGGCTGCGACAAGTCGCTGCCGGGGATGCTCATGGCCGCGGCGCGGCTGGACCTGGCCAGCGTGTTCCTGTACTCCGGCTCCACGCTGCCGGGGAAGCTCGGCGACCGGGACCTCACGATCATCGACGTCTTCGAGGGCGTGGGTGCCTGCGCCCGCGGGCTGATCACCCGCGAGGAGCTGGTCGAGATCGAGAAGGCAGCCTGCCCCGGGCAGGGGTCCTGCGGCGGCATGTACACCGCCAACACCATGGCCAGCGTGGCGGAGGCGCTCGGCATGGCGCTGCCCGGCAGCGCCGCCCCGCCCGCGCCCGACAGCCGGCGCGACGCCTACGCGGTCGCCTCCGGCGAGGCCGTGGTCAACCTGCTCCGCAAGGGGATCACCGCACGCCAGATCATGACGAAGGAGGCGTTCGAGAACGCGATCACCGTCGTCATGGCGCTCGGTGGCTCCACCAACGCCGTGCTGCACCTGCTGGCGATCGCGCACGAGGCGCAGGTCGAGCTGACGCTGGACGACTTCAACCGGATCGGCGACCGCACCCCGCACCTGGCCGACGTCAAGCCCTTCGGTCGCTTCGTCATGACCGACATCGACCGCGTCGGCGGCGTTCCGGTCGTGCTCCGCGCGCTGCTGGACGCCGGGCTGCTCAACGGCGACACGCTGACCGTGACCGGGAAGACGATGGCGGAGAACCTCGCCGACATCGCGCCGCCCGACATCGACGGCACGATCGTCCACGCGATGAACGACCCGATCCACACGACCGGCGGCCTGACGATCCTCCGCGGCTCGCTGTCCCCGGAGGGTGCGGTCGTGAAGTCGGCGGGCTTCGACGCGGACGTCTTCGAGGGCACCGCACGGGTCTTCGACGGCGAGCAGGGCGCGATGGACGCCGTCACCGAGGGCACGCTCGAGCCCGGCGACGTCGTGGTCATCCGCTACGAGGGCCCCCGGGGCGGTCCGGGCATGCGGGAGATGCTCGCCGTCACCGGTGCGATCAAGGGCGCCGGACTGGGCAAGGACGTCCTGCTGCTGACCGACGGCCGGTTCTCCGGCGGCACCACCGGCCTGTGCATCGGTCACGTCGCGCCCGAGGCCGCCGACGGCGGGCCGATCGCGTTCGTGCGCGACGGCGACCGGATCCGGCTGGACCTGGTCCACCGGACGTTGGACCTGCTCGTCGACGCCGACGAGCTGGCCCGCCGGGCCGACGGCTGGGAGCCGCTCCCGCCCCGCTACACCACCGGCGTGCTCGGCAAGTACGCCAAGCTCGTCGGCTCGGCGGCCCAGGGAGCGATCTGCGGCTGACCCCCATGGGGTGACACGGCGGCCCCGGCCGGTCGCCGGACCGCCGGTCCCACCGCGGAACCCGGCACCCGGGAGGTGTGTGAGTGCCGGGTCCGCCACGCCCTGGCCCTGGGTGCTCGGAGTGGCCACGGAGCAGGCGGCCGGGCTCCTGGCCGACGGCTGGGACGTGCGACGCGTCTCCGTGGCCCGCCCCGACGGCACCGAATCTGGACGTCGGTGTCCACATCGTGGGACGCGACGGTTGACGCCGGGCCGGGGTGGAGCGCACAGTGTGACCGTGCCTCGCACCAGCATGCTCGCCGACGCCCGCACCCGCGGCGTCCTCGTACTCGCGTAGCGCGTCCGGTCACCGACCGACGCGCTGACCCTTCGTGCCCGTGGCACGAGGGGTTTTTTGTTGGCCGTGACCTGCCGCACAGCGAGCGCGTCGCCCGTCGCACCAGCCCGTACCACGCCGCAAGGCACAGGAGATCCGCGCGATGACCACCACCACCCCGCACGAGGCCCCGCACTCCGAGGTCGCCACCCGCGAAGCCGCCGCGGCGCTCACCGGCGTCGAGACGACGGCCCGGTCGGTCGCCGATGCCGCTGCCGAGCCGGCCACCGGCATCACCGGTGCGCAGAGCCTCGTCCGCTCGCTCGAGGCGGTCGGCGTCGACGTGGTCTTCGGCATCCCGGGCGGCGCGATCCTCCCGGCCTACGACCCGCTGTTCGACTCCCGCGTGCACCACGTCCTGGTCCGGCACGAACAGGGCGCGGGACACGCCGCCACCGGGTACGCGCAGGCCACCGGGCGGGTCGGTGTCTGCATGGCCACCTCCGGCCCGGGCGCCACCAACCTGGTCACCCCGCTGGCCGACGCCTACATGGACTCGGTTCCCATCGTGGCCATCACCGGCCAGGTGCCGAGCGCGGCCATCGGCACCGACGCCTTCCAGGAGGCGGACATCCGCGGCATCACGATGCCGGTCACCAAGCACAACTTCCTGGTGACGTCGGCCGAGGAGATCCCGCAGCGGATCGCCGAGGCCTTCCACCTGGCGTCCACCGGCCGCCCCGGTCCGGTCCTGGTCGACATCCCCAAGGACGTCCTGCAGGCCACGACGGACTTCTCCTGGCCGCCGCGGCTCGACCTGCCCGGCTACAAGCCGACGACGCGGCCGCACGGCAAGCAGGTCCGCGAGGCCGCCACCCTCATCGCCGCCGCTCGTCGCCCGGTCCTCTACGTCGGCGGCGGCGTGCTCAAGGCGCGGGCCACCGACCAGCTCGCCGAGCTCGCCGAGCTGACCGGCGCGCCGGTGGTCACCACGCTCATGGCCCGGGGCGCGTTCCCCGACAGCAACCCGCAGCACCTGGGCATGCCCGGCATGCACGGCACCGTCGCGGCGGTGACCGCGCTGCAGAAGTCCGACCTGATCGTCGCGCTGGGCGCGCGGTTCGACGACCGGGTGACCGGCGAGCTGTCCAGCTTCGCGCCCGACGCCCTGGTCGTCCACGCCGACATCGACCCCGCCGAGATCGGCAAGAACCGCAGAGCCGACGTGCCGATCGTCGGCGACGCCAAGGAGACCATCGCGCAGCTGGTCGAGGCCCTCCGCGCCGAGCACGAGGCGGGTCGCACGCCGGACCTGGCGGCGTGGTGGGCGCAGCTCGACGACTGGCGCGAGCGCTACCCGCTCGGCTACGACTGGCCCGAGGACGGCGCGCTGTCGCCGCAGTACGTCATCGAGCGGCTGGGTGCGATCGCCGGCCCCGACGCCATCTACACCTCCGGCGTCGGCCAGCACCAGATGTGGGCGGCCCAGTTCATCAGGTACGAGAAGCCGGGCACCTGGCTCAACAGCGGCGGCCTGGGCACGATGGGCTACTCCGTGCCGGCGGCGATGGGCGCCAAGTACGGCTGCCCCGACACCACCGTGTGGGCCATCGACGGCGACGGCTGCTTCCAGATGACCAACCAGGAGCTCGCCACCTGCGCCATCGAGGGCATCCCGGTGAAGGTCGCCGTCATCAACAACGGCAACCTCGGCATGGTCCGGCAGTGGCAGACCCTGTTCTACGAGGGCCGCTACTCCAACACCAGGCTGCACGCGCGCAACCCCGACGGCTCGCCCAAGCCGGTGCGCATCCCCGACTTCGTCGCGCTGGCGGAGGCGCTGGGCTGCGTCGGGTTGCGGTGCGAGAGCAAGGACGACGTCGACGCCGTCATCGAGAAGGCCATGGCGATCAACGACGCGCCGGTGGTCATCGACTTCGTCGTCGGCGCCGACGCCCAGGTGTGGCCGATGGTCGCCGCCGGCGCCAGCAACGACGCGATCCTGGCCGCGCGCGACCTGCGCCCGGTCTTCGGCGACGGCCAGGTCTGAGGAGCGCACCCATGTCCCGTCACACCCTGTCGGTCCTCGTCGAGAACAAGTCCGGTGTCCTGGCCCGCGTCTCGGCGCTGTTCAGCCGCCGCGGCTTCAACATCGAGTCCCTCGCCGTCGGGCCGACCGAGAACCCCGACCTGTCGCGCATGACCATCGTCGTCGACGCGGAGAGCCAGCCGCTGGAGCAGATCACCAAGCAGCTCAACAAGCTGATCGAGATCATCAAGATCGTCGAGCTGGATGGCGGCGCCGCCGTCCAGCGCGAGCTGCTGCTGGTCAAGGTGCGCGCACCCCTCGCCGAGCGCACCCAGGTGCTGCAGACCGCCGAGCTGTTCCGGGCCCGCGTCATCGACGTCAACCCCGACACGGTGACCCTCGAGGCCACCGGCACGCCGGAGAAGCTGCAGGCGCTGCTGGCGGTGCTCGCACCGCTCGGCATCAAGGAGATGGCCCAGTCGGGCACCGTCGCGCTGGGCCGGGGCCCGCGGGCGATGTCCGGCGCCGGTACGTTGCGCCCGGTCGAGCGCACCGCGTGACGACAGCCCTGGGAGCATCGCAGCGAGCAACGAGCGGGGAGCGGACCAGGGCGCGGAGTCGCGCCATCGACACTGCCTGATCCCGCAGCCTGAGACGTCGAACCACCAACCGAAGGGAACCGCACACAGCATGGCCGCCGAGATCTTCTACGACGACGACGCCGACCTCTCGATCATCCAGGGGCGCACCGTCGCCGTCCTGGGCTACGGCAGCCAGGGCCACGCCCACGCGCTGTCGCTGCGCGACTCCGGCGTCGACGTGCGCGTCGGCCTGCCCGAGGGCTCCAAGAGCCGCGCCAAGGCCGAGGCCGAGGGCCTGCGCGTCGTCACGCCGGCCGAGGCGTCCGCCGAGGCCGACCTGATCATGATCCTGGCTCCGGACCACGTGCAGCGGACGCTGTACGCGGACTCCGTGGAGCCGAACCTGCAGGACGGCGACGCCCTCTTCTTCGGTCACGGCTTCAACATCCGGTTCGGCTACATCAAGCCCCCGGCCGGTGTGGACGTGGCGATGGTCGCCCCCAAGGGCCCCGGTCACCTCGTCCGCCGCGAGTTCGAGAACGGCAAGGGCGTGCCCTGCCTGGTCGCCGTGGAGCAGGACGCCTCCGGGTCCGCGCTGCAGCTGGCCCTCTCCTACGCGGCCGCCATCGGTGGCACCCGCGCCGGCGTCATCAAGACGACCTTCGCCGAGGAGACCGAGACCGACCTGTTCGGTGAGCAGGCCGTCCTCTGCGGTGGCGCGAGCGCGCTGATCACCGCCGGGTTCGAGACGCTGACCGAGGCCGGTTACCAGCCCGAGGTCGCCTACTTCGAGTGCCTGCACGAGCTGAAGCTGATCGTCGACCTCATGTACGAGGGCGGCATCGCCAAGCAGCGCTGGTCGGTGTCCGACACCGCCGAGTACGGCGACTACACCTCCGGCCCGAAGGTCATCGACGCCCGCGTCAAGGAGTCGATGCAGGACGTGCTGGCGGCGATCAAGGACGGCTCCTGGGCCGCGGCGTTCATCGCCGACCAGGACGCCGGCGCGCCGGACTTCAAGGCGAAGCGGGCCGCCGCCGAGGCGCACCCGATCGAGGAGACCGGGCGCAAGCTGCGCGGACTGATGAGCTGGGTGTCCGCGTCCGACGACTACACCGGGACCGCTGCCCGCAGCTGAGCGAGGCCACCCTTCCCCCCACGGCTCGCAGGCTCGGCGCGGGTCCCTGGAGGGTGGGCCGCTCCATAGGCACCCGGCCCCCGCCGCCCTCAGGGCAGCGGGGGCCGTCGTGCGTCGGGGCCGAGGGTCAGTAGCTGACGCCGCGGGCGGCGAAGTACTGCCTGGAGCGCGGCTGCACGAGCAGGAACACGATGAGGATCGGCAGTACGAACGACAGCAGCCCCGAGAACCACGCCTCGCCGTAGACGACGGCGACGATGGTGTACAGCAGTTGCACGCCGATCGTGGCGTAGCTGCCGAGCAGCAGCAGCCGGGGCGACTTCCCCTGGATGGTCTGGGTGGCGCCGATCAGCATCACGACCGAGGTCGCGAGCGAGAGCAGGTACAGCAGGCCCAGGATGGCGCTGGCGTCGAAGATCAGCCCGAGCGCGAAGAGCCCGATCAACCCGAACAGGGTGCCGAGCCCGCCGATGATGATGCCGATGACCGCCGCGGCGGTCACCTGTCCCGGCCGCTGGTCCGGCGGAGGCCCGCCATAGCCGGGAGGGGCGGCGGGGTAGCCGCCGGGACCCTGGCCGTAGCCCTGGCCGTAGCCCTGAGGCGACTGGTTGTAGCCATGGCCGTAGCCCTGGGGCGGCTGGCCGTAGCCGGGCGGCGGCTGCTGGCCGGGCGGCGGCCCCCAGCCCGGCTGGCCCTGCGGCCCACCGCCCTGGGGGTAGTCGGGGTCGGAACCGGTGGGGCTGGACATCGCAGCGTCCTCCTGGTCAGGGGGGCCGACGTGGCTCCCTGGTCACCGATCGTAGGGACGGTTGCACCGGCCCGGGGCCGGCGGCGTCCGCGGCCGCCGGCACCCCGCCGCCGCCACCCGGTTCAGCGACCCGTGCGCCGGAACCGGTGCGCGGCGAAGAACTGCGTGGCCGGCTTCATCGAGAGCAGCACCACGATCGCCAGGGCGGCGAGGAAGAAGAGCAGGCTGATAACGAGATCACCGGCGGTGCCCTCGGCCAGGCTGCCCAGGAAGCCGATGGCCGTGAAGACGAGCGCGATGGAGCCGCCGACCAGCAGGAGAACGCGGCTGCGACCACTCAGGGCCCAGACCGAGCCCCAGACCATCACCACCGTCCAGACCAGCGCCAGCAGGCCGACGATGAGCAGCACGCCGCCGAGGGCACCGGCGACGGGCCCGAGGCCCGGGATCTCCTCGTCCAGCCCGGTGCCGGCGCCGCTCGCGGCGACGCCCAGGACGATCGTGAAGAAGCTCACCAGCAGGCCCAGGGCGCCGTAGACGAACCCGAGCACGGCGGCGGTGACGACGCCCCCCGGCTTGGCCGGGACGCCGGTGGCGCCGTACTGGCCGTACTGCTGGGCGTAGGGCGCCGGCGTCCCGTACTGCTGCCCGTAGCCCTGGTCGCCGTACTGCTGGCCGTAGGCCTGCTGCCCGTACGGGGGCTGGCCGTACTGCGGCTGGCCGTACGGCGGCTGGCCGTACGGGGGCTGGCCGTACTGCGGCTGCCCGTACTGCGGCGGGTTCCCCTGCCCGTAGGAGGGCCCGTCGTGCTCCTGCCCGCTCCCGGGACCGTACGGGCTTGACTCGGAACGACCCTGGTCGTCGGACTGGCTCACTGTTCTCCTCCGTCGGTGCCGGGGCGTCCCGGCTCTCGGGGGTCAGGATGTCGGTGGCCCCACACGGGGGCAAGGACCCGGGGAGCGGGTCCCGTCCGCGGGAAAGTCCCCAGCCAGTGGCACCCGACCACGACCCGACCTCGATCGCGCCGTCGTCCTGATCGCCGAAGAGCTCGCCTCCAGTGTGCTGGAGGTGCTCGGGACCGGGGTCGGGATCCGTCATGTCGACGGGGCCGACGTCCAGGCGGGTGCGTGGTCGCGCAGGACGTGCGCCCGGGCCTGCCCCTGGCCGAGAAGCTCGGCCGGGTGTTCATCTCCGTCGCCGGCGGGCTGGCCCGGCGGTTACGGTCGAGGTGCGGGGCAAGCTCGCCGAGTTTGACCTTTCCGTGCTCTCCCTCGCGCCTCGAGGACGTCTTCTCCGACGTCGTGGAGGAGCAGGTCACCTACGTCAACGCGCCGCTGTTCGCCGAGCAGCGGGGTCTGGAGATCGACCTGACCAGCGACCCCGAGAGCCCGACCTACCCCGACTACGTCCGGGTGTGCGGCGCGATGGCCGACGGCACGCAGGTCGCCGTCGCCGGCACGCTGTTCGGCAGGAACCAGCTGCCCCGGCTCACCGAGGCCGACGGCTTCGAGATCGACCTGGCCGCCTCGGGGTACCTGCTCTTCTTCGTCTACGCCGACCGCCCGGGCGTCGTGGGCGCCGTCGGCGCCGCGCTCGGGGAGGCCCGGGTCAACATCGCCGGTGCCCAGGTGAGCCGGGCCGACGAGGGCGGCGAGGCGCTCATGGCGGTCACCGTCGACACCCCGGTCGGGCCGGAGCTGCTCGAGGAGATCGCCGGGCGCATCGGTGCCCGGGCAGCCCGGGCCGCCGACCTCACGACGCTCTGACCTAGGGTTCCTTCCCATGCGCCTGGCAGTGATCCCTGGAGACGGCATCGGCCCCGAGGTCGTGGCGGAGGGGCTCAAGGTCCTCCGCGCGGTCGCGCCCGATCTGGAGACGACCCCGTACGACCTCGGTGCCGCGCGGTGGCAGCGGACCGGCGAGCTGCTGCCGGACACGGTTCTCGACGAGCTCCGCCAGCACGATGCGATCCTGCTGGGCGCGATCGGGGACCCGAGCGTGCCGCCGGGCATCCTGGAGCGCGGGCTGCTGCTACGGCTGCGCTTCGAGCTCGACCACCACGTGAATCTGCGTCCGGCGAAGCTCTTCGACGGTGTGGGCAGCCCGCTGGCGTCGCCCGGCTCGATCGACATGCTCTGCGTCCGTGAGGGCACCGAGGGTCCCTACGTCGGCAACGGCGGCGTGCTCCGCAAGGACACCCCCCAGGAGGTCGCGACCGAGGTCAGCCTCAACACCGCCTTCGGCGTCGAGCGCGTCGTCCGCTACGGGTTCGAGCGAGCGGTGGCGCGCCCGCGCAAGCACCTGACGCTGATCCACAAGACCAACGTGCTCACCCACGCCGGTGGTCTCTGGTCGCGGATCGTGGAGGAGGTGTCGGTCGAGTTCCCGGAGGTCACCGTCGCCTACCAGCACGTCGACGCCGCCTCGATGTTCTTCATCACCGACCCGGGTCGCTACGACGTCATCGTCACCGACAACCTCTTCGGCGACATCGTCACCGACGTCGCCGCCGCGGTGACCGGTGGCATCGGCCTCGCAGCGAGCGGCAACCTCGACGCCTCGGGGACCAACCCGAGCATGTTCGAGCCGGTGCACGGATCGGCCCCCGACATCGCCGGCCAGGGCATCGCCGACCCCACGGCCACGGTGCTGTCGGTCGGCCTGCTCCTGGACCACCTCGGCCGCACCGAGCAGGCGCGCAAGGTCGACGCCGCCGTCGCGTTCGACCTGTCCACGCGGGACCCGCGGGCGGCGATCCGCACCACCGACGTCGGCGACCGGCTCGCGGCCCTCGCCGGCGGCTGAGGAAGCCCTGCGGCGAGGGGGCTGCCAGCACGTCACCCCGTGGGCCCCGGCCAGGGGCACGCCGGTGTGCGGCACGGGGCACACCGGGCCGCCGGCGTCGTCGGGCTGCAGCCCCGTTCCCGGACGGGGGTGACGTGCACCGCGCCCACCGTGCTTTCATGGTGCCGATGCACACCAGCGGCACGATCATCGCCTAGCGCGCAGTCACCTCCCCGACTGCGCGCAGACCTCCCGTACCCGGGGGGTCTTTTTCGTGTTCGGCCCCTTGCCATCCCCCGGGAGACACCGTGACCACCACCGACACCGACTTCCACGTCTTCGACACCACGCTGCGCGACGGCGCCCAGCGCGAGGGGGTCAGCTACTCGGTCGCCGACAAGCTCGCGGTGGCCCGGCTGCTGGACGAGATCGGCGTCGGCTACATCGAGGGCGGGTGGCCGGGCGCGCTGCCCAAGGACACCGAGTTCTTCGCCCGCGCGCGGACCGAGCTGCAGTTGAAGAACGCGCAGCTGGTGGCGTTCGGCTCGACCCGCAAGGCCGGCGTCGCCGTGGCCGACGACCTGCAGGTCCGAGCCCTGCTCGACGCGCAGACGCCGGTGGTCTGCCTGGTCGCGAAGTCCGACGTGCGGCACGTGCGGGAGGCGCTGCGCACCACGCTGGAGGAGAACCTGGCGATGGTCGCCGACAGCGTCGCCTTCTTCGTCGCCCACGGCCGGCGGGTGTTCCTCGACTGCGAGCACTTCTTCGACGGGTACGCCGCCGACCGGGACTACGGGGTGCGCGTACTGCAGGCGGCGTTCGACGCCGGTGCCGAGGTCGGCGTCCTGTGCGACACGAACGGGGGCATGCTGCCCATGGGCGTGGGCCGGATCGTGACCGAGGTGCGGGCGCGGGTGGACGGCCGGCTGGGCATCCACTGCCAGGACGACACCGGCTGCGCGGTGGCCAACACCCTCGCGGCGGTCGAGGCCGGCGTCACGCACGTCCAGGGGACGGCGAACGGCTACGGCGAGCGCGCCGGCAACGCGGACACCTTCGCGCTCATCGGGAACCTGGTCACCAAGATGGGCATCCCCGCCGTGCCGGCCGAGTGCCTGCTGGAGCTGCAGCGGGTCAGCCACGCGATCGCCGAGCTGGCCAACATCGCCCCCGACGACCACCAGCCGTTCGTCGGCGCCTCGGCGTTCGCGCACAAGGCCGGGCTGCACGCCAGCGCGATCAAGGTGAGCCCCGAGCTCTACAACCACCTCGACCCGTCGGTCGTGGGCAACGGCATGCGCATCCTGGTCACCGAGATGGCGGGCCGGGCGTCGGTCGAGCTGAAGGGCCGCGAGCTGGGCGTGGACCTCACCGGCGAGTCCGACGCCGTCGGCCGGGTGGTCGACCAGGTGAAGGTGCTCGAGGCCGACGGGTGGTCCTTCGAGGCCGCCGACGCCTCCTTCGAGCTGCTGCTCCGCTCGCAGCTGCCCGGGGCGCCGCCCCCGCTGTTCGAGCTGGAGAGCTACAGGACCTCCGTCGAGCACTGGGGCAACGGCGTCGTCGTCAGCGAGGCGACCGTCAAGGTGCACGTCGACGGCCAGCGCATCATCAGCACCGGTGAGGGCAACGGCCCGGTCAACGCCCTGGACAACGCGCTGCGGCAGGCGCTGGTGCACCGCTACCCGCAGCTGGCCGACGTCGCCCTGGCCGACTACAAGGTCCGCATCCTGGGCTGGAGGGGCGGCACGAGCGCCACCACCCGGGTGCTCATCGACACCACTGACGGGGTGGGGGAGTGGACCACCGTCGGGGTCCACGCCAACATCGTCGAGGCGTCCTGGCATGCGCTGGTCGACGCGCTCACCTACGCCGTGCTGCGCCGCCCTCAGCCGTAGCGGGCGACGAAGTTCGCCAGCAGGCGCCCGGGGTGGGTCAGGACCGCCGGCGTCAGCCGCGCGATGACCGCCTCGATCTCCGACGGCGCGAAGTAGCCGGCGTGCTGGTAGATGCGCACCCGCTGCACGATCCCGGGGACGTCGAGCTCCGGGTGGAACTGGGTGGCGTAGACGTTCTCCTTCACCCTGAACATCTGCACGGGGCAGCTCGCCTACGACGCCAGCAGCACCGCGCCCGGCGGCAGCACCCGGCAGGCCTCCTCGTGCCCCACGAAGGCCTGGAACCGGTCGGGCACCCCGGCCAGCAGGGGGTCGGCGCGGCCCTCCGGCGTCAGCGCCACCTCGACCGCCGACACCGGCTCGCCGTAGGTCCGGTCCGCGACGCCGCCCTGCCGGGTGCCGAGCGTGCCGATGCCGTAGCAGGCGCCGAAGAACGGCAGGTCGCGCGCCACCACCTCGTCCAGGAGGGCGCCGACCTCCCGCTCGACCCGCACCTGGACGGGGGACTTCGCGTCCGGCTCGTCGCTGGAGTTGAACGGCCCGCCACCGAGGAACACCCCGGCGTAGGCGTCGAGATCCAGCGACGGCAGCGGGCCCGCCTCCAGCCGAATCCGCTGCAGCCGCTCCGCGGGCAGGGCGGTGAACCGGAGGAACGAGGCGAGCTCCTCGTCGGCGGCCGTGTCCTCCGGTCGGGTGGACAGCAGCAGGAAGGACAACACCGGCGGGTCAGCGCGGCTGGATCTCCCCCATCGGGCCCCAGCCGGCGACGTCGGGGGCGTCGACGTAGATGATCTGCGGCTGCGCCGACACGAGGTCCGGCGCCTGCTCGACGAAGCGGGTGAAGGCGTCGGTGGCCACGTGCGCCGCGCCGGCGGCGGCGTCCCGGAAGCCCTCGACGCAGACGTAGGTGTTCGGCTCCTCCAGGCTCCGCGACCACTCGAAGAACAGCGAGCCCTCCTCGCCGTTGACCGCGCGGGCGTAGTCGGCGGCCAGCCCGGTCCACTCGTCGGCGCGCTCGGGACGGACGGGGAACTTCACGACGATGAGGATCACGGTGACATTGTCGGCCTCCGGCCGACCCCGCGGCCAATCGCCGTCCCCTGCTCCACCGAGCCGCTCCGTCGTCCCTGCCGGGCCCGAACCGGTGACGCAGGGCAGGCGCCCTCGCCGGCGGGGGCCTTCCCGCGCACAGTCGGGTTCTGCTTACGACGGTAAGCAGACCCCGACTTCCTGGAGCTACGTCCGCGGGGCGCGGGGCACCGGCAGCCCCTGCTGCAGCGGGTCGGGCTGGCTGCTCAGCGGGCGGGACTCGTTGCCCTCGGGATCGGCGAGCACGTGGCGGCCCTGGTCGCCGGACTGATCGGCGCCGGGCCGGCGAAGCCCTCGGCCGGGCCGATCTCGCTGCGCCGTGCTCGTCGCCGAGGACCCGGTGGCCGAGCACCGCCCGCCCGGGAGGCGGCCAGCGCCTCGGAATCGCGGCTGTCCACGACGAGTGGGGGGAGCGGCGGGCCACGAGTGCAGTGAGCCCGAGGCGCGCCGGGGCCGCCGACCGGAGAGCCGACTAACCTCGGGTCGTGCGCATCGTCCGTTTCGCCTCCCCCCGGGGCATGTCCTTCGGCGTCCTCGACGGCGACGGCCAGGTCGCCCAGATCGAGGGCCACCCCTTCGGCCAGATCTCCTTCACCGGCACGCGCTACGCGCAGGCCGACATCCGGCTGCTCTCGCCGATCTTGCCGAGCAAGGTGGTGTGCGTCGGGAAGAACTACGCCGACCACGTCAAGGAGATGAACACCGGCGACGCTCCCACGGAGCCGCTGCTGTTCCTCAAGCCCTCGACGTCGGTCATCGGCCCCGGCGACGCCATCCGGATCCCGCCGGGCAGCACCAACGTGCACCACGAGGCCGAGCTCGCCGTCGTCATCGGCGCCCGGGGCGCCCGCAACGTGACGCCGGAGCAGGCGCTGAGCAGCGTCTTCGGCTACACGATCGGCAACGACGTGACCGAGCGGGACATGCAGCGGAGCGACGGGCAGTGGACCCGCGCGAAGGGCTTCGACTCCTTCTGCCCGCTGGGGCCGTGGATCGAGACCGACCTGTCCGGCATCGGCCTCGACGCCGCCGACCTGGAGGTCACCTGCGACGTCGACGGCGAGCGCCGCCAGAGCGGCCGCACCAGCCAGCTGCTCTTCGGCATCCCGTTGCTGATCTCCTACATCTCCCGGGTGATGACCCTGCTCCCCGGCGACGTCGTGCTCACCGGCACCCCGTCGGGCGTCGGCCCGATCCGCCCCGGCCAGACGGTGGCCTGCACCATCCAGGGCCTCGGCACGCTGACGAACTCCGTCTCCGCGGCCGACTCCGTCTCGACGGCCGGCGGCGCCCGGTGACGCAGCCGACGACGGTCCGCACGCGCTTCTGCCCGTCACCGACGGGCATGGTGCACGTCGGCCTGATGCGCACGGCTCTGTTCAACTGGGCGCACGCCCGGCACTCCGGCGGCACGTTCGTCCTCCGCATCGAGGACACCGACGCCGCCCGCGACTCCGAGGAGTCCTATCGCCACCTGCTCGACTGCCTGCGGTGGCTCGGGCTCGAGTGGGACGAGGGCCCCGAGGTGGGTGGCCCGAACGGCCCGTACCGCCAGTCGGAGCGACACGACGTCTACCGCGAGGTGGCGGCGAAGCTGCTCGAGGCGGGGCACGCCTACGAGTCCTTCTCGACCAACGAGGAGGTCGACGCCCGGCGGCGGGCGGCGGGCCAGGACCCGAAGCTCGGCTACGACAACCACGACCGGTTCCTCACCGACGCCCAGAAGTCCGCCTTCCGGGACGAGGGGCGGCAGCCGGTGCTCCGGCTGCGGATGCCGGACGAGGACCTGGTGTGGGACGACCTCGTCCGGGGGGAGGTGCGCTTCGCCGCCGGGTCGGTGCCCGACTTCGTGCTCGTCCGCGGCAACGGGGCTCCGCTCTACCCGTTCGTCAACCCGGTCGACGACGCGCTGATGGGCATCACCGACGTCCTGCGCGGTGAGGACCTGCTGCCCTCCACGCCGCGGCAGCTGGCCCTCTACGGGGCGCTGGCCGACGTCGGCGTCGCCTCGGGCACTCCCCGGTTCGGCCACCTGCCGTACGTGACGGGCGAGGGCAACAAGAAGCTCTCCAAGCGCGATCCGCAGTCCAACCTCGACGTGTACCGCGAGCGCGGCTTCCTGCCCGAGGGCTTCGCCAACTACCTGGCGCTGCTGGGCTGGTCGATCGCCGAGGACCGGGACATCTTCTCCACCGCGGAGCTGGTCGAGGCCTTCGACGTCTCCCGGGTCAGTGCCAACCCGGCGCGCTTCGACCTGAAGAAGGCCGAGGCGATCAACGCCACGCACCTGCGCGCCCTCCCGGTGGAGGAGTTCACCGCCCGCGTGATCCCCTACCTCGCCGGGGCAGGCCTGGTGAGCGAGCCGCCCACCGCCGAGCAGGACGCCGTGCTGCGGGCCATCGCGCCGATGGCGCAGGAACGCATGATCGTGCTGTCGGAGGCGGTCGGGCTGCTGGGCTTCCTCTTCGTCGACGAGGTGACCATCGAGCCGGCGGCGGCCGAGAAGCAGCTGGCCGGGGAACCGGCGGTCGAGGTGCTGGACGCTGCGACCACGGCGCTGGGTGCACTGCCGGAGTGGACCACCCCGGCCATCGAGCAGGCGCTGAAGGACGCGCTGGTCGAGGGGCTCGGCCGCAAGCCGCGGCAGGCCTTCGGCCCGGTCCGGGTCGCGGTCAGCGGGCGCACGGTGTCCCCGCCGCTGTACGAGTCGATGGAGCTGCTCGGCCGCGAACGGACGCTCGACCGGCTCGCCGCGGCCCGCGCGGTCGCCGCCACCGCGGGATGACGTCGCCGGGGAATGGTGGCCGGACGGCCGAGGAGCCGTACACCGGGCCACCGCCGACCCTGCGCCCCGCGCCGGGGCAGTTCCCGATGCCCCCGTGGGTCCAGCCCTACGGGCCGCCGCGGGGCTGGGGGCCACCTCCGCCGGGCTGGGGGCCACCTCCGCCGCCGTACCCCCCGGCGGGGTGGGCGGTGCCCCCGGATGCGCCGCCGCACGACGAGCCGCAGCCCTACCTGCACGTCATGCGCACCCGCGACTGGGCGTGGTGGCGGCCACTGCTGGGTCTGCTGCTCCTCGGGGTCGTGTTCCTGGTGGGCAGCGCGGTGCTCGCCGTGGTCGGCATCCTCACCGGCGTCAGCCCCGACCTGGCCCTGCTCCAGCTCACCGATCCGGGCACGCTGCTGGTCACCAATCTCACCCTGATCGTGGCGATCCCGGTCGTCTGGCTGGCGTGGGCCGTGGCCCACGGCATGCGCACGGGGTGGTCGTCGTCGGTGCTCGCGCGGATCCGCTGGCGGCTGCTGCCCCGCCTGACGCTGCTCGCCCTCGCCACGCTCGGCGTCGCCATCGTCCTGTCGGTGCTGCTGGCCTTCACCGTGGGCGACGCCGACGTCGAGGGGCCGGTGCGCTCGTGGGGGTGGCTGCTCGTCGTGGTCCTGCTCACCACGCCGCTGCAGTCCGCGGCCGAGGAGTACCTGTTCCGCGGCTACCTCAGCCAGGCGATCGCCGGTTGGATCCGCAGCCCGCACGCCGGTGCCGTGGGAGCCGCCCTGGTCACCGCGACGCTGTTCTCGCTCGCCCACCTGCCGCCGGACCTGCTCACGTTCCTCGACCGCTTCCTGTTCGCCCTGGCGGCCTCGGCGGTGGTGTGGCTGACCGGCGGGCTGGAGGCGGCGATCGTGCTGCACGCGGTGAACAACGTGGTGCTGTTCGTGCTGGCAGCGCTGCTGGGGGAGGGGGTGGCCACGGCGGCCGTGCCTCCCGGGCTGGCGGCCGTCTCGGTGGCGCTGGGCCTGGCCGCCTTCGGTGGCTACGTCGCGCTCGTCGCCCGGTGGCGGCGGCGGGCCGACCTGGAGACTCGCACCCCCGCGCTGGACCTCCGGATCCCGCCCGTGGCGGGCCCCGCCCCGGTGCGCTGACCCCGCCGACCGGGGGTGGTGTGACCCGGTTCCCGGGCGTCGGGTACAGTCATCTGCGGCGCCGCGAGGTGCTACCCATGGGGTATGGGGTAATTGGCAGCCCGACGGTTTCTGGTTCCGTTAGTCTAGGTTCGAGTCCTGGTACCCCAGCGAGGAAGCCTGGTTCCTCTTGCACCACCCAGCACGGCCCCGTCGTCTAGCGGCCCAGGACGCCGCCCTCTCACGGCGGTAGCGAGGGTTCGAATCCCTTCGGGGCTACGCGACCGAGAGCCCCCGACCACCCGGTCGGGGGCTCTCGCCGTTCCGGGCCCCCTGCAAGGCCCGGGCCACGGCATGGCAGGATGGCTCCCGCACACGGCCCCGTCGTCTAGCGGCCCAGGACGCCGCCCTCTCACGGCGGTAGCGAGGGTTCGAATCCCTTCGGGGCTACGCGACCGAGAGCCCCCGACCACCCGGTCGGGGGCTCTCGCCGTTCCGGGCCGGCAGTGGGCCGGGACACCCGTTCGGGCGTATCGGAGCTCGCATCGTCTCCGGTGGCAACGTGATCGCTCTCGGGCATACGGTCGCACTGCCGGTCACGCACCGTGACGGCGGGAAGGTGGTCGCGCGGTGATCCGCACCAGCCGTCATCTGGCCGACGGCCGGGAGATCCTCTACTTCGACGACGACCGGGACCCGGCTCCGCGGGAGGCGGTCGACACCCGTGACCTCCCCGCCGTGGTCACCCGCTCCCAGCTGAGGTTCGACCCCCTGCTGGCCGAGTGGGTCGTCGTCGCCGCCCACCGGCAGACCCGCACCTTCCTGCCCCCGGCCGACCAGTGCCCGCTCTGCCCCTCCCGGCCGGGCCGGCCGACCGAGATCCCCGAGGGCGACTACCAGGTGGTCGTCTTCGAGAACCGGTTCCCGTCCCTGGCGACCGACGTCGCGCGCGACGTCGCCCCCGCGGTGCGGGGCAACCCGCTGGCGGAGCTGCGGCCCGGCTTCGGCCGCTGCGAGGTCGTCTGCTTCACCAGCGACCACGACCGCGACTTCGCCCGGCTGGGGGCGGAGCGTGCGCGGCTGGTGGTCGATGTCTGGGCCGAGCGCACCGCGGCGCTCTCCGCGCTCCCGGGCGTCCGGCAGGTGTTCTGCTTCGAGAACCACGGCGAGGAGATCGGCGTGACGCTCTCCCACCCGCACGGCCAGATCTACGCATACCCGTTCGTCCCGCCGCGCGTCGAGAAGATGCTGGCCTCCGTGCGCCGGCACCGGGAGGAGACCGGGGGCGGCCTCTTCGCCGACGTGGTCACCGCCGAGCGGTCCGGTTCGCGGGTGGTCGCGGCCAATGAGCACTGGACGGCGTTCGTGCCCGCGGCCGCCCGGTGGCCCTACGAGGTGCAGCTGTTCCCCACCCGCAGGGTCCCCGCCCTGCCCGCCCTCACCGGGGCCGAGCGGAACGCCTTCGTAGAGGTGTACCTCGACGTCCTGGGCCGGTTCGCGCACCTCTTCGACACCCCGATGCCCTACATCGCCTCCTGGAACCAGGCGCCGGTGACCGACGGGCGGGACGACTGGTGGCTGCACCTGCAGTTGTTCTCGCTGCGCCGCGCGCCGGGCCTGCTCAAGTACCTGGCCGGCTCCGAGTCGGGCATGGGCGCGTTTATCACCGACACGAACCCCGAGGACGTCGCCGAGCAGCTGCGCGCGGTGGTCCTCCCGTGACGGGAGACGGGGACGCCGCCGCACGGGCCGCCGCCGCGTTCGCCGAGCGCTTCGGGCGGCAGGCCGACGGGATCTGGGCGGCACCGGGCCGGGTGAACGTCATCGGCGAGCACACCGACTACAACGGCGGGTACGTGCTGCCCGTGGCGCTGCCGCACACCACCCGCGCGGCGATGGCGCGGCGCGACGACGGGCTCCTGGTGCTCGCCTCCGCACAGCGCCCGGAACAGGAGGCCGTGGTCCCCGTCGCCGACCTGCGCCCCGGCTGGCCGGGCGGCTGGGCGGCCTACCCCGCCGGGGTCGTGCACGCGCTGGCCGGGCGGGTCCCGGGCGGGCTCAGCGTCCTGGTCGACGGCGACGTGCCGTCCGGCGCGGGGCTGTCATCCTCCGCAGCCCTGTCCTGCTCGGTGGCGCTGGGCGTCCGCGACCTGCTCGACCTCGACCTGGACGCCGACGCGCTGATCGACCTCGCCCGCCGGGCGGAGAACGACTTCGCCGGTGCACCGACCGGCGTCCTCGACCAGTCGGCGTCGATCCTCTGCACGGCCGGCCACGCGCTCTTCCTCGACACCCGCGACGGCACTCGCGAGCAGGTGCCACTGGACCTCGCCGCGGCGGGCCTCGCCCTGCTCGTCGTCGATACGGGCACCACGCACGACCACACCGAGGGCGGCTACGCCGACCGGCGCCGGGAGTGCGAGGAGGCCGCCCGGCGGCTCGGGGTCGCGCTGCTGCGCGAGGTCGACGACGTCCCCGCGCTGGCTCCCCTGGCCGACGGCAGCCTCGAGGGCGACCTGCTGCTGCGGCGCGCCCGGCATGTGGTCACCGAGGACGCCCGCGTGCTCGAGGTCGTGGCCGCGCTGCGCGGCGACGCCGATCCGCGGGCGATCGGGCCGCTGCTCACCGCGGGCCACGCGTCGCTGCGTGACGACTTCGAGGTCTCCGTGCCGCTGATCGACGCCTGCGTGGAGGCCGCGTCGGCCGGCGGCGCCCACGGGGCCCGCATGGTCGGGGGCGGTTTCGGCGGCAGCGTCGTCGCCCTGGTCGACAGCGGGGGCGTCGACACCGTCCGGGCGTCGGTGGCCGACCGCTTCGCGCACGAGGGGCATCCCGCGCCGCGCACCTTCGTCGTCATCCCGTCCCCCGGCGCCCGCCGGCTGACCTGATGGCGCACCACCCGAGAAGAGGGGCGGGCGCGTTCGACGTCCGCGACGTCATCGCCGAGCTGATCGGCTTCTACGGGGTCGTCCTGCTGATCGTCGGGTTGCTCGACGGCCCCGAGGAGGCGCCGGCAGAGCCCGACGGGTCGAACGCCGACCTCTGGGCGGGCCTGGCCATGGTCGCCGTCGCGGTGGCCTTCGCCGTCTGGACGCGGTTGCGCCCGGCGGTGGTGGAGGCCCCGGCGCCCGACGACGAGCGGGGCGTACCCCGCCTCAGCGGGCGGCGCGGGAAATCGCTGCCGCGGCGTCGAGCACGGCGCCGATGATCTCCGGGCTGGGGCGCCTCCCCAGCCGCTCCACCGGACCGGAGATCGAGACGGCGCCCAGGACGCTGCCGGTGCCGTCGCGCACCGGCGCCGACAGCGACGCCACGCCGGCCTCCCGCTCGGCGACGCTGTGCGCCCAGCCGCGCCTGCGGACGTCCAGCAGCGTGCGGGCGGTGAAGCTCGCCGAGGGCAGCAGCCGGGTCACCTCGTCGGCGGGCATGAACGCCAGCAGGGCGTGTGCGGCGGAACCCGCGGTCATCGGCAGCCGCGCGCCGACCGGGACGGTGTCGCGCAGGCCGCTGGTGCGCTCCGCCGCGGCGACGCACACGCGGGTGGCGCCGTCGCGCACGTAGAATTGCGCGCTCTCGCCGGTGGCGTCGCGGAGGGTGGCCAGGTGGCGGGACGCGATCTCCCCGACGTCGGCCGTGCCGCGGCCCAGCTCTGCCAGCGCCGGGCCGGGGGCCCAGCTGCCGGCATCGGTGCGCCGCACGAGGCGGTGACCCTCCAGGGCGACGGCGAGCCGGTGGGCGGTGGCCCGGGGCAGGCCGGTGCGCGTCACCAGCTCGGCGAGGGTCGCCGGCTCCTGCGCCACGGCGTGCAGGATCGACACTGCTTTGTCCAGCACCGCGACCGGGTTAGGCTGTCCCACACAGCAATACTCGCATCCCGCAGAGTGAGACAGTCACTCCGGGATCGACCAGTCACCCGAAGGGGACGAGACCGTGCCGAAGACCCTGGCCGAGAAGGTCTACGACGCCCACGTCGTGCGCAGCACCGCGGGCGAGCCCGACCTGCTCTACATCGACCTGCACCTCGTCCACGAGGTCACCAGCCCGCAGGCCTTCGACGGCCTCCGGGCCGCTGGGCGCACGGTCCGCCGCCCCGACCTCACCATGGCGACCGAGGACCACAACGTCCCGACGCTGGACATCCTCAGCCCCATCGCCGACCCGGTGAGCCGGGCGCAGGTCGACGCGCTGCGGCGCAACGCCGCCGAGTTCGGCATCCGGCTGGCCCCGATGGGCGACCGCGACCAGGGCATCGTCCACGTGATCGGCCCGCAGCTGGGACTGACCCAGCCGGGCATGACCATCGTCTGCGGCGACAGCCACACCTCCACCCACGGGGCCTTCGGGGCACTGGCGTTCGGCATCGGCACCAGCGAGGTCGAGCACGTGCTGGCCACCCAGACCCTTCCGCAGTACCGCCCGAAGCAGATGTCGGTCACCGTCGAGGGCGAGCTGGCTCCCGGCGTCTCGGCGAAGGACATCATCCTCGCCGTCATCGCCCAGATCGGTACCAACGGTGCGGCCGGGCACGTCATCGAGTACTGCGGCAGCGCCATCGAGGGTCTGTCGATGGAGGCCCGGATGACCATCTGCAACATGTCGATCGAGGCCGGCGCGAAGGCGGGGCTCATCGCTCCCGACCAGACCACCGTCGACTTCCTGCAGAGGCGCCCGCACGCCCCCCGGGGCGCGGACTGGGACGCCGCCGTCGAGCACTGGCGCACGTTGCGCACCGACGACGGCGCGGTGTTCGACCGCGAGGTGACCCTCGACGCCTCGACGCTGACCCCGTTCGTCACCTGGGGCACCAACCCGGGCCAGGGCCTGCCGATCGACGGCGTGGTGCCCGACCCGGGCCAGTTCGACGACGACGGCGAGCGGCGGGCCGCCGAGCAGGCGCTGGCCTACATGGGCCTGACCCCCGGCACCCCGCTGCGCGAGATCGAAGTCGACACCGTCTTCCTGGGCTCCTGCACCAACGGCCGGATCGAGGACCTGCGCACCGCCGCGGCGTTCCTGCAGGGCAAGAAGATCGACCCGGGCACGCGCATGCTCGTGGTCCCCGGCTCGGTGGGCGTGAAGCTGCAGGCCGAGGCGGAGGGCCTGGACAAGGTCTTCACCGAGGCCGGCGCCGAGTGGCGGGGTGCGGGGTGCTCGATGTGCCTGGGCATGAACCCCGACCAGCTCAAGCCCGGCGAGCGGTCGGCGTCGACCAGCAACCGCAACTTCCAGGGCCGCCAGGGCAAGGGCGGTCGCACCCACCTGGTGTCGCCGTCCGTGGCCGCCGCCACCGCGCTGACCGGCCGCCTCACCGCCCCCGCCGACCTGATCGGAGCCTGAGCCGTGGACGCCTTCACCACCCACACCGGGACCGCCGCGCCCCTGCGCCGCAGCGCCGTCGACACCGACCAGATCATCCCGGCCGAGTACCTCAAGCGGATCACCCGCACCGGCTTCGAGGACGGGCTCTTCATCGCCTGGCGCACCAACGAGCCGGACTTCGTGCTCAACCAGCCGGAGTACGCCGACGCTTCGATCCTGGTGGCTGGCCCCGACTTCGGCACCGGCTCCTCCCGCGAGCACGCCAACTGGGCGCTGCTCGACGGCGGCTTCCGCGTCGTCATCAGCTCCCGGTTCGCCGACATCTTCCGCAACAACTCGACCAAGTCCGGGCTGCTGACGGTGGTGCTGCCGCAGGCCGACGTCGAGGCGCTGTGGACGGCGATCGAGGCCGACCCGGCCACGCCGGTGACGGTCGATCTGCAGGCCAAGCAGGTCACCTGGGGGTCGGCGCGAGCGGGTGCGGAGCGGGCGGTCCCGTTCGAGATCGACGACTACACCCGGTGGCGGCTGCTGGAGGGGCTCGACGACGTCGGCCTCACCGAGCGGCACCTCGACGACATCGAGAGCTACGAGGCGGCGCGCCCGGCCTGGCTCCCGACGGCGCTGCCCGCCCGCTGAGGCAGCGGGGCGTCCGGGTCGGGCTCGAAGTTGCGGTAGTAGTCCGCGACCAGCGCTCCCGGCCGGCCGCCGAGGGCCCACACGCTGCCCTTGGCGGCCGGCGGGAGCAGACCGCGGACGCCGTGGCCGTGCACCCCGAGCGCCTGGAGCACCGACGGGATCACCCCGCCCTGGCTGCACAGCACGGTGACACCGCCGTCGGCCCGGGGGACGAGCAGCTGCTCCACCGCGGCGAGCGCGGCCTGCGGGTCGTCCGCGAAGCCCTCCTCGCCCAACTCGGGCCGGACGGGCACGTCCAGGCCCAACAGCTGCGCGAGGGGATCCACGGTCGAGCGGCAGCGCAGCGGCGGCGCCGAGGCGATCGCCGCGGGGCCGAAGAGGGGCAGCGCCTCGGCCAGCTGCTGCGCCTGCCGCCGCCCCCGGTCGTCCAGCGGGCGCAGCTCGTCCGGGCCGTCGAAATCCTGCTTGCTCCCGGCGCGGCCGTGGCGGACCAGGAGCAGGCTCACCTCGCGCGGCACGTCGGTGCGGGCGGCGTCGGCGATCACCAGCCGGTCGTGGTCGTGGGTGACCAGCTCGGCGGCGTCGGCGGGGGCGAGCCAGCGCAGCTCGTCCACCTCGTCGTTGGCGCGGAAGGAGCCGCCCGCGCAGCGCATGAGCCAGTAGTCCACGTGCTTGGGCACGCCGCCGGCGGCGTACTGCGTCGTCGGCCCGCGGCGTCCGGCGAGGATGCGCAGGCCGGTCTCCTCGACCACCTCGCGGCACGCCGCGGCCAGTGCGTGCTCACCGGCGTCGAGCTTGCCCTTGGGCAGCGACCAGTCGTCGTAGCGGGGACGGTGGACGACGGCGATCTCGACGCCGTCGTCGCCGGCCGGCCGCCACACGACCCCGCCGGCGGCCGCGACGGGCCGCGGCTCAGCCGGCGAGCTCATGGATCCGGTGCATCAGCTCTGCCTGGTAGTCCCGCCCCTCCAGCCGGTCCCACTGCCCGTCGCTGCGCAGCTCCCAGGACCGCACGCCCGGCTCCATGGCCGGGCTGAGCGTCTCCTCCAGCTGCCTGCGGGCCGCCTCGTCGCAGACCCGGAGCAGCACCTCGACCCGGCGATCGAGGTTGCGGTGCATGAGGTCGGCGCTGCCGATCCACCACTCCGGCTCGCCGCCGTTGAGGAACGAGATCACCCGGGAGTGCTCGAGGAACCGCCCGACGATCGAGCGCACCCGGATGGTCTCCGACAGCCCGGGGACGCCCGGGCGCAGGGCGCAGATGCCGCGGACGAAGAGCTCCACCGGCACACCGGCCCGCGAGGCCTCGTAGAGGGCGTCGATGAGGCGCTCGTCGACGACCGAGTTCGCCTTGATGCGGATGCCCGAGGGGCGCCCGTCGCCGGCGTGCCGGGCCTCGCGGCGGATCTTCTCGACCAGGCCGTTGCGGATGCCGTGCGGGGCCACCATGAGCGTGCGGTAGTTGGTCTGCCGCGAGTAGCCGGTGAGCACGTTGAACAGGTCGGTCAGGTCGGCGCCCACCCGGGGGTCGGCGGTGAGGATGCCGAAGTCCTCGTAGATCCGGGCGGTCTTCGGGTTGTAGTTGCCCGTACCGATGTGGCAGTACCGCCGGATCATGCCCTGCTCCCGGCGGACCACCAGCGCCGTCTTGCAGTGCGTCTTCAGCCCCACCAGCCCGTAGACGACGTGGCACCCGGCCCGCTCCAGCGAGCGGGCCCAGCTGATGTTGGCCTCCTCGTCGAACCGGGCCTTGATCTCGACGAGGACCACGACCTGCTTGCCGGCCTCGGCGGCCTCGATCAGCGCGTTGACGATCGGGGAGTCCCCGGACGTGCGGTACAGCGTCTGCTTGATGGCGAGCACGTTCGGGTCGGCGGCGGCCTGCTCGATGAACCGCTGCACGCTGGTGGCGAACGAGTGGTACGGGTGGTGGACCAGCACGTCGCCCTCGCGGAGGGTCGCGAAGACGCTCTTGGGCGTCTCGCCCTCGGACAGGCGCGGGTGCGTGGCGGGGACGAACGGCTCGTCCTTGAGCTCCGGCCGGTCGAGGTCGTAGAGCGCCATGAGCGAGGCGAGGTCGAGCAGCCCGGGCACGTGGACGACGTCCGCGGGGGAGACCTCGAGCTCGGAGATGAGGACCTCGAGGATCCGCGGGTCCATCGGCTCGGCGACCTCCAGGCGCACCGCGGGCCCGAACCGGCGCCGGGCCAGCTCGCGCTCCAGAGCCTGCAGCAGGTCCTCGTCGCGGTCCTCCTCGACCTCGACGTCGGCGTTGCGGGTGACGCGGAAGAAGTGGTGGTCGAGCACGTCGAGCCCCGGGAAGAGCTGGGGGAGGTGCGCGGCGATGAGGTCCTCGAGCGGCAGGAAGATCACCGTGTCGTCCTGCGAGGCGACCGGCACGAACCGCGGCACGTTGTTGGGCACCTTCAGCCGCGCAAAGCGGGGGGTGTTGGAGTCGGGGTCCTGCACCGACACCGCGAGGTTCAGCGACAGGCCGCTGATGTAGGGGAACGGGTGAGCCGGGTCGACGGCGAGCGGGGTGAGCACCGGGAAGACCTGGTCGCGGAAGTAGTCCCGGAGCCGGCGCATCGCGTCCTCCTCCAGGTCCTCCCAGTGGACGATCCGGATGCCGGTCTCCTCGAGGCGGGGCAGCACGTCCTTGTTGAAGACGTCGGAGTGCCGCTGCACCAGCTCCTGGGTGCGGGTGGTCACCCGCTCCAGCTGCTCGCGGATGGTCAGCCCGTCGGGCGAGCGGACCGTGAGGCCGGTGCTCCGCCGGCGCTTCAGCCCGGCGATGCGCACCATGTAGAACTCGTCGAGGTTGCTGGCGAAGATGGCGAGGAACTTGACCCGCTCCAGCAGCGGGAGCGAGTCGTCCTCCGCCAGCTCCAGGACGCGGGAGTTGAAGTCCAGCCAGGACAGCTCTCGGTTCAGGTACCGGTCGGCGGGCAGGGCACTGGTCCGGGACGCGCTCTGGGAAGGCACGGCCTCATCGTGCCGTACCCAGCCGGTCGGCGAGACGGGACGACCTCCGCACCAGCTCGGTCGTGCGGGCGCCCGCCCCGAGAGCGAGGGCCGTGCGGAGGTCGTCGGGCGTGTCGACGTCGCGCAGCAGGCCCGGCCAGGCGCCGCTGAGCGGTGCCGCGCCGTCCTTCCGGTGCGCCTGCGCCGACCCGCGCCCGAACCGGGGGTGCAGGGGCACCCCGGCGGCGGTCAGCAGGGTGGTGCCGGTGCCCTGGGCGTCGGCGACGAAGCAGCGCGGGGCCATCTCCGCCGCGGTGAGCGCCGCGGCCAGCTCCCCGGACCGCAGGGCGGGCAGGTCGGAGGAGAGCGCGGCCACGCGGTCCCCGCCGGCGTGCCGCGCCCCGTGCTCGAGCGCGGGGTTCAGCCCCCGATCCGGTTCGTCGGCCACGGTGCCGGCCCCCAGGGCGCGCACCAGCTGCGCGGCGGCCGGATCGTCGGTGACGACGACCACCGACCCCACCCGCGGGCAGGCCAGGGCCGCCGCGACCGTGTCGGCGAGCAGTGCCAGGACCAGCGCCCCGTGGTCGCCGCCGGGCTCGCCGGTGAGCGGCCGCAGCCGGGTCTTGGCCACGGCGAGCCGCTTCGCCGGGACCACGACCGACCAGCTGGACACGGCCACAATGTGAGCACACGGTGGCCGCGGCGGCCGGAGGCCGGGACCCGGTGGACCGCGATGGGCGGCCCGGGTCGATCATGGGCTGGCTCACAGCGGAGGGAGGGGGGGGCGGTGACGGAGGAGACGTCCTCGCGCGGAGCGCACGCGGGCGGGTCGGCCGCGGTCGAGGCCCACCGGGCCGGTCGGCCCAGCAGGTGGCGCACCCGGGGCCGCATCTCGTTCGCCCTGTGGCTGTGCATCGTGGTGATCTACCCGGTGTCGTCGCTGATCTTCCGGCTGCGCTACCGGCACGCCGACCGCATCCCGGTCCGGGGGCCGGTGCTGCTGGTCGCCAACCACGTCTCGGTGCTCGACCCGCTGGCCTGCGCCCGCCTGGTCTTCGACCAGGGCCGCATTCCGCACTTCCTAGCCAAGGAGGCGGTGTTCAAGGGGCTGGCCGGGACGATCCTGCGGGCGGCCGGTCAGATCCCGGTGGCCCGGTACTCGACTGCGGCGCGCGGATCGCTGGACGCGGCGCGGGCCGACCTCGCGGCGGGCAGCATCGTCGTGATCTACCCGGAGGGCTCGGTCACCCGCGACCCGGGGTGGTGGCCGATGCAGGCCCGTACGGGCGCGGCGCAGCTGGCGCTGACCACCGAGGCCGTCGTCGTCCCGGTGGCGCAGTGGGGGCCGCAGCGGGTGCACGACTACCACGCCAAGAAGCTGCACCTGCGGCTGCGCACGCCCGCCGACTACCTCGTCGGCGAGCCGATCGACCTCTCGGCCGTGCGGGCCGAGGTGCGGGCGGGCCGTCCGCTGAACGCCGACCTGCTGCGGGAGACGACCGATCTGATGATGTCGAGGGTGCGCGACCAGCTCGGCGAGCTGCGGAACGAACAACCCCCGCTCACCTTCCACCCGGGCCCGGGCCGCTCGCGCCCGGACGGCATCGCGGGGAGCGCGGCGTGACCCGCGCCGCGGTGCTCGGCGCCGGCTCCTGGGGGACGACGTTCGCCAAGGTGCTCGCCGATGCCGGGTGCGACGTCGTGCTGCACGCACGGCGCCCGGAGCTGGCCAAGGCCATCACCGACGAGCGCGAGAACGCCGACTACCTGCCGGGCGTGCGGCTGCCCGAGCGGCTGCGGGCGACCGCGGACCCCGCCGAGGCGCTGCTGGACGCCGACGTCGTCGTGCTGGCCGTGCCGTCGCAGTCGCTGCGCGGCAACCTCGGGGACTGGCGGGAGCTGCTGCCGCCCGACGCGACCCTGTTGTCGCTGATGAAGGGCATCGAGCTCGGCAGCACCAAGCGCATGAGCGAGGTCATCTGCGAGGTCACCGGTGCCGGCCCGTCGCGGGTGGCCGCCCTCTCCGGCCCCAACCTGGCGCGCGAGATCGCCGAGGAGCAGCCCGCCGCCACGGTGATCGCGTGCTCGAACGCCGATCGCGCAGCGGTGCTGCAGGCGGCGTGCCACACCCGGTACTTCCGGCCGTACACCAACCCCGACGTCGTGGGCTGCGAGCTCGGCGGGGCGGTGAAGAACGTCATCGCCCTCGCCTGCGGCATCACCGAGGGGCTGGGATTCGGGGACAACACCCGGGCCTCGCTGATCACCCGGGGCCTGGCCGAGACCGCCCGACTGGGCCTGGTGCTGGGCGCCGAGCTGACCACGTTCGCGGGGCTGGCGGGGCTCGGCGACCTGGTGGCCACCTGCAGCTCCCCGCTGTCGCGCAACCGCACCTTCGGCGAGAAGCTCGGCCGCGGCATGAGCGTCGAGGAGGTGCAGCGGAGCACCCGGCAGACCGCCGAGGGCGTGAAGAGCTGCCGGTCGGTGCTCGACCTGGCCCGGGCGCACGGCATCGACGTGCCGATCACGGAGGCGGTCGTGCGGGTGTGCCACGAGGGCGAGGCGCCGGAGCAGATGGTGCGGGAGATCATGTCGCGGGAGGCGAAGCCGGAGTGAGGGGACCGGATGGCCCCAGCGGCTACGGCGACGGCACCCGGTCGGTGCGCGCGGGGGAGGGCGCCGCGGTGCCGGGTGCCCCGCTGCGGCCCTCCCCGGTGTTCGCGGCGCCCTTCCAGCTCGGCGACCAGCCACCCCGGGCCGGGGGCGCCGACGCCTACGCGCGCACCGAGCAGCCGACGCTGCGCGTGTTCGAGGACGCCGTCGGCGAGCTCGACGGCGGCCGCTGCCTGTCCTTCGCCACCGGGATGGCGGCGCTGACGGCGGCCGTCCTGGCGTGCGCCCGCAGCGGGAACCGGATCGTGCTGCCCTCGGACGGCTACTACACGACCCGGCTGCTCGCGGCCGAGGAGCTGGCCCGCTTCGGCATCGAGGTGCAGTACGTGCCGACGCCGGAGATCGGCCGGTTCGCAGCCGACGGCGGGCTCGCCGGCGCTCGCATGGTGCTCCTGGAGACGCCGAGCAACCCACAGCTCGACGTCTGCGACATCGCCGCGGTGGCGGAGGCCGCGCACGCCACCGGCGCGCTGGTCGCCGTCGACAACACCACCGCCACCCCGCTCGGCCAGCGCCCCCTCGCGCTCGGCGCGGACCTCACCGTCGGCAGCGACACCAAGGCGCTCACCGGGCACAGCGACGTGCTGCTCGGGCACGTGACGGTCACCGACGACGACCTCTACGCGGCGGTGAAGGGCTTCCGGGACCGGACGGGCAGCACGCCGGGGCCGTTCGAGGCGTGGCTGGGCCACCGCTCGATGAGCACGCTGGACCTGCGGCTGGCCCGTCAGGCGACGAACGCGGCGGCGGTGGCGGACCTGCTGGCAGGGCACCCCGCCGTCAGGGACGTGCGCTGGCCGTGGCGCGCGGGCGACCCGTCCTTCGCGCTGGCCGCGCGCCAGATGCTGCGACCCAACGGCGTGGTGTCCGCGGAGCTGCCCGACGAGGCCGCCGTCGCCCGGCTGCTGGGCGCGAGTCGGCTGTGGGCGGCGGCGACCAGCTTCGGCGGTGTGCACAGCACGATCGACCGGCGGGCGCAGTGGGGCGGGGACGCCGTCCCCGGAGGCTTCGTGCGGCTGTCCTGCGGCATCGAGGACACCGCCGACCTGGTCGCCGACCTATCCCGCGCGCTCGACGCCCTCGGCTGACGCCGGCCGGCGGCGGCTACCGGCCACGGTGAGCCAGATGCTCACGCCGAAGTAGTAGGCGAGATAGGCCAGGCTCAGCGCGACCACCAGCGGGTGCGGGTCGGGGTACTGGACGATCAGCACCGCGAAGGCCACCAGCCAGACCGTCGCCAGCCCCACGTTCACGCCCCGCAGCAGCTTGGTGCGCGACGGGTAGACGTACTTCACCGGCACGAAGACCAGCACCGTCAGGACAGCGAGCGCGAGGCCGACCCCGGTGGTGCCGACGTCGAGGATGATCGCGTAGAAGGCCACCACGTTCCAGTAGCTGGGGAAACCGAGGAAGTAGTGGTCCTCGGTCTTCGCGTCCACCCGGCAGAACTGGTAGCAGGAGGCGAGCAGGGGCAGCGCGGCCAGGACCCAGCCGGGGGCGCCGCCCGGCAACCGGTCGGTCGTCCAGAGCAGCACGACGGGGGCGAAGACGTAGGTCAGGTAGTCGACGACGTCGTCCATCCGGGCGCCGTCGAACCAGGGGATCGTCTGCTTGACCCGTGCGCGGCGGGCCAGCATCCCGTCCGTGCCGTCGATGAACAGCGTCGCGAGGATCAGCCAGAGGGCGGTCTCCACGGCGCCGTCGAAGGCGGCCAGGACGATGAGCAGGCCGAGCACCGAACCGCTGGCGGTGTACAGGTGCACCGCGGCGCCGGCCAGGCGCAGTCCTCGGGAGTACCCGGGCCCGTCGGCGGTGCGCACCGCCCCGGGTGCGGTCTGGTGGGCTGGGTCGTCGTGCACGGCGACGAGGCTGCCACACCCCGCTCGCCCCGGCGGACCGACGCCTGCACCGACGTCGCGGCGGGGCTCGCCGACCGGCCTCGGTTAGGGTCCCCGCAATGAGCGGACAGGCGGGCAGGGTGCGTGTGGCGGTCGTCTTCGGGGGGCGCAGCGAGGAGCACGCGATCTCCTGCGTCTCGGCCGGCAGCGTGATGGCCGCCCTCGACCCTGGCCGGTACGAGGTCGTGCCCGTCGGCATCGCCCGGGACGGCCGCTGGGTGCTGCCGGACCCCGACCAGCGGCTCGAGATCACCGAGGGCGCGCTGCCCGAGGTCACCGGCGGCAGGGCGGTCTCGCTGGTCGGCGACCCGGAGGCGCGGGGCCTGGCCGTGCTCGAGCCCGGCGACGGCACCGGGCGGGCGCTCACCGAGGTCGACGTCGTCTTCCCCGTCCTGCACGGGACCTTCGGGGAGGACGGCACCGTCCAGGGCCTGCTGGAGATGACCGGGCTGCCCTACGTCGGCTCGGGGGTGTTCGCCAGCGCCGCCTCCATGGACAAGGAGTTCACCAAGAAGCTGCTGGCGGCCGCGGGGTTGCCGCAGGGCGACCACGTCGTGCTGCGCGACGAGCACGGTGCCGTGTGCGCCGACCCCGCGGTCCTCGACGAGGCGGCGCGCGAGCGCCTGGGCCTGCCGGTCTTCGTGAAGCCGGCCCGCGCCGGGTCGAGCATCGGCATCACCAGGGTGACCGACTGGGCGCAGTTCCCGGCCGCCGTCGCCGCGGCCGCCGCGGTCGACCCGAAGGTCATCGTGGAGGCCGCCGTGCCCGGCCGGGAGATCGAGTGCGGCGTGCTCGCCGCCCGCGGCTCCGGCCTGCCCGAGGCGAGCCTCCCGGCCGAGATCCGGCTGCGGCCCGGCGTCGACTGGTACGACTTCGCGGCGAAGTACCTCGACGACGCCGCCGAGTTCGACATCCCGGCCGACCTGACCCCCGAGCGGATCGCCGCCGTGCAGGACGCCGCCCGCCGGGCCTACCTGGCGCTGGACTGCCGGGGGCTGGCCCGCGTCGACTTCTTCCTGGGCACCGGGCCCGACGGCGAGGACCGGCTGGTGATCAACGAGGTCAACACGATGCCCGGCTTCACGCCGATCTCCATGTTCGCCCGCATGTGGGCCGCCACCGGCGTGGACTTCGCCGAGTTGGTGGACCGCCTGGTGAGCGGGGCGCTGGTCGACGGCACGCGGCCGGGCCGGTGACCGCGGGGCGGCCGGCCCCCGGCGGCGCGGCCGCCGCCCGTGCCCGGCTCGCCCCCGGGCTGCTCGTCGCCCTGTCGCTGCTGACCGGGTGCGGGCGGGCGGTCGACGGCGTCCCGACGCCCGTGCCGCCCTCGGACCGGCCCGGCTCGGCGGCGGAGCTGGAGCAGCTGGTCGTCGGCGAGGTGCCCTCCGGGCTGCCCCGGCTGCCCGACGACGAGGTGGAGCCGCCGGCCGGGGCCAAGCAGCTGGAGGACGTCGCCGCCTACGCGCCCGACCCGGAGCGGGAGCTGGCGGTGCTGGACAGCTATGGCTACCGGTTCGGCTGGGAACGCTTCTGGGGGCACGAGTCCGGGCCCATCACCGGGGTGTTCGTGGACCAGTTCCACCAGCGCGCCGGCGCCGGCGCCTACGCCGAGGACCTGGCGCGCAACGACGCCGAGCTCTACGGCGGGGTGCTGAGCGTGGACCCGCCCGAGCTGCCCGCCAACTGCCGGCTGCTCACCGTGGACACGCCCGTGCCGGAGGCCGGGCTGGCGGACCCGGCCGCCTTCGCGTGGTGCTGGCACGGCGTCTTCAGCGTGTCCGTGACCGCGGTGGCCGCGACGGCCGAGGACGCGGTCCGGGAGGTCGGCGCCGTGCTGGAGGAGCAGCTGGCGCTGCTGCCGCCCGCGTGAGCGCTCCTGCGGCCTCAGGGGCCGGGCGTGGGTTCCTGGTAGGGGAGCGCCTCGGCCAGCGGCACGGTGAGGGCGGTGACGGGGGCGCTGTCGACCCCGGCGGGCAGGCGCATCTCGACGTAGACCGGCCGGTCGACCGCCGTCCACACCGTGCTGTCGGGGTCGCTGGTGTCGACGTGCCACTGCACGCCGTTGATCTGGATGGCCGAGGCGCCCACGGTCCAGCCGGCGGGGCGCTCCACCCCGCACGTGAGGACGACGGGCGGCTCGCCCCAGGCATAGACGAACGGGGTCTCCGACCGCACGCGGCGGGACGGCTCGCCGGCGAGCTCCAGCGGCAGGTTGCCCATGAGGTCGGGGCAGGACGCCTCGGCCTCCGGCGTGACCGGCGGGGTCGCCAGCTCCAGGACCGGGAGGTCCTCCGGACGCACCGGGGCCGCGCCCTCGATGTCGGCCGGGAGGTCCTGACCGGCGGTCGGGTCGTCGGCGCCGCGCACGTTGACGAGGACGACCAGCGCGATCACCACCGGGAGCGTGATCGCCGTGATCAGGATCGCGGCCCGGCGCAGCGGGTCCACGGGGCGACCGCTCAGATGTTGACGACGGGGCAGGTCAGCGTCCGGGTGATCCCGTCGACCGACTGCACGCGGGCGACCACGAGCCGGCCCAGCTCGTCGACGGTGTCGGCCTCGGCGCGGACGATGACGTCGTACGGGCCGGTGACGTCCTCGGCCTTGGTGACTCCGCTGATCTCGCTGATGGTCGAGGCGACCTGGGCGGCCTTGCCGACCTCGGTCTGGATGAGGATGTAGGCGTGGACCACGGGAGATCCTTCCTCCGGCAACAGTGCCGAGACGTCGTCCCCGCCGGGTGGCGGACTCGTCGGCAACCTACCGCAGCGACTGGAGAGCACCGATGAGCCGACCCCGCCCGCTGGTCCCGCGCGGCGATCCGGCCGACACCGTGCGGGTGGTCGGCGAGTTCGGGGTGATCAGCCGCGTGCTCGCCCGGTCGGGCACCGCGGCGGCCGCCGTCGTCGGGCCCGGGGACGACGCCGCCGTGGTGCGCACGCCCGACCAGCGCGTCGTCGTGACCACCGACGTCCTCGTCGAGGGCCGGCACTTCCGGCGGAACTGGTCCTCGGCCGAGGACGTCGGGCACAAGGCCGCCGCCGCGAACCTGGCCGACGTCGCCGCGATGGGTGGCCGCACGACGGCGCTGGTCGTGGGGCTGGCCTGCCCGGCGGACACGCCCACGAGCTGGCTGGAGGGCGTCGCGACGGGGCTGGCCGACGAGTGCGCTCCGCAGGGGGCCGCGGTGGTCGGAGGCGACACCGTGGCCGCCGCGCCCGACAGCGCCGGGGTCGTCCTGTCGGTCACCGCCCTCGGTGACCTGGGCGGCCGGGCGCCGGTGCTGCGCTCCGGGGCCCGGCCCGGGCACGTCGTGGCGCTCGCCGGCCGGCTGGGCTGGTCGGCGGCGGGGTTGGCGGTGCTCCGCCGGGGCTTCACCAGCCCGCTGGCCGTGGTGAACGCGCACCGGCGGCCCACCCCGCCCTACGCGGCGGGGCCGGCGGCGGCCGACGCCGGGGCGACCGCGATGTGCGACGTGAGCGACGGGCTGGTGGCCGACGCCGGGCACATCGCGACCGCCAGCGGCGTGGTGCTCGACCTCGACCGCGCCGCCCTGGTGCGGGCGTGCCTGGAGCCGGTCGGCCCGCTGCAGCAGGTGGGCTCGGCGCTGGGCGTGGACCCGATGGCGTGGGTGCTCAGCGGCGGCGAGGACCACGCCCTGCTGGCCACGTTCCCGCGGAAGGCGGCGCTGCCGGAGGGGTGGACGGCGATCGGGGTGGTGCGCCAGGGGAAGCCGGGCCCCGGGGTCCGGGTCGACGGTGAGGCCGCAGCGGAGGCGCTGCGGACGGCGGGAGCGGAGATGGCGGGGCATGTCCACTTCGGCTGAGCGGGTGCTGCGGGACGGGTCGGTGGCGCGCCTGCGCCCCCTGCCCTACGACGACCCGTTGGCGCAGCAGATGGTCGAGGCGGTCCAGCAGGAGTACGTGGCGCGGTACGGCGGCCGGGACGCGGCCGTCGTCGACCCGGCGGAGTTCCTGCCGCCGGCCGGGCTGTTCCTGGTCGCGGAGGTGGCCGGGGAGGCGGCGGGGTGCGGTGCGTGGCGGGCCTACCCGCCCGGAGGTGTCGAGATCAAGCGCGTGTACGTGGCGCCGGCCTTCCGCCGGCGGGGGCTGGCGCAGGTGCTCATGGCGGAGCTGGAGTCCACCGCCGCGCTGGCCGGCCACCGGTCGGCGGTGCTGAACACCGGCCGGAAGCAGCCGGAGGCGGTCGCCCTGTACCGGGAGCTCGGCTACGTCCCCGTCCAGGGGTACGGGGTGTACGCCTGCTCGCCGGATGCGGTGTTCCTCGGCAAGGATCTGGCTCCGCTCGGGAGCGAGGAGGAATCGACGTGGGCGTCGTGACGATCTCGGCACCCTACGGCGCCGCGGGCGCGGAGGTGGGGCCGGCGGTGGCCGCGCGGCTGGGCCTGCCGTTCCACGACCGGGCGATCCCGGCGCAGGTGGCCGGCCGGCTCGGCGTTCCGGTGGAGGAGGCCGAGGCCAACGACGAGACCGTCGTCCGCGGGCTCTGGCGGCTGGTGGCGTCGCTGGGGACCATGCCCGATCCCGTGGGCGCCGTGGTGCCGGGGACGACGCTGCCCGACGCCCGGGCCTACCGGGAGCAGACCGAGCGCATCCTGGGCGAGATCGCGGCGGGGGACGGCGGGGTGGTGCTCGGCCGGGCGGGGGCGATGGTGCTGCGGAACCGGACCGACGCACTGCACGTCCGGCTCGACGGTCCTGCCGACCGGCGGCTGGCGGCCGCGGTGGCGCGGTCGGGGCGGCCCCGGCACGAGATCGCGCGCGAGATGGCGGCGAACGACCGGGCTCGAGAGGCGTACGTGCGGCACTTCTACCGGTGCGACCCGGCCGCGGCCGGCCACTACCACGTGGTGGTGGACACCACCGCGCTGCCGCTGGACACGGTCGTCGACATCGTGGTGACGGCGGCGAGGGGACGCGGCCTCGGGCGGTGACGCCGGCGTCCGGGCGCGCGAAGAACCCCGGAGGTCGGTGACCTCCGGGGTTCTCCGGGTGTCCAGCTGAGGGGCTACGGCCCCCTGGTTCAGGCGCGGGCGACCTTGCCGGCGCGGATGCACGAGGTGCACGCGTTGATCCGGCGACGGTTGCCGGGGGCGATCAGCGCCCGCACGGACTGGATGTTCGGGTTCCAACGGCGCGGCGTGCGGCGGTGCGAGTGCGACACCGACATACCGAAACCGGGGCCCTTGCCACACACATCGCACACGGCAGCCACGGTGGATCACTCCCAGAAAGAATCGTTCACAGACGGCGGGGCAAGGCAGCACCCGCATCAAGACCGTCCAGCAGTCTAACCGCTCTTCGCGCCGGACGTCGCGGTGCCCTCCGGAGAGGCCTCCGCGAGGACCGGCGGGGCTCGCGACGGCGGGCTCCGTCGGGAGGGATGGGTAGCCTCCTCCCCGTGCTGCCGGCGCTGGACGACGCCGCGGTCGGTCAGTGGTGCCGGGCCGCGGTCGAGACGCTGTCCGACTTCCGGGGCCGGCTCGACGACCTGAACGTCTTCCCGGTGCCCGACGGGGACACCGGCACCAACCTGCTGCACACCGCTGAGGGCGCCCTCGCCGCGCTCGACTCGGCCGGGAGCGGTGAGCCCCCGTGGGCCGTCCTGGCCCGCGGTGCGGTCCTCGCCGCGCGCGGCAACTCCGGCACGATCCTGGCCCAGCTCCTGCGCGGCCTGGCCGACCAGCTGGCCCACCAGCCCCCGGCCGACGGGCCCGCCTTCGCCGCCGCGCTGCGCAAGGCCGCCGAGAGCGCCTACACCGCCGTCGCCGACCCGGAGGAGGGCACATTCCTCACCGTCGCCCGGGCGAGCGGGGAGGCGGCCGTCGCCGCGGTCGACGAGGGCCGTACCGGCCTCGCCGACGTCGTGCTCGCCGCCGCCGACGGCGCCCGCGCCGCCCTGGAGCGCACGCCCGGTCAGCTGGCCGCCCTCCGCGAGGCCGGCGTCGTCGACGCCGGTGGCGCCGGGCTCTCCCTGGTCCTCGACGCCCTCGTCCGCACCGTCACCGGCGTCCACCCGGCCCGGCCCGCCCTGGACGGTCCCGACCGGCACCGCCGGCGGCACGGTTCCGAGCACGCGCCGCACCAGCCGCCGCCCGGCCCCGGCAGCGAGGTCCAGTACCTGCTGGCCGACGCCGACGAGAGCTCCGTCGCCCGCCTGCACGAGCGGCTGGCCGCGCTGGGGGACAGCCTCGTCGTCGTCGGCGTGGACACCCCGACCGGCCGCGAGTGGAACGTCCACGTGCACGTCTCCGACGTCGGCGCGGCGATCGAGGCGGGCATCGAGGCAGGTCGCCCGCACCGCATCTCGGTCACCCCGCTCGCGCCGGTGCGCCCGGCCGCACCGGTGCCCGGCCGCCGTTCGGTGGTCGCCGCCGTGCACAGCGACGGGCTCGCCGAGCTCTTCCACACGGAGGGTGTCCGGGTCGTCGTCTGCGGCGCCGACGGCGTGACCGAGGACGACCTGTTCGGCGAGATCGTCGCCTCCGGCGGGCAGGAGGTGGCCGTCCTGCCGAACGACGCGGGGCTGCTGCCGGCGGCCTCCCGGGCCGCCACCCGGGCGCGCCAGGCCGGTCGCGAGGTCGGCGTCGTGCCGACCCGCTCCCCGGTCCAGGGGTTGGCCGCCGTGGCCGTCGCCGACCCGGAGCGGCGTTTCGGCGACGACGTCATCGCCATGGCCGAGGCGGCCGCCGCGACCCGCTGGGCCGAGGTGACCGTCGCCGACCAGGAGGCGCTCACCTCCGCTGGCCGCTGCCATCCCGGCGACGTGCTCGGCTCCGCGGAGGGCGACGTCGTCGTCATCGGCGCGGAGCTCGCCGCCGTCGCCTGCGACCTCCTGGACCGGCTGCTCTCCGCCGGTGGGGAGATGGCCACGCTCGTCGTCGGCTCGGACGAGGCGCTCGGCGACGCCGTGTGCGGCCACCTGTCGTCGGCCCACCCGACCATCGAGGTCGTCCGCTACGGCGGCGGCCCGAGCTCGCTCCCGTTGCAGATCGGGGTGGAGTGACCGTGGCCGTGACGCTGGAGACGCCCCTGGCGCGGGTGCTCGGCCCGAAGACGGCCACCGGCATGGCCGACCAGCTCGGCCTGCACACGGTCCGCCACCTGCTGCGGCACTACCCCCGCCGCTACGCGCGCCGGGGGGAGATGGCCCGGCTGGACGACCTCCAGCCCGGGGACCGGGTCACGGTGCTCGCCCAGGTCAGGACCGTGAGCACCCGGCCGATGCGGCAGCGCCGCGGCATGATCACCGAGGTCACCGTCGGCGACGGCGCCGGCACGATGAAGCTGGTGTTCTTCAGCCATCGGCACGCGCGGCTGGCCCCCGGGGTCTGGGGCATGTTCGCCGGCACCGTCGGCACCTACCAGGGCAAGCTGCAGTTCACCCACCCCGACATGCACCTGCTCAGCGGCGATGATGACGACGATGACTGGGCGCGCGAGCTGGTGCCCATCTACCCGGCCAGCAAGGACGTCTCGAGCTGGGTCATCCAGAAGTCGGTGAAACTGCTGCTGGGCGGCGCCGGCAACCTCGCGGACCTGGTCACCGATCCGCTGCCCGAGGAGATCCGGACCCGGCACGGCCTGCTCTCCCTGCCTGCTGCCCTGCTCGACATCCACCGGCCCACCACCAGCCAGGACGTCGAGCGGGCCGAGCGCCGGCTGAAGTGGGACGAGGCGCTCACCCTCCAGCTCACGCTGGCCGCCCGCCGCCGGGCCGCGGCCCTGGAGCCGGGCACCGCCCGTCCCCGGAGGCCCGGCGGCCTGCTCGACGCCGTCGACGCCGCCCTGCCGTTCGCCCTGACCGACGGCCAGCGCGCCGTCGGCGAGGAGCTGGCCGCCGAACTCGACCGGGACAAGCCGATGCACCGGCTCCTCCAGGGGGAGGTGGGCTCGGGGAAGACCGTCGTCGCGCTGCGGGCCATGGCCCAGGTGGTCGACGCCGGGGGACAGGCCGCGCTCCTCGCGCCGACCGAGGTGCTCGCCGCCCAGCACGCCCGTGGCATCCGTGCGCTGCTCGGCCCGCTCGGCCGCGCCGGCGAGCTCGACGGCGACCCCGCCGGCACCCGGGTCACCCTGCTCACGGGCTCGCTCAAGGCCGCCCCCCGCCGCCAGGCCCGCGCCGAGGTGGCCGAGGGACGCGCGGGCATCGTCATCGGCACCCACGCGCTGCTGCAGGAGGGGGTCGACTTCGCCGACCTGGGCCTCGTCGTCGTCGACGAGCAGCACCGCTTCGGCGTGGAGCAGCGGGACGCGCTGCGGGCCAAGGGCAGCCGTCCACCGCACGTGCTGGTCATGACCGCCACCCCGATTCCGCGCACCGTGGCCATGACCGTCTACGGCGACCTGGAGATCTCCACCCTCCGGCAGCTGCCCAGCGGCCGCGGGGGCGTGTCCAGCTCCGTGGTCCCGGTCGTGGAGAAACCCGGCTGGATCGACCGCGCCTGGGCCCGGCTGCGCGAGGAGATCGCCGCCGGCCGGCAGGCCTACGTGGTCTGCCCGCGCATCGGCGACGTCGCCGGCGCCGACGACGAGCCGGAGGACGCCGACGGCGCACCCCCCGACGACGAGGGCCGCGGCGACCGCCGGCCCCCGCTGGCCGTGCTGGACGTCGCCGAGGCGCTGCGCAGCGGCCCGCTGGCGGGGCTGCGGCTCGACGTCCTGCACGGCCGGATGACGCCCGAGGAGAAGGACGGCGTGATGCGCGCCTTCGCCACGGGTGCGACCGACGTGCTGGTCGCCACCACGGTCGTCGAGGTGGGCGTCGACGTGCCCAACGCCACCGTGATGGTGGTCATGGACGCCGACCGGTTCGGCGTCAGCCAGCTGCACCAGCTGCGCGGCCGGGTGGCCCGCGGCAAGCACCCGGGTCTCTGCCTGCTGGTCACCGACGCTCCGTCGTCGTCCCCGACGGGTCAGCGGCTGGCCGCCGTCGCCGCCACGTCCGACGGCTTCGAGCTCGCCCGGCTCGACCTCGAGACCCGGCGCGAGGGCGACGTCCTGGGCGCGGCGCAGTCCGGTCGGCGCTCGGGCATCAAGCTGCTGTCCCTCCTGGAGGACGAGGAGCTCATCGCCGAGGCCCGCGGCGAGGCCACCGCACTGCTGGCCACCGAGCGCGGGCTCGCCGACCACCCGGGGCTCGCGGCGGAGGTGGCCGCGCTCGCCAGCGACGAGCGCGCCGAGTGGCTCGAGAAGGCGTGAGGAAGGACCCCGTCCTCCGCACCCCTCGCGCGCTCGGGGCGAGCCTCGGGACGGAGCCGCTGACGTGACCAGGGTGATCGCCGGCGTGGCCAAGGGGCGGCGGCTCACGGTGCCCCCGGCCGGTGTCCGCCCGACCGGGGACAAGGCCCGCGGCGCGCTGTTCAACTCCCTCGGTCCACTGGTCGACCTCGACGGCGCGGCGGTGCTCGACCTGTACGCCGGGTCCGGGGCGCTCGGCCTGGAGGCCCTGTCCCGGGGGGCGGGCACCGTGGTCTTCGTGGAGTCCGGCCGGGCGGTGCTGCCCGTCCTGCGGGCCAACCTCGCCACCGTCGGCCTGCCCGGGGGGCGCGTCGTCGCCGGTTCGGTGCCCGCCGTCGTGGCCGGTCCGGCACCGCAGGCCTTCGACGTCGTGCTCGCCGACCCGCCCTACGCCGTCCCCACCGACGAGGTGCGCGACGTGCTGCGGGCGCTGGTGGCGCGGGACTGGCTGGCCCCTGGAGGTGTCGTCGTGGTGGAGCGGTCGAGCCGCGAGCAGGGGTGGGAGTGGCCGACACCCCTGGAAGGTCTGCGCGAGCGGCGCTACGGCGAGGCCGTGCTCCGGTACGGTCGGCGTCCGTGAGGCGTGCCGTCTGTCCTGGTTCCTTCGACCCGGTCACCAACGGGCACGTCGACGTCATCACCCGGGCCGCCGGGCTCTACGACGAGCTGGTCGTGGCCGTGCTCGTCAACCCGGGGAAGGCGGGGCTGTTTCCCGTCGAGGAGCGCATGGAGCTCCTCCGGGAGGCCGTGGCCGATCTCCCCAACGTCACCGTCGACAGCTTCCAGGGACTGCTGGTCGACTACTGCCGCACCCACGGGATCCCGGTGATCGTCAAGGGGCTCCGCGCGGTCAGCGACTTCGAGTACGAGCTGCAGATGGCGCAGATGAACCGCGAGCTGGCCGCCATCGAGACCCTGTTCGTGCCCACGGCCCCGCAGGTCGGCCACCTGTCCTCCAGCCTGGTCAAGCAGATCGCCACCTTCGGCGGGGACGTCTCCCGGCTGGTGCCCAAGGCGGTCCACGACCGGCTGGCCGGGCACGCCCGGCGGGGGGAGGCGTGACCCGGCCGCCCCGCGGCGGGCCGCCCCGCGGGGCCACGACCGAGGTCGTCTACCGCCTGTACGAGACCGTCGACGAGCTGACGACGGTCATCGAGAACGCTCGCAGCGTGCCGATGTCGAACTCCTGCATGGTGCCGCGCGACCACGTGCTCGACCTGCTCGACGACCTGCGGGAGTCCCTGCCCGAGGACGTGCAGGCCGCCGGCGCGATCGTCGAGCAGCGCACCGAGATCCTGCAGCAGGCGCAGGCCGAGGCCGAGCGCCTCACCGGCCGCACCCGGGCGGACAGCGAGCAGCTGCTCGGCCAGGCCCGCCGCCAGCGCGACGAGATCATCGGCACCGCCCGGCGGCAGCGCGACGAGCTGCTCGCCGCCGCGCAGGCGGACGCCGAGCAGATCCTGCTCGAGGCCGAGGCCGAGGCGGAGGCGCTGATCGACGAAGGCCGGCAGCACCGGGCCGCGCTGATCGACGAGGCGCAGGCCGAGCACGAGCGGCTGATCACCGAGACCGAGGTCTACCGCACCGCCGTCGCCCGTGCCGACGAGCTCGGTGAGCAGTCCCACGCCGAGGTCGCCCGGATGCGGGCGGAGGTCGACGAGTACGTCGACACCCGGCTGGCCGAGTTCGGCGCGACGCTGGAGCGCATGCTGCGCTCGGTGGGCAAGGCCCGCAGCACCCTGCGGGAGCCCTGAGACCTTCCGCACGGTGGGTGCCGGCGGAGGATCGGGTAGTCTCGGCCCCTGGTCCGACCGCCGGTGGCTTCCCGCCCCGGCCGGCCACCCCTCCCGCTCCCGACCGCGAGTACTGACATGCCTGCCGCTTCCCCGAACAGCTCCGGCGCCGCGTCCCCCGAGGACCGGCGTCCCTCGGCCAACCCCTGGAAGTTCGACCTCCGGGAACTGGGTCGTCGCGCGGGCTCCATGCACGAACTGGACCGCACCGCGCCCGCTCCCGAGGGCTGGGGCCTGGAGCTGATCCGCGTCCCCGGGAACGCCGACGTCCACCTGCGGCTGCGGCTGGAGTCGGTCATGGAGGGCGTGCTGGTCAGCGGGGACCTCGAGGTCCCCGTCGTCGGTTCCTGCGCCCGCTGCCTCGAGCCGATCGAGGACACCCTGACCCTCGACGTCCAGGAGCTCTACGCCTACGCGGGCAGCACCACCGAGGCCACCAGCGAGGAGGACGAGGTGCGCCGGGTCGAGGGCGACTTCCTCGACCTCGAGCCCCTGGCACGGGACACCATCGTGCTGAGCCTCCCGTTGTCGCCGGTCTGCTCGCCGGACTGCGGCGGCCTGTGCGTCGACTGCGGCCGGCGCATCGACGACCTGCCGGAGGACCACACCCACGAGGTGACCGACCCCCGGTGGGCCGCCCTCGCGGAGCGTTTCGCTTCCTCGCCGGGCACCCCCGGCGAATCCACCACCCCAGAGGAGAACTGATCGTGGCCGTTCCGAAGCGGAAGATGTCGCGCGCCAACACCCGCATGCGCCGGTCGCAGTGGAAGGCCACCGCGCCGACCCTGTCGCCGTGCCCGAACCGTGCCTGCGGCGAGCTCAAGCCCCCGCACCAGGCCTGCCCGACCTGCGGCCAGTACGACGGTCGCCAGGTCCTCTCGGTCTGACCGACCGGACGTGACCGCCGTGGGGACGACGGCCGCCGAGCACCCTCCCGAGGGTGCCGCCGACGGCCGTCCCCCGGCCTCTCCCGGTGGAGAGGAGCATGCCGAGCGGGCCGCCGCCTGGCTGAAAGACGCCCTGGGCGTCGAACTGCCCGACGGGCTGCTGCCCCTGGTGCTCACCCACCGATCCTTCGCGTACGAGAACGGCGGCCTGCCGACCAACGAGCGCCTGGAGTTCCTGGGCGACTCGGTGCTCGGCCTGGTCGTCACCGACGAGCTCTACCGCAGCCAGCCCGACCTGCCCGAGGGTCAGCTGGCCAAGCTGCGTGCCTCGGTGGTCAACATGACGTCGCTGGCCCAGGTCGCCCGGCGGCTGGGCGACGGCGGGCTCGGCCCGCACCTGTTGCTGGGCCGCGGTGAGGAGACCACCGGCGGCCGGGAGAAGGACTCGATCCTCGCCGACGCCCTGGAGGCGCTCATCGGCGCGATCCACCTGGGCTGTGGCCTGGACACCGCCTCTGCGGTCGTGCACCGGCTGTTCGACCCGCTGCTGGTCGAGTCGGCCACCCGCGGCGCCGGCCTGGACTGGAAGACCAGCCTGCAGGAGCTCGGCGCCGCCCGGGGGCTCGGTGCGCCGCTCTACCGGGTCGACGACGAGGGCCCCGACCACGCCAAGACCTTCAGCGCGGCCGTGCTGCTCGCCGGCATCGTCCGGGGCACCGGGACCGGCCGCACCAAGAAGGCCGCCGAGCAGGAGGCCGCCGAGGTCGCCTGGCGCGCCCTGTCGGAGGAGTAGTCCCGTGCCGGAGCTGCCCGAGGTCGAGGTGGTGCGCCGGGGCCTGGAGCAGTGGGCCGCCGGCCGGACGGTGGAGACCGTCGAGGTGCACCACCCCCGAGCGGTGCGGCGGCACCTCGAGGGCGCCGACCACTTCGTGCAGGCGGTCACCGGGCGCACCTTCACCGCTGCGCACCGGCGGGGGAAGTACCTCTGGCTGCCGCTCGCCGAGCCCGACGGCACGCCGTCGGGCCGTGCCATGGTCGGGCACCTGGGCATGAGCGGGCAGCTCCTGGTCGAGAAGCGCTCCGCCCCCGACGAGCCGCACCTGCGGGCCCGGTTCACCTTCACCGACGGCGGCCGCGAGCTGCGCTTCGTGGACCAGCGGACCTTCGGCGGACTCGCGGTGGAGGAGTGCGCGCGGGGCGGTGGGGCGGGTGGGCCGGCAGGGGACGACCTGCCGGGCCGGCTCGCCCACATCGCCATCGACCCCCTGGACCCGGCGTTCGACGTCGACGGCTTCACCGCGGCGCTCCGCCGGCGCCGCACGGAGGTCAAGCGCGCGCTGCTGGACCAGACCCTCATCGGCGGGGTCGGCAACATCTACGCCGACGAGGCGCTCTGGCGCGCCCGGCTGCACGGCGCCCGGCCCACCGACAGGCTCACCCGCCCGCAGGTCGCCGCGCTGCTGGAGGGTGTCCGGGACGTCCTCGGGGAGTCGCTGGCGCAGGGCGGGACGTCGTTCGACTCCCTCTACGTCGACGTGAACGGGCAGAGCGGCTATTTCTCGCGTCACCTGGCCGTCTACGGGCAGGAGGACCGGCCCTGCCCGCGGTGCGGCACGGCCGTCGTCCGGGAGCAGTTCATGAACCGCTCCAGCTACAGCTGCCCGGTCTGCCAGCCCCGCCCCCGGGCGCGACGGAAGGCCTGAGCCGTCACCCGGACGTGACGAAGACGACACCACCCGGACACCTGAGCCCCGCGTGGCCGCCGTTGACCTGGGGATCGGCGGGTGTCACCCTGGGATGACCCGACCCGCGCCGACCGGTCTCCGGGGCGCCGGTCACCCCTCTCGCTTCGAAAGGCCGTCACAGCCATGGCCAAGGCCCTGTTCGGTTCGATCGTCACCCCCGCGGAGCTCCGGGTAGTCGAGGAGAACGCGGTCCTCCGCGCCAAGGTCCGCCGGCTGGAGCTCGAGCTGGCCGAGCTGCGCGCCCAGCGGGACGCCGCCATCGCCCACGAGCTGCTCTCCATGGCCGGCGACAACGCCGAGCCCGCGCTCGCCTGAGAACGGACCGCATCCTTCGCTCCCCGCACGCTCGGGGCGGCGGCGCCCTGGACGGGCCGGCGGTGGTGTCCTGCTGACCGTCACTCGCGTACCAGCCGCCCCGCGGGACACCTGACCGCGCCGTTCCGGCGCTAGAGTCCTCTTCCCGTGCACCTGTCGAGCCTCACGCTGAAGGGCTTCAAGTCCTTCGCGTCCGCCACCACGCTACGGCTCGAGCCCGGGATCACCGCCGTCGTCGGCCCCAACGGGTCGGGCAAGTCCAACGTCGTCGACGCCATCTCCTGGGTCCTCGGCGAGCAGGGGGCGAAGAGCCTGCGCGGCGGCAAGATGGAGGACGTCATCTTCGCCGGCACCGCCGGCCGCCCCGCCCTCGGCCGGGCCGAGGTCACCCTGACCATCGACAACTCCGACGGCGCGCTGCCGATCGAGTACACCGAGGTGTCGATCACCCGCCGCATGTACCGCTCCGGGGAGAGCGAGTACGAGATCAACGGCGACAAGGTGCGCCTGCTCGACGTCCAGGAGCTGCTGAGCGACTCCGGCATCGGCCGGGAGATGCACGTCATCGTCGGCCAGGGCCAGCTCGACGCCGTCCTCTCCGGCCGCCCGGAGGACCGGCGCGCCTTCGTCGAGGAGGCCGCCGGCGTCCTCAAGCACCGCAAGCGCAAGGAGAAGGCGCTCCGCAAGCTCGACGGGATGCAGGCCAACCTCGACCGGCTGGCCGACCTCACCGCGGAGCTCCGCCGTCAGCTCAAGCCACTGGGCCGGCAGGCCGAGGTGGCCCGCCGCGCGGCCGGGGTCCAGGCCGACCTCCGCGACGCCCGCCTCCGGCTGCTCGCCGACGACCTCGTGCAGCTCCGCGACGCGCTGGACCGGGACGTCGCCGACGAGACGGCGGCCCGCGAGCGCCGCGCCGTGGTGGAGCGCGACCTCGCCGTCGTCTCCCGCCGGGAGTCCGAGCTGGAGAGCGGGCTCGCCGCCGGCGCCCCGCGGCTCCAGGCGGCGTCGGACACCTGGTACCGGCTCTCCGCCCTCGGGGAGCGCTTCCGCAGCGCCTCCCAGCTGGCCGCCGAGCGGCACCGCCACCTCTCCGCGGCCGCGCCGGCGGCGGCGAGCGGCCGCGATCCCGAGCAGCTCGACGCCGAGGCCGAGCGCGTCGCGACGACCGAGGCCGAGCTCGCCGCCGGGTTGGCTGCGGAACGCGAACGGCTGGCCCGGGTGGTGGCCGGCCGCACCGACCTCGAGCGATCGCTGGCCGAGGCGGAGAAGGCCTGGGTCGCGGCGGCCCGCGCGCTGGCCGACCGCCGGGAGAGCCTGGCCCGCCTGTCCGGTGAGGTCGCCGCGGCGCGCTCGCGGGTGGGCGCCGGGCAGGCCGAGATCGACCGGCTCGCCTCCGCCGCGGCCGAGGCCGCCGGCCGTGCGGAGGTCGCCGCCGAGCGGCTGGCCGACCGCCGGGGTCAGGTCGCCGAGCAGGAGGACACCGACGTCGCGCTCGTCGCGGCGCACGAGGACGCCGTGGCCGCCCACGCCGCGGCCGCCCGCCGGGTGACCGAGCTGGCCGAGGCCGAGCGGGCCGCGGAGCGCGACCGCGCCTCGTGGCAGGCCCGCCGGGACGCCCTCGCTCTCGGGCTGACCCCGGCCGACGGTGCGGCCGCGGTGCTCGGCGCCGGGCTGGCCGGCGTGGTCGGCCCGCTGCCCGAACAGCTGACCGTCACGCCCGGCGACGAGGTCGCCCTGGCCGCCGCGCTCGGGGGCATGGCCGACGCCGTCGTCGTGTCGGGCGTGGCCGAGGCCGCCGCGGCGCTGGCGCACCTGAGCGGCAGCGGCGGGGGCCGCGCCGGCCTGCTGGTCACCGGTGGGCTGCCGCCGGTCCCGCGGGACGGCTGGCCCGAGCTCCCCGACGGCGCCCGCTGGGCCCTGGACGTGGTGCGGGCACCCGGGCCGCTGCGGCCGGCCCTCGCGCGGGCTCTGGAGCGGGTCGCCCTCGTCGCCGACCTGGACGCCGCCGTCCGGCTGGTCCGCACGCACCCCCGGGTGCGCGCCGTCACCGCGATCGGCGACCTCCTCGGCGCCGACTGGGCGCTCGGTGGGCAGGCCGACGCGCCCTCGAACCTGGAGCTGCGCGCGCGGGTCGACGAGGCCGCCGCCGAGCTGGCCGCCGCCACCGCGCACGCCGCGCAGCTCGCCGACGAGCTGGCCGAGGCCCGGCGCACGGCGCAGGAGCGCTCCGCCGACGTCGACACCGCCCTGGCCGCCCGGCAGGCCGCCGACCGCAGCCGCTCCGCCGAGGCCGCCGCCCTGGCCGAGCTGGGCGCCGCGGCGCGCTCGGCCGCCGCCGAGGCCGAGCGGCACGCGGCCGCCCGGGTGCGGGCCGAGGAGTCGCTGGAGCGGGCCGCGACCGCGCTGTCGACGCTGGAGGGCCGGCTCGCCGAAGCCCAGGCCGCTCCGGTCGAGGACGAGCCGCCCACCGAGGACCGCGACCGGCTGCGAGCCGAGGTGGCCGCCGCCCGGCAGGCCGAGACCGAGGCCCGGCTGGCCGTGCGCACCGCCGAGGAGCGGGCGCGGGCGCTGCAGGGGCGTGCGGAGTCGCTGCGCCGCCAGGCCCGGCAGGAGCGGGCGGCCCGGGAGCGGGCCGCCGCGGCGCGGATCGCGCGGGAGCGCGGCGCGGCCGTGGCCGCCCGCGTGCGACGGGACGCCGAGGCCGCGCTGGCCGCCCTCGGGGCATCGCTGTCCCGCGCCGCGGCCGAGCGGGACGCCCTCGCCGCGGCCCGGAGCTCGGCGGAGGCGGAGCTGCTGGAGGTGCGCGGCCGGGTGCGTGCGGCCACCGCGGAGCTCGACCGGCTCACCGAAGAGGTGCACCGCGACGAGGTGGCCCGCACCGAGCAGCGGTACCGCATCGAGTCGCTGGAGAGCCGTGCCGCCGAGGAGTTCGGCGTCGACCTGCCGACGCTGGTGGGGGAGTACGGCCCCGCGACGCCGGTGCCCCCGGCGCCCCAGCTGGTCGCCGAGGCGGAGGCCGCCGGGCAGCCGGTGCCCGAGCCGCAGCCCTACGACCGGGCGGTGCAGGAGCGGCGGGTCGCCCGCGCCGAGCGGGACCTCACCACCCTCGGCAAGGTCAACCCGCTGGCCCTGGAGGAGTTCGCCGCCCTGGAGGAGCGGCACACCTTCCTCGCCACCCAGCTGGAGGACCTCAAGAACACCCGCAAGGACTTGCTGACCGTCGTCCGGGAGGTCGACGGGCGCATCCACGACGTCTTCGCCGCGGCCTTCGCCGACGTCGCCCGCGAGTTCGAGCAGGTCTTCGCCACCCTCTTCCCCGGGGGCTCGGGCCGCCTGGTGCTCACCGACCCGGAGAACATGCTGACCACCGGCGTGGAGGTGGAGGCGCGCCCGCCCGGCAAGAAGGTGAAACGGCTGTCGCTGCTCTCCGGCGGGGAGCGGTCGCTGACGGCGGTCGCGCTGCTGGTGGCGATCTTCCGCGCCCGCCCCTCGCCGTTCTACGTGCTCGACGAGGTGGAGGCGGCGCTGGACGACGTCAACCTCGGCCGGCTGCTGGTGCTCGTGGAGCAGCTCCGCGCCACCTCGCAGCTGATCATCATCACCCACCAGAAGCGGACGATGGAGATCGCCGACGCCCTCTACGGCGTCAGCATGCGCGGCGACGGCATCACCGGCGTCATCAGCCAGCGGCTCCGCGAGGCCGAGTCCGCCTAGACCCCGCTGCGGATCTCCAGGTCGACGACGACCGGGAGGTGGTCCGAGGCGCCCTCGGCGTCGAGCACGTAGGCCCCGGCCACGGCCACCCCGGAGGACACCCACACCTGGTCGATGCGCCGGTGCGGCGACCGGGCCGGGTGGGTCCTGCCGGCGTCCTTCTGCCAGATCCTCCAGCCCGCCTGGTCGTCGCGGGCCCGGGCCAGCCGCCAGGCGTCGGTGAAGCGCTGCCGTAGCACGTCGAGCTCCGGAGCGTCGGGCTCGGCGTTGAAGTCACCGACCAGGACGCCGGTCTCCATCGACTCGGTGTGCAGGCCGGCCAGAGAGGCGACCTGCGTGGCCCGTTCCCCGGCCGACCGGGTGGTCAGGTGCGTGGCGGTGATCCACAGCGCGCCGCCGTCGAGCTCGACCATCGTCCGCAGCGCGCTGCGCGGCTCACCGGAACCGGGCAGCCGGTGGACGTCGCTGATCAGGATGGGCAACCGCGAGAGGAGCGCGTTGCCGTACTGGCGGGGCGGCCGGTCGCCGGGGCGGCCCTCGTCGATCGCCGGACCCCAGGCCAGTTGCATGTCCAGCGCCCGGGAGAGCAGCAACGCCTGGTCGACGTCCTCGCTGCGCTCGCCGAAGTGGCGGTCCACCTCCTGCAGGCAGATGACGTCGGCGTCCACCGAGGCCAGCAGCTTGGCCAGCCGCGGCAGGTCGTGCCGCGCGTCGTCGCCCACGCCGTGGTGGGTGTTGAAGGTGGCCAGCCGTACCGGGATCGGGGGCTGGTCGGGACCCGGGGCGGGCCGCACCCCGTGCACACCAGTCATGCGTCCAGCCTGTCACCCGCCGGACAGCGGCTCGTCGAGCACCTGCCGCAGGTGCTCGTCGCCCCGCTCCGACACCGACAGCAGGAACCGGGCCTCCCGGCCGTCCAGCACGAGCTCGCCGATCTGGTTGCCGAAGAAGGGTCCGGCGTTCTTGTCCCAGTCCAGGCTGGTGGGCTCGGCCCGGACCAGCCGCGCCAGGCGCTCGGTCCACCGGCGCGCCGCCCGGCTCCAGCCGACCCGGAAGCCGACGCGGATCGGGTGCGGCGCCTGGTTGTGCAGCGGGGAGACGGTCAGCTGGTGCACCCGGGCCCGGAGCCCGCCGGGACGCACCAGCTCGGCGGCGTAGGCGTGGTGGACGTCGCCGGAGAGGACCAGCGCCGTGGCGGGAGCCCGGCCGTGGTCCCCGCGGGCGACGGCGGTCAGCGCCGCGCCCAGCCGCTCGAAGGAGTGGCTGAAGGCCGACCAGTGCTCCAGGTCGGCCGCCTGCCGGATCGCCTCGGCGATCCGGCCACGCCAGCGGCCGTGGTGCCGCACGTTGAGCGTCTCGTTCCACCGCTCCAGGTTGTGGATCGCGTGCGGCAGCAGCCAGGGCAGCGAGGTGCCGACGATGAGGTGCTCCACGCCCTCGTCCACGGCGCGGCGCATCGCGGCCTCGACCCAGGCGAACTCGTCCTCGTCGAGCATCCGGCGGTGCTGCTCCTCCAGGACCCGGCCCGCCCGGCTGTCGACCATGATCAGCCGCACGTCGCCCCAGTGCCGCACGAAGCTCCACCGGATCGTCGCCGGTTCGGCGTCGGCCAGCTCGGCCATCTCGCGCAGCACCGGCTCGGCGTCCCGCGCGGGGTCGTCCGCGCCCAGCCCCTGGATCGCCTGCCAGGCCTTGCTCTCGGCCAGCTCCCGCGGGCTGAGGTTGCCCAGGTGCTGGTACACCCAGTAGCTGACCAGGCCGCCGGTGATCCGCCCGTGCCACCAGGGCTGCTGGGAGGCCGTGGCCCGCCAGGCCGCCGAGGTGTTCCAGTCGTCGATCATCTCGTGGTCGTCGAAGATCATGGACGACGGGATGGTCGACAGCAGCCACCGCACCCGGGGGTCCTGCCAGGACTCGTAGTACAGCCGGGTGTACTCCTCGAAGTCCACGATCTCGTCGTCCGGGGACCGGTGCCCGGTGCGCCCGTCATGCCGGCGGTGCAGCAGCGACCTGGTGTGCTCGCTCAGCTCGTCGGCGTACACCTGGTCGCCCAGCAGGACCAGCGCGTCGGGCCAGCGGTCCTCCGGCAGGGCCGCCACCTGGTCGGCGTAGAGGTCCAGGGCGTCCGGCGGGATGCCCTCCGAGGCCGCGACGGTGCCGGGGCTGGCGTAGCGGCAGGAGCCGAAGGCCAGCCGGAACGCACCCGGACCGCCCGGCGTCCGGATCCGGCTGGCCGGGAACGCCGAGTCCTCGGGCGGCCACACCCGGACGTCGTCCAGGCGGACCTCGTACGGCGTGGTGCTTCCGGGCTCGAGGTCCTCCACGACGACCAGCGCGTAGTGGTGGACGCCGACGCAGAAGGTGCGCGCGCTCCGGCCGAGGACGGCGACCTCGCAGGGGCGGTCGGTCTCGACCCAGACGGTGGCCGACACGGGGTCGACGTGCCGCAGGAGCGGCCCCAGCACGAGGGTAGGAGCGCTGTCGGCAGCGGGTGGCATGGGCACAGCCTGGCCCACGGCCGCCGCGCTCGTCAGCCGGTGTCCCCGCCGCCACGACCGGGACGCGGCTGGAAGACTCGCGGGCATGGAATTCGTGCTGATCGCCATCGCGATCCTGCTGGTCGCCCTGATCACCGGGGTCAGCCTCCTCGTCGGCCGTGGCCGGCGGACCACGCGCCTCGACGACGACGCCGTCAGCGGCACGACGCTGACCCGGCCACGGCCGCCCGCGCCGCCGGCCGACGAGCGGCGGCCGACCGGTGCCACCGCCTCCGGCCTCGGCCTGCCCGACGTCGCACAGCCCGACGCGGTCTCCCCGGATGCGCCGCCGGCCGTCGAGCTGCCCCCGGCCGAGCCCGAGCCGGGCCTGGTCTTCGACACACCGCTGCCCTCGGCCGGCCGGCTGGTGCGGCTGCGCTCCCGGCTCGCCCGCTCGCAGTCCTCGCTGGGCCGCGGCCTGCTCACCGTCCTGGCCCGGGAGAAGCTGACCGAGGACGACTGGGAGGAGATCGAGGAGACCCTGCTCGCCGCCGACGTCGGCGTGGCGGCCACCACCCAGATCGTGGAACGGCTGCGCACCCAGTCGATGGTGCTGGCGACCGCCTCGGGGGCGGACCTGCGCGAGCTGCTGGTGCGCGAGCTGACGGCCGTGCTGGGTCCCGACCTCGACCGATCCCTCGGCACCGCCCGCCACGAGGGGCGGCCGGGTGTGGTGCTGGTCGTCGGGGTGAACGGCGCCGGCAAGACCACCACCGTCGGCAAGCTCGCCCGCGTGCTCGTCGGTGACGGCAGGAGCGTCCTCCTCGGCGCCGCGGACACCTTCCGCGCCGCGGCCGCCGACCAGCTGGAGACCTGGGGCGAGCGCGTGGGCGTGCTCACCGTCCGCGGCCGGGAGGGCGGCGACCCCGCAGCCGTCGCCTTCGAGGCGGTCCGTACCGGCGTCGAAGCGGAGGTGGACACCGTCGTGGTGGACACCGCGGGGCGGCTGCACACCAAGTCGGGGCTGATGGACGAGCTGGGCAAGGTCAAGCGGGTCGTGGAGAAGCAGGCGCCGGTCACCGAGGTGCTGCTGGTCCTCGACGCCACCACCGGGCAGAACGGCGTCGTCCAGGCGCGGGTGTTCACCGAGGCCGTGACCGTCACCGGCGTGGTGCTGACCAAGCTGGACGGCACCGCGAAGGGCGGCATCGTCGTCCGCGTGCAGCAGGAGCTCGGGATCCCGGTCAAGCTCATCGGTCTCGGCGAGGGCCCCGACGACCTCGCGCCCTTCGAGCCGCGGGCGTTCGCCGAGGGGCTCGTCGGCGAGGTCTGAGCAGGCGGCGCGTCCGCCGGCTCAGCCGGCCGGCGTGAAGCCGTACGGGAGCTCGAGCCGGTGCGCGGCCAGGAGCGGGGCGTCGGTGAGCAGCTCGCCCGTCGGGCCGTCGGCCACCACGGTGCCGCCGTCGAGGATCACCGACCGGGCGCACAGCTGGGCGGCGTAGGGCAGGTCGTGGGTGACCATCAGCAGGGTGACCGGGAGGTCGGCGAGCACCTCGGCCAGCTCGCGGCGGCCGGCCGGGTCCAGGTTCGAGGACGGCTCGTCGAGGACGACGATCTCCGGCTGCATCGCCAGCACCGTGGCGACGGCGACCCGGCGGCGCTGCCCGAAGGACAGGTGGTGCGGGGGGCGGTCGGTGGTGTCGCCCATGCGCACCGTCTCCAGCGCGGCGGCCACGCGGGCGGCCACCTCCTCCTCGGGCAGGCCGAGGTTGCGCGGGCCGAACGCCACGTCCTCGCCGACGGTCGGCATGAAGAGCTGGTCGTCGGGGTCCTGGAACACCACGCCGACCCGGCGGCGGATCTCCTGGAGGGTCTTCTTCTGCACGGGCAGGCCGGCGACGGTCACCTGCCCGCGGCCGGCCCGCAGGATGCCGTTGAGGTGCTGCACCAGCGTCGTCTTGCCCGCACCGTTGGGGCCCAGCAGAGCGACCCGCTCGCCGCGCTCCACCCGCAGGTCCACGCCGAACAACGCCTGGTGCCCGTCGGGGTAGGCGAAGGCGAGGTCCTCGACCAGCAGGGACGGCGGAGGTGCGCTCACCCCAGCAGCATCCCCGCGAGCAGCACCGCGGCCGCCACCAGGGGCAGGCCGAGCCCGAGCGCCCACTCCCGCGGCGCGACCGCGGCCGACGGTCCGGCCGGCACGGTGCCGCGGTAGCCGCGGCTGAGCATCGCCAGGTGCACCCGCTCGCCCCGCTCGTAGGACCGGACGAACAGGGCGCCGGCGGTGGCGCCGAGCACCCGCAGCCCGCGGAGCCCGCCGCCGGTGAAGCCACGGGACTCCCGGGCCACCCGCATGCGGTGCAGTTCGCCGCCCACGACGTCGGCGTAGCGGATCATGAACATCAGGATCTGCACGAGCACCTGCGGCAGCCGCAGCCGCTCCAGCCCGCGGAGCAGCGCCCGGGGTTCCGTCGTCGCGGCGAGGACGGTGGCGGCCAGGACCGACAGCGTCGCCTTGGCCAGCAGCCCGCCACCGGCCGCCAGGCCGGTCCCGGAGAGGGAGAGCCCGAGCACCTCGACGCGGGGCCCGCGGGCGACGAACGGCATCAGGAGGGCGAACGCCACGAACGGCACCTCGACGACCAGCCCCCGCAGCAGCCGGCCGGGACCCACCCCCGCCAGCGCGGCGGTGCCCAGGACGGCGAGCAGGTACCCGGCGTAGGCGGCCGGGGCCCACGGGGCGTGGACCGGGGTGGCGACGACGACGACGGCGAACGCCAGCACCGCGACGAGCTTGACGTGCGGCTGGAGGCGGTGGACGACGGTGCTGCCCGGCAGGTAGCGGGCGGTCAGGGTGCCGCCGTGGCCCGCTCCCACGTCAGTTCCGGCCGGAGGCGGCGCCACGGCGGCGGAGCAGCCAGGTCACGCCGCCGGCGAGGCCAAGGGTGAGCAGGACACCCACGACCCCGGCGGTGCCGGCCGAGAGCCGGTTCTCCTCGCCGTCGACCAGGTAGTCGGCGAACGGGGAGCCCGCCGTGGCGCTCTCCTCGGCGGTGTGCGCGAAGCCGGACTGCTCGGCGGCCCACTCGAGGCCGTCGGGGGAGGCGCTGGCGTACCAGCTTCCGATCCCCGCGACGACCAGGGCGGCGACCAGCCCGGCGATCCAGAGGCTGCGACCCCGGCGGTTCACCGGGCCACCTCCGCGCCCGCCGGACGGCGATCCTCGAGCACGGTGGCGGTGCGCAGGCCGCGCGCCCCGTGCACCAGGTCGGGCCGGACGGCGAGCACCGCACCGACCACCGCCACCGTGATGGCGGCCTCGCCGATGCCGATGAGCAGGTGCACGCCGGTCATCGCCGATGCGACGGTGCCGAGCGGCAGGTCGACCGTGCCGCCCAGGGCGAACAGCCCGACGAACGTCAGGGCGGCTGCGGGCACCGAGAGGAAGGCGGCCGCGCCGGACGCGGCCAGCACGCCGGTGCGGGTGCGGGGGAGCACCGCCGCCAGCCCCCGGAACACCCCGTAGCCGACCACCACGGCGAGCAGGCCCATCAGCGTGACGTTGGTGCCCAGGGCGGTCAGCCCGCCGTCGGCGAACAACACGGCCTGCACGAGCAGCACCGCCGTCATGCAGAGCACGGCCGTCCACGGGCCGACCAGGACAGCGGTGAGCACGGCGCCGATGAGGTGGCCGCTGGTGCCGGCGGCGACGGGGAAGTTGATCATCTGGCCCGCGAAGACGAAAGCCGCGGTGAGCCCGGCGAGCGGGGCGGTGCGGTCGTCGAGCTCGGCGCGGGTCCTGCGGAGGGCCAGCGCGACCGTCCCGGCGGCGAGCGCGCCGGTGGCCACGGAGGTGGGGACGTCGAGGAAGCCATCGGGGACGTGCACGGGGTCGACCTTATTGCACAGAGTTTGCAATTAGCGACCCGCCGACGTCCGGACGGAGTCATCGGCGCCCCGTCCCGAGCCGCCGCAACACGCCTGCAACGAAAAGGTCGGACACGCGGTGCGGAGTTCACGACCCGGAAACGCGATGCCGACGTCGCCGGAAACAACGGCCGGGCACGGTGAACGCCGCATCGCCCCTCCCGCACCCAGGGCGGGGCCCCACCGATACGGCCGCCCGGCCGACGACCCGACACAGGAGGTTGCCGTGCTCGACACCGGCAATACCGCCTGGATCCTCACCAGTGCGTCGCTCGTGCTGCTGATGACCCCAGGCCTCGCGCTGTTCTACGGCGGCATGGTCCGCGCCAAGAGCGTCCTGAACATGATGATGATGAGCTTCGGGGCGCTGGCGCTGATCAGCGTGCTGTGGGTGCTCTGGGGCTACTCGATCGCCTTCGGGGACGACATCGGCGGCGGCCTCCTGGGCAGCCCCTTCGAGTTCTTCGGGCTGAACGGCCTCATGGAGGACACCGACGCGGCGCTCCCGACCATGGCCTTCGTCGGCTTCCAGTCCGCCTTCGCCATCCTCACCGTGGCGCTGATCTCCGGTGCCATCGCCGATCGCGCGAAGTTCGGTGCCTGGATGGTCTTCGCCGGCATCTGGGCGACCGTCGTCTACTTCCCGGTGGCGCACTGGGTCTTCGCCTTCGACGGCGACGACGTGGTCGGCGGCTGGATCGCCAACGACCTGGCCGCGATCGACTTCGCCGGCGGCACCGCCGTGCACATCAACGCCGGTGCGGCGGGCCTGGCGCTCGCCCTGGTGCTGGGCAAGCGGCGCGGCTTCGGCCGTGAGGCGATGCGCCCGCACAACCTGCCGCTGGTCATGATCGGCGCCGGGCTGCTGTGGTTCGGCTGGTTCGGCTTCAACGCCGGCTCCGCGCTGGCCGCCGACAACACCGCCTCGGTGGTGTGGGTGAACACGCTGGTGGCCACCGGCGCGGCGACGCTCGGCTGGCTCGTGGTGGAGAAGATCCGCGACGGTCACTCGACCTCGCTGGGCGCCGCCTCCGGTGTCGTCGCCGGCCTGGTCGCGATCACGCCGGCCTGCTCCGCGGTCTCCCCGATCGGCGCCATCATCATCGGCGCGATCGCCGGTGCGCTCTGCGCCCTGGCCGTGGGCCTGAAGTACAAGCTGGGCTACGACGACTCGCTCGACGTCGTCGGCGTCCACCTGGTCGGCGGCCTGTGGGGCACCATCGCCATCGGCTTCTTCGCCGACCCCGACGCCCCCGCTGGTGTCGAGAGCCTCTTCTACGGCGGCAGCGTCGACCAGCTCTGGCGCCAGGTCGTGGGGGCGGTGGCCGTCCTCGCCTTCTCCTTCGTCCTTACGCTGGTCATCGGGCTCGTCATCCAGAAGACGATGGGCTTCCGCCTCACCGAGGACGACGAGGTCACCGGCATCGACAACGTCGTGCACGCCGAGTCGGGCTACGACTTCGCTTCCCTCGGCGGCAGCGGTTCCACCGCCCCACTGGCCGGCCAGGCGCGTGCCGAGGCCCGCAACACCGAGAGGACGCTGGCATGAAGCTGGTCACCGCGATCGTCAAGCCGTTCAAGCTCGACGACGTCAAGAACGCGCTCGAGCTGATCGGCATCGCCGGGCTCACCGTCAGCGAGGTCCAGGGCTTCGGCCGTCAGCGGGGTCACACCGAGGTCTACCGCGGGGCGGAGTACCAGGTGGACTTCGTGCCGAAGGTCCGCATCGAGGTGGTCGTCAGCGAGCTCGACGCCGCCCGGGTCGTGGACGCCGTCGTGGAGTCCGCCTCCACCGGCCAGATCGGCGACGGCAAGGTCTGGGTGACCTCGGTCGACGAGATCGTCCGGGTCCGCACCGGCGAGCGCGGCGACGACGCGCTCTGACCGGAGCGATGTGGCAACTCGCGCGTAGCGCACCCGTCGGCCGGGGTGGTGGGATCGCCCGCCACCCCGGCCGACGCCTTTCATCCGGGCCGTACCGAGGGGGAGTCGTGCTGGACACCGAGGCGTTGCCGGGGCTCGGCCGCGCGGAGCGGGTCGAGGCCCTGGACGGGTGGCTCACCGGGCTGCTCGGCGACGCCGTCGCCGGAACGCCGCCGCCCCGGTCCCGGCGTGGTGGGCCGCCGCCCCGGACGGGCACCGACGGCCTCGCGCTGGTCGCCGTCGGCAGCCTCGGCCGCCGGGAGCTCCCGCCGCACGGTGACCTGGACCTGGTCCTGGTGCACGAGGACCGGCCGGAGATCGCCGCCGTCGCCGATGCCCTCTGGTACCCGGTCTGGGACGCCGGCCTGCGCCTGGACCACTCGGTCCGGTCGGTGGCCGAGGCGGTCACCGTCTCCTCCACCGACGTCAAGGCCGGGCTCGGTCTGCTCGACGCCCGGCTGGTGGCCGGGGACGCGGAGCTGGCCGCCCGGCTGCGGACGGCGGCGCTCGCCAGCTGGCGGCAGCACGCCTCGCGGCTGATGCCGCAGCTGCGCGACCTGCGCCGGGAGCGGGCCCGCCGGCTGGGGGAGCTGGCGTTCCTGCTCGAGCCCGACCTCAAGGAGGCATACGGCGGGCTGCGCGAGGGCCAGGTGCTCCGGGCAGCGGCCGCGGCGCAGCTCGCCGACGAACCCACCGCCGAGGTCGAGCAGGCCTACGCCTTCCTGCTCGACGTGCGCGACGAGCTGCGCCGCCGGTCCGGGCGGGCGTCGGACGTCCTCGTGCGCCAGGAGCAGCGCGCGATCGCCGCGACCCTGGGGCTGGCCGACGAGGACGTCCTGCTGCGTGAGGTGAGCCTGGCCGGACGGCGGCTGAGCTTCGTCGCCGACGAGACCTGGCGCCGGGTGGAGGCCGCGCTGGTCCGCCGACCGCGCGGGCGGTACCGCCGGGTGCGCCGCGAGCCGCTGGCCGAGGGCGTCGTCCGGCAGGGCGACGAGGTGGTGCTCGCCCGCGACGCCCACCCCGCCACCGACCCCGGGCTGGTGCTGCGGGCCGCCGCCGCGGCGGCCCGCGCGGACCTGCTGCTCTCCCCGTACACCCTCAAGGTGCTCGCGGTGCACAGCCCGTCGTTGCCCGAGCCGTGGCCGCCGGAGGCGCGCTGGTCGTTCCTGCGGATCCTGGCCAGCGGACGGTCGGCGGTCCCGGTGCTGGAGCAGCTGGACCAGGAGGGCCTGCTCTCCCGGCTGCTGCCCGAGTGGGACCGGATCCGGTCGCTGCCGCAGCGCCACCCGTGGCACCGTTACACGGTCGACCGCCACCTGATCGAGGCCGCGGCCGCGGCCAGCGAGCTGACCCGTGACGTCGACCGGCCCGACCTCCTGCTGGTCGCGGCCCTGCTGCACGACATCGGGAAGGGGTGGCAGGGGGACCACAGCGTGGTCGGGGAACCGATCGCCGCGGAGATCGGCGCCCGCATGGGCTTCTCCGAGCCCGACGTCGCCGTGCTCGGCACGCTGGTGCGCCACCACCTGCTGCTGCCCGCGACGGCGACCCGGCGCGACATCGACGATCCCGCGACCATCGAGCGGGTCGCGGCCACCATCGGGCACGACGCCACGGTGCTGCAGCTGCTGCACGCCCTGGCGCAGGCCGACGGCGCCGCCACCAGCGCCTCGGCGTGGTCGCCGTGGAAGGCGCACCTGGTCGCGGCGCTGGTCGCCCGGGTGCAGGCCGCCCTGGGCGGCCCGCAGCTGGCCGAACCCGACCCCGTGCTCCACCCCACCTCGGCACAGGTGACCACGTCCGCCCCCGACATCACCGGTGTCACCCGGTCGGTGACCGTCGGGATCGAGGAGGTGGCCGACGGCCAGCAGGTGACCATCGGCGCCCCCGACCAGCCGGGGTTGCTCAGCACCTGCGCCGGCGTGCTGGCGCTCAACCAGCTCGACGTGCGAGCGGCGAAGATGACGGTGGCCGACGGCTACGGCACCGGGGTGTTCGCGGTGCGGCCGCGGTTCGGCCGCGCGCCGGTGCCGGAGATCCTCGCCGACGGGGTGCGGGCGGCGCTGGAGGGGACGCTGTCGCTCCCCGAGCGGCTGCGGCAGCGGGAGGTCGACTACCGCGAGGAGGCGCGGTCCGCGCCACCGCGCATCTCCTGGCACAACCACGAGGTCAGCGGCCGAGCGACCGGGATCGTCGAGGTGCGGGCCGGGGACCGGGCCGGGCTGCTCTACCGGCTCACGGCGGCGATCGCGAGCGAGGGGCTGGACGTGACCTCCGCCCGCATCGAGACGCTCGGCGGTGACGCGGTCGACTGCTTCTACGTGTGCAACCCGTCCGGCTTGCCGGTCGACCCGCAACAGCGGGAGCGGGTGGATGCGGCGCTGGTGGCGGCGACGCGCGGGCCCGCGGTGGCGGTGGGCCCCGACACGCCGTCCTGAGGTCCTCGGTCCTGTCAGTGGTGCGTGCGACCGTCGCGAGGCGGACCGGGACGGACCGGTCCCACCTACCGAGAGGAGTTCGTCGTGGACAGCCGCCAGTGGCCCTGCCCCGCCTGCGGGGAGGACCGGGACTTCGTGCAGCCGCCCTGCGTCGACGGGCACACCGAGGACGGCGGCGAGTGCCCCGAGTGGGCCTGTGCCGACTGCGGCGCCGCGCTGGTCGCCGGGGACGCCGCCGTGGTGCCCGCGGCTGCCCGGCTCGGCCGCGCAGCCTGAGGAAGGGCACTCCCACCCTGCATCGCTCGCAGGCTCGCGGCGGGACCCTCCGGGAGAACCGCCCCTTCCTCGCCACTCGATACGCTGGGGATCAGGTGGTGCGGCGAGCCCGCGCCCGTGACTCCTGAGGACGTGCTGTGTTCGAGACCCTTTCCGACCGCCTCGACAAGGTCTTCACCGGCCTCCGGGGCAAGGGTCGGCTCTCCGACGCCGACATCGACGCGACCGCGCGCGAGATCCGCATCGCGCTGCTGGAGGCCGACGTCGCGCTGCCGGCGGTGCGAGCCTTCATCGCCGCCGTCAAGGAGCGCGCCCGGGGCGCGGAGGTCTCGCAGGCGCTGAACCCGGCGCAGCAGGTCGTCAAGATCGTCAACGAGGAGCTCATCCAGATCCTCGGCGGCGAGACCCGCCGCATCCGGCTGGCCAAGCAGTCGCCGACGGTGATCATGCTGGCCGGTCTGCAGGGTGCCGGTAAGACCACCCTCGCCGGCAAGCTGGGGCGCTGGCTGAAGTCGCAGGGGCACACGCCGCTGCTGGTGGCCGCCGACCTGCAGCGCCCGAACGCGGTGAACCAGCTGTCGATCGTGGCCGGTCAGGCCGGGGTCGACGTCTTCGCGCCGGAGCCGGGCAACGGCGTCGGCGACCCGGTGCAGGTGGCCCGCGACTCGATCGAGCACGCCCGCCGCACCATGCACGACGTCGTCGTCGTCGACACCGCCGGCCGGCTGGGCATCGATGCCGAGCTGATGCAGCAGGCCGCCGACATCCGCGACGCCGTCACGCCCGACGAGACCCTCTTCGTCGTCGACGCGATGATCGGCCAGGACGCCGTCACCACCGCGCAGGCCTTCCAGGAGGGCGTCGGGTTCAGCGGGGTCGTCCTGACCAAGCTCGACGGTGACGCCCGCGGTGGTGCCGCGCTGTCGGTGCGGTACGTGACCGGCCAGCCGATCATGTTCGCCTCCACCGGCGAGAAGCTCAGCGACTTCGACGTCTTCCACCCCGAGCGGATGGCCTCGCGCATCCTCGGCATGGGCGACATGCTGACGCTGATCGAGCAGGCCGAGCGGACGTTCGACGCCGAGCAGGCCGAGCGGATGGCGGGCAAGCTCGCCTCCCGCGAGGGCTTCACCCTCGAGGACTTCCTCGAGCAGATGATGGCGATCCGCAAGATGGGGCCGATCGCCAACCTGCTCGGCATGCTCCCGGGCGCGGGCCAGATGAAGGAACAGCTCAAGCAGGTCGACGACCGGGACCTCGACCGCACGGCGGCGATCATCCAGTCGATGACGCCCGAGGAGCGGGTCAACTCGAAGATCATCAACTCGTCCCGCCGGGTGCGCATCGCCAACGGCTCGGGCGTGACGGTCACCGAGGTCAACGGCCTGCTGGAGCGGTTCGCCCAGGCCCAGAAGATGATGGGCCAGATGGCCGGCAGCATGGGGCTGCCCGGCATGGGCCCGATGTCGAAGAAGGCGCGCGGCCGGCAGATGCAGGCGCAGTCGAAGAAGGGCAAGGGGAAGAAGGGCAAGGGGAAGGGTGGCCCGGCCCGCCGTCCCGTGGGCGCCCCCGGGCTGCCGCCCGGTGCGGGCTTCCCCGGCGGGGCGAACCCCTTCGGTGGGGGCGGGATGCCGGGGCTGCCCCCCGGCCAGGGCATGCCCGACCTCACCAAGCTCAACTTCGACCAGTTCAAGGACGAGCGGCCGGGCCGGTGACCGCCCCCGCATCGGTGGGGGCAGCGCTGCACCTGTCCGGTGTGGTGCTGCCCGAGGGGGAGCACCGCGACGTCTGGGTGCGCGACGGGCGGTTCACCTTCGAGCCGGTCCCGGGCGCGGAGACGGTCAGCCGGGGTGGCTGGCTGCTGCCCGGCCTGGTCGACGCGCACTGCCACGTCGGCATCGCCCGCGGCGGCGGCCACGTCGAGGACCTCGCCGCCGCGCGCACCCAGGCGCTCGTGGAGCGGGACGCCGGGGTGCTGGCGCTGCGCGACTGCGGCTCACCGGTGGACACCCGGGAGCTGGACGGGGACCCGGAGCTGCCGACGATCATCCGGGCCGGGCGGCACATCGCCCGGACCCGCCGGTACATCCCCGGGCTCGGCATCGAGATCGAGCCCGACGACCTGGTGGCGCAGACGCGTATCCAGGCCCGCCGTGGCGACGGCTGGGTGAAGCTGGTCGGCGACTGGATCGACCGGTCCGTCGGCGACCTGGCGCCGGAGTGGCCGGCCGACGTCCTCGCCGCGGCGATCATGGCCGCGCACGAGGAGGGCGCCCGGGTCACCGCGCACACCTTCGGCACCGATGCGCTGCCGGCGCTGATCGAGGCCGGGATCGACTGCATCGAGCACGGCACCGGGCTGACCGAGGAGCTCATCGGCGAGATGGCCCGGCGCGGCACCGCCGTCGTCCCGACGCTGGTGAACGTGGAGAACTTCCCCGGGTTCGCGGCGGCGGGGGAGAAGAAGTTCCCCAGCTACGCCAGCACGATGCGGCGGCTGTACGCGAACTCCGGTGCGGTGGTGCGGGCCGCCTACGAGGCGGGCGTTCCGGTGTTCGCCGGCACCGACGCGGGCGGCGGCATCGACCACGGGGTCATCGCCGACGAGATCCGCGCACTGCGCGGCGCCGGCATCCCGGCCGAGGCGGCGCTGGCGGCGGGCTCGTGGCAGGCGCGCGAGTGGCTCGGGCTGCGCGGCATCGAGGAGGGGGCGAGGGCCGACGTCGTGGTCTACGAGACCGACCCGCGCGCCGACCTCGACTCGTTGCAGCGACCGCAGCGAACGATCCTCGGCGGCCGCCTCGTCAGCTGATCGTCCGCCGGCCGAGAGCGGCAGGCGTCAGTTGATGCAGCCGGTGTCGGCGGCGGTGCGGGCGTCCTCGCCCGCACCAGCTTCCGCCGGCGGCTGGACGTCGGTGGCCTCCCCGACGCCGTTGAAGTCCGTGCCCAGGACGAGCTGCACGGTGCCCGGCGTGGCGCCGTCGACGACCTCGGTGACGGCGCCGGGGACGGCGGCGGCGACCGTGGCGGCGAGGGTCTCGTCGCCCGCGGCGTGCCGGACCACCGTCTGCAGGTAGTCGGAGGAGTCCGCGTTGCCGGTGGAGACCACGGTGAACCCCTCGGCGTCGAGCTCGGTCTCCGCCTGGGCGGCCAGCCCACTGGCCCCGGAGCCGTTGAAGACGGCCACGGAGACCTCCGAGGGGTCGACGGTCTCCGGCGGGGCGGCGTCCTCGGATGCGGGCTCCTCGGGTTCGGCCGACAGCTCCGCGAAGAACCGGCGCAGCGTCTCCTCCTCCTCGAGCCGGACGATCGACTTGTCACCTTCCCGATCGACCCCGAGGTTCGGCACGGTCTGGAACTCGATGCTGCCCGTGGTCACCGACTGCATCTGCTCGGCGAGCTGGAGCAGGTCCAGGTCCTCGTCCACGGTGAGCGACTCCGCGGCGGCCTGGACCAGCTCCCGCTGCTTGCCGAGATCGAGCAGCACGTCCTCGGAGAGCATCTTGCGCAGGACGCCGGCGATGAAGACCTGCTGGCGGACGATGCGGTCGAAGTCGCCCCCGGGCAGCCCGTGCCGCTGGCGGACGAACCTCAGCGCGTCCGCGCCGCTGATGGTCTGCGGTCCGGCCGGGAAGAAGGCCCCGGACCACTCGCGGTCGTCCACCGCGGTGCACAGGTTCACCTCGACGCCGCCCACGACCGAGCTGAGCTCGAAGAAGCCGAGCAGATCCACCTCGGCGTAGTGGTCGATCTGCAGCCCGGTGAGCCGGTTGATGGTCCGGACCAGCAGCCGGGCCCCGGCGGCCTGGCGCCCGCTCTGGTCGGCGCTCCCGGCATCGGCGTAGCCGTAGGCGTACGCGGCGTTGAGCTTGTCCCAGCCGTAGCCGGGGATCTCGACCCACGAGTCGCGCGGGAAGGAGACGAACGATGCCCGGGACCCGTCGGCGGGCACGTGCGCCAGGATCATCGTGTCGGTGTTGACCCCGGAGTCGGTGCCGGCGTTGAACTCCGCCAGCTGCTCGTCGGTCAGGTTGCTGCGGCTGTCGTTGCCGACCAGCAGCAGGTTCATCGCCTCGCCGACGTCCCCGCTGTCCTCGTTGCCGTCGGCGGGGATGGCGTCGGTCCGGTTCACCGTCGCGTCGGCGACCTGGCCGAGGTACCAGCCCCAGCCCGAGCCGGCGAGCAGCAGCACCGAGAGGAGCCCGGCGACGATTCGGCTCGCGACCACGAGGCGACGGCGGCGGCCCAGCGGTGGCGGCCCGGCGGAGTCCGCACGCGCACGGGAAGGCGGCCGCCCGCCGGCGCGCGGGTCGAGGCGTGCGGGCAGCGGTCGGTCGGCGCCGCCCTGCCGGCTGCCGTCTCGGCCCACGGATGCCTCGCTTCCGGGGTCGGCCCCGCGACGGGGTCGTGGACGCGCCTCTGACCTGGCCGATCGTAGCCACGGCGCGGCCGCTGCGGGTGATCGATCCGGGCGAGCTCATGCCCGACGCCCCGGCTCGAGCGCCGTCGCGTCCAGGCCCGGCCCCTCGTCGGCGACCGTGACCAGTGCACCGCCGCCGTCCCGCGGCACGGCTCTCGGGCCCGGCGGTGAGATCACCTCGCCGGGCCTGGGAGACTTCTCCTGTGCTGTTGCGGATGTCCTCCCTGTTCCTGCGGACCCTTCGGGACGACCCGGCCGACGCCGAGGTACCGAGCCACCGCCTGCTCGTGCGTGCCGGCTACATCCGGCGGGCCGCACCCGGTGGGTTCAGCTGGCTGCCGCTGGGCTTCCGCGTGTTCCGCAACGTCGAGTGCATCGTCCGCGAGGAGATGGACGCGATGGGCGCGCAGGAGGTGCACTTCCCCTCGCTGCTGCCCAAGGAGCCCTACGAGGCCACCGGCCGCTGGACCGAGTACGGCGACAACCTGTTCCGGCTCAAGGACCGCCGCGGCATCGACCACCTGCTCGGCCCCACGCACGAGGAGATGTTCACGCTCCTGGTGAAGGACCTGTACTCGTCGTACAAGGACCTGCCGCTGTCGCTGTACCAGATCCAGACCAAGTTCCGGGACGAGGCACGCCCCCGCGCCGGTCTGCTGCGCGGCCGCGAGTTCACGATGAAGGACAGCTACTCCTTCGACGTCGACGACGCCGGGCTGGACAAGAGCTACGCCGCGCACCGCGATGCCTACATCCGCATCTTCGACCGGCTGGGCCTCGAGTACGCCATCGTCTCGGCGATGTCGGGGGCCATGGGCGGCTCGAAGAGCGAGGAGTTCCTGCACCCCACGGCGATCGGCGAGGACACCTTCGTCCGCTCACCCGGCGGCTACGCGGCCAACGTCGAGGCGGTCACCACCGTCGTTCCCGACGAGGTTCCGCTCGACGGTCTGCCCGAGGCGCACGTCGAGGACACCCCCGACACGCCGACCATCGAGACGCTCGTCGCCGTCGCGCAGCAGATGTTCCCCGACGCCGGCTACACCGCCGCGTCGACGCTGAAGAACGTCGTCGTCACGCTGGTCCACCCCGACGGCACCCGCGAGCCGCTGGCCGTCGGCCTCCCCGGCAACCGCGAGGTCGACGCCAAGCGCCTGGAGGCGCAGGTCGCCCCCGCCGAGGTCGAGCCGTTCGCCGAGTTCGACGAGCACCCCGCACTGGTCAAGGGCTACATCGGCCCGCAGGTGCTCGGCGCGGACAGCGAGTCGGGGATCCGGTACCTGGTCGACCCGCGCGTGGTGTCCGGAACCCGCTGGATCACCGGCGCCAACCAGCCGGGCAAGCACGTGTTCGACCTCGTCGCCGGCCGGGACTTCACCTGGGACGGCGTCATCGAGGCCGCCGAGGTGCTTGCCGGCGACCCGGCGCCCGACGGCTCCGGGCCGCTGGAGCTCGCCCGCGGCGTGGAGATGGGTCACATCTTCCAGCTGGGCCGCAAGTACGCCGCCGCCCTCGGCCTCCAGGTGCTCGACGAGAACGGCAAGCTGGTCACCGTCACGATGGGCTCCTACGGGATCGGCGTCTCCCGCGCGGTCGCCGCGATCGCCGAGTCCACCCACGACGAGCTGGGCCTGGTCTGGCCCCGCGAGGTCGCCCCGGCCGACGTGCACGTCGTCGCCACCGGCAAGGACCCCGGGATCTTCGAGGCCGCCGGGACGCTGGCGCAGGAGCTGGTAGCCGCCGGGCTCACCGTGCTCTACGACGACCGCCCGAAGGTCTCCCCGGGCGTGAAGTTCAAGGACGCGGAGCTGCTCGGCATGCCGACGATCGTCACCGTCGGCCGCGGCCTGGCCGAGGGCGTCCTGGAGCTGCGCGACCGCAGGACCGGTGAGCGCGAGGAGATCCCGGTCGACGGGGCTGCAGCCTGCATCCTCGCGGCCGTCGGGAAGTAGCAGGGGGACCCGTCCTCCTGCCGCCTCGCACGCTCGGCGCGAGCCTCCGGACGGGGCTGGGCGGCGCCGGCGCACCTTCTGGCACAATGAACGGTCGAACACGGCGGTAGCGGCCCTCTCACCGTTCCCGCCCGTGTCCCTGGCTCCGCCCCGGCGTAACCCCACACGTCGTTCCGGCGAGCACCGAAACGCGTTCGAGGAGAACACCACCCACCGTGGCCACCAAGATCAAGCTCATGCGCCTGGGCAAGATGCGCGCGCCGTACTACCGCATCGTCGTCGCCGACGCCCGCACGAAGCGCGACGGGCGCTCGATCGAGACGATCGGCAAGTACCACCCGAAGGAGGACCCCTCCTTCATCGAGGTCGACAGCGAGCGCGCGCAGTACTGGCTGGGCGTCGGCGCGCAGCCGACCGAGGCCGTCGCCGCCATCTTCCGGGTCACCGGCGACTGGCAGAAGTTCAAGGGCGAGCCGGCCCCGGCCCCCATGAAGGTCGCCGAGCCCAAGCCGGACAAGAAGGCTCTCTACGAGGCCGCTGTCCGCTCGGGCATGGACGAGCCGGCCGCCGGCGCCACCACCCCGAAGAAGAAGGCCGCTCCCAAGGCCGACGCCGCCGAGGCCCCCGCGGCCGACGCTGCTCCGGCCGAGACGCCGGCCGAGTAAGTCGTGCTCGAAGAAGCGCTCGAGCACCTGGTCAAGGGCATCGTCGACAACCCCGACGACGTCACCGTCGACCTGCTCACCAACCGTCGCGGCAAGACCCTCGAGATCCGGGTCCACCCCGACGACCTCGGCAAGGTCATCGGCCGGGGCGGGCGCACGGCCAAGGCGCTGCGCCAGGTCATGACCGGGGTCGGCGGACGGGGCCTGCGGGTCGACGTCGTCGACACCGACGGGCGCTGAGCACGAGCTCTTTGAGCACACCGAACGAACCCACCGACACCGTGGTGGTCGGCCGCATCGGCCGGCCCCACGGTGTCCGTGGTCTGGTCACCGTCGAGGTCCGCACCGACGACCCCGACCTCCGCTTCGCCCCCGGCGCGGTGCTCGCCACCGACCCGCCGGAGCGCGGGCCGCTGACCGTCGTCGACAAGCGGTGGCACAGCGGCACCCTGCTGCTGCAGCTCGCCGACGCCGCGGGCGCGGTCTACGACGTCCGCGAAGCCGTGGACGAGCTGCGCAACACGCTCCTGCTCGTCCCGATCGCGGACCTGCCGGAGATCGAGGAGCCCGACTCGTACTACGACCACCAGCTGGTCGGACTGACCGCCCGGCTGCCCGACGAGTCGGTCCTCGGCGAGGTCGCGGCGGTCCGGCACGAGGCGCAGGACCTGCTCGTCCTGCGGCGCGCCGAGGGCGGGGAGGCGCTGATCCCCTTCGTCTCGGCGATCGTGCCCACCGTGGACGTCGCCGGCGGCTTCCTGGTGGTGGACCCGCCCGAGGGGCTGCTCGACCTGTGAGTCCGGCGTTCCGCATCGACGTGGTCACGATCTTCCCCGAGTACCTCGCGCCGCTGCGCCAGTCGCTGCTCGGCAAGGCCATCGAGCGCGGCCTGGTGAGCGTCGGCGTGCACGACCTGCGGCAGTGGACCGACGACGTGCACCGCACCGTGGACGACGCGCCCTACGGGGGCGGCCCCGGCATGGTCATGAAGCCCGAGCCGTGGGGGAGGGCGCTGGACGCCGTCCGCCCGCCCGGCACCCGGCTCGTCGTGCCGACCCCCGCCGGCCGGCCCTTCACCCACGCCACGGCCGCGGAGTGGGCCACCGAACCCGGGCTGGTCTTCGCCTGCGGACGCTACGAGGGCATCGACCAGCGGGTCGCCGACTGGGCGGCCGACGCCGGCCCGGTCTCCGAGGTGTCGATCGGTGACTACGTGCTCGCCGGCGGGGAGTCCGCGGTGCTGGTGATGACCGAGGCGGTCACCCGGCTCATCCCCGGCGTGCTGGGCAACCGGGAGTCCGCCGAGTTCGACTCGCACGCCGACGGCCTGCTGGAGGGCCCGTCCTACACCCGGCCGGCGAGCTGGCGGGGGCACGAGGTGCCCGACGTCCTGCTGTCCGGCGACCACGCGGGCATCGCCCGCTGGCGGCGGGCGGAGTCGCTGCGCCGCACCGCGGACCGCCGTCCCGACCTGCTGGCCGCGCTGCCGGACGACGCGCTCACCGGCGCCGAACGGGCGGCGCTGGCCGGTGAGTGAGCGTCGGGTGGGTGGGCGAGCGATCGTCCGGACGACGGCGCGCGTCATCGTCCTCCAGCCTGCCGGCCGGGTGCTGTTGATGGGCGCCCGTCTCCCCGATCCCGCCATGCCGCCCGGCGAGGTGCTGTTCTGGTACACGCCCGGCGGGGGTGTGGAGGCCGGCGAGACGCTGCGCGAGGCCGCCGTGCGGGAGCTCGCCGAGGAGATCGGGTTGCACGTCGACCCGGCCGCGCTGGAGGGGCCGGTCTGGCTGCGCCGCCACGTCGGCCCGTTCGGTGGCCGGGTCTACGACACCCGCGAGACCTACTTCGTGCTCCGGGACGTCGTCCACGACGTGGTGCCCGGGGCGCTCACCGAGCTGGAGCTGCTGGCCGACGAGCCGCACCGGTGGTGGTCACCGGAGGAGCTCGCCGCGGGCGCCGTGGACCTCGTGCCGGCCGACCTGCCGGCCCTGCTCGCCGAGCTGTCCGGCGGCCCGTGGACGGGGTCCCCGCGCGTCGTCGTCTGAGGATGTGGCACAGTAGAGAGTCGCTGCTGACCGACGGCCGGGCTGTCGGGAGCTCCGCACCGGAGCCGCAGCACCCCGGAACGGACAGCCGGGGCGTTCCGCTGTCCGAACCGAGAACGAGCCATCTGAGACTGAGGACTGCCGAGATGAACACCCTGGACGCACTCGACGCCGACTCGCTGCGCGACGACATCCCCTCGTTCCGCCCGGGTGACACCGTCAAGGTGCACGTCCGCGTCATCGAGGGCAACCGCTCCCGCATCCAGGTCTTCCAGGGCGTCGTCATCCGCCGTCAGGGTGGTGGCATCCGCGAGACCTTCACCGTGCGCAAGGTGAGCTTCGGCGTCGGCGTGGAGCGCACCTTCCCGGTGCACACCCCGGTCGTCGAGAAGATCGAGGTCATCACCCGCGGTGACGTGCGCCGCGCCAAGCTGTACTACCTCCGCGAGCTGCGCGGCAAGGCCGCCAAGATCAAGGAGAAGCGCGAAACCGTCTCGCGCTGACCTCCCCACGCGGACACGCCTGACAGCCGGCCCGACCGGCTGGATCTCGGCGGGTCCCCCGCGCCGTACGCTGGCTCCGATGAGCAGCGACCGGCCCGGGGGGCCCGCCGATGTCGTTCCGTGGGAACCGGACGGCCCCGACGAGACGCCCGCCGGCGGAACCGGCCGGCCGCCGGCCGCCCGCCACAGCCGGCGCAGCCGCCACGAGGAGGCGAAGAAGGGCTCCCTGCTGCGCGAGCTGCCCGTCCTGCTGCTGATCGCCTTCGTGCTGGCGCTGGTCGTCAAGAGCTTCTTCGTGCAGGCCTTCTTCATCCCGTCCGGGTCGATGGAGCAGACGCTGCACGGCTGTACCGGCTGCACCGGTGACCGGGTGCTGGTCAACAAGATCCCCTACTGGTTCGGCGAGCCCGAGCCCGGCGACATCGTGGTCTTCCGGGGGCCGGACACCTGGACACCGGAGATCTCGGTCGACGAGCCGGACAACTGGTTCACCGGGGCGCTGCTGTGGCTGGGGCGCGCGATCGGGGTCGCCCCGCCGAGCGAGGACGACTTCGTCAAGCGAGTGGTCGCCACCGGGGGCCAGACGGTGCAGTGCTGCGATACCGAGGGTCGCGTCACCGTGGACGGCGAACCGCTCGAGGAGCCCTACATCTTCGAGGACAGCCCGATCGAGAGCCGCGTGTTCGGCCCGGTGACCGTGCCCGACGGGCGGCTGTGGGTCATGGGCGACCACCGATCGGCGTCGGCGGACTCGCGGTCGCACGTGGGGGACAAGTACGCGGGCACCATCGCCGTCGACGACGTCATCGGCAAGGCGGCGGTCATCGTCTGGCCGCTGAGCCGGTTCGGCCTGCTGGACTCACCCGACATCCAGGGCACCGAGGCGGCCGCGGCGGTTCCCGCGGTGCCGGCCGGCGACGGGGCGAGCCCGGTGGGCGCCGTCGCCGTCCTGCCGTACGCGGTCGGCCTGGCGGGAGCGGCGCCGGTGACGGCGTGGCGGCGACGCCGGACCAGGGGTGCGCGCGCCGAGCCGTGATGGTCGTGCTGTTACCCGTGTGACTCATCGGGAACGGACGATGAGTGCGGGTAATCGCCGCAGCAAATGTCGGAGAAGCATTCAAGCAACCGTTTCACCCTTCCGATGGGGACATTGCACGTTCCCGGAAAGTGAAACGGAGTTCCTTGTGTCTGCACCCTTGGCGAGCACGGCCCGCGGAGTCACCCGCGTGCTCCTCCTCGCCGACGCGCCCGTCCTGCGCCGGGGGCTGGTGAGCATGATCAACGAGACCGCCGGCATGCAGTCGGTGGGCACCCCCGGCGAACTGCGCCGCGCGCTCGCGCTGGCCGAGACCGCCCGCCCCGACGCCGTCGTGGTGGAGCTCGGCCCCGGCCGCGCCGCGACCCTGGCGGCCTGCCGCGACCTGCGGCGGCGGTTCCCCCGCGTGGCGATCATCGCTCTGGCGACCTCCGAGGACCCCGCTGTGGTCAACGAGGCCCTGGCCGCCGGCATCCGCGGCTACCTGATGGTCAACACGTCGCCGACGCTGCTCGGTTGGGCGATCCTGGCCGCCCGCGCCGGCCGCGTCGTCGTCGACCCGCAGATCCGCCGCGTCGAGCCGTCGGCCGTGCCCGCGGCCAAGCCGTTCACCCCCGAGGTGCCGCTGACCCGGCGCGAGCAGGACGTGCTCGACGAGCTCCTGCAGGGGCAGTCGAACCGGCAGATCGGTCGGAACCTGTTCATCAGCGAGGACACCGTGAAGTCGCACATCAAGGCCATCCTGCGCAAGCTCGGTGCCCGCGATCGGGCGCACGCCGTCTCCCTCGTGCTCTCGTCGCGCACTCCGGGCTGCACCTGCGGCGCGCACGCGCTGCAGGCCACCGGGCCGGACGTGACCGCCGACATCTGATCCACCGCTGCTCCGCGGCGCCTGCGGGCCGGCCCCTCGTGGGGGCCGGCCCGCGGTGTGTCCGGGGGTCGGTCGCGGTGTCGCGGCGTGGTCGTACTGTCGTGCCGCGATGGCTGCTCGTCCCACCCACTCCAGCTCGGCGCCGGCCGTCCGTGCCCGGCGCACGGTCGCCGACGACCGGCCCGACGCGCTCTGGGACATGGAGCGCGTGCTGCGCCGACGCGGCTTCGAGGCGATCGCCGGCGCCGACGAGGCCGGCCGGGGCGCCTGTGCGGGGCCGCTGGTCGCCGCCGCGTGCGTCCTGCCGTCCGGACGACGCGGGCGGGTGCCCGGCCTGGCCGACTCCAAGCTGCTCAGCTCCGCCACCCGCGAGCGGGTCTACGAGGAGGTCGTCGACCGCGCGGTGGCGTGGTCGGTCGTCGTCCTGCCGGTCGAGGACCTCGACGAGCGGGGCATGCACGTCACCAACATCGAGGCGCTGCGCCGCGCCGTCTCGATGCTCGAACCCGGCCCCGACTACGTGCTCACCGACGGCTTCCCGGTCCCCGGGCTCGCCCGGCCCGGGCTGGCCGTCTGGAAGGGCGACCGGGTGGCCGCCTGCGTCGCCGCCGCCTCCGTGCTGGCGAAGGTGACCCGGGACCGGATCATGCTGGACCTGCACGCGCGCTGGCCGGAGTACGACTTCGCCGGCCACAAGGGCTACATAACCGACGTGCACACCGCGGCGCTGGAGCGGCACGGCCCCTGCCCGGAGCACCGTATGCGGTACGTGAACGTGGCCCGGGCGCGCGACGCGCACGCCGCCCGGACGGCCCACCGCACCGGTTCCGGGGTCATGGTCGATGATGGGGCCATGCGTCCTGCGTCCCGAGCCCTTCCGAGCACCGAGGACCTTCGAGGGTCGCCACAGGCGTCCGGTTCCTCTGCGGAGCAGCGTCCATGAGCACCGAAGATCTCGAGAAGTACGAGACCGAGATGGAGCTTCAGCTCTATCGCGAGTACCGGGACATCGTCCGCCAGTTCACCTACGTGGTGGAGACCGAGCGCCGGTTCTACCTGGCCAACTCCGTCGACCTGCAGGTCCGGGAGGCCGGCGGGGAGATCTACTTCGAGCTCAAGCTCTCCGACGCCTGGGTGTGGGACATGTACCGGCCCGCCCGCTTCGTGCGGAACGTGCGGGTGCTGACGTTCAAGGACGTCAACGTGGAGGAGCTCGACAAGCCCGACCTCGAGCTGCCGGACGGCCCGCGCCTGCCGTAGCTCGTCCACAGGCCCCGGCGCCGTCCACAGATGAGCGCCGGCGCTGGGCCCGGTCGCGGCAGCGCGGCACGGTCGGGGAGTGCCTCCTCTTGATCTCGGTGCCCGCGGCGAGGAGATCGCCGTCGCCTACCTGACCGACGCCGGGCTGTGCGTCCTCGACCGCAACTGGCGCTGCCGGGAAGGCGAGCTCGACGTCGTCGCCCGTGACCGGGACGCCCTGGTCTTCTGCGAGGTGAAGACCCGGAGAGGCACCGGCTACGGCCATCCCGTCGAGGCGGTGACGCCGGCCAAGCAGCGGCGGCTGCGCGTGCTGGCCCGGCGGTGGCTTGCCGCGCACGACGAGCACGCGCCCGAGATCCGGTTCGACGTCGTGGGCGTCCTCGTGCACCCGCAGCGTCCGGCCCTGGTGACGCACCTGCGGGCGGCGTTCCCGTGACGCTGGCGCGCACCTGGTCGGTCGGCCTCGCCGGGGTGCAGGGGGCGATGGTCGAGGTGGAGGTCGACATCGCGGCGGGGCTGCCCGGGGTGGTCCTGGTCGGCCTGCCCGACGCCGTGGTGCGGCAGTCGGTGGACCGGGTGCGGGCTGCGGTGGTCAACGCCGGCGGGGAGTTCCCGGCCCGGCGGATCACCATCGGGCTCTCCCCGGCGTCGATGCCGAAGCAGGGCAGCGGCTTCGACCTGGCCCTGGCCGCGGCGGTCCTCGCGGCCGCCGGCGCGGTGCGCCGCCGCGCGGTCGACCGGCTGGTGCTGCTGGGCGAGCTCGGGCTCGACGGGTCGGTGCGGGCGATCCGCGGCGTGCTGCCCGCCGTGCTCGCCGCCGCGCAGGCTGGGCACCGCCAGGTGGTCGTACCGGCCGCGAACGCAGCCGAGGCGGCCCTGGTCGAGCGGATCGAGGTGCTGGCGGTCGAGGGCCTCGCGCAGCTGGTCGGGCACCTGCGCGGGGAGACGGTCCTGCGGCCGCACGAGCGCGGCCCGTCGCCCGTCCAGCCGCCCGTGCCCGACCTCGGCGACGTCGTCGGCCAGGCCGCGGGCCGGCGCGCGGTGGAGGTCGCCGCCGCCGGTGGACACCACCTCTTCCTCGGCGGGCCGCCGGGTGCCGGGAAGACGATGCTCGCCGAACGGCTGCCCGGCCTGCTGCCCGAGCTCGACGAGCAGGCGGCGCTCGAGGTGACGGCCATCCACTCGATCGCCGGCACCCTCCCGCCGGACGCCCCGCTGGTCACCCGGCCCACCTTCGAGGCCCCGCACCACTCGGCGACGATGGCCGCGCTGATCGGCGGCGGCTCGGGGCAGATCCGGCCGGGCGCCCTGTGCCGGGCACACCGCGGCGTGCTGTTCGTGGACGAGGCGCCGGAGTTCCCGCGGGCGGTCCTCGACACGCTGCGCCAGCCGCTGGAGCGCGGGCAGGTGACCATCCACCGGGCCGCCGGCTCGGCCACCTTCCCCTGCCGGGCGCAACTGGTCCTGGCGGCCAACCCGTGCCCGTGTGCGAGCGCCGCCGGCGACACCGCCTGCACCTGCAGCCCGCTGGAGCGGCGGCGCTACCAGTCGCGGCTGTCCGGTCCGCTGCTGGATCGCGTCGACCTGCGGGTGGAGCTGCCGCCGGTCACCCGGGCCGCCTGGCTCGACGGGCTGGGTGCACCGGAGTCGACGGCGGTCGTCGCCGAGCGGGTCCGCCGGGCGCGGCTGGCGGCGGAGGAGCGGCTGGCCGGCACGGGCCTCGGGCTGAACAGCCAGGTGCCCGGGCGGATGCTGCGCGAGCGGTTCGCGGTCCCGCGGGCGTCGCTGCGGCTGGCCGAGCGGGCCCTGGAGCGCGGGTCGCTGTCGGTCCGGGGGTTCGACCGGGTCGTCCGTGTCGCCTGGACGCTGGCCGACCTGGCCGGGCGGACGGTGCCGGGACCCGACGAGGTGGCCGAGGCCCTGGGCATGCGGCTGCAGCGGAGCGCGGCGTGAACCTGGACGAGGACCTCGAGGAGGCGGCCGGCTCAGCAGCCCTGCCCGGGGAGGTGCACCCGGGCGTGCGCCGTGCGCGGGCCTGGCTGAGCCGGGCGGTCGAGCCGGGCACGATCGACCTCTGGCGCTACGTCGAGGACGTGGGTCCGGTGGACGCCGTGCGGCGGCTGAGGGCCGGCGCCGCCCCGGAGCGGATCCGGTCGCTGGTCGGCGCACGGGCGCACGAGGACGCCACCCTGGCCGATCTGCGGCGCGCCGGACGGTGCCAGGCGCGGCTCGTGGTCCCCGAGGACGACGAGTGGCCGGCCTGGCCGCTGCACGCGCTGACCGTCGCGGTGGCGGGGGAGCCGCTCCACCACCGGGACCAGTCCGACCGCACCCGGGCGCCGGTTCCGCCGCTGGCGCTGTGGGTCCGCGGCCCGGCCCGGCTGGACGCGGTGACCGACCGCTCGGTGGCGGTCGTCGGCTCCCGGGCCTCCTCGGCCTACGGCGAGCACGTCGCCGCCGAGCTCGGTCACCAGCTGGGCGAACGGGGCTGGACGGTGGTCTCGGGCGGGGCCTACGGCATCGACGCCGCCGCCCACCGCGGCGCCCTCGCCGCCGAGGCGCCGACCATCGCGGTGCTGGCCTGTGGCGTCGACCGGGTCTACCCCGCCGCGCACGGCGCGCTCTTCGCCAGGATCGCCGAGTCCGGGCTGCTGGTGAGCGAGTGGCCGCCCGGCTGCGCGCCGCTGCGGCACCGGTTCCTCGTGCGGAACCGCCTGATCGCCGGGCTCACCCGGGGCACGGTGGTCGTCGAGGCGGCGGCCCGATCCGGCGCGCACGCGACCGCCCAGCGTGCGCGGCGGCTCGACCGGCCCCTGATGGTGGTTCCGGGTCCGGTCACCTCGGCCCTCTCGGTGGGCTGCCACGAGCTGTTGCGCGACCAGGAGGCGGGGGCGGTCCTGGTCACCTCGGCGGCGCAGGTCATCGAGGCGGTCGGGGGCATCGGCACCGACCTGGCGCCGGCCGTGGAACGGCCGACATCCCCGCGGGACGGCCTCTCCGACATCGCTGCCCGGGTGCTGGACGCCTGCCCGGTGCGCATCGGGGCCAGCCCCGAGCGGTTGGCGAGCGTCGCCGGGTGCGACGTCCTGGAGGTGCTCAAGGTGCTGCCGTCGCTGGAACTGGCCGACCTGGTCCAGTGGACGGGCACCGGCTGGCGGTTGTCCCCACCGCCGGAGCGCCCCGGCGCGGCGGCTTGACCGGCGCGGGGCGCCGACGGACCGTGCCCCCGTGGCGACGCCCAGCACCGCAGAGATCCGCGCCGGGCTGCCACCGGCGCTGGCCGAGGCGCTGGCCGGCTACGAGGAGCACCTCAGCGCGCAGCGCGACCTGTCGGCCAACACGGTCCGCAGCTACGTCGGGGACGTCGCCCGGCTGCTGGACCACCTCGCCCGGCGCAGCGGGACGCAGCCGCACGACCTCGACCTCGCCACTCTCCGGAGCTGGCTCGCGCAGGGCCGCACCCGGGGGCACGGCCGCTCGACCACCGCACGGCACGCCTCGGCGGCACGGTCGTTCACCGCCTGGCTGCGCCGCGCCGCACTCACCCCCGAGGACGTGGGACAGCGACTGGTGAGCCCCAAGGCCCACCGGACCCTTCCCGACGTGCTGGCGCCCGAGCAGGCACGCGCACTGGTCGAGACCGCCGCCGGCGAGGAGTCGCCGGTCCGGCTGCGCGACGCCGTCGTCCTGGAGCTGCTCTACGCCAGCGGCATCCGGGTGAGCGAGCTCGTCGGGCTGGACGTCGACGACGTCGACCGCGGCCGCCGGCTGCTGCGGGTGCTCGGCAAGGGGCGCAAGGAGCGCAGCGTGCCCTACGGCCTGCCGGCCGAGCGCGCGCTGGACGCCTGGCTCACCCGCGGCCGACCTGCCCTGGCCACGCCGGACTCCGGGCCGGCGCTCCTGCTCGGGCTGCGCGGCCGCCGGCTGGACGCCCGGGAGGCCCGCCGCACCGTGCACGCCGCGACCGCCGGCGTCCCGGGGGCGCCGGACATCGGTCCGCACGGCTTGCGGCACTCCGCCGCCACGCATGTGCTCGAGGGCGGCGCGGACCTGCGTTCCGTCCAGGAGCTGCTCGGCCACGCTAGCCTCGCCACGACGCAGATCTACACGCACGTGACGGTCGAACGGCTCCGTGCTGTCCATGCCCAGGCGCATCCCCGTGCCTGAGGCCGGCGGCCGGATCGCGGAGCGGACGGCGGCAGTCATGACCACGCGGGACCACGGACGGTGCCCGCGCAGCACGACCGAGGAGCGCGACCGTGTCTGAGGCAACCATCCGCCGCATCGACGAGCCCGGCGAGGACGCCGACGCCCTGCTGACAGACCTGTGGGCGCGCTACGCGGAGGACCGGGACCCCGCCCTGCGGGACCGGCTGATCCTCCACTACGCGCCCCTGGTCAAGTACGTCGCCGGCCGGGTCGGCAGCGGTCTGCCCGCCCACGTCGAGCAGGCCGACCTCATCTCCTACGGCACGTTCGGGCTCATCGACGCGATCACGCGCTTCGAGCCGACCCGCGAGGTCAAGTTCGAGAGCTACGCGATGTCGCGGATCCGCGGCGCCATCATCGACGAGCTCCGCAACACCGACTGGATCCCGCGGTCGGTGCGGGTCAAGGCCCGCCAGTTCGAGCGCACCGTCGCCGAGCTGGAGAGCAAGCTCCACCGGACGCCGTCGGACGAGGAGGTCGCCGACGCCATGGACATGGACGTCGAGGACATCCGGAAGTTCCTCGGCCAGCTCTCCCTGGTCAACGTCGTCGCCCTCGACGAGCTGCTCACCGACGACGACGGCGGCTCACCCCGCCTGGGCGACACGCTGCGGGACCCCAGCGCGCTGGACCCGCAGGCGATGGCAGAGCACGGCGAGGCCCGGCAGCTGCTGGCCCGCGCCGTCGAACAGCTGCCCGAGCGGGAGAAGGTCGTCGTCTCCCTCTACTACTTCGAGGGGCTCACGCTCGCCGACATCGGCCGCGTCCTCGGCGTCACGGAGAGCCGGATCTGCCAGCTGCACACCAAGGCCGTCCTGCACCTGCGCACCAAGCTCGCCGACATCGCGTGATGACTGCGGGCGACGTGCACTTCATCGAGCACCTGGCCTGATCCGGCCCAGTGGCAGCAGGCGGAGCCGCGGCGGGCGCAGCAGCGCCAGCGGATCGAGGTAGTCCGCCCCCCGGCGCAGCCCCCAGTGCAGGCAGGCGGCTGCCGGGCACCGGTCGTGCCCGGGCGCCAGCGTTCCGATCGCCGAGCCGCGGGTCACCCGCGCCCCCGCGCCGACCGTGCGCTCCACCGGCTCGTACGTCGTCCGCAGGCCGCCCGCGTGGCCGACGCTCACCACCGGCCGGCCGGCCACCATCCCGGCGAAGACGACGACCCCGTCGCCGGCCGCGAGGACGGGGGAGCCGGGTGCCCCGACGAGGTCGACGCCCCGGTGCCCGGGCCCGTAGCGGCGCGGTGGCTGCTCGAACGGCCGGCCCACCACCGGCTCACCGGGCAGCGGCGCGACCCAGGCGGCGGTGCCGCCCGCGGAGGCGGCCGGCGGTGCCGGTCCGGCCGTCGCCCCGGCCGGGGCCAGCACGGTGACGGCGACCAGCGCGAGCACGACCGCGACCCCGGACCTCATGCGACGACCCTGCGGGGGCCGGACCCGTCACGGGAGGGGTGGACCGGGTCGGTGGACAGGCCCGGTGACTGGGGAAAAGCCCCGGCGGGCGTCGCGTATGCTGTCCGGTGCGGCCCGTTCCGACGGGTCGACTTCGCGCGTCCTCTTCCCGCCGATCGGCGGGGCAGTCGCCACCTCGGTCCCGGCCCAGCCGGGGGAGTGGTGCCGCTGGACGCCAGGGCGGGCGCCAACCGGAGCCCGCGACAACCGGAATCAGCGCGGCCCTGCGGCCGCGCGCAGACGCAGAGAGGCTGCGATATGGCAGTCGTCAGCATGAAGCAGCTGCTCGACAGCGGCGTGCACTTCGGGCACCAGACCCGTCGCTGGAACCCGAAGATGAAGCGCTTCATCTTCACCGAGCGCAACGGCATCTACATCATCGACCTGCAGCAGACGCTCGGGTACATCGACAACGCCTACGAGTTCGTCAAGCAGACGGTCGCGCACGGCGGTTCGATCCTGTTCGTCGGCACCAAGCGCCAGGCGCAGGAGGTCGTCGCCGAGCAGGCGCAGCGCGTGGGCATGCCCTACGTCAACCAGCGCTGGCTCGGCGGCATGCTCACCAACTTCCAGACCGTGCACAAGCGTCTCCAGCGGCTCAAGGAGATCGAGGACATGGAGCAGACCGGCGTGCTGGTCAGCCTGTCCAAGAAGGAGCAGCTGGTCCTCAGCCGCGAGAAGGCCAAGCTCGACCGCAGCCTCGGCGGTATCCGCGACATGCAGAAGGTGCCCAGCGCCATCTGGATCGTGGACACCAAGAAGGAGCACATCGCCGTCGGTGAGGCCCGGAAGCTCAACATCCCGGTCGTCGCGATCCTCGACACCAACTGCGACCCCGACGAGGTCGACTACAAGATCCCGGGCAACGACGACGCGATCCGCAGCATCACCGTGCTGACCCGGGTCGTCGCGGACGCCGTCGCCGAGGGGCTCATGGCCCGGTCGGCCGCACAGGCGAACGCCGGTCGGGAGGACGGCGGCGAGCCGGCCGTGGCCGCGGGCGAGCCCCTGGCCGACTGGGAGCGCGAGCTGCTGACCGGCGGCACCGCCGACGAGCAGGCCGCTGCCACGCCGCTGCCCGAGACCCCGGCCGAGCCGCCGGCGGTCACCGCGAACGAGGTCGCCCCGGTCGAGGGCGTGCCCGCCACCACTGGTGGCAAGGAGACCCTCGAGTCCTGACGGTCGAGCGCCGTCCCGCCCGGTGGCGGGCGGGACGGCGCCACCGCCAGACCTTCGCTGATCGCACCACCGACAGACCAAGAGGAAAAGACATGCCTGCCTTCACCGCAGCCGACGTCAAGCGTCTCCGCGACGCCACCGGCGCCGGCATGATGGACTGCAAGAAGGCCCTGACCGAGGCCGACGGCGACTACGACAAGGCCGTCGAGCTGCTGCGGGTCAAGGGCGCGAAGGACGTCGGCAAGCGCCTGGAGCGCTCGACGACCAACGGCGTGGTCGTGAGCAAGGACGGCGCGCTGCTCGAGCTGGACTGCGAGACCGACTTCGTCGCCAAGAACGCCGACTTCGTGCAGCTCGCCGAGCGGCTGCTCGAGATCGGCCTGGACAACAAGCCGGCCGACGCCGAGGGCCTGCTGGGCACCGAGGTCGACGGTCAGACCGTCGCCGCCCTGATCGAGGCGGAGTCGGCCCGCATCGGCGAGAAGCTGGTGCTGTCCCGCTTCGCCGCCTTCGAGGGCACCACCGCCACCTACCTGCACAAGCGGGCCACCGACCTGCCCCCGGCCATCGGCGTCGCCGTGCAGTACTCCGGTGGCAGCGAGGACGCCGCCCGCAGCCTGGCGATGCACATCGCCGCCGCGCGGCCGCGCTACCTCACCCGTGACGAGGTCCCGGCCGAGGCGGTCGAGACCGAGCGCCGCGTGGCCGAGCAGACCGCCAAGGAGGAGGGCAAGCCCGAGCAGGCGATCACCAAGATCGTCGAAGGCCGGGTGAACGCCTACTACAAGGACTTCGTCCTGCTCGAGCAGCCGTCGATCACCGAGCCCAAGCGCACGGTCAAGCAGATCGTCGACGAGGCGGGCATGACCGTCGAGCGCTTCGCGCGCTTCGAGGTCGGCCAGGCCTGAGCCGCATCCGGTACCGATGACCGGCCCCGTTCCCCTCGTGGGACGGGGCCGGTCGTCTGTCCGGCTCCGTCCGCGGGCCGCGCTCGGCAGGAGCCGGGCACCGGGATGCGGCAGGATCACTCCACCGACAGCACCCATCGACACCACTCCAGGGATGAATCGTTGACCGACACCACCACGCCGCTGTCCGCCCCCACCGCCTTCCAGCCGGCCGACGGGAGCGGGTACCAGCGCGTGCTGCTCAAGCTCTCCGGTGAGTCCTTCGGCGGAGGCAAGGTCGGTGTCGACGCCGACATCGTCAAGGGCATCGCGGAGCAGCTCGCCGAGGTCGTGTCGCGGGGCACGCAGATCGCCGTCGTCATGGGCGGGGGCAACTTCTTCCGCGGCGCGGAGCTCTCCCAGGCGGGCATGGACCGCACGAAGGCCGACTACATGGGCATGCTGGGCACGGTCATGAACTGCCTGGCGCTGCAGGACTTCTGCGAGAAGGCCGGTCTGCAGACCCGGGTCCAGTCGGCCATCACCATGGGGCAGGTCGCCGAGCCCTACATCCCGCGCAAGGCCATCCGGCACCTGGAGAAGGGGCGGCTGGTCATCTTCGGCGCCGGCGCCGGGATGCCCTACTTCTCCACCGACACCGTCGCCGCGCAGCGTGCCCTGGAGATCGAGTGCCAGGTGCTCCTCATGGGCAAGAACGGCGTCGACGGCGTCTACGACGACGACCCGCGCACCAACCCCGACGCCGTCATGTACGACGGCCTCGACTACGGCACCGTGCTGTCCAAGCAGCTGAAGGTGGCCGACGCGACGGCGATCAGCCTCTGCATGGACAACCAGATGCCGATCGTCGTGTTCGACCTGCTGCGCGACGGCAACATCGCCCGCGCCACCGCAGGTGAGAGGATCGGCACGCTGATCAGTCAGCCGGCCTGACCGGCCGGCCGCCGGCGCAACCACGAGGACGACGGCCCGACGAGCTCCCCACCGTGGGGGGCAGGCCGCAGGAGGGACTACCCGTGATCGACGACACCCTGCTCGACGCCGAGGAACGGATGGACAAGGCCCTCTCGGTGGCGCGCGAGGACCTGGGCTCGGTGCGCACCGGCCGGGCCGCTCCCTCGATGTTCAGCAAGATCATGGTCGACTACTACGGGGCGTACACCCCGGTGCCGCAGATGGCGTCGATCACCGTGCCCGAGGCGCGCATGGCGGTCATCAAGCCCTACGACATGTCTCAGCTGACGGCCATCGAGAAGGCCGTCCGCGACAGCGACCTCGGCGTCAACCCGACCAACGACGGCCAGATCCTGCGCGTGGTGTTCCCGCAGCTCACCGAGGAGCGCCGCCGCGACCTGGTGAAGCAGGCCCGCAGCAAGGGCGAGGACGCCAAGGTCGCGATCCGCAACATCCGCCGGCGTGCCAAGGAGGAGCTCGACCGCATCGTCAAGGACGGCGAGGCGGGCGAGGACGAGGTGCGCCGCGCGGAGAAGGAGCTCGACGACCTCACCGCCAAGCACACCCAGGGCATCGACGACGCGGTCAAGAACAAGGAGAGCGAGCTGCTCGAGGTCTGACCTCGTCGCGGCCACACGCCCATGACGCCTCCCTCCGCCGACCGCCCGCACTCCCTGCACCGGGGTGCCGAACCGTCTCCGCGGTTCGGCACCCGGGCGCCGGGTGCGGACCGGCGGAGCGACGACACCGGTCCGGTGCCGCGTGCGGCGTCGCGACCGCTCCCGCCGCTGCCCCCGCGCCCTCCGGTCCCGGTTCCCCAGGACCCGGCGCCTCCACCCTCGGCCGACGACGTCCCCACGGCGACGGCCATGCCGCTGCCCGAGGAGCTCGCGCACCTGCCCACCACGGAACAGCCGGTGAGCCGCGCGGGGCGGAACCTGCAGGCGGCGATCGGCGTCGGCCTCGGGCTGGTCGGCATCGTCCTGGCGTCGCTGTTCGTCTGGCGCCCCGCGTTCCTCGGCGTGCTCGTCGCAGCCATCCTCGTGGCCGTCGTGGAGCTGACGCGGGCGCTGCGGAAGGGCGGGTTCTCCGCCCCGCTGGTGCCCTCGCTGGTCGGTGCCTTCGCGATGGAGGTCCTCGCCTGGACCCGCGGCCCCACGGGGCTGCTCACCGGATTCCTCCTCACCGCGGTCGCCGTGCTGCTCTGGCGGCTGGCCGGAGGGCCGGTCGGCTACCGCAGGGACGCCGCCGCCGGGGTCCTGGTCGCGCTCTACGTCCCGCTGCTGGCCGGCTTCGCGGTTCTGCTGCTCGTGCCCGACGACGGTGCGACGCGGGTGCTGGCGTTCATCGCCACCGTCGTGGCCAGCGACGTCGGCGGCTACGCCGCGGGGGTCCTGTTCGGCAAGCACTCGATGGCGCCCTCGATCAGCCCGAAGAAGTCGTGGGAGGGCATGGCCGGCTCGATCGTCACCTGCATGCTCGTCGCCACCCCGATCCTCCTCCTCGGCCTCGACGCCCCGTGGTGGGCCGGGCTGGTCTTCGGTGCGGTGCTCGCCGTGTCCGCGACGGTGGGCGACCTCGCCGAGTCGCTGATCAAGCGCGACCTCGGCATCAAGGACATGGGCGACCTGCTGCCGGGTCACGGCGGGATCATGGACCGGCTCGACTCGCTGCTGCCGTCGGCGGCCGCGGCCTACCTGCTGCTGACGGCGCTCGCGCCGGCATAGGTCACGCGGGGCGGTCCACCGTCCAGGTGCTGCCGATCTCCTCGAACCCGTGCCGGGCGTACCAGTGCCGGGGCCAGTCGCCTCCCGCGGCCTCGAGCACCACCAGGTCGCAGCCGGCGTCGGTGGCCAGCTCCAGGATCCTGGCCAGCACCGCATCGGCGTACCCGCGCCCGCGGGCGGCCGGATCGGTCAGCACCGACTCCACCGCGGCGGTGGCGCCGTCGACCCGCAGCTGGCCGGCGGCCACGACGCGGCCCTCCTCCCGCACGACGACGTCGGTGACGGTGACCACGCGGTCGTTGAGCTCCTCGCGGCCGATCAACTGGGCCACCGCCGCCTCCAGCCGGTCGCCGGGCGAGGCGAGCCCGCCCCGCCAGGAGCGCTCCCACAGGTCGTGCAGCTCACGCTGGTCGACCACCTCGGCGCGCGCACCGGAACCCGGCACCGGCACGTCGGTGCTGCGGGCCATGAGCACCAGCTCCTCGACGGCCCAGCCGCTGCCGGCCAGCGTGGCGGCGACCGTCGCCGCGCCGGGCCACGCCAGCAGCGCCGCCAGGTACGGCCACCCGGCGATGCCGCCCACCTCCGCGGCCGCCGCCTCGACGGCCGCGGCGTCCACCGGCTCGGTGAGCACGAGCCGGTTGTTGTCCCGGGAGTGCGGGACGCCGGGGTCGAGCACCGCCACGCCGCCGGGCACGTCGCCCACGCCGACCGCCCGGCGGACGGGGACGGAGGTGCACAACGCCAGCGCCCGGGCGAGCGCGTCGCCGGGGGCCGGCAGCCGGAGCGGCGCCGGCGGGCGGTAGGGCACGACGGCGACGACCGCGCTCGCCGGTAGCGGGCCGTACAGGTGCGGGAACAGCGCGCCCTCCGGGTCGTCGGGGCGCCCGGGCTCGAACCGCACCGGGTCGGGGAGCCGGGCCGGGTCGACGACGAGCAGCGCGAGGTCGCGGCGGCCGGGGAAGAGCCGGCCCGCGGGCAGGTGGACCTGCTCCGGCGTCGACAGGTGCACCATGCCGTCCGCGTCCGGTCGGATGCCCCCGTCCCGCAGGGCGGCCCGCCACGCGGCCGGCTGGAGTGGCTCGGCGACGGGCTGGAACCATTCCCGGCGTGAGCGACGACGTCCCGGCGGGCCCGAGCGACTGGGGGACGACGGTCGGCGTCGGGCCCTGGGAGGGGCCGTGGCCGGACGACCCGCGCCTCGACCGGCAGCTGCTGGCCGAGGGCGACCGGCGCAACGTCGTCGACCGGTACCGCTACTGGACCGTCGAGGCGATCGTCGCCGACCTGGACCGGCGTCGGCACCCGTTCCACGTCGCCATCGAGAACTTCGGGCACGACCTCAACATCGGCACGGTGGTGCGCACCGCCAACGCCTTCCTCGCCGCCGAGGTGCACGTCGTCGGCCGGCGGCGGTGGAACCGGCGGGGGGCGATGGTCACCGACCGCTACCAGCACCTGCGCCACCACGCCGACGTCGGCGGCCTGCTCGCGCACGCGGCCGGGGAGGGCCTCGCCGTCGTCGCCGTCGACAACGGGCCCGGCGCGGTGCCCATCGAGACGGCCGCCCTGCCGGAGCGCTGCGTGCTCCTCTTCGGCCAGGAGGGGCCCGGGCTGACGCCGGAGGCCCGCGCCGGAGCGGAGACGACCGTGTCGATCGCCCAGTTCGGCTCGACCCGCTCGATCAACGCCGGCGTCGCCGCCGGCATCGCCATGCACGCCTGGATCCGGCAGCACGCGGCCCCGGTGCCCTCCGACGGGGAGGTCAGGGCCGGCCGGGGAGGCCCTGGTCAAGCCCTCTGAGCAGCTCTCCGACGCGGCCGCCACCGGGTGGTCCGGCCGGGTAGCGGGCGAGCGCGTCGACGACGGCCGGGGCGTGAGCGGTCGGGCCGGTCCGCCCCCGTCAGTCGCCGGCCAGCGGCGGGTCGGGGTCGATGCCCCGCGCGTGCAGCGCCGCCTCGACCGCCTCGCACACCGTGCGGACGACGGCCACCCGCGCCCACCGCTTGTCCTCGGCGGGGATCACGTGCCAGGGGGCGACCGGGGTGGAGGTGCGCTCGAGCATCTCCTCGACCGCCGCCTCGTACTCCCCGCGCTTCTCCCGGTTGCGCCAGTCCTCGTCGGTGAGCTTCCACGCCTTGTACGGGTTCGCCCGACGGGACTCGAAGCGGTGCAGCTGCTCCTCGGGGGAGACGTGCATCCAGAACTTCACCAGCACCGTTCCCTCGGCGGCCAGCGAGGTCTCCAGGTCGACGATCTCCTGGTACGCGCGCCGCCAGGCCTCCTCGGGGGCGAAGCCCTCCACCCGCTCGACCAGTACCCGGCCGTACCAGGACCGGTCGAGCACGGCCATGCCGCCCCAGCCGGGGAGCACCGGCCAGAAGCGCCACAGGAAGTGGTGCCGCTTCTCGTCGCTGGTGGGGGCGGCGAACTGGGCGACCCGGACGTGGCGGGGGTCCAGCTCGCCGACCAGCCGCTGGATCGCGCCACCCTTGCCCGACGCGTCCCAGCCCTCGAAAACGACCAGCAGCGGCGGGCCGAGCTCGCCCGGGCCGATCTGCCCGCCCAGCAGCAGCCGCAGGTGGACCAGCCGCTCCTGCGCGGCGGCCAGCTGCTTCTTGGCCTCCTTCTTGTCCAGGCGGAGGCTCAGGTCGACGTCGTCCAGTCGGCTCATGCCCCAGACACTGCCAGGGATCGGCCCCGCCCGCGTGAGTTCGGTCTCCGGACCGCGACCGGGCGCGCAGAGGTGGGACCATGGAGGACGCCATGACTGCCCTGCCCCTGGTCTTCGACGCCCCCCGCCGCGGCAAGCCGCCCCGCCACCTCGCCGACCTCACCCGCGACGAGGCCCGCGCGGCGGTCGCCGAGCTGGGCCAGCCGGCCTTCCGCGCCGACCAGCTGGCCCGGCACTACTACCGCGGGGTCACCGATCCCGCGCTCATGACCGACATCCCGGCCGCCGCCCGCGAACCGCTCCGCGAGGCGCTGCTGCCCGCGCTGCTCACCCCCGTGCGGCACCAGACGGCCGACGACGGGCGCACCCGCAAGACGCTGTGGCGCCTGCACGACGGCGCGCTCGTGGAGAGCGTGCTCATGCGCTACCCCGACCGGGCCACCGTCTGCATCTCCAGCCAGGCCGGGTGTGGCATGGCCTGCCCCTTCTGCGCCACCGGCCAGGCCGGGCTGACCCGCAACCTGTCCGCCGCCGAGATCATCGGCCAGGCGGTGGCCGCCGCCGCGGCGATGGCGAACGGCGAGGTCGCCGGGGGACCGGGCCGGCTGTCCAACGTCGTCTTCATGGGCATGGGGGAGCCGTTGGCCAACTACGCCCGAGTCCGCAAGACCCTCGAGGCCCTCCTCGGCACCTCCCCCTACGGGCTGGGGCTGTCGCAGCGGTCGGTGACGGTCTCCACCGTCGGCCTGGTGCCGGCCATCCGCCGGCTGACCGAGGAGGGGCGCAACGTCACCCTCGCCGTCAGCCTGCACGCGCCCGACGACGAGCTGCGCGACACCCTGGTGCCGATCAACACCCGCTGGAAGGTGGGTGAGGTCATCGACGCCGCGGACGCCTACGCCCAGCGGACCGGGCGGCGGTACTCGGTGGAGTACGCCCTCATCCGCGACGTCAACGACCAGCCGTTCCGGGCCGACCTGCTCGGCAAGCTGCTGGCCGGAAAGCTCGCGCACGTGAACCTCATCCCGCTGAACCCGACCCCGGGGAGCCCCTGGGACGCCAGCCCGCTCCCCGCGCAGCGCGAGTTCGTCGCCCGCCTGCGGGCCGCGGGCGTGGCGACGACGGTGCGCGACACCCGCGGTCAGGACATCGACGGCGCCTGCGGCCAGCTCGCCGCCGCCGATCAGGTCGACGGCGTGCCGGCGGTGGCGCTGCCCACCCCCAGCGTCGAGGCGCCCGTCTCCCGGGGTTCCGAGGCGGACGGGGAGTGAGCCCCGCGGCCCCGCCGGGGGGCGAGGCCCACGAGCACAGCCACGCCGACGTCAGCGGCGGCTGGCTGCGGGCCGCCGTCTTCGGCGCCATGGACGGCCTGGTCACCAACACCGCGCTGGTCGCCGGCGTGGGCGGCGGTGGCGCCGCGCCGCGCGCCATCGTGCTGGCCGGGGTGGCCAGCCTGGTCGCCGGTGCGGTGTCGATGGCGCTGGGTGAGTACACCTCGGTGAGGACCCAGAACGAGCAGCTGGACCTCGAGATCGAGAAGGAGCGCCGCGAGCTCGAGCGCAACCCGGTGGGCGAGCTGGCCGAGCTCACCGCGATGCTGCAGGACCGCGGCGTCGACGCCCGGCTCGCCCGGCAGGTCGCCGTCCAGCTCTCGGCCGACCCGGAGACGGCGCTGCGGCTGCACGTGCTCGCCGAGCTGGGCGTGAGCACCGACGACCGGCCGTCGCCGCGGGTGGCGGCGGTGTCGTCCTTCCTGACCTTCGCCACCGGCGCGGTGCTCCCGCTGCTGCCCTACTTCTTCGGCGTCCCCCTGCTGTGGGTCGCGCTGCTCTGCGGTGGACTCGGGCTGCTGGTGGCCGGAGCGCTGTCCTCCCGCTTCACCCCGCGCCCCTGGTGGTACTCGGGCCTGCGGCAGCTGCTCCTCGGCGCGGCCGCGGCCGGGATCACCTACCTGATCGGCGCGGCGATCGGCGTCTCGGTCAGCTGAGCCGCGATCCCGGGAACGACGAGGCCCCGCATTCCCGGGAACGGGGACGCGGGGCCTCGGTGCATGCGGTGCTCAGCGGCGCCAGGCGGTCTTCTTCCGGCGGAGGTCCCAGATGAGGATCAGCGCCATGGTCCCGGCGATGCCCAGGACCCAGAGGTCCTCGACCCGGCCCTCGTGGGTGCCGACCATGAAGAGCAGCAGGATCGCCACGGCGATCCAGCCGCCGATCTGGCCCCACGAGCCGGTCTCCCCGTGCCAGCCCCAGTCCTCGGGCTGCTCGTGCTCGACGGGGTGCTCACCGGCGCGGACGACGCCCTCTTCTCGTCCGGGCTGGTTGACCCGCTGGGTCGACGGGGAGTGGAATGCCTCGGTCACGCCGCCATTCTGGCAGCAGCCGGCCGATGACACCGCCCGAGGTGGTCCGGCCCGGCGGGTCGGGGAGGATGCCGGGGTGAGCACCCCGCGTCAGGTCACCGTCCTCGGCTCGACCGGTTCCATCGGCCGGCAGGCGCTCGCGGTCGCGGCGCAGAACCCCGGCCGGCTGCGCATCACCGGCCTGGCCGCCGGCGGCGGGAACGTCGCCCTGCTCGCCGAGCAGGCGCTGGCGCTCGGCGTGCGCACCGTCGCCGTCGCCCGGGCCACCGCTGCCCAGGACCTGCAGCTGGCCTTCTACGCCGCGGCCTCCCAGCGCGGCTGGGCGAAGGGGGAGTACTCGCTGCCGGAGATCCTGGCCGGCCCGCGCGCGGCCGAGGAGCTGGCCGCACGCCCCGCCGACGTCGTCCTCAACGGGATCACCGGCTCGATCGGCCTGGGCCCGACCCTCTCGGCGCTGCGGGCCGGCCGCACGGTGGCGCTGGCCAACAAGGAGTCGCTGGTCGCCGGCGGGGAGCTCGTGCTCGCCGCGGCCCGGCCGGGCCAGCTGGTGCCCGTGGACTCCGAGCACTCCGCGCTGGCCCAGTGCCTGCGCGGCGGAGCCCGCGACGAGGTCGCCCGGCTCGTGCTCACCGCGAGCGGGGGGCCGTTCCGGGGCCGGACGGCGGCGGAGCTGGCGGAGGTCACGGTCGACCAGGCGCTGGCCCATCCGACCTGGGCGATGGGCCCGGTCGTGACCATCAACTCCGCCACCCTGGTCAACAAGGGGCTGGAGCTGATCGAGGCGCACCTGCTGTTCGGCGTTCCCTACGCCGACATCGACGTCGTGGTGCACCCGCAGTCGATCGTGCACTCCATGGTCACCTTCGCCGACGGCGCGACGATCGCGCAGGCCAGCCCGCCGGACATGCGGCTGCCGATCGCCCTCGGCCTGGCGTGGCCCGACCGGCTCCCGTACGTGCAGCCGGCCCTGGACTGGTCGACGGCGAGCACCTGGGAGTTCCTGCCGCTGGACTCCGACGCGTTCCCCGCCGTGCGGCTGGCCCGCGCGGCCGGGGAAGCCGGTGGGATGGTGCCGGCCATGTACAACGCCGCCAACGAGGAGGCGGTCGCCGCCTTCACGGCGGGTCGCCTCTCGTTCCCAGGAATCGTCCAGCTCGTCGCGCGTACGCTCGACGACGCGCCGGACCTCGGCGCCCCCACCTGCGTCGAGGACGTGCTGGCGGCGGAGAAGTGGGCCCGGGAGCACGCCCGGGGCGTCATCGCCGGAGGCTGAGCTGAGCGGGATCCTGCTGACGGTCCTGGGCATCGTCCTCTTCGCCCTGGGCCTGATGTTCTCCATCGCCTTCCACGAGGCGGGCCACTTCTGGTGGGCGCGGAAGTTCGGCATGCGCGTGCCGCAGTTCATGGTCGGCTTCGGCCCCACCGTGTTCTCCCGCCGTCGCGGCGAGACCGAGTACGGCGTCAAGGCCATCCCGCTCGGCGGCTACATCCGCATCGTCGGCATGATCCCGCCGGCCGAGGAGGGCGAGAGCAAGCGCGCCACCCGCATGCGCAGCTTCATCGCCGAGGTGCGCGGGCAGGCGCTCAACGACGTGCTGCCCAGCGACCGGGACCGGGTCTTCTACAAGAAGCCCTGGTGGCAGCGCGTCATCGTGATGTTCGCCGGGCCCTTCCACAACCTGGTCCTGGCGGTCGTCTTCTTCACGATCGTGCTGACCGGCTTCGGCATTCCGGAGATCACCACCCGCATCGCCGAGGTCCCCGAGTGCGTGCTTCCCGCCGGCGCGGCGACCGCCCGGGCCGAGGAGCCGTGCTCGATCCCGATCACGCCCGAGGGCGAGCGGTGCGAGGCCGGTGCCGCCGGCTGCGCCCTGCCGCCGCGCAGCCCTGCCGTCCGGGCCGGCCTGCAGCCGGGCGACACGGTGGTCGCCCTCGACGGCGAGCCGGTTCCCCGGGAGACCGACGTGGGCTGGGAGCAGGTGCAGGAGACGATCCAGGCCAGCGCCGGCGAGCCCATCGTCTTCACCGTCGAGCGCGACGGGGAGCGACGGGACCTGACGGTCACCCCGATCGAGAACACCGTCTACACCGACGCGGACGGCGAGGCGACGCAGACCGTCGGTTTCGTCGGCATCAGCCCGGCCACGCGCGAGGTGCGCCAGTCGCTGACCGAGGTCCCGGGGCACTTCGGCGACATCCTGGTGCGGTCGGTGGACCGGCTGCTGGAGATCCCCGAGCGGGTGCCCCAGCTCTTCCGCGCCGCCTTCCTCGGCGAGGAGCGGGATCCGCTCGGCCCCATCGGTGTGGTGGGGGTCAGCCGGATCTCCGGCGAGGTCTTCGCCTTCGAGGATTTCTCGGCCGGCCAGAAGATCGGCTACTTCATCCAGCTGCTGGCCGGTATGAACCTGGTGCTCTTCCTGTTCAACCTGCTGCCGATCTACCCGCTGGACGGTGGGCACGTCGCCGGGGCCCTCTACGAGAAGGTGCGGTCCACGGTGGCGCGACTGCGCGGGCGGCCCGACCCCGGCCCCTTCGACATCGCCCGGCTCATGCCCGTCGCCTACGCCGTCGCCGGGTTGTTCCTGGGGCTGTCGCTGCTGCTGCTCATCGCCGACGTCGTCAACCCCGTCCGCCTGGGCTGAGCAAGGACCCCGTCCTCCTTCCCGCGCGCAACCTCGCGGTGAGCTCCTGGACCGGACCGGCGTCCCCGGACGTGCACGTCACAACCGGTTCACCGGCGCGGACGCGGCAGCGGGGGATACTGGGCGGCATGGCGATCCCCGTCGGCCTCGGCATGCCCGCTGCGCCCCCGCCCGTCCTCGCGCCCCGGCGCAAGACCCGACAGCTGGACGTGGGCGGTGTCGGCGTCGGCAGCGACTTCCCGGTCAGCGTGCAGTCGATGTGCACCACCAAGACCGCCGACATCAACGCCACGCTCCAGCAGATCGCCGAGCTGACGGCGTCGGGCTGCCAGGTCGTGCGCGTCGCCGTGCCCGACACCGACGACGCCGAGGCGCTGCCGATCATCGCGAAGAAGTCGCAGATCCCGGTGATCGCCGACATCCACTTCCAGCCGCGCTACGTCTTCGCCGCGATCGACGCCGGCTGCGCCGCGGTCCGGGTGAACCCGGGCAACATCAAGAAGTTCGACGACAAGGTCGGCGAGATCGCCAAGGCGGCCAAGGACGCCGGCACCCCGATCCGGATCGGCGTCAACGCGGGGTCACTCGACAAGCGGCTGCTCGCCAAGTACGGCAAGGCCACGCCCGAGGCGCTGGTCGAGTCGGCCCTGTGGGAGTGCTCGCTGTTCGAGGAGCACGACTTCCGCGACATCAAGATCTCGGTCAAGCACAACGACCCGGTGGTCATGGTCCGCGCCTACGAGTTGCTGGCCGCGCAGTGCGACTACCCGCTGCACCTGGGCGTCACCGAGGCGGGGCCGGCATTCCAGGGCACGATCAAGTCCGCCGTCGCCTTCGGTGCGCTGCTGAGCCAGGGGATCGGCGACACGATCCGCGTCTCGCTCTCCGCGCCGCCGGCCGAGGAGGTCAAGGTCGGCAACCAGATCCTGGAGTCGCTGAACCTCAAGCAGCGCGGGCTGGAGATCGTCAGCTGCCCGTCCTGCGGTCGCGCCCAGGTCGACGTCTACAAACTGGCGAACGAGGTCACCGCCGGCCTGGAGGGCATGGAGGTGCCGCTGCGGGTCGCCGTCATGGGCTGTGTCGTCAACGGCCCCGGCGAGGCGCGCGAGGCCGACCTCGGGGTCGCCTCCGGCAACGGCAAAGGCCAGATCTTCGTCAAGGGCGAGGTCGTCAAGACCGTCCCCGAGTCGCAGATCGTCGAGACCCTCATCGAGGAGGCCATGCGCATCGCCGGTGAGCACGTCGACGCCGGCGAGCCCTCCGGGCCGCCGGTCGTCACCGTCAGCTGACCCATGCTCCGTACGCCTGCCGCCCGCGTCCTCGACGGGGCCGACGAGCCGGCCGTGCAGCGGCTGCTGGCAACCGATCCCGTCGCCGCCTGCGTCATCGCCGGCCGGGTCGAGGTCGCGGGGACGGCGCCGCTCGCCCTGGGGGCCCCGCTCTGGGGCATCGGCACCGGCCGGGAGCTCGACGCGGTGTGCCTGGCCGGCGCCAACCTCATCCCGTTCGCCCGGCCGGGGACCGAGCGCGCCGCCGCGGTCGCCTTCGCCGAGCGGGCCCGCCGGGCCGGTCGCCGCTGCTCCACGATCGTGGGCCCGTCGGCCGCCGTGGGGCCGATGTGGGAGCTCCTCGCCCCGGTGTGGGGGCCCGCCCGCGACCACCGGCCCCGGCAGCCGTTGATGGCGATCGACGGTCCGCCCGCCGTCGCCCCCGAACCGCGGGTGCGGCCGGTGCGCCCGGACCAGTTGGACGTCCTGCTGCCGGCCGCCGTCGCGATGTTCACCGAGGAGGTCGGGGTCAGCCCCCTCCGGACCGACGGGGGCGCCGGCTACCGGGCCCGGGTGGACGAGCTCGTGCGGGCCGGTCAGTCGCTGGCGTGGATCGAGGACGGCAGGGTCCTGTTCAAGGCCGAGATCGGTGCGGTGTGCCGTGCCGCGTGCCAGGTCCAGGGTGTCTGGGTCGCACCTCCGCTGCGCGGGCAGGGCGTCGGCACCGCCTGCACCGCCGCTGTCGTCGAGTACGCCCGCGCGGTCATCGCCCCGGTGGTGAGCCTGTACGTCAACGACTACAACACCCGCGCCCGGGCCGCGTACCGGCGCGTGGGTTTCTCCGAGGTGGGCGAGTACGCCAGCGTGCTGTTCTGACGGAGGGCCCCTCTGCCCCCGCCTCGCAGGCTGGGCGCGGAAACCTGCAGTGGGCCGTCGCATGACAGGCTGGTCCGGTGCGAAGCTGCCCCACCCCACCCCTGCTGATCACGTTCCTGCTGGCCGCCCCGGTGCTGGCCGGCTGCTCGGGCAGCAGCGAGGACGACGTGCGTGCGGCCGCGGAGGCGTTCCTCGACGACTGGGTCGCCGGCGACACCGCCGCGGCGGCCGGTGCGACCACCGACCCCGCGGCCGCCACCGCCCTGCTCGAGCAGACGGCCGGTGACCTGCCCGGCGCCCAGCTGACCGCCGAGGTCGGCGAGGTCACCGTCGACGACGGCGCCGCCACGGTCGGCTGGACCGCGACCTGGGACCTGGAGGCGGCGCCCGAGTGGAGCTACGGCGGCACCCTGCGGCTGCAGGAGGGCGACGACACCTGGGAGGTCCTCGCCGAGCCGGCGATGGTCCACCCGGAGCTGGGGGAGGGGCAGCACCTCGAGCTCGAGCGCGCCCTGCCCGATCGCGCCCCGATCACCGACGCCTCGGGCGCCCCGTTGTTCACCCCGACCGAGGTGGTGAACGTGGGCGTCGACCCCGCCCGGGTCACCGACCTGACGGCGCTGGCGTCAGCTCTCGGCGCGGCCACCGGGATCGATCCGCAGGAGATCGCCGCCGACGTGCAGGCCGCCCCGGCCGGCCAGTTCGTCCCGGTGATCACCTTGCGCCGGCCCGACTTCGAGGAGATCCGCGCGCAGGTGTTCGACCTGCCCGGCGCGGTCTTCCCCACCGACACCCGGCTGCTGGCGCCGAGCGCCCGCTTCGCGGAGGCACTGCTGGGGCGGGTCGGGACGGCGACCGCAGAGATCATCGCGGAGTCCGCCGAGGACGGCGAGCCGCGGTACGCCGCCGGTGACCAGCTGGGCCTGTCCGGCCTGCAGCGCGCCTACCAGGAGCAGCTCGCCGGCACCGCCGGGTACACCGTCTCGGTGGCCAGCACCGACGAGGCGACCGGCGACGCCGGCCGGGAGCTCGCGTCGGTGGCCCCCGTCGCCGGGCAGCCGGTGCAGACGCCGGTGGTGCCGGCGATCCAGGGGGCCGCGGACACCGCCGTGGCGGGGGAGTCCCGGCCCGCCCACCTGGTGGCCGTCCGCCCCGGCACCGGCGAGATCCTCGCGGTGGCCTCGAACGAGGTCGCGGACCCGGGCAACGCCCTGCGCGGCCAGTACCCACCCGGCTCGAGCATGAAGACGGTGACGGCGACCGCGCTGCTGTCCGCCGGCGCCCTCACCCCGTCGACCCCGGTGGCCTGCCCGGGCACGACGACCGTCGAGGGCCGCGAGTTCGAGAACCAGGACCAGTTCGACCTCGGCACCGTTCCGTTCACCGAGGCCTTCGCGCAGTCGTGCAACACCACCTTCATCCAGCAGGGGATGGACCTGCCGGACGCGGCGCTGGCCGAGGCGGCGGCGGCCTACGGCGTCGGCACCGACTGGGACCTGCCGGTGGACGTCTTCGGCGGCAGCGTCCCGCGCGACAGCACCGGGACGACGAAGGCGGCCAACGCCATCGGGCAGGGGCAGGTGCTCATGAGCCCGGCCCAGCTGGCGCTCGTCGCCGCGGGCATCGCCGGCGGGACGCCGGCGGCCCCGGTGGAGGTGGTGGGTGCCGAGGCGGCGGGATCCATGCCGGCGGGGCCGGCGGCCGGGGTGCTGGACGCGCTGCGGCCGATGATGCGCCAGGTCGTGCTGTCGGGCACCGCCCAGGCGCTCGCCGACCGCGGTGAGGTCTACGGGAAGACGGGGACCGCGGAGTACGGCACGAACACGCCGCCGGACTCGCACGGCTGGTTCATGGGCTACCAGCTCGGCGGGCCGGTGGGCGACGTCGCCTTCGCCGTGCTGGTCGAGGGCGGGCAGTCCAGCAGCGCCGCGGTCGCGGTGACCGACGCCTTCCTGGGGTCGCTCGGCGGCTGAGCGGGGCCCTGGACGAGGTCCTCGCTCAGCTCAGCGGGAGACCGGGGAACGCCCGGGTGACCTGGGGCAGCCCAGCCGCTGCGCGCCAGCCGACCGCCCGCACCTCCGCGGCGCCGAGCACGTCCATGGCCAGCGCACGGGTGGGGCGCTCCACGGCCCGGTGGAGCACCCGCACCCACGCCGCTGCGACGCCGTCCTCCAGGACGGCGGCCAGGGCCGCGGCGTCGACCGCCGACAGGATCGGGAACGGCAGCGCGTAGCCCGCCTCGGGCTGCGCCGGCTCCGCACCGCGCTGGCCCAGCAGCGCGATCAGCTGGTCACGGACGTCGCGGTGGGCGTTCTCGGCGGCGACCGCGGCCGCCCGCTGGCCGGCCGGCAGTGCGGCTCCGACCACGCCGTACCCCCACACCGCCGCGTGCTCGGCGGCCAGCGCGGTGTCGAGGGCCGCGATCTCGCCCGCGGTGTCGGTCGTCTCGTCGTCAGCCATGGCCGCTCTCCGTCATGCCAGTCGTGCGTCGTGGCCGCGCAGGCCCGCGGCGATGGAGCCCAGGAGGGCAGCGCGCCCACCGGACTGCCCCAGCGCGGCGGCGGCGTGGGAGGCCGCGGCGACGGCGACCTGCGTCCGCAGCCAGGCCTGCCCCTGGCCCGCCGGCGGGAGGCCAGGCGGCGCGGTGGCCGACGGGGTGCTGCCGGGCGCGGCGCCGCGGAGCCGCTCGAGCTGCTCGTCGGCCTGGGCCGCCATGTCCGCGACGGCCGCGGCCAGCGCCGGGTCGGCGGCGAACGCCAGCTCGTAGGCCCGGACGAGGGTCTCCTGCACCGCGACCTGGGCGGTGAGCTCCTCGGCCTGCGCGCTGGTCACGGTGTCCCGCTCGTCCACCGCGGGCGACCAGGTGCACCCGGCGGCCGCGACGGCGAGACCCGCTGTGCAGACCCCCAGCAGCGTCCTGCGGCTGAACGCTCGCGACACGGGGAAAGGGGTGGGAGGCATCGCTGCCATCCTCTCAGCCGGGGACGTCGGCAGCCGGTCGTGCGGCCGGCCGGGCGTGCCGGGAACCCCGGGCGGTCACCGCACCCCTGCCCGGTCCCGTCCGTGCCAGCGGCCGCGGCCGGTGCACCGGTGGCCCCGCGCCGGGCCGGAGGTGCCCGGCGAGCGGTAGCCTGGGCACTTCCCCCGGACACCGGCCCGGCCAGCGACGCAGGTCCACCGCGCCGGGCGCAGGGGTGTGCGCACGGCAACGTGCGGCCGACCGAGCCTGAGGAGGCAAGCGTGTCCGCCTCTCGCGGAACCCGGAGCGACCCCGCCACCGAGCGGCTGACCGGCTGGATCCGGCCCGTCGTCACCGCGGCCGGGTACGACCTCGAGGATCTCCTGGTCACCCCCGCCGGCCGGCGGAGCGTCGTCCGCGTGGTCGTCGACCGCGACGAGGGCGTCACGCTGGACGACATCGCCGAGGTCAGCCGCGCCGTCTCCGAGGTCCTCGACACCAACGACGACGGGATGGGGCGCACGCCCTACGTGCTCGAGGTCACCAGCCCGGGGATCGACCGGCCGCTGACCGAGCACCGCCACTGGCGCCGGAACACCGGGCGGCTCGTGGCCGTCGCGGTGGGGCCGGCCGGGGCGGCCGAGCAGCTGACCGGCCGGATCACCTCGGTCGACGGCGACGGCGTGACGCTGGCCGTCGAGGCGAAGGGGAAGCCCGGGGCGAAGAAGCGCCCGCCGCAGCCGCGGCAGGTGCCGTGGGCGGAGCTCGGCGCGGGGCGCGTGCAGGTGGAGTTCGCCCGCCCCGACGCCGTCGACGACGGCGCGCACGACGACACCGCGGACGACATCGCGCAGGACGACGCCGACGAGCTCGAGGGCCTGGACGGGGCCGAGCTCGCGGACGACGACGGAGGAGACGAGTGAACATCGACGTCACCGCGCTCAAGGCGGTGGAGCGGGAGAAGGGCATCCCGGTCGACACGGTGATCGAGGCCCTGGAGACGGCCCTGGTGACCGCCTACCGGCACGCCGAGGGCGCGGCCAAGCACGTGCGCGTGCACGTGGACCGCAAGAGCGGCGAGGTCGCCGTCCTCGCCCAGGAGCTCGGGCCCGACGGCGAGGTCGTCCGCGAGTGGGACGACACCCCCTCGGACTTCGGCCGCATCGCGGCCAGCACCGCCAAGCAGGTCATCGTGCAGCGGCTGCGCGACGCCGAGCACGAGCAGACGTTCGGCGAGTACGCCGGCAAGGAAGGCGACATCGTCAGCGGCATCGTGCAGGCCGACCAGCGGCGCAACGCCAGCGGCATCGTGATGATCGACATCGGCAAGGTCGAGGCCGTGCTGCCGTCCGCCGAGCAGGTGCCGGGGGAGACCTACACCCACGGCAGCCGGATCAAGGCGTACGTGGTGGCGGTGTCCCGCACCTTCCGTGGCCCGCAGGTGACTGTGTCGCGCACCCACCCGAACCTGGTCCGCAAGCTCTTCGCGCTCGAGGTGCCGGAGATCGCCGACGGCAGCGTCGAGATCGTCGCCGTCGCCCGCGAGGCGGGGCACCGATCGAAGATCGCCGTCCGCACGTCGGTGCCGGGGCTCAACGCCAAGGGATCCTGCATCGGCCCGATGGGGCAGCGGGTCCGGAACGTGATGAGCGAGCTGCACGGCGAGAAGATCGACATCGTCGACTGGTCGGAGGACCCGGCGTCGTTCGTCGCCTCCGCGCTGAGCCCGGCCCGGGTGAGCAGCGCCCGGCTCGTCGACCCGCAGGCGAAGGCCGTGCGGGTCGTCGTCCCCGACTACCAGCTGTCGCTCGCCATCGGCAAGGAGGGCCAGAACGCCCGCCTCGCCGCCCGGCTGACCGGTTGCCGGATCGACATCCGCAGCGACGCCCAGGCGGACGACGCCGACGCCACCCCCTCCCCGGGAGTGGGCCGCCCGCCGCTGCGCTCGGGCCTGCCGCCTCACCCGGGCGGGGGACGCGGCGGAGCACCCGGGGCCCGGTCGCAGCCCCCGGCAGGGGATTCCCGCTCGGCCCCGCGCCGCGCGGAACAACGCGGACCGGCCACGCGCTAGAGTTGGAGGTGGCCGAAACGCCGAATCCGGTCCGCACCTGTGTGGGGTGCCGGAAGCGGGCGCCGGTCGACGACCTGCTGCGCGTCGTCGTCGTGGCCGGGGACCTCGTCCCCGATCCGCGGCGGCGTCTCCCCGGTCGAGGTGCATCGCTGCACCCGACGGCGGAGTGCTTGCGCGCGGCGGAGCGACGCCGGGCCTTCCCGCGGGCGCTGCGCACCAGCGCCCCCGTGGAGGTCGGTCCGCTCCGGGCCCACGTCCTGGGTGTCTCCTCGGAGGCCACCGGGACCGGGCCGGGAGAGGGCGACAGAAGTACCCAGTCGGGCCGGCACCAGGCCGGTCCGCACGTCGACAGGACACCGTCGGATGACTCAGCCGTGAAGTTCTCACGATGACCATGCGCCACTAACGACGAGGTCGAGCGGGCAAGCCGCCGGCCTCACCAAGAGGAGACCCGTGCCAGGCAAAGCCCGCGTACACGAACTCGCCAAGGAGTTCGGTGTCGACAGCAAGACCGTGCTCGCCAAGCTCAAGGAGCAGGGCGAGTTCGTGAAGTCCGCGTCCTCGACCGTCGAGGCCCCCGTGGCCCGGCGGCTCCGCGAGGCGCTCGGCGCCGCCACCGGTGGCGGCAACGGCGCGGCAGCCCCGCGCCCGAGTGCACCGGCTGCCAGGCCGGTCACGCCTGCGGCTCCCGCCGCTCCCGCCGCTCCCGCCGCGGCGCCTGGTCCGCAGGCTCCCGCTGCGCAGGCGCCGGCCGCGTCCGCACCGGCACGCCCGGCCACCCCCGGCCCGCGCCCGGGTCCGCGTCCCGCGGCGCCCGCTCCGCAGCCGCCGGCCCAGGCCCCGGCTCCCCAGGCCCCGGCTCCCCAGGCCCCGGCGGCGCAGGCCCCGGCTCCGGCGGCTCCGCCGCAGCAGCCGTCGGCTCCGCGTCCGGGAGCTCCCCGCCCGGGCCCGGCCGGCGGTTCCGCACCCGGTGGTCCGCGTCCCGGCCCCCGGCCCGCCCCGCGACCGGGTAACAACCCCTTCAGCAGCGCTCCCCGTCCGGCCCCTGCGGCCGGTGGCCCGCGTCCGGCCCCCGCGGCCGGTGGCCCGCGTCCCGGCCCCGCGGCCGGCGGTCCGCGTCCGGCGCCCGGTGCCGGCGGTCCGCGTCCGGCGCCCGGTGCCGGTGGTCCCCGTCCGGGGCCCGGTGGCCCGCGTCCCGGCCCTGGTGCCGGCGGCCCGCGTCCCGCGGCCGGTCCCGGCGGTCCGCGCCCGAACCCGGGCATGATGCCGCAGCGCCCGTCGCCCGGCATGATGCCGCCGCGGCCGGCCGGTGGCGGTCGTCCCGGCGCGCCCGGTGGCCGTGGCCGTCCGGGCGGTCCCGGCGGTGGCGGTGGCTTCCGTCCCGGTGGCGGCGGCGGTGCCCCCGGTGCCGGCGCGCCCGCCGGTGGTGGCTTCCGTGGCGGCGGCGGTGGCCGTGGCCGCGGTCGTGGCGGCTCGGGTGCCGGTACGGCCGGTGCCTTCGGGCGTCCCGGTGGCCGGGGTCCGGTCCGCGGCCGCAAGAGCAAGAAGCAGCGGCGCCAGGAGTTCGACTCCATGGCGGCGCCCAGCATGGGCGGCGTCAGCCTGCCGCGCGGCAACGGGCAGACCGTCCGGCTGCCCCGCGGCGCCTCCCTGACCGACCTGGCCGAGCGCATCAACGCCCAGCCGGCCGCGCTCGTCACCGCCCTGTTCCACCTGGGCGAGATGGTCACCGCGACACAGTCGGTCAACGAGGAGACGCTGCAGCTGCTCGGTGCCGAGATCGGCTGGAACATCCAGGTCGTCAGCCCCGAGGACGAGGACCGCGAGCTGCTCGAGACCTTCGACCTCACCTTCGGTGACGAGGAGGGTGACGAGGAGGACTGGTCCGCCCGTCCGCCGGTGGTGACCGTCATGGGTCACGTCGACCACGGGAAGACCAAGCTGCTCGACGCCCTGCGCCACGCCAACGTGGTGGCCCGCGAGGCCGGCGGCATCACCCAGCACATCGGCGCCTACCAGATCGTCACCGAGCTCGACGGCAACGAGCGGCCGGTCACCTTCATCGACACCCCGGGTCACGAGTCGTTCACCGCGATGCGTGCCCGTGGGGCGAAGGTCACCGACATCGTCGTCCTGGTGGTCGCGGCCGACGACGGCGTCATGCCGCAGACGGTGGAGGCGCTCAACCACGCCCAGGCCGCCGAGGTGCCGATCGTGGTCGCGGTCAACAAGGTGGACAAGGAGGGGGCCAACCCCGCCAAGATCCGCCAGCAGCTCACCGAGTACGGCCTGGTCGCCGAGGAGTACGGCGGCGAGACCATGTTCGTCGACGTCTCGGCGATCACCCGGCAGGGTCTCGACGACCTGCTCGCGGCGATCCTGCTGACCGCCGACGCCTCGCTGGACCTGCGCGCGAACACCGAGCAGGACCCGCAGGGTGTGGTCATCGAGGGCAAGCTGGACAAGGGCCGCGGCCCCGTCGCCACGGTGCTCGTCCAGCGCGGCACGCTGCGCCAGGGCGACTCGATCGTGGCCGGCGACGCCTACGGTCGCGTCCGGTCGCTGCTCGACGAGCACGGCAACAAGCTCAAGGAGGCCCTGCCGGCCCGCCCCGTGCAGGTCGTGGGTCTCACCTCGGTGCCCCGCGCCGGTGACACGTTCCTCGTCGTCGACGAGGACCGCGTCGCCCGGCAGATCGCCGACCGCCGTCAGGCCCGCATCCGCAACGCGCAGAACGCCTCCATGCGCAAGCGGATCAGCCTGGAGGACCTCGACGCGGCGCTCAAGGAGAACCGTCAGCTCAACCTGATCATCAAGGGCGACAACTCGGGCACCGTCGAGGCTCTCGAAGAGGCGCTGATGAAGATCGAGGTCGACGACGAGATCTCGCTGCGGGTCATCCACCGCGGCGTCGGTGGGATCACCAAGAGCGACATCGACCTCGCGCTGGCCGACGACGTCATCGTCCTGGGCTTCAACGTCCGGGCCGAGGGCCAGGCCACCGAGCTCGCCAACCGCGAAGGGGTGGACGTCCGGTACTACACGGTCATCTACCAGGCGATCGACGAGATCGAGGCCGCGCTCAAGGGGATGCTCAAGCCGGTCTACGAGGAGGTCCAGCTCGGCACGGCGGAGGTCCGCGAGGTCTTCCGGGTGCCGAAGATCGGCAACGTCGCCGGTTCGCTGGTCCGCAGCGGCACGATCGTCCGCAACTCGAAGGCCCGTTTGGTCCGCGACGGTGCCGTGGTCGCCGACAACCTGTCGGTGGAGTCCCTCCGCCGGTTCAAGGACGACGCGACCGAGGTCCGCGAGGGCTACGAGTGCGGTATCGGCCTGGGGTCGTTCAACGACATCAAGGTCGACGACGTGATCGAGACCTTCGAGATGCGCGAGAAGCCGCGCGACTGAAACAGGACCCCGTCCTCCTCACGCCTCGCGAGCTCGGCGTGAGCCTCTGGACGGGGCCATCCAGCAGGTGACGAGGGAGGCGGTGAGCGTGTTCACTGGCACGCTCACCGCCGACCTCCTGCTGGGCGACGTCCACTCGCTCAAGGGGAAGCGCGCCGTGGTCCGGCCGATCGTGGCCGAGCTGCGGCGCCGCTTCGCCGTGGCCGCCGCGGAGGTGGGCGACCAGGACCTGCACCGCCGTGCGCAGGTCGCCGTCGCCACCGTGGCGGGGGAGGCCCACCAGGTCACCGACGTCCTGGACGCCTGCGAGCGGTTGCTGGCCGAGCGGCCGGAGGTGACGCTGCTGTCGACGCACCGGCAGCTGTTCAGCGACACCGACCAATGACCCCGTCGCCCTCACGGCTCGTAAGAGGGCCCCGTCCTCCCCACCCTCGCGAGCTCGGTGCGGTACCCGGGGCGGAACCGTTGTCCACCTGGCGTCGTCGACGCCCTGATCCCTGGAGGTCCGATGGCCGACCCGGCCCGCGCACGCAAGCTGGCCGTGCGCATCCGACAGATCGTGTCCGCCGCGATCGAGTCCCAGATCAAGGACCCCCGCCTGGGCATGGTGACCGTCACCGACACCCGGGTCACCAGTGACCTCCGCGAGGCCACGGTGTTCTACACCGTCTACGGCGACGAGACGCAGATCGCCGACTCGGCCAAGGCGCTCACCAGCGCCACCGGGGTGCTGCGGTCCACGGTCGGCCGGCAGACGGGCATCAAGTTCGTCCCGTCGCTGACCTTCGTGGCCGACATCGTCCCCGACACGGCCCGGGAGCTCGAGGAGGCCCTCGAGCGCGCCCGGCACGCCGACGCCGAACTCGCCCGTGCCCGGGAGGGCGCCAGCTACGCCGGCGAGCCCGACCCCTACCGGAAGCCCGCGGAGGACGACGAGGACCACGACCTCGACGAGGACGCCACCGGCGATCCGGCCGGCTCCGGAACTGCAGATGACGAGGGCGAGGACGCCGCCGTCGAGACGAGGAGCGCGCTGTGACCGAGAACGACCCGGATCCGTACGAGCCCGACGAGGGCCAGGGCAGATCCGTCCTCGGTGGCGTACCCGTGCCCGACGCCGGTGACCCCACCGATGGTGGCAAGCACGGTGAGATCGGTGAGGTGCCGAGCATCGCCGAGGACGAGCCCGACGACGGCGGTCCCGGCTACCCGGTGGGCGGCGGGGACATCACCGAGCAGCAGGGCGGCCGCATGGCCGACCCCGACCCCGGCGCGTGACGCGCGCGATCCCGTCGGGCAGCAGCACGGCCGGCGACCTGGCGGGCGCCGCCCGCACGGCTGCCGCGGTACTGGCCGAGGCCGCGCAGGCGCGGGCCACCGTGGTCCTCTCCGGCCACGTCCAGCCCGACGCCGACGCGCTCGGCAGCACCCTGGCGCTCGCCGAAGGGATGCGACGCCGTGGCGCCCGCGTGCTGGCCACCTTCCCCGGCCCGTTCACCCTTCCGGCCTCGCTCGGCTGGATCCCGGGGGCGGAGGGCCTGGTGCCCTCGGGCTCGGTGCCGTCGTCGCCGGACGTCTTCGTCAGCCTCGACGCGGCCTCCCCGGGGCGGCTCGGTGAGCTCGCTCCCCTGCTGGACCGGGCCGGCACGTCCGTCGTCGTCGACCACCACGCCAGCAACCCCGGCTTCGGCCGGGTCCGGCTGGTCGACCCCACGGCGCCGGCGACGGTGACGCTGGTGACCGACCTCCTCGACGGCGTCGGCGTGGCCCTGGACGCCCAGCTGGCCACCTGCCTCTACGCGGGCCTCGCCGCCGACACCGGGTCCTTCCGCTTCGGCAGCACCCGACCCGAGACGCACGAGCTGGCGGCCCGCCTGCTGAGGACCGGGATCGACCACGCGGCCATCAGCCGCCGCCTGTTCGACACCGCGCCCTTCGGCTGGCTGGGGCTCCTGTCGGTCGTCACCGGCCGCGCCGTCCTGGAGACCCAGGTCGGCGCCGGGCTCGTCTGGACCTGGTCCAGCACCGCCGAGGCGGCCGAGCACGGCCTGCCCGGGGAGCAGCTGGAGGCGCTCGTCGACGTCGTCCGCTCGGCGCAGGAGGCCGACGTGGCGTGCGTGCTGAAGGGCCAGGACGACGGCTCGTGGTCGGTCTCCCTGCGGTCGCGCGGGGCCACCGACGTGGCCCGGGTGGCCATGGCCCTCGGCGGGGGTGGGCACCGCGCGGCCGCCGGCTACACCTCCGTCGCCGACCGTGAGACCACCATCTCCACCCTGCGCGCCGCGCTCCGTGAGATGTCCGCCCCCGGCCGACCATGACCCCGCGGTCCTCCGGACCGCACCGCGGCCAGGAGTCGTCCCCGATCGCCGCTGAGCCGGATCCGGCATCCGGATCGGATGGCCCCCGGCCCCCGCTCCGCGGGCCGTCGATCGTCGGGTTGGCCCTTCCGGCCCTGGTCGTGCTGGCGGCCGAGCCGATGTACCTGCTGGTCGACACCGCGGTCGTCGGGAACCTCGGCACCGTGGCGCTCGGTGGTCTCGCCGTCGGTGGCGGGCTGCTGGCCTGGGCGGCGGCGCTGCTGAACTTCCTGGCCTACGGCACCACCGCGCGGGCCGCCCGCCGGGCCGGCGCCGGCGACCGCGCCGGTGCGGTCGAGGAGGGCGTGCAGGCGACGTGGCTCGCCGTCGTCCTGGGGGTGCTGGTGCTCCTGCTGTTCCAGCTGCTGGCCGGCCCGCTCACCCGCGCCCTGGCCGGGGGCGCGGGGCCCGTCGCCGAGGCGGGTGAGGGCTGGCTGCGGATCGCCTCGCTGGGCGCTCCGCTGCTGCTGGTGTCCCTCGCCGGGAACGGTTGGCTGCGCGGCGTGCAGGAGCTCCGCCGGCCGGTGCGCTACGTCGTCGCCGGCAGCCTCCTCAGCCTCGTCCTGTGCCCGCTGCTGGTGCACCCGGCCGGGCTCGGGCTGGCCGGCTCCGCCGTGGCGAACGTGACCGGGCAGGCGCTGACCGCGGTCCTGTTCGTCCGGGCGCTGCTCCGGGAGGGCGCCGCCTGGCGGGCCCGGCCCCGCGCCATCGCGCGGCAGCTGGTCATCGGCCGCGATCTGCTGCTCCGCGCGTCGGTCCTGCAGCTGTCCTTCCTCGTCGCCGCGGGTGCCGCCGCGCGGACCGGCACCGCCGCGCTCGGCGCCCACCAGATCGCCCTGCAGTTCTTCTTCTTCCTGGCGCTGGTCCTCGACGCGTACGCCATCGCCGCCCAGACCCTCGTCGGCCACGCGCTCGGGGGCGGGCGTCCCGACGAGGCCCGCGCGACCGCCCGGCGGGTCGCGGGGTGGGGGCTGGCCACCGGCTGCCTCGTGGCCGTCGTCCTGCTGGCGCTGCGCGAGGTGCTGCCGCCGCTGTTCACCGACGACCCGGAGGTGCTCGCGCAGGCCGCCGTCGTCTGGTGGTTCCTGGCCGGCTTCCAGCCGCTGGCCGGGCTGGTCTTCGCCCTGGACGGCGTGCTGATGGGCGCCGGCGACGTCGGCTACCTGCGGACGACCACCATTGCCGCCGCGCTCGCGGGGTTCCTGCCGCTGTCCCTGCTGGCCGGCCCGCTGGACCTCGGGCTGGCCGGGATCTGGACGGGGCTCACCCTGTTCATCGGGCTGCGGCTGGTCGCGGTCCTCGTCCGGATGGCGGGTGACCGCTGGCTGGGGGCGCCTGAGAGTGTGAGGGCGTGAGCCCCCGCCGACCCGATGCCGACGTGCCTCCCGGCCTCCTGCTGGTCGACAAGCCCGGCGGCATGACCTCCCACGACCTGGTCGCCCGGGCGCGGCGGGCGTTGTCGGTGCGCAAGGTGGGGCACGCGGGCACGCTCGACCCGATGGCGACCGGCCTGCTGGTCCTCGGCGTCGGCGCGGCCACCCGCCTGCTCGGTCACGTCGGCGGGCACGACAAGACCTACGCGGCCACGATCCGCCTCGGTCAGGCCACGGTCACCGACGACCGGGAGGGGGAGGTCCTGACCACCACCTCGGCCGCCCACCTGGACGACGACGCGGTGCGTACCGCGCTGGCCGGGCAGACCGGCCCGCTGCAGCAGGTGCCCTCGGCGGTCAGCGCGGTGAAGGTGGACGGCCGCCGCTCCTACGACCGGGTGCGGGCGGGGGAGACGGTGGAGCTCGCGCCGCGCTCGGTGACCGTGCACCGGCTGGAGGTGCACCGCATCACCCGGCCGGCCCCGGAGCTGGTCGACGTCGAGGTCACCGTCGACTGCACCGCCGGCACCTACATCCGGGCCATCGCCCGCGACGCCGGCGCCGTCCTCGGCGTGGGCGGGCACCTCACCGCCCTCCGCCGCACCGCCTCCGGCCCGTTCGCGGTGGCGCAGGCGGGCAGCGTGGAGGACAGCGCGGCCTCGCTGCTCGCCGGTGGGGGAGCGGGGTCCCTGGGGCTGACCGAGGCCGCCCTGCTCGTCTTCCCCGCCCGGGAGCTCACGGCCGAGGAGGCGCGGGCGCTGCGCTACGGCCAGCGCATCGCGGCGACCGGGGCCGCGGGGCTGCACGCCGCCGTCGGCCCCGACGGCCGGCTCGCCGCGCTGGTCGCCGACGCCGGTCGCACCGCGCGCGTGGTGGTCGGCTTCCCACCCAGGTGACCGCGACCGGCGAGCGCACCGGCGGTTGACCGCCGGGCGGCCCGGGAAGGTGAGGGCCATGAGCGTCGTGAAGATCAACGCGATCACCGTGCCGAAGGACAAGCAGGAGCGGTTCGAGGAGCGCTTCCGCGGGCGCGCCGGGGCCGTCGAGAGCACCCCCGGCTTCGAGTGGTTCGAGCTCCTCCGCCCGGTGGAGGGCACCGACCAGTACCTGGTCTACACCCGGTGGAGCAGCCAGGAGGCCTACGAGTCCTGGCAGTCCAGCCAGGAGTTCGACCGCGCCCACGACGGGGGCGGCGACACCCTCGCCTCGGCCGCCCCGCACTCGGCCCACGTGTGGACCTACGAGGTGCTCGAGTACGCCGGGCCGAAGGCCAACCAGGGGAACCAGGTCTGACCGGGGTTACTGTGACGGCGCCGGTCCCGCACACCGTGGGGCCGGTGCCGACCCAGCGTGCCGCTGGACCGGCGCCTCGTCACAGCACGCCCAGGTAGGAGCCATGACCGACACGCTCTCCGACAGCCGAACCACGTCCCGGATGTTCGTCGAGGGTGTGCCGGTGGTCGTGGAGGACGTGATGCGCCGCCCCTCCGCCGAGCGGGAGGGTCTGCTGGCCGACCCCGGGTTCGGCCGCTACTTCACCGACTCGATGTTCGTGGCCCGCTACGAGGCCGGTCGGGGCTGGTACGACGCCCGGCTCACCCGGTACGCCCCGCTCCAGCTGGACCCGGGCGCCGCCGCGCTGCACTACGCGCAGTCGATCTTCGAGGGGCTCAAGGCCTACGCCCAGCCCGACGGCAGCGTCGCCACCTTCCGCCCCGAGGCCAACGCCGCACGCTTCGTCCGCAGCGCCGAGCGGCTGGCCATGCCGCCCGTGCCGGAGGGAGCCTTCCTCGCCGGCGTCGACGCGCTGGTCTCCGCCGACCGCGACTGGGTCCCGACCGGCCCGGACCAGACGTTGTACCTGCGGCCCTACCAGCTCGCAGTGGAGTCCTTCCTCGGTGTCCGCCCGGCGCACGAGTACCTGTTCCTGATCATCGCCAGCCCGGCCGGGGCGTACTTCCCGCGCGGTGTCCAGCCCGTGTCGGTCTACGTCTCCGAGGACTACGTCCGGGCGGCGCCGGGCGGTACCGGCGACGTCAAGTGCGCCGGCAACTACGCCGCGAGCCTGCTGCCGCAGCAGCAGGCCAGCGCCCTCGGCTGCGACCAGGTCGTCTACCTCGACGCCGTGGAGAAGAAGTACATCGAGGAGCTCGGCGGGATGAACCTGTTCTTCGTCCGCGGCTCCGGCGACGACGCCGAGCTGGTCACCCCGGAGCTGTCCGGCACCCTGCTGCCGGGCATCACCCGCGACTCCCTCATCACCCTCGCCCGCGACGCCGGGCACCGGGTGACCGAGCGGAAGGTCAGCCTCGAGGAGTGGCGCAGCGGCGTCGCCGACGGCTCGATCACCGAGACCTTCGCCTGCGGCACCGCCGCGGTCATCACGCCCGTCGGCGAGGTCAAGGCCCGCACCGGCGACTTCACCATCGGCGACGGCGCCCCCGGCCCGCTCACCATGCGGTTGCGCGAGACGCTGCTCGACATCCAGCACGGGCGGGTGGCCGACACCCACGGCTGGCTGCACCGGGTCTCCTGACCGGGCCGGGAGCGGGTCGCGTGCTGCGCTGGCGGGGGCTGGAGGCCACCCCGGGAGACCTCGGCCGCACCGTGGTCACCGTCGGCATGTACGACGGCGTGCACCGCGGGCACCAGAAGCTGATCGGCGCCGCGGTGGCGCGGGCCCGGGCGATGCGCCGCCCGTGCCTGCTGCTGACCTTCGACCCGCACCCGGCCGAGGTGGTGCGCCCGGGCTCGCACCCGGCGATCCTCACCTCGCTCGACCGCAAGGCCGAGCTGGTCGCCGAGCTCGGGGTGGACGCCATGTGCGTGCTGCCGTTCACCACCGACTTCATGAGGCTGCCGCCGGAGACCTTCACCCACACGGTGCTCGTCGAGCGGCTGCACGCGGCGCAGGTGGTGGTGGGGGAGAACTTCACCTACGGCCACCGCGCCTCGGGCACGGTGCAGAGCCTCACCGCGGAGGGGCGCCGGTTCGGGTTCGCCGTCGAGGGCGTGCCGCTGGCGAACGACTCCTCCGAGGACGGCGAGGTGACCATCTCCTCGACCTATATCCGTGCCTGCGTCGCAGCGGGGGACATGGTGCCCGCGGCCCGCGCCCTCGGCCGGCCGCACCGGGTCGACGGCGTCGTCGTGCGCGGCGACCGCCGGGGCCGGGACCTCGGCTACCCGACGGCCAACGTGGAGACCCCCGCGTACACGGCCATCCCGGCCGACGGCGTCTACGCCGGGCACCTGGTCACCCGTGATCCGCGCAGCGGCGCCAGCCGGGACCGTTTCCCGGCCGCCGTCTCGGTGGGGACCAACCCCACCTTCCAGGGCAGCCGGCGCACGGTGGAGGCCTTCGTCCTCGACTACGACGGCGATCTCTACGGCGAGCACGTGGGCGTGGAGTTCGCCCAGCGGCTGCGGCCGATGGCCGCGTTCGCCGACGTCGAGGGGCTGCTCGCCGCGATGGCCCAGGACGTCGCCGACACCCGCACCGTGCTGGGGATCTGACCGCCGCTGGTAGTCTCGTGGGGGCCGTGCGTGCACGGCTGTGTGAAGCCTGCCCTCGTGAGTCAGACCGGGGGCCACACGGAACCCGCCCAGGAGGCGAACCATGGCGCTCGACAGCGCGACGAAGCAGCAGATCATGACCGAGTACGCGACGGTCGAGAAGGACACCGGTTCGCCCGAGGTGCAGGTCGCCATGCTGACCCGCCGGATCAGCGGCCTCACCGAGCACCTGAAGGCGCACAAGCACGACCACCACAGCCGGCGGGGCCTGCTCCTGCTGGTCGGCCGGCGTCGCCGGCTGCTGAACTACCTGGCGAAGACCGACATCAACCGGTACCGCTCGCTGATCGAGCGGCTCGGCCTGCGCCGCTAGCACGTCGAGGGGACCGCTCCCGGATCGATCCGGGACGGTCCCCTCTCTCGTACGGCACCCGCCGTCCGAGTCTCCAGGCCCCGGCCGACCGCCCCCGCGAAGGGCCGGTCCTCGGTAGTGGCCCCCGGGACGCATCGCTTCCTCCCCGCGGGGGAACAGCACCGCCCGAGGGCTTCGATCGAAGACCGGTCGCCCCCGGACGCAGGTCGGCGCGAAGGGCCGCAAGAGGAACGTCGCGGTATGCGACGAAGAGAGAAGGACTGATGTCCGCACCCACCACGCAGGGCAGCATCGCTGCCGAGTTCGACCCCGAGGACGGGGTCACCACCGCCACCGCGGTGATCGACAACGGCAGCTTCGGCAGCCGTTCGATCACCTTCGAGACCGGCCGGCTCGCCCGCCAGGCCGCCGGCTCCGTCGTCGTCACCATGGGCGACACCATGCTGTTGTCGGCCACCACGGCCGGCCGCCAGCCCAAGGAGCAGTTCGACTTCTTCCCCCTGACGGTCGACGTCGAGGAGCGGATGTACGCCGCCGGGCGCATCCCCGGCTCGTTCTTCCGCCGCGAGGGCCGGCCGTCCGAGGACGCGATCCTCACCTGCCGCCTGATCGACCGCCCGCTGCGCCCGACCTTCGCCAAGGGCCTGCGCAACGAGGTCCAGGTCGTCATCACCGTCCTGTCGCTGGACCCCGAGCACCTCTACGACGTGCTCGCCATCAACGGCGCCTCCGCGTCCACCCAGCTGTCCGGCCTGCCGTTCTCCGGCCCCGTCGGCGGCACCCGGGTGGCGCTGATCAACGGCCAGTGGGTCGGTTTCCCGACGCAGACCGAGCTCGAGGACGCCGTCTTCGACATGGTCGTGGCCGGCCGGGTCCTGCCCGACGGCGATGTCGCGATCATGATGGTCGAGGCCGAGGCCACCGAGAAGACCATCTCGCTGGTCGCCGGCGGCGCACCCGCCCCGACCGAGGAGATCGTGGCCCAGGGCCTCGAGGCGGCCAAGCCCTTCATCAAGGCGCTGTGCGAGGCGCAGGCCGCCGTTGCCGAGAAGGCCGCCAAGCCGGTCGCCGAGTTCCCGCGCTTCCTCGACTACCAGGACGACGTCTACGCCGCCGTCGAGGCGCAGGCCGGCGACAAGCTCGCCCAGGTCCAGCAGATCGCCGGCAAGCAGGAGCGCGAGGAGGCCACCGACGCGCTCAAGGACGAGGTCAAGGCCGCGCTCGCCGGTCAGTTCGAGGGCCGCGAGAAGGAGATCTCCGGCGCCTTCCGCGCACTGACCAAGAAGGTCGTCCGCCAGCGGATCCTGCGCGACAAGGTCCGCATCGACGGCCGTGGCCTCACCGACATCCGGCCGCTCTCGGCCGAAGTCGAGGTCATCCCGCGGGTGCACGGCTCGGCGCTGTTCGAGCGTGGCGAGACCCAGATCCTCGGTGTCACCACGCTCAACATGCTCCGCATGGAGCAGCAGCTCGACACCCTCTCGCCGGTCAGCCGCAAGCGCTACATGCACAACTACAACTTCCCGCCGTACTCCACGGGCGAGACCGGTCGCGTGGGCTCGCCCAAGCGACGCGAGATCGGCCACGGCGCGCTCGCCGAGCGGGCGCTGCTCCCGGTGCTGCCCGACCGCGAGGAGTTCCCCTACGCGATCCGGCAGGTGTCCGAGGCGCTGGGCTCCAACGGCTCCACCTCGATGGGTTCGGTCTGCGCCTCGACGCTGGCCCTGCTCAACGCAGGTGTGCCCCTGAGGGCGCCGGTCGCCGGCATCGCCATGGGCCTGGTCTCCGACGAGGTCGACGGCAAGACCGAGTACGTCGCGCTGACCGACATCCTCGGTGCCGAGGACGCCTTCGGTGACATGGACTTCAAGGTCGCCGGCACCAAGGACTTCGTCACGGCCCTCCAGCTGGACACGAAGCTCGACGGCATCCCCTCCGACGTCCTCGCCGGTGCGCTGACCCAGGCCCGCGCGGCCCGGCTGCACATCCTCGACGTCATGGGCGAGGCCATCGACGGCCCGGACGAGATGAGCCCCTACGCCCCGCGGGTGACCACGGTGCGCATCCCGGTCGACAAGATCGGCGCGGTCATCGGCCCCAAGGGTCAGATGATCAACGCGATCCAGGACGAGACCGGCGCGGACATCACCATCGAGGACGACGGCACGATCTACGTCGGTGCCTCCGACGGCCCCTCGGCCCAGGCCGCGGTCGACCGGATCAACGCCATCGCCAACCCGCAGATGCCGAAGGTCGGCGAGCGCTTCCTCGGCACGGTCGTCAAGACCACGCCGTTCGGCGCCTTCGTCTCCCTGCTGCCGGGCAAGGACGGGCTGGTGCACATCAGCAAGCTCGGTGGCGGAAAGCGCATCGGCAAGGTCGAGGACGTGGCCAACGTCGGCGACAAGCTGCAGGTGGAGATCACCGACATCGACGCCCGCGGAAAGATCAGCCTCGCGCCGGTCGCCGCCGAGGGTGCCGACACGCCCGCCGAGGCTCCGGCCGAGGCCGCTCCTGCGGGTGAGTGACCACGACTGATCTGATCCGGGCCGGGGCGGGTGCTGACGCACCCGCCCCGGTTCCCGTAGGGACGACCGCGCTGCTCGACCTCGACGAGGTCGGGGCCGGGTGGAACGCACCGAGCTCCCCGGGGGCCTGCGGGTGCTCACCGAGACGATGCCGGGTGTGCTGTCGGCAACCCTCGGCATCTGGGTGGGCGTGGGCTCGCGGGACGAGACGCCGGCCGTGGTAACTCGTCGCACTTCCTCGAGCACCTGCTGTTCAAGGGGACGACGTCGCGCGGCGCGCTCGATATCGCGACGGCCATGGACGCCGTCGGCGGTGAGATGAACGCCTTCACCGCCAAGGAGCACACCTGCTACTACGCGAACGTGCTCGCCAGCGACCTGCCCCTCGCGGTGACCCTCCTGGCCGACCTGGTCACCGACGCGACCAACACCGCGGCGGACCTGGAGGCGGAGCGCACGGTGGTGCTCGAGGAGATCGCCATGCGCGACGACGAGCCCTCCGACGCCGTGCACGACCTGTTCGCCGAGACCCTGTACGGCGACACCTCGCTCGGCCGCTCGGTCCTCGGCACTATCGAGTCCATCGAGGGGCTCACGCGCGACGACGTCGACGGCTGGTACCGCTCCCGGTACGCGATGCCCTCGATCGTCGTCACCGCCGCTTACCGGGTGGACCACCAGCGGGTGCTCGAACTGGTCACCGCCGCATTCGGCGAGCGGCTGGCTAAGCCCGGCGCGGCGCGCGCCGCTGCGCACGGGGACGTCGACCTCGTGCGCCCCGCGCGGCCCGTCGGGCTCATCCCCCGCCGGACCGAGCAGACGCACCTGCTGCTCGGCACGCCGGCGATGGGGCGGCAGGACGAGCGCCGTTACGCGGCCGCCGTCCTCGACGCGGCCGTCGGTGGCGGCATGAGCTCGCGGCTGTTCCAGGAGATCCGCGAAAAGCGGGGCTCGTGTACAGCGTCGGCTCGGCGCTCACCCACTACGCCGGTATTGGGGCCTTCTCCGTCTACGCCGGTTGCTCCAAGAAGCGGGTGCCCGAGGTGCTGCGGCTGGTCCGGGAGGAGCTGGGCCGGGTGGCGGCCGACGGGCTCACCGCCGAGGAGGTCGCCCGGGCGCGGGGCCAGCTGCGGGGTGGGCTGGTGCTCGGGCTGGAGGACACCGGCTCCCGCATGAGCCGCCTCGGGAAGAGCGAGCTGTCCTACGGCGAGTACGTGCCGGTGCGCGACGTGCTGGCGCGCATCGACGGTGTGGACGAGGGGCAGGTCCGGTCGGTCGCGGCGGAGCTGTTCGGCCAGGAGACCTGCCTGGCCGTCGTCGGCCCCTATCGTGAGTCCGACCTCGACCGGCTCTGAGGGGCGGGGGCACACGGTGGGCGGGGCGTTGGCCCGGGCCGTGTTCGCCGTCGCCCTCGCGGTGTCACTCGTGGTGCTGTTCGCCCCCGGGTCGGGCGTGCCCTCGGCGCCACCGGGCGTCGACAAGGTCGTCCACCTGCTGGTCTTCGCCGGTCTGGCGCTCACGGGTCGGTGGTGGCGTCGCCCGGACGCTGCTCGCCGTGGCGCTCGCGCTCTACGCGGTGGGCAGCGAGCTGGTCCAGGGGCTGACGCCGCTCGCGCGCTCGGCGTCGGTGGCCGACGGCGCCGCCGACCTCGCCGGCGTCGCGGTCGGCCTGGTGCTCTGGGCCTGGGGCGCCCGCCGGGCACGTTGATCCGTGGGGCTGTCTTGCATCGTGGCCGTCGGCCGGGAAACCTGACCGCGTGACCACCAGCGCCCCCACCTGCAGCCCGGCTCCACCGACCCCGAGTCCTCGCTGATCCCCGTGGGCGTGCTCGGTGCCCGCGGACGGATGGGGACCGAGGTGGTCAAGGCGGTGAGCGACGCCGACGACCTGGAGCTCGTGGCCATGGTCGACGACGGCGACTGGCTGTTCAACGTGGCCGACAGCCGGCGCTCAGGTGGTCGTCGACTTCACCCGCCCGGACGTCGTCATGGACAACATCCGGTTCTGCATCGACAACAACATCCACTGCGTGGTCGGCACCACCGGGTTCGACGAGGCCCGGCTGGCCACCGTGGCCGAGTGGCTCGAGCCCAAGCCCGACCTCGGGGTGGTCATCGCCCCCAACTTCGGCATCGGCGCCATCCTGTTGATGCGCTTCGCCCAGGAGGCGGCCCGCTTCTTCCCCTCGGTGGAGGTGGTGGAGCTGCACCACCCGGACAAGGTGGACGCACCGTCGGGGACCGCGGTGCGCACGGCCCGCCTGGTGGCGGCCGCCCGGCGGGCGGCAGGCCTGCCGCCCGCGCCCGACGCGACCTCCGACGAGCTCCCGGGTGCCCGGGGGCCGACGTCGAGGGCGTTCCCGTGCACGCCGTCCGGCTCACCGGCCTGGTCGCCCACCAGGAGGTGCTGCTGGGCGCCGCGGGGAGACGCTGACCCTGCGGCACGACTCCTACGACCGGGCCTCGTTCATGCCCGGTGTCCTCCTGGCGGTCCGGGAGATCGGCTTACGCCCGGGTCTGACCGTCGGCATCGACAGCTTCCTGGGCCTCTGACCACCCGCTCCCGGCTGTGTGAACGACGGGTGTCGGGCGGGCGGCGGGGACGTGTCGGGCGTCACCGGGGGTCGGGTTGCACGGGGCTGGTGGGGGCGTGTAACTTTCTTTTTGCGCCGCGCGGCCGGAAGGGCCGCCGGACCAGCCCCCGCTCGACGGGCTGCTGGAAACCGGCGTAGAGTTGGACATCCAGCCAGGGACGAGGCCCGGAAGGGTCGAGTGTCTGCGCGTCCGCTCCTTGAGAACTCAACAGCGTGCCGAAAGTCAGTGCCAAGTAATACCCCGTGCCGGTCTTCGGGCCGGCTGGGATTCCTTTGGTTGATTGATATCGAGAGTGTCAGCTCTCGGTTCTCAGCTGCGATCAGATCATCTACGGAGAGTTTGATCCTGGCTCAGGACGAACGCTGGCGGCGTGCTTAACACATGCAAGTCGAACGGTGAACTCCGCTTGCGGGGATCAGTGGCGAACGGGTGAGTAACACGTGGGCAACCTGCCCCTGGCTCTGGGATAACTCCAAGAAATTGGGGCTAATACCGGATATGACCGCTGGCCGCATGGTCTGGTGGTGGAAAGATTTATCGGCTGGGGATGGGCCCGCGGCCTATCAGCTTGTTGGTGGGGTAGTGGCCTACCAAGGCGACGACGGGTAGCCAGCCTGAGAGGGTGACCGGCCACACTGGGACTGAGACACGGCCCAGACTCCTACGGGAGGCAGCAGTGGGGAATATTGCGCAATGGGCGGAAGCCTGACGCAGCGACGCCGCGTGGGGGATGACGGCCTTCGGGTTGTAAACCTCTTTCAGCAGGGACGAAGCGAGAGTGACGGTACCTGCAGAAGAAGCACCGGCCAACTACGTGCCAGCAGCCGCGGTAATACGTAGGGTGCAAGCGTTGTCCGGAATTATTGGGCGTAAAGAGCTCGTAGGCGGTTCGTCGCGTCGGCTGTGAAAACCTGAGGCTCAACCTCAGGCCTGCAGTCGATACGGGCGGACTTGAGTTCGGCAGGGGAGACTGGAATTCCTGGTGTAGCGGTGAAATGCGCAGATATCAGGAGGAACACCGGTGGCGAAGGCGGGTCTCTGGGCCGAAACTGACGCTGAGGAGCGAAAGCGTGGGGAGCGAACAGGATTAGATACCCTGGTAGTCCACGCCGTAAACGTTGGGCGCTAGGTGTGGGGGCCATTCCACGGTCTCCGTGCCGCAGCTAACGCATTAAGCGCCCCGCCTGGGGAGTACGGCCGCAAGGCTAAAACTCAAAGGAATTGACGGGGGCCCGCACAAGCGGCGGAGCATGTTGCTTAATTCGATGCAACGCGAAGAACCTTACCTAGGCTTGACATGCACGGAAATCCTCCAGAGATGGTGGGTCCGTAAGGGCCGTGCACAGGTGGTGCATGGTTGTCGTCAGCTCGTGTCGTGAGATGTTGGGTTAAGTCCCGCAACGAGCGCAACCCTCGTTCTATGTTGCCAGCACGTGATGGTGGGGACTCATAGGAGACTGCCGGGGTCAACTCGGAGGAAGGTGGGGATGACGTCAAATCATCATGCCCCCCCCCTTATGTCTAGGGCTGCAAACATGCTACAATGGCCGGTACAAAGGGCTGCGATACCGTAAGGTGGAGCGAATCCCAAAAAGCCGGTCTCAGTTCGGATTGGGGTCTGCAACTCGACCTCATGAAGTTGGAGTCGCTAGTAATCGCAGATCAGCAACGCTGCGGTGAATACGTTCCCGGGCCTTGTACACACCGCCCGTCACGTCACGAAAGTCGGTAACGCCCGAAGCCGGTGGCCCAACCCTTGTGGAGGGAGCCGTCGAAGGCGGGATCGGCGATTGGGACGAAGTCGTAACAAGGTAGCCGTACCGGAAGGTGCGGCTGGATCACCTCCTTTCTAAGGAGCACTGGCCGCGTCCCTGTGGGGTGGTCCAGAGCCGCGCTCAGGGCATGACGGTCCGCCACTACCGGTGGGCTGCACAGTTCCTGGGGTGGTGCTCGAGGGGAACGCTGACCAGTTCGGTAGGCAGCTGCTGCTGCTCCTAGTACGGCGTCTGCTCTGTCCTTCGGGATGGGGTGGGTGTGGGGAACGGGGTGGGAGGGGTGGGTTGGTCGTAGGCACGCTGTTGGGTCCTGAGGGAGCGGGTTGGTCCGTTTCTTCGTGTCAGGGCCTCCTGGTTCTCGTACCGTCACCGTGTCCCTTGTGTGGGGTGGGTGGGTCTGGCGGGGATGGTGTGGGGGTGGCTGGTCGTACGTTGAGAACTGCACAGTGGACGCGAGCATCTTCTGACTCTGATTAGCAGAGTTTCGAGTTTGTAGGCCCGTCTCATCATTTCCTTCCGGGGGTGTGGGGCGGGATTTTTGTGTGGCCAAGTTGTTAAGGGCACACGGTGGATGCCTGGGCACCAGGAGCCGATGAAGGACGTAGGAGGCTGCGATAAGCCTCGGGGAGCTGTCAACCGAGCGTTGATCCGAGGATTTCCGAATGGGGGAACCCCGCACCAGTCATGTGGTGTGACCCGCGCCTGAACACATAGGGCGTGTGGAGGAACGTGGGGAAGTGAAACATCTCAGTACCCACAGGAAGAGAAAACAACAGTGATTCCGTGAGTAGTGGCGAGCGAAAGCGGAAGAGGCTAAACCGATCGCATGTGATAGTAGGGCGTTGTGTGGTCGGGGTCGTGGGACAGTTCAGCATCCTCTGCCGGGGGTGCAGGGAGTCATAAAGGACTTGTGTTAGTGGAAGGCCTCTGGAAGGGGTCGCCGTAGAGGGTGATAGCCCCGTACACGAAAACTCAGTCTCTCCCGAGCTTGTTTCCCAAGTAGCACCGAGCCCGTGAAATTCGGTGTGAATCTGGCGGGACCACCCGCTAAGCCTGAATACTCCCTGGTGACCGATAGCGGACAAGTACCGTGAGGGAAAGGTGAAAAGTACCCCGGGAGGGGAGTGAAATAGTACCTGAAACCGTGTGCCTACAAGCCGTGAGAGCTTCAAGCCTTTCGGGGCTGGGGTGATTGCGTGCCTTTTGAAGAATGAGCCTGCGAGTTAGCGGTACGTGGCGAGGTTAACCCGTGTGGGGAAGCCGTAGCGAAAGCGAGTCCGAACAGGGCGGTTTGAGTCGCGTGCTCTAGACCCGAAGCCGAGTGATCTACCCATGGCCAGGTTGAAGCGCGGGTAAGACCGCGTGGAGGACCGAACCCACCAGGGTTGAAAACCTGGGGGATGAGCTGTGGGTAGGGGTGAAAGGCCAATCAAACTCGGTGATAGCTGGTTCTCCCCGAAATGCATTTAGGTGCAGCGTCACGTGTTTCTTGCCGGAGGTAGAGCACTGGATGGCCGATGGGCCCCACAAGGTTACTGACGTCAACCAAACTCCGAATGCCGGTAAGTGAGAGCGTGGCAGTGAGACTGCGGGCGATAAGGTTCGTAGTCGAGAGGGAAACAGCCCAGATCATCGGCTAAGGCCCCTAAGCGTGTGCTAAGTGGAAAAGGATGTGGGATCGCAGAGACAACCAGGAGGTTGGCTTAGAAGCAGCCACCCTTGAAAGAGTGCGTAATAGCTCACTGGTCAAGTGGTTCCGCGCCGACAATGTAGCGGGGCTCAAGCACACCGCCGAAGCCGTGGCATTCACACGTTCGCCCGCTGGTGCCTTTCGGGGTGCTTAAAGCCAGGTGTGTGGATGGGTAGGGGAGCGTCGTGTGGCGGTGGAAGCGGCGGAGTGATCCAGCCGTGGACGCCACACGAGTGAGAATGCAGGCATGAGTAGCGAGAGGGGAGTGAGAACCTCCCCGCCGGAAGACCAAGGGTTCCTGGGCCAGGCTAATCCGCCCAGGGTGAGTCGGGACCTAAGGCGAGGCCGACAGGCGTAGTCGATGGACAACGGGTTGATATTCCCGTACCCGCGAAGGAACGCCCATGCTGAACCCAGCGATGCTAACCCACCGAAGCCGGTGCGCCCACTTGTGGGTAATCCGGTGGAGCTGGGGACCCGGACTGGTAGTAGGCAAGCGATGGGGTGACGCAGGAAGGTAGTCCTACCGGTGAGTGGTAGTACCGGTGCAAGGGTGTGGCCCGTGACGTAGGTAAATCCGCGTCGCACACAGGGTGAGGCCCGACGCATAGCCGAATGAGGCGAATTGGATGATCCTATGCTGCCGAGAAAAGCCTCTAGCGAGTTCCGAGCGGCCCGTACCCCAAACCAACTCAGGTGGTCAGGTAGAGAATACCGAGGCGATCGAGCGAACTGTGGTTAAGGAACTCGGCAAAATGCCCCCGTAACTTCGGGAGAAGGGGGCCATCTACTGTCAACATCCTTGCGGTGGGCAGCGGTGGGTGGCCGCAGAGACCAGTGAGAAGCGACTGTTTACTAAAAACACAGGTCCGTGCGAAGTCGTAAGACGATGTATACGGACTGACGCCTGCCCGGTGCTGGAACGTTAAGGGGACGGGTTAGTGCACTTCGGTGTGCGAAGCTCAGAACTCAAGCGCCAGTAAACGGCGGTGGTAACTATAACCATCCTAAGGTAGCGAAATTCCTTGTCGGGTAAGTTCCGACCTGCACGAATGGCGTAACGACTTCTCAGCTGTCTCAACCACAGGCTCGGCGAAATTGCACTACGAGTAAAGATGCTCGTTACGCGCGGCAGGACGGAAAGACCCCGGGACCTTTACTATAGCTTGATATTGGTGTTCGGTTCGGCTTGTGTAGGATAGGTGGGAGACTGCGAAGCGGGCACGCCAGTGTTCGTGGAGTCGCCGTTGAAATACCACTCTGGTCGAATTGGATGTCTAACCTCGGTCCGTGATCCGGATCAGGAACAGTGTCAGGTGGGTAGTTTAACTGGGGCGGTTGCCTCCCAAAATGTAACGGAGGCGCCCAAAGGTTCCCTCAGCCTGGTTGGCAATCAGGTGTCGAGTGCAAGTGCACAAGGGAGCTTGACTGCGAGACCGACGGGTCGAGCAGGAGCGAAAGCTGGGACTAGTGACCCGGCACCGGCATGTGGAAGCGGTGTCGCTCAACGGATAAAAGGTACCCCGGGGATAACAGGCTGATCTTCCCCAAGAGTCCATATCGACGGGATGGTTTGGCACCTCGATGTCGGCTCGTCGCATCCTGGGGCTGGAGTAGGTCCCAAGGGTTGGGCTGTTCGCCCATTAAAGCGGTACGCGAGCTGGGTTTAGAACGTCGTGAGACAGTTCGGTCCCTATCCGCCGCGCGCGTAAGAGACTTGAGAAGAGCTGTCCCTAGTACGAGAGGACCGGGACGGACGAACCTCTGGTGTGCCAGTTGTACCGCCAGGTGCACTGCTGGTTAGCTACGTTCGGCAGGGATAACCGCTGAAAGCATCTAAGCGGGAAGCTCGCTTCAAGATGAGGTCTCTCACCGGGTCAACCGGGTAAGGCCCCCCCAGACCAGCGGGTTGATAGGCCGGAAGTGGAAGCACCGCAAGGTGTGGAGCTGACCGGTACTAACAGGCCGAGGGCTTGACCACACACACCCGCATCCATCGGGGTCTGTGACAGGTCAGGGTCACAAATTTTGCTACGCGTCCACTGTGCGGTTCTGAACGCACGAACCAGTTGGTTCGACAGGTTCACAGAGTTACGGCGGCCATGGCGAGAGGGAAACGCCCGGTCACATTCCGAACCCGGAAGCTAAGCCTTTCAGCGCCGATGGTACTGCCCTGGAGACGGGGTGGGAGAGTAGGACGCCGCCGGACAACCATTCCCGAAGGGGCCCCAGCATCCGTGCTGGGGCCCCTTCGTGCGTTGCCCGCTGCCTCGTCGCGGCCGCGCCCGGCCTCAGGCGGGGGCGCGCGGTCAGCGGTGGGGACGCGGGTCTTTCGTGGTGGCGCCGACGTTGTGGGCCAGCCAGGCGTTGAGCGTCTCCAGCTCCCGCCAGGACTGCTGTACGCGCTGCAGCGCCTCGCGGGTGTGCAGCCAGTCCCCGGGTGTCCGCCGGCGGGTGGCATGCAGCGCCTTGTGCTTGAGCAGGTCGATGCGCTCGTCGTCGGAGGAGTAGCCGGCGGGCACGCGGACGAGCCGATCGCCGGCGATCTCCCAGCCCGACGCCGCGAGACGGTCGACCTCCGCCGCCAGCATGGGGCCCTGCACGGGGTCGGCGACGGCCCGCCGGTAGCGGGCGATCTGGTCGGACTCCAGCCGCCAGCACCCGCCCGCGACCATCAGCCCGTCGGCGTCGACCTGCACGTACCAGGCGCCCGCTCCCCGACCCGCCGGGTTCACCACCGCACCCTGGTGGGTCTTGTAGGGGGTCTTGTCGCGGCTGAACCGCACGTCGCGGTGCGGCCGGAACAGCTTTCCCGCGCCGAACTGGGGCGCGAGCTCGTCGACGAGCGCCTGCATCGGGATGCGGATGCAGGCGTCGTAGTCGGCCTTGTGCGTCGTCCAGTAGACCTTGGAGTTGTCCGCCTCGAGGCCCTCGTAGAAGACCAGTCCCTCGTCGGGGAAGCCGGCGAAGCTCACGGTCTGCTTCCCTCCTCGTCGTCCAGGACGGTGTACCAGCGCAGTTCCCGCAGCGGTGCGTCTCCGGTGTCCAGCGTCCGCGCCCACCCGTCGGGAGCCCAGCCGGCCGACTCGTAGAAGTCCGCCGACGCCCGGTCGGACTCCGCCAGCCACACCTCGAGGCGTCGGGCGCCGTCGGCGGCCGCCAGGTCGGTGGCGGCGGCGAGCAGCCGGCTGCCGTGCCCGCGCCTGCCCCAACGGGGCTCCACGAGCAGGGTGGTCACCTCACCCACGCCGGCGCCGACGGCGACCGCGGCGAACCCCACGACGACGTCCTTCTCGACGGCCACCAGCACCCGGTGGGACGTGGAAGGTGGCGACGTGACCGCGGCCTGCCACGAGGCGGCGACGGCCGGCTCGTCCCAGGCGTCGAGGATCTCGGCGGGCAGCACGGCGCGGTAGGCCGTGCGCCAGGTGATGCCCTGGACCCGCGCGATGGCGGCGGCGTCGCCGGGCCGGGCCGCCCGCACCGAGACGTCCGCGGACCCCGTGCGTCGTGGGAAGGGGAGATCCGAGGTCACCCGGGCAGCGTAGGCCGCGCGGGCCGGCTCGGCGGGCTTCGTACCGGACGGGGAGGATCGGCGGACGTGAGCCCCGTCGAACGGCTGCCGGCCGCGCTGGCCCGGCGCATCGCGCTGGCCGCCCAGGGGTTCGCCGTGCCCCGACCGGCCGCACCGGCGGGCATCCGGCAGCTGCGCCGGCTCACCGATCGGCTCGGCGTCGTCCAGATCGACTCGGTGAACGTGCTGTCCCGGTCGCACTACCTGCCCGCCTTCAGCCGGCTGGGCCCCTATCCGCGGGCCGCTCTGGACGCGCTGTCCAACCGGCGCCACGACCTGTTCGAGTACTGGGCGCACGAGGCCTCCTTCCTGCCGGTCCACCTGCACCCCTTCCTGCGCTGGCGCATGGCCGCCGCCGAGCAGGAGGCGTGGGGGTCGATGATCCGGGTCCAGCGCGAGCGGCCGGAGTACGTGGCCTCGCTGCTGGAGCGGGTCCGCACCGACGGCCCGCTCAAGGCAAGCCACCTGCAGGGGGAGCGGCCGAACCGCCCGGGCAGCATGTGGAACTGGCACGCCGGCAAGGCCGCGCTGGAGTACCTCTTCTTCACCGGCGCGCTCACCGCCACCGCGCGGACCGCCGGCTTCGAACGCGTCTACGACCTGCCCGAGCGCGTACTGCCCGCCGAGGTGTTGCACGCCCCCACCCCGGCGCGCGCCGACGCGGTCCGCGAGCTGGTCCGCACCGCTGCCCGGGCGCTGGGGGTGGCGACCGAGACCGATCTGCGCGACTACTTCCGGCTGACCCCCGCCGACGCCCGGGCCGCGATCATCGAGCTGGCCGACGCCGGGGAGCTGCTGCCGGTCGAGGTGGCCGGCTGGGGGCGCCCCGCGTGGCTGCACCCGGCGGCCCGGCGTCCCCGGTGGATCCGGGCGCGTGCCCTGCTGAGCCCGTTCGACTCCTTGGTGTGGGAGCGCCCGAGGGTGGAGCGGATCTTCCGGTTCCGCTACCGGCTGGAGATCTACACGCCCGCGGCGAAGCGGGTGCACGGCTACTACGTGCTGCCGTTCCTGCTCGGTGACCGGCTGGTGGCGCGGGTGGACCTGAAGGCGGACCGGCGAACCGGGGTGCTGCGCGTCCAGGCCGCGCACGCCGAGGAGCACGCCGACCCCGGGATCGTGGCGGAGGCGCTCGCCGCCGAGCTGCGCCTCATGGCGGACTGGATGGGCCTCGGCGACGTCGTCGTCGCCGACCGGGGCGACCTCGCGCCGCACCTCACCCGGGCGGTGAGGGCGGAGGGGTGAGGCCGGCCAGCCGGCGGACGACGGCGAGCCCCGCCGCCTCCCCGGGCCAGTGCCGCACCAGCGCGTCGTCGCCGGCCCGGCGGACCACCGAGCGCAGCGCCCACGCCGTCACGACCACGTCGTCGGCGTAGCCGAGCACCGGGACGACGTCGGGCACCAGGTCCACCGGCGACAGCAGGTAGGCGAGCAGCAGCCACAGGCGCACGCGCACCGCGCGGGGGAGCGACCGGTCGGCCGCGAGGCGGCGCACCAGCCGCAGGAGGTCGGGCAGCAGGCGCAGCGAGTCACGCACGGTCAGCCCGTCCGGGCGGTCGCGCCACAGCAGGGCCAGCGCCAGCAGCCAGAGCAGCAGGAGACCACCGGCGACGGCGAGCAGCACGCGCAGCCAGTCCACGCGGCCCAGTCTGCCGGGCGGCCGGTCCGGCGGCGGGGAGACGCCCGGAGGCCGCCGTACGCTCCCAGGCGTGCCCCCGGTCGTGCCGCTCCGAGTCCAGGTCATCGCGCAGACGCAGTTCACCCCGCCGGCGGACGTGCCGTGGGAGACCGACGCCGACGGTGGCCAGGCGCTCGCCGAGTTCGCCGGCCGGGCCTGCTACGAGTCGTGGGGAAAGCCCAACCCGGCGACGGCGACCAACGCCGGCTACCTGCGGCACATCCTCGAGGTCGGGCACCTGGCGGTGCTCGAGCACGGCACGGTGAGCATGTACCTGTCCGGCGTCTCCCGGTCGCTCACCCACGAGCTGGTCCGCCACCGGCACTTCTCCTACAGCCAGCTGTCCCAGCGCCACGTGCCGGAGCGCGACGCCGCCGTCGTCGAGCCGGCCGTCATCGCCGAGGACCCGGAGCTGCACGCCCGGTTCGTCTCGGCGACCGACGCCGCCCGCGCCGCCTACGACGACCTGCTGCAGGGCCTGGCGGAGCGCCTCGCCGACGTCCCCCACACGACCCTGCGTCGCAGGCAGGCGCTCCAGGCCGCGCGCTCGGTGCTGCCCAACGCGACCGAGACGCGGATCGTGGTCACCGGGAACTACCGCGCGTGGCGCCACTTCGTCGCCATGCGGGCCAGCGAGCACGCCGACGTCGAGCTCCGCGAGCTCGCGGTCGCCTGCCTGCGCGAGCTGCACCGGATCGCGCCCAACGTGTTCGGCGACTTCCGGATCAGCACGCTGGCCGACGGCACCGAGGTCGCCGCCAGCCCGTTCGTCACCGAGGGCTGAGCGCCTCGGCCGCACCTCTGGCACCGGCCGTCGCGGGGCTTCCGGAACGGTCCCCGGTCCGCCGTACCCTCGGGTCCGTGGCAGCTCCGATCGACACCCAGTACGAGGACCTCCTCCGGCGCATCCTGGAGCAGGGGACGCCGAAGGACGACCGGACGGGCACCGGCACCGTCAGCCTCTTCGGCGAGCGGCTCCGGTACGACCTGTCGGAGACCTTCCCCCTGGTGACGACGAAGAAGGTCCACTTCAAGTCGATCGCCGTCGAGCTGCTGTGGTTCCTGCGCGGGGACAGCAACGTCGGCTGGCTGCGGGAGAACGGCGTCACGATCTGGAACGAGTGGGCGTCCCCGGAGGGCGAGCTCGGCCCGGTGTACGGCGTGCAGTGGCGGTCCTGGCCGACGCCCGACGGCGGGCACGTCGACCAGATCGCGCAGCTGCTGGACACGCTGCGCACCGACCCCGACAGCCGCCGCATGATCGTCTCGGCCTGGAACGTCGCCGCCCTGCCCGACATGGCGCTGGCGCCCTGCCACGCCTTCTTCCAGTTCTACGTGGCCGACGGCAAGCTCTCCTGCCAGCTCTACCAGCGCAGCGCCGACATGTTCCTCGGCGTGCCGTTCAACATCGCCAGCTACGCCCTCCTCACCCGGATGATCGCCGCCCAGGTGGGTCTGGCGCCCGGCGACTTCGTCTGGGTGGGCGGCGACTGCCACATCTACAACAACCACGTCGCGCAGGTGACCGAGCAGCTCTCCCGCGAGGTGCTGCCCTTCCCGGCGCTGGACCTGGCCGCGGCCCCCTCGCTGTTCGACTACACCTACGAGCACTTCTCCGTGCGCGACTACCGACACCACCCCGCGATCCGGGCAGCCGTGGCGGTGTGAGCGTCTCGCTCATCTGGGCGCAGGCCCGCGACGGGGTGATCGGGGCCGACGGCGGCCTGCCGTGGCACCTGCCCGAGGACCTCGCGCTGTTCCGGCAGCTGACGACGGGCTCGACCGTCGTGATGGGCCGGCGCACCTGGGAGTCGCTGCCCGAGCGCTTCCGCCCGCTGCCGGGCCGGCGCAACGTCGTCCTGACGTCGGACCCGGCGTGGTCGGCCGACGGGGCGCACCGTGCCGCGTCGGTGGAGGCGGTCCTCGCCGAACACCACCCGTGCTGGGTGATCGGCGGGGGAGAGGTCTACGCCGCCTTCCTGCCGCACGCCGACCGGCTGGTGATCACCGACGTCGACGTCCACGTCGCGGGCGACACCTGGGCGCCGGCGCCCGGCCCCGGGTGGCGCCGCGTGTCGCGGGCGCCGGTCGAGGGGTGGACGACGTCGTCGTCCGGGCTGCGGTTCGCGGTGTCGGAGTACGTGAGGGAATCAGTTCCCTCCGCTGGGTAGATTCTCCTCATGACCACCGACCCCGCCCGGCCGTTCGGGCGCCTCCTCACGGCGATGGTCACCCCGCTGGCCGAGGACGGGTCGATCGACCTGGCCGGAGCCCAGGAGCTGGCCGCGCACCTGGTCGACCGGGGTGGCAACGACGGGCTGGTCGTGTTCGGTACGACGGGTGAGTCGCCGACGATCAGCGACGCCGAGCAGCGCGCCGTCCTCGAGGTGGTGCTGGACGCCGTCGGCGACCGCGCCACGGTCGTCGCCGGCGTCGGGACCTACGACACCGCCCACTCGATCGACAAGGCCCGGGCGGCGGCCGAGCTCGGCGTCCACGGCCTCCTGGTCGTGACGCCGTACTACAGCCGGCCTCCGCAGGCGGGCGTGCTCCGCCACTTCACCTCGGTGGCCGACAGCACCGACCTCCCGGTGATGCTCTACGACATCCCGGTGCGCACCGGCACGCCCATCGAGGTGGAGACCCTGGTGCGCGCGGCGGAGCACCCGCGGATCGTCGCGGTGAAGGACGCCAAGGCCGACCTCGGCGCCATGGCCTGGACGATGGCCCGTACCGACCTCGCCTACTACAGCGGCGAGGACATGCTGAACCTGCCGATCCTCGCGCTGGGCGGCGTCGGCATGGTGAGCGTCGTCAGCCACGTCGTCGGCCCCCGCCTGGTCGAGCTGATCGCCGCTGTCGAGGGCGGGGACCTGGTGAAGGCCCGCGAGATCAACGACAGCCTGCTGCCGGTCTACACCGGTATCTTCCGCACCCAGGGCGTCATCACGGTGAAGGCCGCGCTCAACGCGCTCGGCCTGCCGGCCGGACCGGTCCGGCCACCGCTGGTCGACGCCACCCCCGAACAGTTCGCGCAGCTGCGCGACGACCTCGCCGCTGGAGGCGTAACCCTGTGAGTGGTCAGGTCACCCAACCGCACCTCGATCTCAAGGCCCCCCCGGCGCTGCCCGAGGGCGGGCTGCGCGTGATGGCCCTCGGCGGGCTCGGCGAGATCGGCCGCAACATGGCCGTGCTCGAGTTCGACGGAAAGCTGCTGGTCATCGACTGCGGCGTCCTCTTCCCGGAGGCCGAGCAGCCGGGGGTCGATCTCATCCTGCCCGATTTCGGCGTCATCGAGCACCGGCTCGACGACATCGTCGCCGTCGTCCTCACCCACGGGCACGAGGACCACATCGGGGCCATCCCCTACCTGCTGCGGCTGCGCGAGGACATCCCGCTGGTCGGCTCGCGGTTCACCCTCGCGCTGGTCGCGGCCAAGCTCCGCGAGCACCGGCTGGACGCGACCCTGGTCGAGGTCGCCGCCGGCGACGACCACCTGGCGGGGCCGTTCCACTGCGAGTTCATCTCGGTGAACCACTCGATCCCCGACGCGCTCGCCGTCGCCGTGAACACCCCGGCGGGCCTGCTGGTGCACACCGGCGACTTCAAGATGGACCAGCTGCCCCTGGACGGTGTGCTCACCGATCTGGGGGCGTTCGCCCGGCTGGGCGTCGAGGGCATCGACCTGCTGCTGGCCGACTCCACCAACGCCGAGGTGCCCGGCTTCGTCACGCCCGAGCGCAGCATCGGTCCGGTGCTCGACGACGTCTTCGCCCGCGCCTCGCAGCGGCTGATCGTCTCCAGCTTCGCCAGCCACGTGCACCGGATCCAGCAGGTGCTCGACTGCGCGGACAAGCACGGCCGCAAGGTGGCGCTGGTGGGCCGCTCGATGGTCCGCAACATGGGCGTGGCCCGCGACCTGGGACTGCTGCGGGTGGCACCCGGCCTCATGGTCTCCCTGGACGACGCGGCGAAGATGCCGCCCGAGCAGGTCGTCCTGGTCAGCACCGGCTCGCAGGGCGAGCCGCTCTCCGCGCTGGGTCGCATGGCCCGCGGCGACCACCACCAGGTGACCATCGAGGCCGGTGACACCGTCGTCCTCGCCTCCTCGCTGGTGCCGGGCAACGAGACCGCCGTCTACAAGGTCATCAACGGCCTGGCGCGGCTCGGCGCCACGGTCGTGCACAAGGAGACCGCCCGCGTGCACGTCTCCGGGCACGCCCCGGCCGGCGAGCTGCGCACGCTGCTCAACGTCGCCAAGCCGCACTACCTGATGCCGGTGCACGGCGAGTGGCGGCACCTGCGGGCGCACGCCAAGCTCGCCCAGGAGACGGGCATGAGCACCGACCGCATCCTCCTGGCCGAGGACGGCGTGGTCGTGGACCTCGTCGACGGCAAGGCCTCGATCGTCGGGTCGGTGCCGATCGGTGACGTCTACGTCGACGGGCTCAACGTCGGCGACGTCGGCGAGGAGTCGCTGCAGGCCCGCCGCATCCTCGGCGACGAGGGCTTCGTGTCGCTGACCGTGGTGATCGAGCCGTCCACCAGGACGATCGTGCGGCCGGTCCACCTGTCCACCAAGGGCTTCTCCGACGACCCGTCGGCCTTCGACGAGGTGCTGGCGCTGGTCGAGGACAACCTCAAGCGGGCGCTGGCCGACGACGGCGTCGACGCACACCGGCTGTCCCAGATCATCCGGCGCACCGTCGGCAAGTGGGTGTCGGACAAGCACCGCCGCCGCCCGATGATCATCCCGACGGTGCTCGAGGTCTGACGGCTCCGAGCGGCTCGCCGAGCACGGGGCATGTGCCTCGAGGGCGCGTTCTGAACACCGGAACGCACCCTCGAGGCACAGTGCCCCCTACCGGATGAGCTCGATCGGCGTGATCCCTTCGTCCTCCGGCAGGTCGAAGCCCCACACCTGGGCGTAGAAGGACAGCTCGCCGTCCAGGGCCGCCCTGATGTTCTCCGCCTTGCGGAAGCCGTGCTGCTCACCCGCGAAGAGCAGGTAGGCGTGCGGCACGCCGTTCGCCCGCAGGGCCGCCACGATGGCCTCCGCCTGCGACGGCGGTACGACGGCGTCCTCATCGCCCTGGAAGACCGCCAGCGGGGTGTCGAGGGTGTCGACGTGGTTGACCGGCGACCGCTCGGCGTAGACGGCGGCGCCCTCGGGCCAGGGTGCGATCAGTCCGTCGAGGTAGCGGGACTCGAACTTGTGCGTCTCGGCCGCGAGCGCGGCGAGGTCGGCGACTCCGAAGTGGCTGGCGCCGGCGGTGAAGACGCCGGGGCGCATGGCCAGGGCGGCGAGGGTGGTGTACCCGCCGGCCGAGCCGCCGCGGATCGCCATGCGGGCCGGGTCGACCCGGCCGGCGTCGGCGAGGGAGCGGGCGCAGGCGACCACGTCGTCGAGGTCGACCACGCCCCACCGCCCCTGCAGGGCGTCGCGGTAGCGGCGGCCGTAGCCGGTGGAGCCGCGGTAGTCGACGTGCGCCACGCAGAACCCGCGGGAGGTCAAGTACTGGATCTCCAGGTTCAGCACGCGGCTGTGGCTGGACGTCGGCCCGCCGTGGACCATGACCACCAGCGGTGGCAGGTCCCCGTCGGGGGCGGTCGTCTCGGGGTTCGTCGGCGGGTAGACGACGGCGTGCGCCACCGGGATGCCGGTGCCGTCGTCGGGCGTCGCGAAGGCGCGGAACTCGGGCCGGGGGAACCACGCCGGGTCCAGCCCGAGGTCACGCGCGGGGCGCAGCACCTCGGCGTCGCCGCCGTCGGTGGGGGCGCGCAGCACCACCGGCTCGGCCGCCGGTCCGCCGGCCGCGCACACGACCGACGTGCCCTGCGCGCGGAGGTACGCGAACGAGGCGTAGGGGACGTCCAGCTCGCGCGGCGCGCCGTCGGCGGCGAGGACGGCGAGCCGGTCCACCCCGTCCCGGCCGTAGGCCAGGACGATCCGCCCGTCGTCGAGCAGGGCGAACCGGCTGGCGCCGAACCGCCACTGCGGGCCCGCGATGTCGGTGCCCACGTCGAGGACCAGCTCGGTGTCGCCCCTCGGACGCCATCGGTACAGCGACCAGACGTCGGTGCGGTCGCAGAGGAACCACAAGGTGCCGTCGGGCGCCCACACCGGCTGGACCACGGACTCTCCCGGGCCGCCGGCGACGACCGTCTCGGCGCCGGTGGCGTCGCGGACCACCAGTTGCGCGGCGTCCCACGGCATGGCGGGGTGGTCCCACTGCAGCCAGGCCAGCGCGGACCCGTCGGGGGAGCGGCGCGGGTCGGAGACGAAGTCCGGCCCGGAGACCAGCACCTCGGTGTCGCCGTCCGCCGCGATCCGGACGATCTCGTTGACGACGTCGGCCGCGGCGCCCGACGCGGCATGCGTCTCCCGGACCGCGAGCAGCCCCGCGGGTCCGGCCTCCAGGTCTGCGTACCGGACCCCGGCGGGCAGCGCCGGCTCCGGGGTGACGGCGACGGGGGCGTCCGCCCCTGCGTCCAGCCGGTACAGCCGCTGGTCCGAGAAGTGGGTGAACCACAGCGTGCCGCCCGAGACGGTCCAGGCGCCCCCGCCGTACTCGTGCACCCGGGTCCGCGCGTTCCAGGGGGCGGGCAGCGCGTCGGCCACCGTGCCGTCGCCGGACCGCCGCACGATCGCCGACCGGCCGCCCTCGTCGGGCCGCGCCTCGGACCACCAGACGTCGTCGCCGTCGACGAGGACCTCGCCCAGGGCTGCCGCGGTGCGGACCACCAGCTCGGAGGTGATGGGGGTGGGCCAGCTGCCGGAGGGGAGCGGGGTGCTCATGCCTGTGACGTTATGAGATGGGCCGCGGGCGCGGGACACGACGCCCGGCCTGCCCGGCCGGGACCGTCCTCGGGATTACGGTCTGACGCATGCCTGCCCGCACCACGTCGAACCGTCGGCCGGCCGCGACCCGCAGCCGATCGGGTTCGACGGCGGCGAGCAAGAAGGGGCCCGCCGCCAAGCGGGCCCCCAGCCGGCGCCCGCCGGCCAAGAAGAAGCCGTCGTCGGGTCCGTCGCTGTGGCGGATCGCCAGCGGCGGCTGGAACCTGCTGGCCCGCGGCGCCGGCGGGCTCGCCCGCTCGGTCGCCCGGCCCGAGGAGGCCGAGCCGCTCGCGCCGGAGCACCGGCGCGACGGGGTCGGGCTGGCGGTGCTCGGCCTCGCGATCGTGCTGGGGGCCGCCGCCTGGGGCAACGGCATCGGACCGGTCGGTGCCGGGCTGACCGACGCGGTGCGCTGGGTCATCGGCTCCCTGGTCATGGCGCTGCCCGTCGTCCTGTTCTTCGCGGCCCTGCGACTGCTGCGCCGCGGGCCCCGCCCCGAAGCGCGTGGCCGCCTGGTCATCGGCTGGTTGTGCACGGTCGCCTCCGTGCTCGCCATCGCGCACATCGTCGGCACGCCGGCCGATCCACAGGCCGGCCGGCCCGGCTCCGGGGGACTCGTCGGCTGGGCCGTCGGCACGCCGCTGACCGCCGGGGTGGGCGCGGTGGTCACCGTCGTCCTCCTCGTGCTGCTGGCCTTCTTCGGGCTGCTGGTCATCACCGCCACGCCGGTGCACCAGATCCCCGAGCGGCTGCGGGAGTTCACCGACCGGCTGCTAGGCCGGGACGAGTACGACGAGGACGGGTACGGCGACCACGACGACGAGGAGCCCGAGGAGGCGCCGGTCAGCCGCCGGTCGCGCCGACGTTCCGTGTCCGAGGACCTGCTCACCACCGGCCCGATCGACCACGCCGCGTACGCCGACGCCCCCGAGGCCACCCGCACCACCGACCCGGAGCACACCGTGCTGGCGCCCCCGCCGCCGGTGCCGGCCGCGCGGCCGTCGGTCGTCGACCGCACCTCCCCGCCGGAGGAGCTCCCGCCGATCACCGAGCCGGAGCAGCTGTCGATCCAGCCGGTCGAGGGCGACTACGTGCTGCCGGCGCTGTCGACCCTGCGCCCCGGCGACCCGCCGCGCGCCCGCTCGAAGGCCAACGACGTCGCGATCGCCGCGATCAGCGGTGTCCTGGAGCAGTTCAGCATCGACGCCGCCGTCACCGGCTTCACCCGTGGCCCGACGGTCACCCGCTACGAGGTCGAGCTCGGCCAGGGCGTGAAGGTCGAGAAGATCACCGCGCTGACCCGCAACATGGCCTACGCGGTGGCCAACGACAACATCCGCATCCTGGCGCCGATCCCCGGCAAGTCCGCCGTCGGCATCGAGGTGCCCAACACCGACCGCGAGAAGGTCAGCCTCGGCGACGTGCTGCGCTCGCAGGCGGCCAAGCAGGACCCGCACCCGATGCTGGTCGGCCTCGGCAAGGACATCGAGGGCGGGTTCGTCTGCGCCAACCTGGCGAAGATGCCGCACCTGCTGGTCGCCGGTGCCACCGGTGCCGGCAAGTCCAGCTGCGTCAACTCGATCCTGACCTCGCTGCTGCTGCGGGCGACGCCGGACCAGCTCCGGATGATCCTGGTCGACCCGAAGATGGTCGAGCTGACGCCCTACGACGGCATCCCGCACCTGATCACGCCGATCATCACCGACCCCAAGAAGGCCGCCACCGCGCTGGCCTGGCTGGTCGAGGAGATGGAGCAGCGCTACCAGGACATGAAGTCCACCGGCGTCCGGCACATCGACGACTTCAACCGCAAGGTCGAGAAGGGTGAGATCACCGCGCCGCCCGGCAGCGAGCGGGTCTACCGGCCCTACCCGTACATCCTGGCGATCGTCGACGAGCTCGCCGATCTGATGATGGTCGCGCCGCGGGACGTCGAGGAGCACATCGTCCGGATCACCCAGAAGGCCCGTGCCGCCGGCATCCACCTGATCCTGGCCACGCAGCGCCCCTCGGTCGACGTCGTCACCGGCCTGATCAAGGCGAACGTGCCGTCGCGGCTGGCCTTCTCGACCTCCAGCCTCACCGACAGCCGGGTCATCCTCGACCAGCCGGGCGCGGAGAAGCTCATCGGCATGGGTGACGCCCTGTTCATGCCCATCGGCGCCGGCAAGCCGATGCGCGTCCAGGGCGCCTTCGTCACCGACGCCGAGATCGAGGCCGTCGTCGAGTTCACCAAGCGGCAGGCCGAGCCGGAGTACCGCGAGGAGGTCTTCTCCGCGGGCAGCGCCGGTGAGAAGAAGGAGATCGACGAGGACATCGGCGGTGACCTGGACCTGCTGGTGCAGGCGGTCGAGCTGATCGTCACCAGCCAGTTCGGGTCGACGTCGATGCTGCAGCGCAAGCTACGGGTCGGGTTCGCGAAGGCCGGGCGGCTCATGGATCTCATGGAGAGCCGAGGCATCGTCGGCCCCTCCGAGGGCTCCAAGGCCCGCGACGTCCTGGTCAAGCCCGACGAGCTCGAGGCCACGCTGTTCACCCTGCGTGGCGGAACGTGACGATCTGGAACGGCCCTCGTGCAGGGTCCCGGCCCGAGCGTGCGAGGGTCGGGGGGCACGAGGGTCCTTCGCCTACGATGGCCGGGTGACAGCCGCGCCCAGCTCTGCCCGGACCGTGGCCGTGGTGACGCTCGGCTGCGCACGCAACGAGGTCGACTCGGAAGAGCTGGCCGGCCGGCTGGCCGCGGAGGGCTACCAGCTCGTCGAGGACGCCGAAGGTGCCGACGCGGTCCTGGTCAACACCTGCGGGTTCATCGAGACCGCCAAGAAGGACTCCGTCGACGCGATCCTCGCCGCGACCGACTCCGGTGCCTCCGTGGTCGCCGTCGGCTGCATGGCCGAGCGCTACGGCTCCGAGCTCGCCGGTGCGCTGCCGGAGGCCACCGTGCTGGGCTTCGACGACTACTCGGCGATCGGGGACCGTCTCGACGACGTCCTCGCCGGCCGTCCCCTCGCGCCGCACACCCCGCGCGACCGCCGCACGCTGCTGCCGATCAGCCCGGTCGAGCGGTCGGCGGTCCTCGCCGGCGCAGGCGGCCGGGTGGACGACGCCGCGCCGGCTCTCCCCGGGCACGACTGGCTGCGCCGCCGCCGGCTCGCCTCGGGTCCGTCCGCGGCGCTGAAGCTCGCATCGGGCTGCGACCGGCGCTGCGCGTTCTGCGCCATCCCGACCTTCCGCGGCGCGTTCGTCTCGCGTCCGCCCGCCGAGGTGCTCTCCGAGGCGCACTGGCTGGCCTCCCAGGGCGTCACCGAGCTGGTGCTGGTCAGCGAGAACTCGACGTCCTACGGCAAGGACCTCGGCGACCTGCGGTCCCTGGAGAAGCTGCTGCCCCAGCTGGCGGCGGTCGAGGGCATCGTCCGGGTGCGGGTGGCCTACCTGCAGCCGGCCGAGCTGCGCCCGGGTCTGCTGGAGGTGATCGCCGGCACCGGCGGCGTCGCGCCGTACTTCGACCTGTCGTTCCAGCACTCCTCGCCGACCCTGCTGAGGCGCATGCGCCGGTTCGGTGGCACCGACGACTTCCTGCGCACCATCGAGCGGGCCCGTAGCCTGGCGCCCGGCGCCGGTTTCCGCACCAACGTCATCCTCGGCTTCCCGGGGGAGACCGAGGAGGACGTCGCGGAGCTCGAGCGCTTCCTCACCGAGGGCCGCCTCGACGCGGTCGGTGTGTTCGGCTACTCCGACGAGGAGGGCACCGAGGCGATGCGGCTGGACGGAAAGCTGGACCAGGCCGAGATCGACGCACGCGTCCGGCGGATCACCGACCTGGTCGAGGAGCTGACGGCCCAGCGCGCCGAGGACCGGATCGGCGAGCAGGTCGAGGTGCTGCTCACCGAGGACCTCTCCGCCACCGACGGCCCCGGCACCTGGCGCGGGCACGCCGGCCACCAGGACCCGGACGCCGACGGCACCACCACGGTGACCGGCGTCCCGGACGGTGCGGTCGCCGGGCAGCTGGTGACCGCCCAGGTGGTCGGCACCGAGGGCGTCGACCTGGTCGCCGCCGTCCCCGCGGCCGCCGTCCCCGCGGCCGGGCGGTGACCCAGGTGACCGACGCCGCCCCCGACCCGGCAGCCACGCCTCCGCGGTCGGTGCGGCTGGTCAACCTGCCCAATGCCCTCACGGTGCTGCGGCTGGCGGTCGTCCCCGTCTTCGCCGTCCTGCTGCTGCGGGACGACAGCCTCGACGACACCAGCCGCTACTGGGCGACGCTGGTCTTCGGTCTGGCGATCCTCACCGACCGCTACGACGGGATGATCGCCCGGCGGACCGGTCAGGTCACCGAGTTCGGCACGCTCGCCGACCCCATCGCCGACAAGGCGCTCACCGGCACGGCGCTCATCGGGCTGTCGGTGCTGGCGCTGCTGCCGTGGTGGGTGACGGCGGTGATCCTGGTGCGCGAGGTGGGGGTGACCCTGCTGCGGCTGTGGGTCATCCGGCACGGCGTCATCGCGGCCAGCCGGGGCGGCAAGGCCAAGACCGTGCTCCAGTCGCTGGCGATCGCGCTGTACATCCTGCCGCTGACCGGGGCCCTGGCCACCACCCGCTGGTGGGTGATGGCCGCCGCCGTGGTGCTGACCGTGCTCACCGGGCTGGACTACGTCTACCGGGCGGTCACCCTCCGCCAGACCAGCGCCCGCGCCATGCGGGCCGCCACCGCGCGACGGGCGGCGGGGCCGAGCACCGGCACCCGCACCGACACCGCCGCCTGAACCGATGAGCACGCCGGCCGACCGGACCGCGCTCGAATCGCTCGCGGCCGAGGTGCACCGGGCGCTGCTGACGCGCGGGGTGACCGTCGCCGCGGCGGAGTCGCTCACCGCCGGCCTGTTCTGCGCCACCCTCGCCTCGGTCCCGGGCGCGAGCGCCACGCTGCGCGGGGGAGCCGTCGTCTACGCCACCGACCTCAAGACCGCCCTCGCCGGGGTGTCGGCCGACCTGCTGGCCGCGCACGGGCCGGTCAGCCGGCAGACGGCCGCCGCGCTCGCCGAGGGGATCCGCGAGCGGTGCGCGGCCGGCTGGGGCGTCGGCCTCACCGGCGTCGCCGGCCCCGACCCGGTGGACGGGCACCGCCCGGGGCGGGTCTACCTGGGGCTCAGCGACGGCGAGCGCACCGACGTGGCCGAGCTCGACCTGCCCGGGGACCGCGCGGCCGTGCGCGGCGCCGCGGTCGCCAGCGCGTTCGCCGCCCTGCTGGACCGGCTGCGCGACCCCACCAGCGGGAACGACACCCCGGCAGCGGGCGTTACGCCATGAGCGGACTCGGCCCCGTCGGTGGGCTGACGGCGCACGCGCCGCGTACCGTGAGCGCACGGTGCCTGACGGCACCGCCGCTTCCCCGCTCGCAGGACAGGAGACGGCCATGATGCTGCTGCGCACCCAGCTCGGGAACACGCTGCGCGGCCACCGGCTGCGTCAGCACCGCACGTTGCGCGACGTCTCCGGTGCCGCCCGGGTCAGCCTGGGCTACCTCTCCGAGGTGGAGCGCGGGCAGAAGGAGGCCTCCTCCGAGCTGCTCGCCTCCATCTGCGAGGCCCTCGAGGTGGAGCTGGCCGACCTGCTCGCCGAGGTGAGCCTCGAGCTGCGCGGCGCGGCCGCCGGCGGTGGGGTCCACCCGATCGCCGCCTCCGGCGAGGTCGCCGCCGTCCCCGCGGGGGGCGATGCCGCCGCCGAGCCCGCGCTGGCGCTCGTCGGCGCCGCGCAGCAGGGCCGCACCGCCCGGCGGCGCGACACCGTCTCGCTGGCCGCCTGACCACCGGCGGGCGCACCCGGGGCGTCGTCAACCGCACCCGGGCGGGGCTGCTCGACGGTGCCGCCCGCGCCTTCGCCGACCACGGTCCCCGCCGCAGCACCATGCAGTCGGTGGCCGCCGCCGCGGGGGTCGCCAAGGCCACGCTCTACAACCACTTCCGGAGCAAGGACGAGGTGGCGCGTGCCCTGCTGGGCCCCGAGCTGCAGCGGCTCACCGACCTGGCCGAAGCCCTCCCCGTTCCCGTGGCCCTCGCCGCACTCGCCGACGAACTCGCCACCCACCCGGTGCTGCGCAGGATGGCGACCACCGAGCCGGAGGGCCTGATCGCGCTGCTGACCCCCGACGCCAGCGGCTGGGCGGAGCTCACCGGGCGGCTGGCCGCTGCGCTGCACGTCGGTGGCGACGGCGCGGAACTGGCTGCCCGGTGGCTGCTGGGCGTGGTGCTCCAGCCCGGGCCGACGACGCAGCGGCGGCGGCACGCCGTGCTCGTGGCGCAGCTCCTGCAGCCCGCGGGCTGAACCGCTCAGCGCACGGGAAGGCCGCGGGTGAAGACCACCCGGTCGTCGCCGGGCCCGCCGTGCCCCGGGGACGGAGCTCCGGCGGCTCCGAGACGCGCGGCCAGCGCAGCGGCGCCCGCGTCACCGGGAAGGGCCACGGCCTGCACGGCCCGCGCCCCGACGCCGACGGCGAGGTCGGTGAACCGCTGGAGCAGCCGGGTCGCGACGCCGCTGCCCCGCCGTCCGGGGTGCACGGCGACGGCCTGGACGACGGCGAGCCGGTCGGCGCTCACCACGCCCAGCAGGTAGCCGGCGTCCTCGTCCTCAGGCGTGAGCGCGGCGGCGCCGAAGCCGCCGAGCTGGTGGAAGAAGACCGGGTCGTGCAGGGCCACCACCGCGTCGTCGGCCAGCGGGGACCCGGCCCAGAACTCGGCGCGGCGGGCCAGCAGCCGGCCGCGCAGCGCCCCGGCGGAGAGCTCCTCGAAGCCGACCACACGGAGACCGTCGCCGGTCACCGGCGGTCCCGGGCGGCGGCCAGCTCGTCGCGCGTCGGGGGATCGGCGCCCACGCGGGTGCAGTTCAGCGCCGCGACCAGCGCCGCGTCGTCGACCAGGGCCAGCAGCTCCTCGTCGGGCAGCTCCGCCAGCGAACGCCGGGTGGTGGTGCCGGTGGCCAGCAGTCCGGTGAGCAGGCCGGCCGCCAGCGAGTCGCCGGCGCCGACGGTGTCGACGACGTCGACGCGCGGGCTCTCCCGGTGGAGCACGGGCCGGCCGGGGCGCGCGATCCGCAGCGGTGCGCCGCCGTCGGTCAGGACGACGAGGGCCGGGCCCCGCTGCGCCCAGCGGTGTGCCGCGTCGTCGAGGTCCGTGGTCTCCGGCTCCAGCCAGGCGAGGTCCTCGGCGCTGACCTTCACCAGGTCCGCACGGGACACCAGCTCGTCCAACCGCCGGGTGACCGACGGCCGGTCGTTGCCGAGGCTGCCGCCGACCGGGCCCTCGGCCAGCATCGGGCGGATGTTCGGGTCGACGCTGATCAGCGCCTCCCCCGAGAGCCGCTCGACCAACCGGGCGATGGCGCCGCTGCCGGGCTCGGTCCAACTGGAGATCGAGCCCACGTGCAGGGCGCCCACGGAACCGGGGAGGGCCCGCGCCAGCTCGTCGTCGGTCCACTGCCAGTCCGCGGCGCCCAGCACGTGGAAGCCGTAGTCGGGGGAGCCGTCGCCACCCAGGCCGACGACCGCCACGCTGACCGGCTCCGCGGCCTCGACGAAGGCCGCGGTGTCCACGCCGGACAGCTCGGCGTGCCGGCGCAGGTGCCCGGCCAGCGGCCCGGTGCCCAGCCGGGCCAGCAGCCGGACGGGGGCGCCGAGCCGGCCGGCGGCGACGGCGACGTTGAGGGCGTTGCCGCCGGGCCGGGCGACGTAGTGCGGCGCGGTCCCCTCCGGGCCCGCGCCGGTTTCGGGAACGGGCAGCAGGTCGACGACCAGCTCACCGAGGACGCAGAGGATCGGACCGGCGGGCTGCACGTCGGAAACCCTAGCCGCGCGGCCCGGTGCCGCGCCCGCGTTGGCTCCCGACGGTGATCACCTGGGACGATGCTGGGTGACGAGCATCGCCGGGCCGGCTTCCACGCCGGAGCAGGAGGACCCCATGCCCAATCCGTTCGTGAAGCTGTGGAAGTACCTCACCGCGTCGGCCAACGCCCAGATCGACCAGCGGGCGGATCCGAAGATCCAGATCGCGCAGGCCATCGAGGCCGAGCAGCAGCGCCACCAGTCGCTGGCCAACCAGGCCGCCGCCGTCCTGGGCAACCAGCGGCAGCTGGAGATGCGGCTCAACCGGCAGCTGTCCGAGGTGGAGAAGCTGCAGGCCTCCGCCCGTCAGGCACTGGTCCTCGCCGACCAGACGCGGGGCAAGGGGGACGCGGCCAAGGCCGCCGAGTACGAGCAGGCCGCCCAGGCGTTCGCCACCCAGCTGGTGGCCGCCGAGCAGTCGATGGAGGACCTCAAGCGCAGCCACGACGAGGCACTGCAGGCCGCCGAGCAGGCCCGTGGCGCCGTGGAGCAGTCCCGCATGCGGCTGCAGACGACGCTGGCCGAGCGGACCAAGCTGATGAGCCAGCTCGAGCAGGCCAAGATGCAGGAGCACGTCGCCGACTCCCTGCGCCAGGTCAACGAGCTCTCCGCGCCGGGCAACACGCCGTCGTTGTCGGAGGTCCGCGACAAGATCGAGGCCCGGTACGCCAACGCGCTCGGCCAGGCCGAGCTGGCGCAGACCTCCGTGGAGGGCCGGATGCTCGAGGTGCAGAAGGCGACGCTCGACGTCGCCGGCGCCTCCCGCCTGGACCAGATCCGCGCCTCCTTGGGCGGGAACGCACCGGCCGTCGAGGGCACGTCCGCCGCCGGCGCGATCGAGCAGGGCACGTCTCTTCCCGACTCGGCCGAGCAGCGCCAGGCCCAGTCGGCCGACCGGCCCCAGGCGCAGTAGCAGGAGGCCCGTCCCCCGCAGGCTCCCGCCGAGCCGCTGAGCGAGGGCGGTCCTGCCCCCACCGTGCGCGCACGGTGGGGGCAGGACCGTTCTCAGCGGGGTGTGGCGACGGGGCGCGGCCGGCCGGGCTCCCCGGTCCGCGCCTGCGGGTCGACGGGGGACCGGGCCGCCTGGCAGCGCGGGCACCAGCAGGTCACCCGCTCCTGCAGGTGCGGCCCCTGGTCACCCATGAGGATCGGTGTCCGGCATCGCCGGCACGGCTTGCCCGTGCGCCCGTACACCCAGTGGTCGGAACCGCGGCGCAGATCGCCCGTGGTGCTCTGCTCCGGGTGCCCGAGGTTGGCGCGCATCAGCCGCTGCGCCCGCTCCACCAAAGGTGCCAGGCGCTCGTCGACGTCGGCCACGCGCGCCCACGGGTGCACCCCGGCGAGGAACAGCGACTCCACCTTGTAGAGGTTGCCGATCCCCGCGAGGTTGCGCTGGTCAAGGATCGCCACGCCCACCTGCTCGTCGGGGTGGCCCCGCAGCCGGCGCAACGCCTCCTCCAGGTCCCAGTCCGGGCCGAGGATGTCCGGGCCGAGGTGCCCGACGAGCCGGTCCTCCTCCGACGTCGGCACGAACTCGACGTCGTGCAACCGGTAGCCGACGCACTCCCACTCGTCGGTGGCCAGGACGATCCGGACGTCGTGGGCGGGGCCTCCGCGCCACCGGGTCCCGGGACGGTAGATGTGCCAGCTCCCGTCCATCCGGAAGTGGGTGCGCAGCGTGCGGCCGTCGGCCAGCCGGAGCAGCAGGTGCTTGCCGCGGGGCACGACCTCGGTGACGGTTGCGCCGGTGAGATCCAGGGCGGCCAGCTGGGGGAGCCGGAACTCACCGCGGCGCAGCGTCGCTCCGGCCAGCGCCGTGCGCATGCGCTCGGCCGCCAGCCAGACGGTGTCTCCCTCGGGCACGCGTCCCATGATCCCTGTTCGCGGGCGGCCCTGCTCCCACGGTGTGAGGCCACTGACATGCGGGAAGCGGTGGCCGTCGGGGCGCGCTGCACCCGGCGTGCAGGTCACCGAACGCTTCCGGACCCGACTCGTCGGTGGCGCCGCGCCCGCCGCCCCGGCCCCCGAGCCCGTGACGGTCACGGTCGCGCGCGTGGTGCGGCCCGAGCGGCAAGACGCCTTCGAGCGGTGGGCCGCCGACGTCCAGCGGCTCGCCGCCTCGTTCCCCGGGCACCTCGGCTCGACGCTGCTCCGGCCCGGTCCGGCCAGCGACGAGTACCACCTGGTCTACCGGTTCCGCGATGGTGAGTCACTGGCCGGCTGGGAGCGCTCGGGCGAGCGGCGCGAAGCGCTGGACCGGGTCCAGCAGCTCGTCGAGGACGAGCGGATCTCCCGGGCCGTCGGCCTGGAGACCTTCTTCGCGGTGCCTGCGAGACCGGGGCCGGCCTGGCGCAGCTGGCTGCTGACCGTCGCCGTCGTCCTGCTGTTCACCTCGAGCTTCCAGGTGCTCGCCCTTCCGCTGGTGGACGGCTGGCCCTGGCCCCTGCGGTTGCTGCTGTCGGCGGCCTACGTCGTGACGGCGCTGCGGCTGCTCATGCCGCGGCTGAGTCGGTGGCTCGGTCGCTGGCTGCAGGGCTCCCGCCGCTGACCGACGCAGGCCGGCGTCAGCCGCGGATCCGGAGCCCCCGGGGAGTGGCGGCGAAGCCGGCGGCCTGGAGGGCCTGGGACAGCGGCGTGGACTCGTGCACCGAGGCGCCGTCGGCCTTCTGCACCACCATCCGGCCCAGTGCTCCCGCGGACACCGCGCCCGACAGCGCCGTCGCCGCCTCCTTGAGCACCTGCTCGTCCTCGGTCCAGGACAGCAGCGTCTTCCCACCCCGCTCGACGTAGAGCACCAGCTCGCCGTCCACGAGGACGACCAGCGCGCCCGCCTTCCGGCCGGCCCGGTGCCCCGCCTTCCGCGTCGGGCCGGTGCCCTCACCGAGGTCCACCGCCGCACCGTCGGCGGCGACCGGGCGGTCGGGCCAGGGCAGGGCCGCGCCATAGACGTTCGCCGGGTCGGTGGCCGCGAGGACGACGGCCCCCGCCGGCACGCGGTCGGGGGAGGCGAAGCTGCGCAACCGGTCGACCGAGCCGGGCGTGCCGAACTGCGCTGCACCCAGCGTCTCCACGAAGTAGCCCCGCCGGGCCCGGCCGTTGTCCTCGAACGCCCGCAGCACCGGGTAGACGGCGGAGAAACCCCCGGTCACCTGCTCGGCCATCACCGCGCCGCGGGTGAGGACCCCGTGCCGCTCCAGGAGGGCCTCGGCCCGCGCGGTTCCCCTCCGGGTGGCGTTGGGCTCCCGCTCGGGCAGCCGGGACCACCGGCCGGCGACGGTGGGCGGGCCGGTGCGGCTGGGCATGGCCGGGCGACCCAGCCGGGTGCGGCCGGCGCGGGCCCGGTCCAGGCGCACCCGCGGGGGCGCCGCCGGCTTGCGGTGCGTGCCGCCCCCGGCCAGCCGGGTGCGCAGCGGCGCGAGCGTGTCGTTGGTGAGCGCCCCGGCCCAGACCAGGTCCCAGACCAGGTCGGCCAGCGCGCCGTCGTCGGAGGCGCCGACGGCGTCGGAGAGCCCACGGAAGAACATCGCCTGACCGCCGGCGAGCAGGTCCAGCAGCGGCTGCCCCTCGGCTGCGGCCTCCAGCTGCTCGGGCAGCAGCAGCGGCGCCAGATCGGCCGGGACCAGGCTGATCCACCCGTCGCCGCCGGGGAGACCGCCGGCACCGGCCCACAGCACCTCACCGGCGCTGGTCAGCTCGTCGAGCATGGCGGGGGAGTAGTCGCGCACCCGGGCCGGCAGCACCAGCGACTCCAGGGCGCTGGCCGGCACCAGGGCACCGGCCAGCTGCTCCACGACGGCGAGGACGCCGTCGGCGCCGCGCAGCCGGCTGCCCACCGACTGCCAGGACGGGGTGAACCGGGCCAGCGTGCCGATCGGCACCGGCTCCACCTCCTGGCGCAGCCGGGCGAGGCTGCGCCGCCGGATCGAGCGGAGCACGTCGGCGTCGCACCACTCCTGGCCGGTCCCGCCGGGGCGGAACTCACCCGGGACCAGCCGGCCGGTGCCGGTGAGCCGCTGGACCGTCGCCGTCACCACGGCGACGCCCAGCCCGAGCCGGGCGGCCACCTCGCCGGGCTGGAACGGCCCGTGGGTGCGGGCGTAGCGGCCGATCAGGTCGCCCAGGGGGTCGGCGACGGGTTCGGTGAAGACCTCCGGGACCCCGACCGGCAGCGCGGTGCCGAGGGCATCGCGAAGCCGGCCGGCGTCCTCGATGGCGACGTACCGCTCCTCACCGGCGATGCGCACCAGCAGCGCGCGGCGGCCCGCGACGAGCTCGTCCAGCCACTCCTGCGGCACACCCCGCCGCCCGGCCTCGGCGGCGGTGAGGTCGCCGACGACGCGCAGCAGGTCGCCGCCGCTGTCGACGTCCCGCGGGTGCCGCTGCTGGGGGAGCCGCTGCAGCTCCGCCTCGATCTCGGCCATCGCCTCGGCGTCGAGCAACTCGCGCAGCTCCGAGCGGCCGAGCAGCTCGGCGAGCAGGCCGGTGTCGAGCGCGAGCGCCTGCGCCCGGCGCTCGGCCAGCGGGGCGTCGCCCTCGTAGAGGAACTGGCCGACGTAGCCGAACAGCAGCGACTGGGCGAACGGCGACGCCGTCTCGGTCTGGACGTCGACCACGCGCACCCGCCGGGCACGGACGTCACGCATCAGCTCGACCAGCCCCGGCACGTCGTAGACGTCCTGGAGCACCTCGCGGGCCGCTTCGAGGGTGATCGGGAAGGAGGAGAACTCGCTGGCCACCGAGAGCAGCTGGGCCGCCCGCTGACGCTGCTGCCAGAGCGGCGTGCGGCGGCGCGGGTCGCGCCGGGGCAGGAGCAGCGCACGGGCGGCGCACTCGCGGAAGCGGCTGGCGAACAGCGCCGAGCTGCCCACCTCCGTGGTCACCTCGCGCTCGACGTCGTCGGGATCGAGGACGGCGAGGTCGGCCTCGGGCGGCTCGCCGGTGGTCTCGGGCAGCCGCAGCACGATGCCGTCGTCGGAGTGCATGGCCGACACGTCGACGCCGTAGCGCTCGCGCAGCCGGGCCGCGAGGACCAGCGCCCAGGGTGCGTTCACCTGCGCACCGAAGGGGGAGTGCACGACCAGCCGCCAGTCGCCCAGCTCGTCGCGGAACCGCTCGACCAGCAGGGTGCGGTCATCGGGCAGGTGCCCGGTCGCGGCCTTCTGCTCGGCCAGGTACGCGGCGAGGTTGGCCGCCCCGAACTCGTCGAGCCCGGCCGCGCGGGCCCGCTCCAGGCCGGCCTCCGGCGTCGCGGAGCCCACCTCGCGGAGGAAGGCGCCCAGCGCCCGGCCGAGCTCCAGGGGGCGGCCGGGCGCGTCGCCGTGCCAGAACGGCATCTTCCCGGCCTGCCCCGGTGCCGGGGTGACCAGCACCCGGTCGTGGGTGATGTCCTCGATCCGCCACGACGACGAGCCGAGCAGGAAGACGTCGCCCACCCGGGACTCGTAGACCATCTCTTCGTCCAGCTCTCCGACCCGGCGCCCGCCGGTGCCCTCCCCGCCGACGAGGAAGACGCCGAACAGGCCGCGGTCGGGGATCGTGCCGCCGCTGGTGACCGCCAGCCGCTGGGCACCGGCGCGCGCGGTGAGGGTGTCGGTGACGCGGTCCCAGGTGAGGCGCGGGCGCAGCTCGGCGAAAGCGTCGGAGGGGTAGCGCCCGGCCAGCATGTCGAGGACGGCGTGCAGCGCCGACTCGGGCAGCGAGGCGAAGGCCGCCGAACGGCGGACCAGCGCCCCCACTTCGTCGACGGTGCGCGGCCGCTCGGAGACGACCGCGACGATCTGCTGGGCGAGCACGTCGAGCGGGTTGCGCAGGTAGCGGATCGACTCGATGGCGCCGGCCTTCATCCGCTCGGCGACCAGCGCGCACTGCACGAGGTCGCCGCGGAACTTGGGGAAGAGCACGCCGCGGCTGACCGCGCCCACCTGGTGCCCGGCCCGGCCGACCCGCTGCAGGCCGCTGGCGACCGTGGGCGGGGCCTCCACCTGGACGACGAGGTCGACCGCGCCCATGTCGATGCCCAGCTCCAGGCTCGAGGTGGCGACGACGGCGGGGAGCCGGCCGGACTTCAGCGCCTCCTCGACGACGGCCCGCTGCTCCCGGGACACCGACCCGTGGTGGGCCGCCGCGACCGGCTGCACGCCCTCCGGCACGCCACCGCCGGAGCCGGCCTGCGCCATGAGCGCCGCCGCGTTCGTGCCCGGCGGCACGGTCTCACCGGTGGCGCGCTCGTAGGCCAGCTCGTTGAGCCGGCTGGTCAGCCGTTCGGCCAGGCGCCGCGAGTTGGCGAACACGATCGTGCTGCGGTGGGCCTGCACGAGGTCGAGCACCCGCTCCTCGACCGCCGGCCAGATGGAGTTGCGCGGCTGGTGGCCGGCCGCCGACCCCTCGAGCTCGCCGGTCGGCTGGCCCAGCTCGCTCATGTCCTCGATCGGCACGACGACCGAGAGGTCCCACTGCTTGGTCGAGCCGGGGGACACCACCTGCACCGGCCGGCCGCCGGCCAGGAAGGTGGCGACCTCCTCGATCGGGCGCACGGTGGCCGACAGGCCGATGCGCTGCGCCGGCCGCTCGAGCAGTTCGTCGAGCCGGTCGAGGCTGACGGCGAGGTGGGCGCCGCGCTTGGAGTCGGTGACCGCGTGCACCTCGTCGACGATCACCGTCTCGACCCCGCGCAGCGCCTCGCGGGCGGCGCTGGTGAGCAGGAGGAACAGCGACTCGGGAGTGGTGATGAGGATGTCCGGCGGACGGCGGGCGAACGCGCGCCGCTCGTCGGCCGGGGTGTCGCCGGAACGGATGCCGACCTTGATCTCCGGCCGCGGCAGCCTCAGCCGCGCGGCCGCCTGGCCGATGCCGGCCAGCGGAGCGCGTAGGTTGCGCTCGACGTCGACCGCCAGTGCCTTGAGCGGCGAGACGTAGAGGACCCGGCACCGGGTCCGCTCGTCGGTGGGCGGGGTGGCGGCCAGCCGGTCGAGCGACCAGAGGAACGCCGCGAGGGTCTTGCCCGAGCCGGTCGGAGCCACCACCAGCGCGTGCTCGCCGCTGCTGATCGCCTGCCAGGCGCCGTCCTGGGCGGCGGTGGGCCGCTCGAAGGCGCCGGTGAACCAAGCCCTGGTGGGCTCGGAGAACCGGGCCAGGGCGCCGGGCTCGGGGATCGGACGGGCGGGCACGCGCTCAGTCTCCCCGGCGTGTACGACACTTCGCTGGCCGGCGAGGGCAGTCGGCCGCGGAGCCATCTGCCCCGGAGACAGGAGCGCACGTGACACCGCTGCCGCCGGACGTCGCGGTCGGCGTCGCACGCGTCCAGCGCCGCACCCTCGGTGTGCTCAGCGGTGGGGTCGCCCTGGCCGGGCTGGGCGTCACCGTCGGCATCACCGCCGGCGGGCTGCTCGCCCGTGACGTCGCGGGCACCGACAGCGCCGCAGGGCTCGGCCAGACCGCCGGCGTCCTCGGCGCCGCGGTCCTGGCGGTTCCCCTGGCCAGGATCAGCGACACCGCGGGCCGGCGGGCCGGGCTGGCCGTCGGCTACGCCCTCGGCGTCGTCGGCGCGGTGGTCACCGTGCTGGCCGCGGCGGCCTCCTCGCTGGGGCTGCTGCTCGTGGGGCTGTTCCTGTTCGGGGCGGCCACGGCGTGCGGTCTGCAGTCGCGCTACGCCGCCGCCGACCTCGCCACGCCCGAGCGCCGCGGGCGTGCCCTGTCCCTGGTCGTGTGGGCGACCACCATCGGCTCCGTCGTCGGCCCCAACCTCGCCGCACCGGGCGCCGAGCTGGGGGCGGCCCTGGGGCTGCCGGCGCTCGGCGGTGTGTTCGTCGTGTCGGCGGTCGTCTTCGGGCTCGTGGCGGTGGCCATCCCGCTGTTCCTGCGGCCCGACCCGCTGCTGCTCTCACGGACGCTCGGCGGCGGCGGTGGCGGCCCTCGCCCGCGGCGCGCCACCGGCGCGGCGCTGCGGGCGGTGTGGGCGACACCGGCCGGGAGGCTGGGCCTCACCTCCGTCGTGGTCGCCCACTCGGTGATGGTCGGCGTCATGGTGATGACACCGGTGCACATGGGGCACGCCGGTGGCGCCGAGGGAACCGTGCTCCGGCTCGTCGGCCTGGTGATCAGCGTGCACGTGGCCGGCATGTACCTGTTCTCCCCGCTGGTCGGCATGCTCGCCGACCGGGCCGGCGCCCCGGCGGTCGTGGCCCTCGGCGGTGGGCTGCTCCTGGCCGCAGCGGCGGTGGCGGGCACGGCGGCGCCGGACGACTCGGTGCAGCTGGGCGCCGGGCTCCTCCTGCTGGGCCTGGGCTGGTCCTGCGGCCTCATCGCGGGCTCCGCCCTCGTGACCGCGTCGGTCGGCCCGGACGTGCGGCCGACCGCGCAGGGCGGAACCGACCTGCTGATGGGGCTCGGCGCCGCGCTGGCCGGGGTGGTCGGCGGTCCGTTGCTCGCGTGGGGCGGCTTCGGCCTGGTGTCGGGGGTCTCGGCGGCGCTGGTGCTCCCGCTGGCCCACGTGTGGCTGACCACGAGGGTCAGCGCCCGCGGTAGCTCCTGATCAGCAACACGATCAGCACGACCATCGCCAGCACGATGCCGATCTCGACGACGGTGTCGAGGGTCTGCGAACCCGTGCCTGGAATCATGGTCCCGAGCCTAGGGCGGATGCGGCGGCGCTGGGCGCCGGCGGGTTAGCGTCGGGGCGTGCGCCTGCAGGAGTTCTGGTCCCGCCTCGATGACCAGTTCGGGGCCATGCGCGCCCAGAGCGTCGTGCGCGACCACGTCTTCGCCGACCTCGGCGGCCGCACGGCGGCCGACGCCATCGAGGCCGGCGTCCCGGTGCGGAAGGTGTGGCTCGCGGTCTGCGAGGCCTTCGACGTGCCGGTCAAGGAACGCTGACCCGGGCGCGACACCGGGCCGGCGTGTCGGCCTGGCGATCGAACAGGTGTTCGGCCTACTGTGTCGTCCACAGGGCGGCTGGTCCTCCACAGCCGGCCCGGAATCCGAAAACTGTCGGTGCCTCGCCCTAGCGTCGGTCCCGACCCGCTTCTCGCGAACCGAAGGTGACGCACCATGGCAGCAACGCTCGACCGCGACAAGGCCCTCGACATGGCCCTCGCCCAGATCGACAAGCAGTTCGGCAAGGGCTCGGTCATGCGCCTGGGCGACAGCCCCGAGGTGGCGATCAAGGTCATCCCGACCGGCTCGATCGCCCTCGACATCGCCCTGGGCATCGGCGGGCTCCCGCGCGGCCGGGTCATCGAGGTCTACGGGCCGGAGTCCTCCGGTAAGACCACGGTCGCCCTGCACGCGGTGGCCAACGCCCAGGCCAACGGCGGCATCGCCGCCTTCATCGACGCCGAGCACGCGCTCGACCCGGAGTATGCCCGCGCCATCGGCGTGGACACCGACGCGCTCCTGGTCAGCCAGCCCGACACCGGTGAGCAGGCGCTCGAGATCGCCGACATGCTGATCCGCTCCGGCGCGCTGGACATCATCGTCATCGACTCGGTGGCGGCCCTCGTGCCCCGCGCCGAGATCGAGGGCGAGATGGGTGACAGCCACGTGGGTCTGCAGGCCCGCCTGATGAGCCAGGCGCTGCGGAAGATCACCGGCGCGCTGAGCAACTCGGGCACGACGGCGATCTTCATCAACCAGCTGCGCGAGAAGGTCGGTGTGGTCTACGGCTCGCCCGAGGTCACCACCGGTGGTCGCGCGCTGAAGTTCTACTCGTCGGTCCGGCTCGACGTCCGCCGCATCGAGACCCTCAAGCAGGGCACCGACGCGATCGGCAGCCGCACCCGCATCAAGGTCGTCAAGAACAAGGTCGCCGCACCGTTCAAGCAGGCCGAGCTCGACATCCTCTGGGGTCAGGGTTTCAGCCGCGAGGGCGGCATCGTCGACGCCGGTGTCGAGCAGGGCATCGTGAAGAAGTCCGGCGCTTGGTACACCTACGAGGGCGACCAGCTGGGTCAAGGCAAGGAGAACGTCCGCAACTTCTTGAAGGACAACCCCGACCTGGCCGACGAGATCGAGAAGCGGGTCAAGGAGAAGCTGGGCATCGGCCCGACGCTGGACGCTCCGGCGCCGGTCGACGCCCCGGGCTTCTGATCCGGCGGTGGACGACAGGCCATCCACCCGACGGCGCGGCTCCGGGGGCTCCCGGGCCGGCCGGTGGTCCCGCGCTCCCGGCGGCGACGATCCCCTGACCCCGGACGTCGCCCCCGGTTCCTCGGAGGACGACGCGGGCGACCCTGAGCAGGTCGCCCGTGCCATCTGCCTCCGCGCGCTGACCGGTGCGCCGAAGACGCGGCAGCAGCTCGCCGATCTGCTCGCCAAGCGCGGGGTGCCGGACGACGCGGCCGAGGCCGTGCTGGACAGGTTCACCGAGGTGGGCCTGATCGACGACGCGTCCTTCGCCCGGGCCTGGGTCAGCAACCGGCAGGCCGGCCGGGGGCTGGCCCGTCGGGCGCTGACCGCGGAGCTGCGCGCCAAGGGCGTCGATCCGGAGACGGCCGCCGAGGCCGTCGAGGCGGTGGACGACGACGACGAGCGGGAGGCGGCCCGCCGGCTGGTGGCGCGGCGGGTGACCGCCATGCGCCGGCTCGACCGGGCCACGGCCGCCCGCCGCCTGATCGGCATGCTCGCCCGCAAGGGCTACAACGGCGGTCTCGCCGCGGCGGTTGTCCGGGAGGCGCTGGACGAGGCGGACCTCGATGGCGACGTCGACGACGTCCCGGAGTTCGACGAGGAGAGCGCGCTGCCCTGAAGGCGCCGCGGCGCCTCCACCGCGTCAGCCCGTCGCGAGCCAGGCGGTCACGTCGACCGCCGTGCCGTCCGGCGCCTCCGCATCGGGCACCAGCCACTCCGGTTCCCGGAGCTGGCCGTCGGAGAGCCAGCGGCCGATCTCGGTGTCGAGCCCCTCCTCCGCGTCGGCACCGGGGCGGCGCCGCTCGCCGAGGAAGGTCAGGTCCACCTCGGTGCCGTCGGCGTAGCGGAAGACCACCCGGCAGCGCGAGCGCCGGTGCCGCGCCGGGGGAACCACCTCGCGGACGACGGCGCTCTCCGCACCGGCGGCCTCGGCGAAGGCCGGGGCCGCGGAGCGCAGGCGCGCGACGAACTGCTGCCCGCCGTCCAGCGGCGGAACCGACCCGGCCGCGGGCGGGGAGGCGACCGGGGCGGTGAGGATCCGCTCGCCGGCGGCCCGGGGGACCGGGGGCAGGTTGCGGGGCCCCACCGCGTGCATCGTCTCCATCGTGATCACCAGTCTCGCCACGGTTGCGCTCGACTCGGAGTCGGCGCGCCCGGGTGGGACGAGTGGTTCGCACGGGATGGGCACGCGCGCCTCAGGCGCCGTCCCGCACGGGCACCAGGTCGCCGCCGCCGGTCGCCTTCGCTGTGGAGCCGCGGGCCTGGCGGGCCTGGATCCACTGGGCCAGCCGGCTCAGCGCGTAGTTGATCGCGATGTAGAGCAGGGCGACCACCACGAAGGTCTGGATGGGGTTGTCGAGGTTGCGTCGGATGCTCTCGCCCTGGCTGAGCAGCTCGTCGTAGTTGGCGACGAACGTGACGAGCGACGTGTCCTTGAGGACGACGACCAGCTGGCTGATGATCGCCGGCAGCATCACCCGGAACGCCTGGGGGAGCAGGACGATCCGCATGGTCTGCCCGTTGGTCAGCCCGGTCGCCAGGGCCGCCTCGCGCTGCCCCCGGGGCAGCGAGGCCACCCCCGCCCGGACCACTTCGGCGAAGATGACCATGTTGTAGGCCGTCAGGCCGATGATCAGACCCCAGAGCACCTGGCCGCCGGGCCAGTCGCGCAGGTCCAGGCCCACGTCGGGCAGCACACGGACGCCGAAGTAGACGAGCACCACCACGGGCAGGCCGCGGAACAGCTCGACGAGCCCGACCAGCGGGATGCGCCCTGCCCGGCCCAGGGACAGCCGGGCGACGGCGATCAGCGTGCCCAGGACGATGGACAGCGTCATGGCGATCACCGCCGCGATGATGGTGTTGCGTATGCCCTCGCCGAACAGTCCCCAGACGGCCCCGAAGTTCTCGTTGCCCGGGTTGATCAGGGGGCCCCACTTCTCCATCGAGAACTGGTCCCGGTCCGCCAGCCGCCGCGCGACCACGTAAGCCAGCCCCAGGAGGGCGACCACCGCGACCGCGGTGCCGATGGTGGTCCGGCGTCGTGCCCGCGGACCCTGCGCGTCGAAGAGGACGGCTTCTTCCCGGCTCATCGGGCGATCGCCGCCTTCCGCTCGATGACCTGCAGGAGGGCGCCCGCCGGCAGGGTGATGAGGAGGAACCCGATGGCGACGCCGGTGAAGATCGGCAGGGTCTCGAACCCGCGCGCGCTCACCAGGGTCTGACCGGTGCTCCACAGGTCGCCGCCGACGCCGAAGGCCCCGACCACGGCGGAGTTCTTGAACATCGCGATGACCACGCTCCCGAGGGGCGGGATCACGGTGCGGAGGGCCTGGGGGAGGACCACGTACCGCAGCGCCTGGCCGAAGTTCAAGCCGATCGATCGGGCGGCCTCCGCCTGGCCCGCGGGCACGGAGTTGATGCCCGAGCGCACCGCCTCGCAGACGAACGCGGACGTGTAGAGCACCAGCCCCAGCACGCCGAAGAAGAAGAACGAGCGGTTGATCCCGATCTCGGGCAGCCCGAACGCGCAGGCGAAGAGGACCACCGACAGCGGTGTGTTGCGGAAGGTCGTCACCCAGAACGAGCCGAACGCCCGCAGCGGCGGAACGGGGGACACCCTGCAGGCGGCGATGAGGACGCCCAGGAGCAACGAGCCGACGAGCGCCCAGAGGATGATGCTCAACGAGGTCAGGAAGCCCTGGACGAAGAGGTCGAGGTTCTCGAGAACCGGGCCCACGTGCTCTCCCTCGCTGCGGCGGTGGTCGGGTCGGACGGCATCGGCCGCGACCGGCCGGCGCTGGGGCCGGCCGGTCGCGGATCGATCAGGTGCTCAGCCGGTCAGGCGCACTCGTCGAACTCGGGGAGCTCGGGGGTCTCGGTGCCCTCGACCTGGCCCGCGGTGGACTCCCAGGCCTCGACGTAGGCGTCCTCGTTCTCGCGCAGCGTCTCGTGGATGAACTCGCAGAACGCCACGTCACCCTTCTGGATGCCGATGCCGTACGGCTCCTCGGTGAACTGCTCGCCGACCAGCTTGAACTCGCCGTCGGACTCCGAGACGAAGCCCAGCAGGATCACGTTGTCGGTCGTCACGGCGTCCACCTGGCCGTTGCTCAGGGCGTCCGCGCACTGCGAGTACTCGTCGAACAGCACCAGCTGGGAGTCGTTGGCGAGGTACGGGCGGATCTGCTCCGACGGCGTCGAGCCGGTCACCGAGCAGACGGTCGCGTCCGGGTTCTCGGTGAACGACTCCGGCCCGGTGATGGTGTCGTTGTCCGCGGCGACCATGATCTGCTGCCCGGCCTCGTAGTACGGCCCGGCGAAGGAGATGCGCTCCTTGCGCTGGTCGTTGATGGTGTACGTCGCGACGACCATGTCGACCTCGTCGCCCTCGAGGACCTCCTCCCGCACCGCGGACGGGGTCTCCACCCACTCGATGTCCTCGGGGGTGAGCCCCAGCCCGCCGGCGATGATCTTGGCCACCTCGACGTCGAAGCCCTCGACCTCGCCGCTGAGGTTCTCCAGCCCGAAGCCGGGCTGGTCGAACTTCGTGCCGACGCGGATCGTGCCCCCCTCGGCGATCTCGGCCATCGTCGTGCCCTCCTGGAACTCGGGGGCGTCCGCGACGGGCACGTCGGTGGCGGCGTCCTCGGAGCCGCCACCGCAGGCGGCGGCAGTGAGGGCGACGACGGACAGGGTGGCTACCAGGGCGGTGCGCCGAAAGGTCATGGCTGGAGTCCTCTCGTTTGGGGTCTCGTGCGGTCAGTGGGTGAGGATCTTGGACAGGAAGTCCTTGGCGCGGTCGGACCGCGGGTCGGTGAAGAAGGTCTCCGGCTCGGCCGACTCGACGATCCGGCCGCCGTCCATGAACACCACCCGGTTGGCCGCCTTGCGGGCGAAGCCCATCTCGTGGGTGACGACGACCATCGTCATGCCGTCCCGCGCCAGACCGACCATGACGTCGAGGACCTCGTTGATCATCTCGGGGTCCAGGGCCGACGTCGGCTCGTCGAAGAGCATGACCTTGGGCTCCATGGCCAGCGCCCGGGCGATCGCCACGCGTTGCTGCTGGCCACCGGAGAGCTGCGCCGGGTACTTGTCGGCCTGGGTGCCGACCCCCACCCGGTCGAGCAGTTCCCGGGCCCGCTTCTCGACGTCGGCCTTGGGTTGCTTGCGGACCTTCACCGGCCCGAGCGTGACGTTCTCGAGCACGGTCTTGTGCGCGAAGAGGTTGAAGCTCTGGAAGACCATGCCCACGTCGGCGCGCAGGCGGGCGAGCTCCTTGCCCTCCTCGGGCAAGCGCTCCCCGTCGATCGTGATCTCGCCCTTCTCGATGGGCTCGAGCCGGTTGATCGCGCGGCACAGCGTCGACTTCCCCGAGCCCGACGGGCCGATGACGACGACGACCTCGCCCCGGGCGATGTCCAGGTCGATGTCCTGCAGGACGTGCAGCTCGCCGAACCACTTGTTGACGCCGGACAGGCGAACGAGAGGCTCTCCGTTCGAACGGCTGGTCATCTTGGGGACCCTAAGGGCCCGAAGTGCACGCGGAGTGATCGGGACGATCACGAAGGGGTAACGAAGCGGGGGCGCTCATGCGCCGGTCACCGGCCCGGCAGGCCGGACGGGCGGGCCGGCCGAGGCTGCGCCGTACCCTCGCTGTCGACATGAGAACCGAGCTGGAGGCACCTGCGCGCACCTACCGCGTGCGCACGTACGGGTGCCAGATGAACGTGCACGACTCCGAGCGCCTCTCCGGCCTGCTCGAGGAGGCCGGCTACACCGCCGCGGCCGAGGGCGACGACGCCGATGTCGTCGTCCTGAACACCTGCGCGGTCCGGGAGAACGCGGACAACCGGCTGTACGGCAACCTCGGGCACCTGCGGCCGGTGAAGGACGCGCACCCGGGCATGCAGATCGCCGTCGGCGGCTGCCTGGCGCAGAAGGACCGCGGCGAGATCGTCCGGCGCGCCCCGTGGGTCGACGTCGTCTTCGGCACGCACAACGTCGGGTCGCTGCCGGCGCTGCTCGACCGGGCGCGGCACAACGCCGAGGCGCAGGTCGAGATCGTCGAGTCCCTCGAGGTCTTCCCGTCGACGCTGCCGGCCAAGCGGGACTCCGCCTACTCGGGCTGGGTGTCGATCAGCGTCGGGTGCAACAACACCTGCACGTTCTGCATCGTGCCGGCGCTGCGCGGCAAGGAGAAGGACCGCCGGCCCGGGGAGATCCTCGCCGAGGTGCAGGCGCTGGTCGACCAGGGCGTGCTCGAGGTGACCCTCCTCGGGCAGAACGTCAACGCCTACGGCGTGGAGTTCCGCGACCGCGGCGCCTTCGCCGACCTGCTCCGCGCGGCCGGCCGCATCGACGGCCTCGAGCGGATCCGGTTCACCAGCCCGCATCCGCGCGAGTTCACCGACGACGTCATCGACGCGATGGCCGGGACACCGGCGGTCTGCCACCAGCTGCACATGCCGCTGCAGAGCGGGTCGGACGGCGTCCTCCGCCGGATGCGCCGCGGCTACCGGCAGGACCGCTACCTCGGCATCATCGACCGCGTCCGGGCGGCGATGCCCGACGCCGCGATCACCACCGACATCATCGTCGGCTTCCCCGGCGAGACGGAGGAGGAGTTCCAGCAGACGCTGGAGGTCGTCCGGCAGGCCCGCTTCGCCAGCGCCTTCACCTTCCAGTACTCCAAGCGGCCGGGAACGCCGGCGGCGGAGATGGACGGCCAGCTGCCCAAGGACGTCGTCCAGGAGCGGTACCTGCGGCTCACCGCGCTGCAGGACCAGATCAGCTGGGACGAGAACCGGAAGCTGATCGGTCGGACGGTCGAGCTGCTCGTGGCGGCGGGGGAGGGGAGCAAGGACGCCCAGCGCGGCCGGCTGTCCGGCCGGGCTCGCGACGGCCGGCTGGTGCACTTCACGGCCGCGGACGGCGTCCGTCCCGGCGACGTGGTCGAGACGGTGGTCACCGAGGCCGCGCCGCACCACCTGGTCGCCGACGGCGCGCTGCTCTCGCACCGGCGCACGCGCGCCGGGGACGCCGCGGAGGCCGGCACCCGGCCGACGACGCCGGGGGTCTCGCTGGGCATGCCCCGGGTCGGTGTTCCGGACCCGCTGCCGGCGCTGACCACCGGCTGCTGAGCCGGGGCACAGGAGGCGGTGCACACGGGATCGCCCGGCGGACCGTGCGCTCGGCCTCCTGTGCCCGGGGTTGTTACCGGCGGGCGGACTTCTCCGCCTCGGCCAGCCACTCCTGGCGGGTGGCCAGGTTGGCCTTCGCGTCCGCGATCCGCCGCTGGTCGCCCGCGGCCTCGGCCTTGGCCAGCTGCTCCTCGGCCTTGGTGACCGCGGCCCGCATCGAGGTGATCATCGGGTTCTCCGGGGCGGTCCGGACGCGGCCCGCGTCGGCGGCTCCCCGGACCCGCTGCTCGACGGCCTGCATCCGGTCCTCGAGCGAGCGCATCACGGCCCGGGGCACGTGCCCGATCGCGTCGTAGCGCTCCTGGATCTTGCGCAGCGCGTTCTGCGCGCCCCGCAGGTCGCTGGACGGGTCGAGCTTCTCCGCCTCGGCCAGCAGCTCCTCCTTGGCGCGCTGGTTGGCGACCTGCTCGGCGTCGCGCGCCTTGTCCTGCTCGGCGCGGGCGTTGAAGAAGACGTCCTGCGCGGCGCGGAACTGCTTCCACAGGTCGTCGTCACCATCGCGGCCGGTGCGGGGCACCGCCTTCCAGCGGTCCATCAGCGAGCGCATGGCCGCACTGGTGGGCCCCCACTCGGTCGACGTCGACAGCCGCTGTGCCTCGGCGATCAGCTCCTGCTTGGCGGCGCGGGCCTCGCCGCGCTGGGCGTCCAGCTGGGCGAAGTGGGCGCCGCGCCGGCGGCCGAACGCGTCCCGGGCAGCCGCGAATCGCGACCACAGCGCCTCGTCGGTCTTGCGGTCGATGCCGCGGATGGTCTTCCACTCCTCGACGATCGCCTTGAGGCGGTCACCGGCGGCCTTCCAGGACGTCGACTCGGCGGCGATCTGCTCGGCCTCGGCGGCGAGCGCCTCCTTGCGCGCCACCTGGACGGCGCGGGCGGCGGCCTTCTCGGCGCGGTACGCGGCGACCGCGGACTCGGCGGTCTCCACCATGGCGCGGGCGCGGGCGGCCAGCCCCTCGAGGTCGCCGACGGCGGCCGCGGTCGGGATGGACTCGGCCAGCGACTGTGCCTTGGCCCTGATCTCGGCGGGGTTGCCGGTGTGGGCCTTGAGCCGGGCCTCGAGCAGGGAGACCTCGGTGGCGAGGTCGTCGTACCGCCGCCCGTAGTGGGTCAGCCCCGCCTCTGCCTCGCCGGCCTGCCACGACCCGACCTCGCGCTCGCCGTCGGCGGTGCGCACGAAGACGGTGCCCTGCTCGTCGACGCGGCCCCACTGCGCGGGGTCGCTCACCACGATCTCCACCGGTGCCGCCGGCGGTCCCGGCGCGGGGGCCGGCGGCGCAGCAGCTGCCGGTTCCGGCTCGCCGGTGGGTTCGGGGAGCGCCGCGTCCGCAGGGGTGGGCGCGGCCGGCGTGCCGTCCGCGGGAGTTCCCGCGTCGGGGCTGCCGGTCTCCTGCGCCGCCTCGGGGGCGGTGGTCTCTGGGGTCTCCGCAATCGGCGGAGCGGCCTGCTGCACCCCGTTGCCGGGGTCGTCCGTGCTCGACACGTCCGGCAGTCTTCCACGTCCCATCGGCGACACTGCTGCCGTGACCATCACTCCCGGCGGCCTTCCCGCCCGGACGTCCCGTGCGTCGGCCGCCGTCGCCTTCTGCCCGTGTCCCCCGCTGCTGCTGCCGTCGGTGGAGGGACGCCCGGCGGCGGTGACCCGCGCCCTGCGCTCGGCCTGCGTGGATGCGGTGACCGCGCTCCTCACGACCGCCCCCGACGTGGTGGTCGTCGTGGGTGCCGGGCCGGCGCCGGGCGAGCGGTTCGGCCCAGGGGACGGCGGGGACCTCCACGGGTACGGCGTCGACGCCGGGCTGCCGTTCGACGGCCGGGTGCGGCCCGGCGGCCGCCGGCTGCCGCTGGCGCACACGGTGGGCGCCTGGCTGCTCGACGAGGTCGCGTTCGCCGGTACCCGGGTGGGCGTGCGGCCGGCCGATCTCGGCCGGCTGCTGCAGGACCTGCCGGCGCCGGTGGGCGTGCTGGCGATGGGCGACGGCTCCGCCCGGCGCACCGTCAAGGCGCCGGGGTACCTGGACCCGGCGGCGGAGCCGTTCGACGGTGCCGTCGCCGCCGCCCTGGGCGCCGGGGACGCTGCGGCGCTGGCGGCGCTGGACCCGGCGGAGGGCGAGCGGCTGCTGGCCGCCGGGGTGCCGACCTGGCGCGCGGTCGGCGCGGCCTTCACCGGTCGGCACGTCACGGCGCGGCTGCATCACGACGCGGCCCCGTTCGGCGTGGGCTACCTCGTCGCCGACTGGGTGGTGGCGTGAGCGGACCGGGGCGTGCGCATCGCAGCGAGGCGGCCGCCGGCGGGGAGCGAGCATCGCAGCGAGGAACGGGCGGGGCGCGGACCGACCGCAGAGACGGCCTGGACTTCCGAGCGAGGAGCGGGGCGCCCCGCGCCAGCGAGCCAGTGGCCCTGAGCGGGCCGCCCGTGGTGGCGGTCGTCGGGCCCACCGCGACCGGCAAGACGGCGCTGGCCGTGGCGCTGGCCCGGCGGCTGGGCGGAGAGGTGGTCAACGCCGACTCCATGCAGCTCTACCGCGGCATGGACATCGGCACCGCGAAGCCCGACGTCGCCGAGCGCGGGGGAGTGCCGCACCACCTGCTGGACCTGTGGCACGTGCGCGAGCCGGCCTCGGTGGCCGAGTACCGGCAGCGCGCCCGGGCCGAGATCGACCGGCTGCGCGCCACGGGGAGCGTGCCGTTCCTCGTCGGCGGCTCCGGGCTGTACGTGCGCGCCGTCCTGGACGAGCTCGACTTCCCCGGTACCGACCCGGCGGTCCGGTCGCGGCTCGAGGCCGAGCTGGCCGCCGTCGGCCCGGCGGCGCTGCACGCCCGGCTGGCCGGGCTGGACCCGGCGGCCGCGACGGCCGTGCTGCCCAGCAACGGACGCCGGATCGTGCGCGCGCTGGAGGTGATCGAGCTGACCGGCGCCCCGTTCCGGGCGGAGCTGCCCGAGCCGCGACCGCACTACCCGGCGGTCGTCCTGGGCCTGGACCGGGAGCCGGCTGAGCTGGACGAGCGGGTCGCGGTCCGCGTGGACCGGATGTGGGCCGCCGGCTTCGTCGAGGAGGTGGCGGCCCTGGCCGCCGACGGGCTCCGCGAGGGGCCGACGGCCTCCCGCGCCCTCGGCTACGCCCAGGTGCTGGCGCAGTTCGACGGCGTGCTATCCGCCGACGAGGCGCGCGAGCGCACCGTCACCACCACCCGCCGGTTCGTCCGCCGGCAGCGCTCGTGGTTCCGCCGCGACGCCACGACCACGTGGTTGGACGCCGCGCGCCCGGACCTGGCCGACGCCGCCACCGCGGTGATCACCGCGCCTACGATCGGCGCGTGACCTCCTCGCCCCGCGTGCTGATCGGGCACGGCACCGAGAACGACTTCGTGCTGCTGCCCGACCCCGACGGCACGGTGTGGCCGGAGGACCGGCTGGACGCCGCCATGGTGCAGCGCCTCTGCGAGCGGCGGGCCGGCCTCGGCGGTGACGGCGTCCTGCGGCTGGTGCGCAGCGCTCACGTACCCGACGCCGCGGCGGTGCTGGGCGACGACCTCGGCCGGTGTGAGTGGTTCATGGATCACCGCAACGCCGACGGCTCGTACGCGGAAATGTGCGGCAACGGCATCCGGCTGTTCCTGCACGCGCTGGCCGGCGAGGGGCTCGTGGACCGGATGGCCTGCGCCGACGGGCTGCTGGTCGGTACCCGCGGCGGGCCCCGCCGGGTCGGCGCCGCCGCCGACGGCGGCTACTGGGTGGACATGGGGCCGGCGCGCCCGTTCGGCGAGGGGGAGGCCCGGCTGGACGGTCGCGTCTTCCCGGGGGTGGCGGTCTCCATGGGCAATCCCCACCTGGCCTGCCTGACCGATGTCCCCGTGGACACCCTCGACCTCACCGGCACGCCGGTGGTCGACGCCGGGATCTTCCCCGACGGCGTGAACGTGGAGCTGGTCAACGTCGTCGAGCCGGGCGCGCACGTCCGGCTGCGGGTGTCCGAGCGCGGTGTCGGGGAGACCCGGTCCTGCGGCACCGGGGCCTGCGCCGCGGCGTACGCGGCGCTGCGGGCCGAGGGGGCGACCGAGGGCACCGTCGTCGTCGACGTGCCCGGGGGGCGCCTGACGGTGCAGGTGACCCCCGGGACGACGGTCCTCAGCGGGCCGGCGGTCCTGGTGTCGGCCGGCGCGCTGTGCCCGGAGTGGCTCCGGGCCTGACCCGTCAGCGGCGGTCGTCGTCGGGTGGCACGGGGACCATCGCGTCGTCGTCGTCGGTGGCCGGAGGGGTGGGTGGCTCGCCCCGGCCGCTGTCCTGGTCCGCTCCCGCGCCCATCGGGTTGCGCGGAGGGCCGCCGATGCCCTTGGGGTCCCGGCCCGGGTCGTCCAGCTCGCTGTTCGAACCCAGCCGGCTCGATCCGCTCTCGCTCATCGGTTCCTCCTCCGTGCGTCACGTTCGTCGGGCAGGCCCTACCCCTGCCGTCGGTCGGGATGCATCGGGGGCGGCGATGCGTTGTACCGGGCGATGACAACTCAGGTGCTTTCCACGCAGGACCGTGCCACGCTGGACACGATGACGACCGCCCCCGATGCCCTGCCCGTCGACGAGCAGACCGACCGGACCACCCGCCCCGCGCCCGCCGGGCGTCGGGACGAGGCCGACGACACCACCGGCTCCTACGCGCTGGAGGCGCGCGGTGCGCTGCGCCGTGTCGCGGGGCTCTCCACCGAGCTCGCCGACGTCACCGAGGTCGAGTACCGGCAGCTGCGACTCGAGCGCGTCGTGCTCGTCGGGGTCTGGACCGAGGGCACGCAGGCCGACGCCGACCGCTCGCTGGCAGAGCTGGCCGCCCTGGCGGAGACGGCGGGCTCCGAGGTGCTCGAGGCGGTCAGCCAGCGGCGCGACAAGCCCGACGCCGCCACCTACGTCGGCTCGGGCAAGGCCAACGAGATCCGCGACATCGTCGCCGCGACCGGCGCCGACACCGTGATCTGCGACGGTGAGCTCACCCCCGGCCAGCTCAACCAGCTGGAGAAGGTCCTCAAGGTCAAGGTCGTCGACCGGACGGCGCTGATCCTCGACATCTTCGCCCAGCACGCCACCAGCCGGGAGGGCAAGGCCCAGGTCGAGCTGGCGCAGATGCAGTACATGCTGCCGCGGCTGCGCGGCTGGGGTGAGTCGCTCTCCCGTCAGGCCGGTGGTCGCGTCGCCGGCGGTGGCGGCATCGGTACCCGTGGTCCCGGCGAGACGAAGATCGAGACCGACCGGCGGCGCATCCGCGCCCGGGTGAGCAAGCTGCGCCGCGAGATCGCCGGCATGGCAACCGCGCGGGCCACCCAGCGGTCCAGCCGCGGCCGCAACGCCGTTCCGAGCGTGGCCATCGCCGGGTACACCAACGCCGGTAAGTCGAGCCTGCTCAACCAGCTCACCGGCGCCGGCGTGCTCGTCGAGAACGCGCTGTTCGCGACCCTGGACCCGACGGTCCGCCGTGCGCAGTCGCCGGACGGCCGGGAGTACACGCTCACCGACACCGTCGGCTTCGTGCGCCACCTGCCGCACCAGCTGGTGGACGCCTTCCGCTCCACCCTGGAAGAGGTGGCCGCGGCCGACCTGCTGCTGCACGTGGTCGACGGCTCCGACCCCGACCCGCTCGGCCAGATCGACGCCGTCCACGTCGTGCTGAACGAGATCGACGCGTCGGCGGTCCCGGAGGTCATCGTCGTCAACAAGGTCGACGCGATGAGCGAGGAGGACATCCTCGCCCTTCGCCAGGCCCTGCCGGGCGCCGTCTGGGTCTCCGCCCGGACCGGGGCCGGCATGGACACCCTGCGCCGGCTCGTCGCCGAGCGTCTGCCGCACCCGGACGTCGACGTCGACGTGCTGGTGCCCTACGAGCGGGGTGACCTGGTGGCCCGCGTGCACCGGGACGGCGAGGTCCTCAGCGAGCAGCACGAGGGCGGCGGCACCCGGCTCACCGCCCGGGTGGACGGAGCGCTCGCGGCCGCACTCGAGGAGTTCGGGGCTCCGGTCGCCTGACCTCCGGCCGCATCGATCACGATCCGGTCACGGCCCGGTACGGTTGCGGCGTGGCGAGGGGCGCGGTGCGGGAGACCGGTCTTCCCGGTTCCGCGCCCGTCGTCTCGGCCGGTCGGCCGCCGTGGTGGCTGGTCGGCGTGGCGGTCCTCGTCCCGGTCCTCGTGACCGCCGACCTGCTCACCCACGGCTCGCTGGAGCGGCTGGACCTGCTGGTCTCGGAGGTCGTCAGTGACTGGGGACTGCGGGGCACCGCGGGCTACCCCGTGGTCTGGCTGGTCACCCAGCTCGGCGGGCGGGTCACCATCCTCGCGGTGCTCGCCGGTCTGCTCGGCTACCTCTTCTGGCGGCGGCGGACGTGGTTGCCGATCGCCCGGGTCGCGCTCGCCCTCGCTGTGCTCACCGCCGGCGTCTACGCCATCAAGCACGGCATCGGTCGCACCGCCCCGGCCTTTCCGGGGTCGTACTACTTCCACCCCGACGGCGCTTCCTTCCCCTCCGGGCACGTGGCCAACGCCGTGCTCATGTGGGGCGTCGCCCGGTGGCAGGCGGTCGAGTACGGACTGCCGTCGGCGGTGCAGCGCACGTTCTGGTGGCTGAGCGTGGCCGGACCGGTCGCCACCGGTGTGGCGATGGTGTCGCTGGACTTCCACTGGGTCACCGACGCCGTCGTGGGAGCGGCTGTGGGCATCGTGCTGCTGGGCGTGGTTCATGCACTGGACGCGCTCGTGCTGTCACGCTTCGTCCGTGCCCGAGCAGGCCGGACCGGATAGCGGCGCCGTGAGGCGGCTCGTCCTGGCGACCGCGCTGACCGGCGTCCTGCTCGGTGTCCCCGGGATCGCCGGGGCCGGGGGCGCAGCACCCACAGTGCGGTGCTCGATCACCGATCCGCGCCTCGCCGAGGTCTCGGGACTCGTCGCCGTGGGCGAGCAGGTGCTCGCGCTCAACGACGGCGGCGACCAGGTCGCCGTCTACGGGCTCGACGACGCGTGCGCGGTGATCGACGTCCAGTCCGCCCCCGTGGACCCGTACGACCCCGAGGACCTGGCGGTCGGACCGGACGGCGGCGTCTGGATCGCCGACACCGGGGACAACAACGTCGACCGCGCGACCGTCGCGCTGCACGTCCTCCGCCCCGACGGCAGCACCGCGCTGCACCGGCTGACCTATCCCGACGGCGCGCACGACGCCGAAGCGCTGCTGGTGACCCCGGACGGAACCCCGTACGTGGTGACCAAGGAGGTCCTGGGCTCCAGCGGTGTGTACCGGCCGGCCGGTGCCCTCGCCGACGGCGGAACGGCGCCCATGGAACGGGTCGCCACCGTGAACGTGACGCTGACCGGCACCCCCGGCGGACCGGTCGGCCGGGCCGGTCAGCTGATGATCACCGGTGGGGCGGTCGCGTCGGACGGCAGCGCCGTCGCGCTGCGCACCTACACCGACGCCTACGTGTGGCCGCTGACCGCCTCCGACGTCCCGGGCGCGCTGGCCGGTGAGCCCGTGCGGGTGGCCCTGCCGGAGTCACCGCAGGGCGAGGCGGTCAGCTTCACCGCCGACTCGCGCGCGCTGGTGGTCGCCAGCGAGGGGCTGCCCAGCGCGGTCACCGTGGTACCCCTCCCGGCCGGCGCACCGCCCGCGGCGACGGCGGCACCGGTTGCGGACCCGCTGCCGGGCTTCGAGGAGCTGGTGCGCTCGGACCGCTCACCGGTCGCGGCCGCGTTGATCGCCGCCGCCGTCGCCACCCTCGTGGTCTGGCTGGGCAGCCGCCTGCGTCGTCGTCCCTGACGGTCAGACCCTGCGCAGGACCGACACGACCCGGCCGAGGATCGTGGCCTCGTCGCCGGGGATGGGCTCGTAGGCGGGGTTCTGCGGCAGGAGCCACACGTGACCGTCGCGGCGCTTGTAGGTCTTCACCGTTGCTTCACCGTCGATCATGGCGGCCACGATCTCCCCGTTCTCGGCCGTCGGCTGCTGGCGGACGACGACCCAGTCGCCGTCGCAGATCGCCGCCTCGACCATCGAGTCACCGACCACCTTGAGCATGAACACCGTTCCCTCGCCGACGAGTTCGCGGGGGAGCGGGAAGACGTCCTCCACCGCCTGCTCGGCGAGCACGGGACCACCGGCGGCGATCCGCCCGACCAGGGGTACGTACGTCGGGGCAGAGGCCTGCTCGCCGTCGCCGACCACGAGCGGCTCGACGGCGGCGGCGCGTCCTGCGTCGCCGGGCAGCCGGACGTCGAGGGCGCGCGGCCGGTTGGGGTCGCGGCGCAGCCAGCCCTTCTTCTGGAGGACCGACAGCTGGTGCGCGACCGAGGAGGCCGACGACAACCCGACCGCCTCGCCGATCTCGCGCACCGAGGGCGGGTAGCCGCGACGGTCGATCGAGTCGCGGATGACCTCCAGCACCCGGCGCTGCCGCTGGGTGAGTCCGTCACCGTCGGCCGTCCGGTCCGGAAAGGCGCGCACCGACGCCGAGGCGTCGGCCGTCCCCGGGGCGGCGCTCCGGCTCCCGCGTCGGCCGCCGGACGTCCCGCTCGAGTTCGTCACGTCTCCTCCTCGCCGGCTGCCCGCGCAGCTGATCAGCCTGGTCGTCGTAGCGACCGTAGCGCCGATCGCCGGTCAGTTCAAACACGTGTTCGAAAGTTGCCGTGTCGCGTCGCTCCTGTCGGACCCGTGCGGTAGACATCGGGCAAGCGTTTGAATCGAACAGGCGTTCGGGCCGGGGGGATCCGGCCAGGTGAGGAGCGGGAAGCCATGGCCGGCAGTGCGGCAGCGACGGTGCGCGGAGAGATGCCCGGCGCGGTGCGGGAGCGGCTCGAGCGGCGGCCGGAGCGGCACCTGCGCGTGCTGCCGCCGGTCCCGCGCGCCTACGCGGTCGCACCGGCGGCCGGAGGTGGGGCCGCGGGCCGGTCGGCGCGCGGCGCCCGTCCCGCCGTAGCCCTGGGGCATGCCGCAGGGTGGCCGGGGAAGCCGGCGCTGCCACCTCTCCGGCTGACCGCTCGCGGTCGCCGGCTCGTGGCCGCCCTCGCGCTGCTGCTGGTCCTCTGCGTGGTCGCGCTCGGGACCGCGGTGCTCGGCGGGGACGGTGCCGGCCTGGAGCTGATGGGGACGACGAGGGTCATCGTCGAGCCGGGGGACACGCTGTGGTCGATCGCGAGCGCAGCGGCGGGTGGGCGGGACGTGCGGGAGGTCGTCGACGGCATCCAGCTGTTGAACGGCCTCGACGGCTCGGCGATCCTGCCGGGGCAGGTCCTGCGGCTGCCCTGAGTCAGCTCCCCCGAGCCCGGTGGACTCCGCCGGCCGCGGCAAGAGGTGCCCAGCCCGGCCCGACGAGCTCCTCGACCGTGCGTGTTGAAGCGTCGGCCGTCTGTGTTGGCCATCACCCTCGCCGCCTGTCGCAGTCCAGCGTCATGGAGAACCGCGCCGCGGTGTCCGCCCTGCCGACCCCAGGCCGTCGAGGCCCACCAGGTCGGTGCCTGGTGTGCAGGGGCTGCCGGGCTGTCGGCATGACGATTCGGGCACCTGCCAGGTGTGCGTGCGGGTCGTCGTGGGCGGCGCCGAGGCGACGGCGTGGAGCGAGCTGTCGACCGTGCGGCTGCCCGAGCCGCCTGTCGCCGCACCCGCTGCGGCCGTCGTCGCGGCATCTCGCGCGACGCAGCGCGTGGCCGTGGCGCGGGCGGTGTCCGCAGTTCGCGGCGGGCGCTCCGCCGGTGCCGACGCCACCGCGAGCCTTCCGCTGGTCCGAGACGCCGGGCATGTCCTGTGACTGCTGGGATCCGGTGTTCCGCGTGCGCACGGCAGTGCCGGGGCGGAACACGCCGAGGAAACGATCACTTGCACATCTTGTGCGGCGCGTCCTAGGGTTCCCCTACATCTAGTAGTTACAGAGCTGTAAGCCCGTCCACAGGCTGGTCCTCAGGTTCTCCCCGGCGCATCCACCGGATGTCCCCAAGAGGGTCCACAGCCGGCCGGTGGGGGTGCAGGAAGAAGGAGGTGAACCACCGTGCGATGCCCGTTCTGCCACAACGCCGACAGCCGGGTGATCGACTCGCGCGAGGCCGATGAGGGCGCCACCACCCGGCGTCGCCGGTCCTGCCCCGCGTGCGGGCGGAGGTTCACCACCGTCGAGGAGGCGGTGCTCGCCGTCGTCAAGCGCAACGGCGTGAGCGAGCCCTTCAACCGCAGCAAGGTGGTCGCCGGCGTCCGGCGGGCCTGCCAGGGCCGTCCGGTCGACGAGGACCAGCTCAAGCTGCTCGCCCAGCAGGTGGAGGACGCCATCCGCGCCAGCGGCGCGGCGGAGGTGCCCAGCCACGAGGTCGGGCTGGCGATCCTGCGACCGCTGCGCGAGCTCGACGAGGTCGCCTACCTGCGCTTCGCCAGCGTGTACCGGGCCTTCACCTCGCTCGAGGACTTCGAGAAGGAGATCACCGAGCTGCGTGCCCGGCACCTGGCGGCGGGTACCCCGCCGCTGCCGGGCATGCAGGGGGACCCGCCGGTCCGCCGGCGGGGTGGGGGCCGGGGGCAGCCGGTCGCCTCCGGCAGCCCTGCCGGCACCTGAGAAACCCGTCAGTGCCACCCGATAGACAGCAGTTCGAGCAGTTACCGATCGCGGCTCTTCCCCAGCCCCCGATCCGCCACCGCGCAGCACCACCGCGCAGCCCCGCGAAGCACCACGCGACACACGACCAGGGAGAGCTACACACCATGACCGATACCGACGACCGCGTGGCCGGTCCCCGCACCCGCCGCGGCGCCAAGGCGCCCAGCCGGGGCAAGGGCCTCAAGATCAAGCGCGTCTTCACCACCGCCGGTGTGCACCCGTACGACGAGGTGACCTGGGAGCGCCGCGACGTCGTCATGACCAACTGGCGGGACGGCTCGATCAACTTCGAGCAGCGCGGTGTCGAGTTCCCGGCCGAGTGGAGCATCAACGCCACCAACATCGTCACCACGAAGTACTTCCGCGGCGCGGTCGGCACCTCCCAGCGGGAGGCCAGCCTGCGCCAGCTGATCGACCGCGTGGTGCTCACCTACACCGAGGTCGGCCGCGAGCACGGCTACTTCGCCACCGAGGGCGACGCCGAGATCTTCGAGCACGAGCTGACCTGGATGCTGCTGCACCAGTACTTCAGCTTCAACTCGCCCGTCTGGTTCAACGTCGGCACGAGCGCCCCGCAGCAGGTCAGCGCCTGCTTCATCCTCGCCGTCGACGACGAGATGGACTCGATCCTGAACTGGTACCGCGAGGAGGGCCTGATCTTCAAGGGCGGCTCCGGTGCCGGCCTGAACCTCTCCCGCATCCGCTCCTCCAAGGAGCTGCTCTCCTCCGGCGGCACCGCCTCGGGCCCGGTCAGCTTCATGCGCGGCGCCGACGCCTCGGCCGGGACCATCAAGTCCGGTGGCGCCACCCGGCGCGCGGCCAAGATGGTCGTCCTCGACATCGACCACCCCGACATCGAGGAGTTCATCGAGACCAAGGCGCGCGAGGAGGACAAGATCCGCGCGCTGCGCGACGCCGGGTACGACATGGATCTCGGCGGCAAGGACATCACCAGCGTCCAGTACCAGAACGCCAACAACTCCGTCCGTGTCTCCGACGAGTTCATGCGCGCGGTGGAGGAGGGCGACGAGTTCGGTCTGCGCGCCCGCCTGGACGGATCGGTCATCGAGACGGTCGACGCCAAGTCGCTGTTCCGCAAGGTCACCCAGGCCGCCTGGGAGTGCGCCGACCCGGGCATCCAGTACGACGACACGATCAACGACTGGCACACCAACCCCGAGACCGGCCGCATCAACGCGTCCAACCCCTGCTCGGAGTACATGAGCCTGGACAACAGCTCGTGCAACCTGGCGTCGCTGAACCTCATGAAGTTCCTCAAGGACGACGGCACGTTCGACGCCAAGAACTTCGTGAAGGCCGTCGAGCTGGTCATCACCGCGATGGACATCTCGATCTGCTTCGCGGACTTCCCGACCGAGCCGATCGGTGAGACGACCCGCGCCTACCGCCAGCTGGGCATCGGCTACGCCAACCTGGGCGCCTTGCTCATGGCGACCGGCCACGCCTACGACTCGCGCGGTGGCCAGACGCTGGCAGCGGCGATCACCTCGCTGATGACCGGCACCGCCTACCGGCGCTCGGCCGAGCTCGCCGGCATCGTGGGTGCCTACGAGGGCTTCGCGCGCAACGCCGACGCCCATGCCCGGGTCATGCGGAAGCACGCCGCGGCCAACGACGCCATCCGCCCGGTCGGTGCCGACGACGCCGACGTGCTCAAGGTCGCCACCCAGCAGTGGCAGGAGTGCCTGGAGATCGGCGCCGACAACGGCTGGCGCAACGCGCAGGCCTCGGTGCTGGCCCCCACCGGCACCATCGGCTTCATGATGGACTGCGACACGACCGGCATCGAGCCGGACTTCTCGCTGGTCAAGTTCAAGAAGCTGGTCGGCGGCGGCTCCATGCAGATCGTCAACCAGACGGTGCCGCGGGCGCTGCGCAGCCTGGGCTACCAGGAGGAGCAGATCGAGGCGATCGTCGAGTACATCGCCGAGCACGGCCACGTCGTCGACGCCCCGAGCCTGCGCCCGGAGCACTACGAGGTGTTCGACTGCGCCATGGGGGAGCGGGCCATCAGCCCGATGGGCCACGTCCGCATGATGGCCGCCGTCCAGCCGTTCATCTCCGGCGCCATCAGCAAGACGGTCAACATGCCCGAGACGGCGACCGTCGAGGACGTCGAGACGATCTACTTCCAGGGCTGGAAGATGGGCCTCAAGGCACTGGCCATCTACCGCGACAACTGCAAGGTCGGCCAGCCGCTGTCCGGGGGCAAGGGCAAGAACGACGGCACCAAGGCCGAGGCCAAGGTCGAGGCGTCGGCCCCCAGCGCGCTGTCGCACCCGGTGCGCAAGCGGCTGCCGAAGAAGCGGACGAGCGTCACCACCTCGTTCAGCGTCGCCGGCGCCGAGGGCTACATGACCGCCGGCATGTACGAGGACGGCAGCCTCGGTGAGGTGTTCCTGAAGCTCGGCAAGCAGGGCTCGACCCTCGCCGGTGTGATGGACGCCTTCTCGATCGGCATCTCGCTGGCCCTGCAGCACGGTGTCCCGCTGGAGACCTACATCTCCAAGTTCACCAACATGCGCTTCGAGCCGGCCGGCATGACCGACGACCCGGACATCCGGATCGCCCAGTCCGTGATGGACTACATCTTCCGTCGTCTGGCGCTGGACCACCTGCCGGTGGACAAGCGTGCCGGCCTGGGCATCTTCACCGCCGAGGAGCGGGCCGCACAGGTCTCCGGTTACGGAACCTCCGCGTCGACGGCCACCGTGCAGGAGGAGGAGGTCGACCTGGAGCAGCTGCGTGGCTCCGCGCCGATCGAGACGTCCAAGGTGGATGAGAAGGTCACCCCCGCGGGGCCGAAGTCGGTCAAGGAGGCCCACTCCTCGGCCGAGCTCCTCGAGTTGGTCACCGGGACCGCCACCGACGCGCCGCTGTGCATGACCTGCGGCACGAAGATGCGCCCGGCCGGTAGCTGCTACGTCTGCGAGGGCTGTGGCTCCACCAGCGGCTGCAGCTGACTGTCGTCGGACAGTGACGGGCGTCTTCCCGATGACACCGGAGAAAGTCTGGACGTGACACCTGACGGTGTCGCGCGGCGGTGACGAGGATCGCACTCGCTGAGTGACACCTGCATCGCTGCAACACCTGGAGGTGGCCACGGCCGCCGCCACGGAATCCCCCGTGGCGGCGGCCGTGACCTACGTGGCTGAAGCAGTGCCGGGCGTCCGACTCGCCGAGGCGCGGAGGCTGCGGCTGTAGCGGCAGAGGTTGCGGCAAGGCTCCTTGCGTCGGGCGTGCTGCACCGACTTCGCTGACCTCATGGGCGGCACGGCATGAAGGGGGTAGGTCGTCGACTCCTCTCCGGCTGGGTGCGAGGAGGGGCGACCGGGGCGTGCGTGTCCGGCCCACCCCGGGCACGGTGGTCCGCAGCCCCTGGGCCGGGCTCGGTGACCGCAGCGCGGACATGCGCATCCGGCACTGCAGGTGTAGAGGGCCAGCGACGCCGGGGTGGTGGTCGACGTGCCGGGCACCTGATCACGGGGTGCTTGCTCGGTCCCGTCACGACTCCCGCCCGAGGCATGGCCCGCACTTGCGAGTCGGGGCCGGGCCTCACCCGGCGTGATCCCTAGCGTTCAATGGAATGTCCAGCGTGGTCCCACTCGTTGTGTCGCTGCGTGGCGTCTCGGCCGCTGCAACCAGTTCCTTCGACCGATGCATGGAAGGCGCGCCGCGTCGGGCGAGAACGATCCGGCTGCGAGTGCTCCGACGGCAGCCGCGACCGGACCGATGGTCACCGCGTGCAACGGTAGGAGGCCTGGTTGGAAGAGATGGCGATCGCCGACGACGGCCAGCGGTCCCACTTCGGCACCGGGTGCCCAACGGCCGAGCGCGTACTCCACAGACCTGATTCATCCGCCCCGCCGGCAGCGCGAAGGAGAAACCACGTGCACCGAGTAGAACCGCACAACACGCCGATCCGCCCCCTCGAGGCCGTCGCGCTCTACCGAGATGGCGTCGCCGAGCACCGTTCGCGCAGACCAGCAACGGGCAGGGAAAGCACCATCGCGCCGACGTGCTCGGTGGTCGGTCGATGACCGGCACGCTGGGCCGCGCGCTGCTGCTCGAGAACATCCACCCGAGCGCCGTAGAGGTGCTACGGGGAGCCGGCTTCGAGGTCGAGCAACGACCGGGCTCACTGGCCCCGGACGACCTGGCCGACGCGCTGCAAGGCGTCACCCTCCTCGGCATCCGGTCCAACACGACGGTGACCGCTGAGGTCATCGCCAAGGCTGGCGACCTCGCGGCCATCGGTTGCTTCTGCATCGGGACGAACCAGGTGGACCTGGCGGCCGCCACAGATACCGCGGTCCCAGTGTTCAACGCGCCGTACAGCAACTCCCGGAGCGTGGTGGAGCTCGTCATCGGCGAGATCATCGCCCTGTCACGCCGACTCACGGTGAAGAACCAAGCGATGCACAACGGCGTGTGGGACAAGTCTGCCGGCGGGAGCTACGAGGTCCGAGGCAGGACGCTCGGCATCGTCGGTTACGGCAACATCGGCACTCAACTCGCCAACGTGGCGGAGGCGCTCGGCATGCGAGTCGTCTTCTTCGACATCGCTGATCGGCCCATCCACGGCAACGCTCGGCGCATGTCGAGCCTCGACCAGCTTCTCGAGACAGCCGACGTGGTCAGCCTTCACGTCGACGGGCGCCCTGGCAACGCCGGGATGTTCGGCGACCAGCAACTGGCCAAGATGAAGCCCGGCGCGATCTTCATCAACGCCTCACGCGGCATGGTCGTCGACGACTCCGCACTGCGTGACCACCTCCTCGCCGGCCACCTCGGCGGCGCGGCCCTGGACGTGTTCCCCGTCGAGCCGAAGGCTCAAGGCGACTCCTTCGAGTCAGTGCTCCGCGGCCTCGAGAACGTCATCCTCACGCCGCACATCGCTGCCTCGACCAAGGAAGCGCAGGAAGAGATCGGGTGGTTCGTCGCGGGCAAGCTGCTCAACTACGTCAGGTCCGGTGACACCAGCCTGTCGGTCAACTTTCCGCGCGTACAGCTTCCGGCTCAGACCAGCGCTCAGCGGCTGAGCTACCTGCACCACAACGTGCCCGGGGTCCTCGCGGAGCTGAACAGCGTCGTCAGCGCGGTGGGTTTGAACATCGAGGCGCAGGCTCTCTCGACGACCGGACAGCTCGGCTACGTGCTCACCGACTTCGACAGCCGGCCTTCCGAAGAACTGATCCAGCGGATCGCCGCCCTACCGCACACGATCACCGCACGGCTGATCGGCGAGGTCGGGAACGAGGCAGGGGCCCGTTCGCGGTCCGGCCGCAGCTGACGTAGGCGGTCGGAGCTGCCGCTACCGCGGATCCGGGTGCCCTCGACCATGAGGTCGTGGTGCCAGGCGGCGGCGCGCTCGTCGTTGCTCGTCGGGGGCTGGCGGTATGCCTGCTCGGCGACCGGGTGCGGTGCGCGGCGATGCGGCTGTCGCCTGGGCCGGAGTGCGGGTCGGGCTGGCGCGAGACCGGGCTGACTCGATCGCCCAGCCGGCCTCTCCTGGCCGGACGCACCGGGGGGACCGGGAAGTCGCTCGGTCGCGGGCCCGTCCGGCACCCCTGCACCGACGACGTAGGTCCGTGCGTTGGTGAACTCGGTGGCACCCGCTTCGCCGAGTTCCCGGCCGTAGCCGCTGCGCTTCGTCCCGCCGAAGGGCAGCCGGGGGTCGGAGGCGACCACGGTGTTCACGAACAGCGCGCCGGAGGTGATCCGCCGGCCCACAGCCAGGGCGTGCTCCAGGTCGCTGCTCCAGACGCTGGCGCCGACGCGCGGACCTGCTGATCCAGTGCGTCGCGCGGGTCGCCGAGCCGGAGGTCGGCCACTGCTCCTGCGAAGGGCCGACTGAACTTGTCGGCCACGTCCCGGTGCACCAGGCAGCGCTTCGCGGCGAGGTAGCTCTCCCCGTGTTGATGAAGCGGCTCCGCACGGCCCCGGCCACGGCCAGGTCGAGGTCGGCGTCGGCCAGGACGACGAAGGGGTCCGAGCCTCCGAGTCCCAGCAGGGTTCTCTTGATCGCCCGTCCGGCCGTGGCGGCCACCGCTGCGCCGGCCCGTTCGCTACCGGTTAAGCTGACCGCGCAGAGCCGGTCGTCCTCGATGAGTGCCCGGCTCACCTCCGGCACGTCGGCCTCCGCGACCACGATGCTGCGGAAGACGTCCCCGGGCAGGCCGGCATCGCGGAACACCAGCTCGATCACCAGCGCACATCCGGTCACGTTGGGGGAGTGCTCCGGAATCGATCCCGCGTCAATCGGGAGCCCGCACGGGGAGGCGAAGATGTCGGCGAGCGGCTCCGGGCCCCCCATCTCCCCGCTGATCGTGGTGGCTCCTGACAAGTTCAAGGGATCCGTCGACGCCGTCGGCGCCGCTGCCGCGCTGGCCCGCGGACTCCGGCGCCGGCTGCCCGGTGTCCGGGTGGTGGAGCACCCGATCGCCGACGGCGGCGAGGGGTCGGTGGAGATGGTCCTGGCGCACGGGTTCCGGCGCGTGTCGCGCGAGGTGAGCGGCCCGACGGGGAAGCCCCTCACGGCGACGTATGCGCTGCGAGGAGACACCGCACTGGTGGAGATGGCCGCGGCCGCGGGCCTCGGCCGGCTGCCCGAGGGGGGGCCGGACGACCGCACCGCGCGCACGGCCTCCACCTACGGCGTCGGGGAACTCGTCCGCGACGCGTTGGACCGGGGAGCCCGCCGGATCGTGCTCGCCGTCGGAGGCAGCGCCACGACCGACGGCGGGGCGGGCATGGTGGTCGCGCTGGGCGCTCGCACGTGGACGGCGTCCGGACAGCTGTGGCCCCGGGGCGGGGCCGACCTGCCGGACGTCGTTCGGCTCGACCTCGACGGCCTGGACCCGCGCCTGGCCGGCGCGACCGTCACGGTGGCCTGTGACGTCGACAACCCGCTGACCGGACCGTCCGGGGCGGCGGCCGTGTACGGCCCGCAGAAGGGCGCGACCGCGGAGACCGTCGCGCTGCTCGACCGGGCACTGGGGCACTGGGCGGACGCGGTGGCCGCCGCGACCGGACGCGACCTGCGCGACCTCCCGGGGGCGGGCGCTGCCGGCGGTCTTGGCTTCGGTGCCGCGTCACTCCTGGGGGCCGAGGTGCGTTCGGGTATCGACACGCTACTGGACCTGAGCGGTTTCTCCGGCACTCTCGCCGGCGCCGATCTGGTGATCGTGGGCGAGGGCTCGCTGGACGAGCAGAGCCTGCACGGCAAGGGCCCGATCGGCGTGGCCGCCGCTGCAGGACGGGCCGGGGCCCGCGTCGTCGCCGTGGCCGGTCGCAGCACCGTCGCGCTCGACCGGTTGCGCCACCTCGGGATCGACGACGTCCACACCTTGGCCCAGCTCGAACCCGATCTCGAGCGGAGCATGCGGCACGCGACCGACCTGCTCGAGACGACCGCCGAACGGATCGCAGCCGGATGGCTGCGCGACCGATCGGAGGGGACTCCGACGACATGACCCACGAGGCCGACCACACCACCCCCGTCGACCCGCTGAGCATAGAACGCACGCCCGGCGGCCTACGCGGCGCCGCAGGATCGAGGGGCTCCGGGCGCACGAGCCCGTGGGCGCCGACGAGCTGACGGCCGTGGCCGAGCACCAGGGCCGTGGCCGTCCGCGCAGAGACGTCGTCCTGATCCGCTCCGGCTACCCGAGCCAGAGGCCCCCGACGTCGGGTCAGGCTCCGCAGCGCGGCACGTCGGCGGCGCCGAGAACCGGACGACGACGGGCACTCCGCGGCCGTTGTAGCCGGCCAGCCGCTCGGCCAGGTCCGCGGCCACGTCGTCGGTGACGGCGGCCAGGCCCTCGTGCGGCTCCAGGGTGAGCAGCAGCAGGCCGCCGTCGGCCCGCACCTGCTCGACCGCGGCATCCAGGTGGCGCGCGTCGGTGGGGGATAGGGGGAAGCCGGTGAACGAGACGGTGACCGCGGGCCGCGAGCCCAGCGCCGCGGCGTACTCAGCCAGCGACTGCGCGCCCCAGTCGGGGTTCACCCCCAGGTAGATCCCGTCGCCGGCGCCCGGCCGGCCGAGCTCGGCCGTCGCGCACGCCGGGTCGGCCGCGCTGCCGGTGCTCCCCCCGGCGGTGCCGCAGGCAGAGGCCCCGAGCAGGGCGGTGACGGTCAGGGCCAGCAGTCGTCGCACCCGTTCTCCATCGGCCGGGGAGCGCCCGCGGGCAGTCCACAGCCCGGTGGGCTGCCCAGTTCGGGCCAGGGTCCGCCACGGGCGAGCCGGCGGGCGACCGGACGCGGCGCCGGGGCTGGACGGCGCGGCGCCGGGGGAGCAGGCTCGACCCATGACCGAGAACCGCTTCGCCGTGGACCTCGACGAGTTGGAGGCCGGCGTCCGGGTCGAGCGCGCCGACCAGGTCGCCGAGCACCCGGCGCCCGGCCCGCCGCCGGGCACCGGGTGGAGCACCGACCGGCAGCCGTTCGCCGACGGAGCGGGCGGCGACGCCGACGGCGAGTGACCGGGAACGGCAGCGGCGCCCCGAGGCGGGTCAGCCCCGGTCGTCCTTCTTCAGCCAGCCGTAGGCGGCGGTGGCCAGGAACAGGGCCACGCCGACGAGGAGCAGCTCGAACAGCCCCTCGATCACCGCGCCGATGATCGAGAGCACGAGCCACACGACCAGGAGGAGTCCGATCAGGCGCAGCAGCACGGCGAACTCCGGGGGAGACGGGGCGGGCGCTCCCACCCTAGAACCCGGTGGCGCGGCCGGGTCGTGAGCGGTGCTCGGCCCGGGAACGCCGGTCCGGCCGTCGCGGACGGCGCGGTCGTCGGAAAGGATGCGGCAATGCCCTACTCCGCAGCCGACGACCGCTACGACTCCATGACCTACCGCCGCACCGGGCGCAGCGGCCTGGACCTGCCGGTGATCAGCCTGGGCCTCTGGCACAACTTCGGGGACGACGTCCCCCTCGACCGGCAGCGGGACATCCTCCGCCGGGCCTTCGACCTCGGCATCACGCACATCGACCTGGCGAACAACTACGGGCCGCCCTACGGCAGCGCGGAGACCAACTTCGGCCGGCACCTGGCCGACGACCTCCGGCCCTACCGCGACGAGCTCGTCATCAGCACGAAGGCCGGCTACGACATGTGGCCCGGCCCGTACGGCCAGGGCGGTGGCTCGCGCAAGTACCTGCTGTCGAGCCTGGACCAGTCGCTCACCCGGATGGGCCTGGAGTACGTCGACATCTTCTACTCCCACCGGCCCGACCCCGCCACGCCGCTCGAGGAGACGATGGGGGCGCTGGACACCGCGGTCCGCTCGGGCAAGGCGCTGTACGCCGGCATCTCGTCCTACTCGCCCGAGGACACCGCGAGGGCGGCCGCGATCCTGGCCGACCTGGGGACGCCGCTGCTGATCCACCAGCCCTCGTACTCCATGCTCAACCGCTGGATCGAGCGCGACGGGCTGCTGGACACCCTCGCCGACGTGGGCGCGGGCTGCATCGCGTTCTCCCCGCTGGCGCAGGGGATGCTCACCGACAAGTACCTCGGCGGCGTCCCGGAGGGCTCGCGGGCCAGCCAGGGCAAGTCGCTGTCCCCGGACCTCCTGACCGAGGACGCGCTCGGCCACGTCCGCGCGCTGGACGAGATCGCGCGGGGCCGCGGTCAGAGCCTCGCCCAGATGGCGCTCGCCTGGGCGCTGCGGGACGAGCGGGTGACCACGGTGCTGGTGGGGGCCAGCAGCGTCGGTCAGCTGGAGCAGAACGTGGGGGCGCTGGCCACGCTGGAGTTCGCCGACGACGAGCTGGCCGCCATCGACCAGCACGCCGTCGACAGCGACATCGACCTGTGGGAAGGCCCGCGCACCGGCGCCTGACCAGGGCGGGGCCGGGAATCGCGTCTCACCCCTCCGGGGGGTGTGTGGGGCGGCCCGCGATGTCGATGCATCCGGGATGAGCATCGAGCGGGCCGGCCTCGGCCGCCCCACAGGAACGCGGGACGCCGTCCCCGCGCCGGAGAGCGCGCTGCGGCTGGCCGTCGTCCGGACCGTCGCCGTCGCCGCCGTCCTGGCCACCGCCGGGTACTGACCTGGCGGCTGGTCGCGACTGCGCCCGAGGGCCCGGCGCTGTGGATCGGCGTGCCCTTCCTGGCGCTGGAGCTCTACGGCGGCGTCGCCCTGGTGCTGTTCGTGATGACGACCTGGAACGTCGCGCCGGCGACCGTGCCCCCGCCCCGGCCCGGCCCGGCAGCCGTCGCTACGTCAGCCGGCCCGAGCACGACCACGCCAAGGCCGGCAACCTCAACCACGCGCTGGCCCTGGTGCGCACCGATCTGGTGGCCGTCCTCGACGCCGACCACGTGCCGGATCCGGATTTCCTCAGCCGCACGGTGCCCTACTTCGCCGACGAGCGGCTGGCGCTGGTGCAGACGCCGCAGCACTTCTACAACACCAGTTCCTTCGAGCACCTGCGCCCGGGCGTGGACCTGCACGAGGAGTCGCTGTTCTACCGGGTGATCCAGGCCGGCAAGCACCACGCCGGCGCCGCCTTCTGGTGCGGTACCAACGCGGTCCTGCGCGTCGGTGCGCTGCGGGAGGTCGGCGGGGTGGCGACGGAGTCGCTCACCGAGGACCTGCACACCACGATGAAGCTGCACCGCGCCGGCTGGCGCAGCACCTACCACAACGAGGTGCTCGCCCGCGGTCTCGCGGCCGGCAGTCCGGACGCGTTCTACGCCCAGCGTCGCCGGTGGGCCGGGGTGCGATGCAGGTACTGCGGCACGACAACCCGCTCACCGCCACGGGGCTGACCCTGCGTCAGCGGCTGGCCTACCTGTACTCGCTGCTGGCGTGGTTCGACTCGTGGCGCACCCTGGGGCTGGCCCTGGTCCCGGTGACGGCCCTGGTCACCGGGCTGTTCCCGGTCGAGGGGCCGCCGCTGCAGTTCGCGGTCATGGCGGGTGTGCCGTTCCTGCTCCAGCAGGTGGCGCTCGCGCTGCTGGCCCGCGGGTTCGCCCCGGCGCGGTTCGCGCCGCTGTTCGAGGTGGTCCGCCTGCCCTCCAACCTGGCCGCGACCCTGTCGCTGGTGCTGCGGGGCGCCGGACGGTTCACGGTGACCGCCAAGGGGCGGACCGGCGAGGACCGGACCCGCGCCCGGGTGCCCGCGCTGCTCTGGGTGCTGGCCGGCGTGCTGGCCGGCAGCCTGCTGTACACGCTCGCGAGCGTCGCCGGGTGGACGCCGACCGCCCACCGGCTGGGCGGCGCCACCCTCGTGCCGGTGTTCTGGGTGGCGACCACCCTCGGGTTCGTCGTGGCCGGGATCCGCCGGATCCGCGACCCCCGCTTCGCGGCTGAACGCCGCGACGGTCACCGGTTCCCCGCGGCACTGCCCGCCGTGGTGGACGGCGCGCCGGCCCGGCTGGTCGACGTATCCCTGGGTGGCGCGCAGGTGCGCGTCCACGGGACCGGCGCGTCGGTCGGCGACGAGGTGGAGCTGGCCGTCCGGGTGCCCGACCGCGCCGGGCACGTCGTCTTCCGCGCCACCGTGCGCTCCCGGGCCGACGACGTGCACCGCTGCAGTTCGTGGGGCGGCAGTGGGCCGAGCTGGCCGCGCTGTCGGCGACCGCCTTCCGGGCCGGTGCGGCCCGCTGGACGGCCACCCTGGTCACCCCGCTCACCGCCCCCGAGCCGACGGTGACCGGGGCGAGGATCCTCGCTGCCCGCGCCCACCCCGAGGCCGTCGCGGCGGCGATGCGCAGCCCCTTCGTCGCCGCCGGTCGGCGGACCGGCGGCGGGAACACGCAGCACGTCCCGCGGAGCACACCCGAGCTGGAACGCACCCTGACCGCCGTGGAGAGCTGATCGCCGTCCCGGTCGACGGCCGGTGGGGGAAGCGGGCAGGCTGGGCGCCTGACCACTTCCGGGGAGGACGGACGGCACATGGCTGCGGCGCGCTACGAGTACAAGGTCGAGGAGATCCGCGAGGGGCTGGTCGGGGGCAAGATGTCCGGCGGGAAGCTGGAGAAGGTGCTCAACGAGCACGCCCGGCAGGGGTGGCAGCTCAAGGCCATCACCGCGGTCGAGGTGAAGGGGCGCATCGGCCCGGGTGGTGTGGACGGGATCCTGGTGACCTTCGAGCGCCCGGTCGCGTGACCCTGGAGTTCGTGAGCAGCGACCAGTGGCTGGAGCGCGCCGCGGGCGGGGTCCCCCGGGACGAGGCGCTGGCCTGGTTCGACGTCCTGCCCCCCGTCCCCGCCGAGGAGATGCTCGGGCGGTGGCGGGGGAGCGGCCTGCCCACCGGCTCACCGCTCGACGGCCTGCTGGAGAGCTACGGCTGGTACGGCAAGGAGTTCGTGGACGCCGAGACGGTGCACCCGCTGCTGTTCACCACCCGCTCCGGCCCGCGCGCGGTCGACCCGGCACTGGTGCCGGTCGCCGTGCTGCGCGACCGACCCGGCCTCGCGCACTCCCGGGCGGCGCAGGTCGCCTTCCGCGCCGTCCGCCCCCTGCTGACCACGTCGCGGCCGAGGGCGCGGCTGCGGGCGGTCGAGCACCGTGGGGTGGTCACCGCCGCGATGGTCTACGACGCGCTGCCGATCATCGACGTCTTCCGGCGGGTGGACAGCCGCACGGTGCTCGGCCTGATGGATCTGCGCGGCCTGCCCGACCCGTTCTTCTTCTCGCTCAGGCGGGAGAGCTGACCCCGAGCTCGGCGAGCAGGCCGCGGATCCGGCCCTCGATGTCGTCGCGGATCGGGCGCACGGAGTCCACGCCCTTGCCGGCCGGGTCCTCCAGATGCCAGTCGAGGTAGCGCTTGCCGGGGAAGATCGGGCAGGCGTCGCCGCACCCCATGGTGATGACCACGTCGGAGGCCTCGACGGCGTCGGTGGTGAGCACCTTCGGCCGCTGGTCGGAGATGTCGATGCCGACCTCGGCCATGGCCTCGACCGCGGCGGGGTTGACCTGGTCGCCGGGCAGCGACCCGGCGGAGCGCACCTCGACGCGGTCACCGGCCAGGTGCCGCAGCCAGCCGGCGGCCATCTGGGAGCGGCCGGCGTTGTGCACGCAGACGAACAGGACGCTGGGGGTCATCGGGTGCTCCGGATCGTGGTCGGGACGGTGGGGTCGCCGGGGAACCAGCGGCGTGCAGCCCAGAGGGACACGTAGACCAGTGCCACCAGGACCGGCACCTCGATCAGCGGGCCGACGACACCGGCGAGCGCCTGGCCGCTGGTGACGCCGAAGGTGCCGATGGCGACGGCGATGGCGAGCTCGAAGTTGTTGCCGGCCGCGGTGAAGGCGAGCGTGGCGGTCTTGGCGTAGCCCAGCCGCAGCCGCATGCCGAGCAGGAACGAGCCGCCGAACATCACCACGAAGTAGGCCAGCAGCGGCAGCGCGATCCGGGCGACGTCCCAGGGCTGGGAGGTGATCGCATCACCCTGAAGCGCGAAGAGCATGACGATCGTGAACAGCAGCCCGTAGAGGGCGACCGGGCCGATCCGCGGCAGGAACCGCGCCTCGTACCAGGCGCGGCCACGGCGTCGCTCGCCCAGCGTGCGGGTGAGGAAGCCGGCGAGCAGCGGGATGCCGAGGAACACCAGCACCGAGACGACGATCGCCCAGAAGCTGAACTCCGCGGAGGTGGTGGTCAGCCCGAGCCAGCCGGGCAGCACCTGCAGGTAGAACCAGCCCAGGACGGCGAACGCGAGGATCTGGAACACCGAGTTGATCGCGACCAGCACCGCGCCGGCCTCGCGGTCGCCGCAGGACAGGTCGTTCCAGATGAGCACCATGGCGATGCAGCGGGCCAGGCCGACGATGATCAGGCCGGTGCGGTACTCGGGCAGGTCGGGCAGCAGCAGCCAGGCCAGGGCGAACATCAGCGCCGGGCCGATCAGCCAGTTGAGCGCCAGGCTCGCGCCCAGCAGCCTCCGATCGCCGGTCACCCGGTCCAGTTCGGAGTACCGGACCTTGGCCAGCACCGGGTACATCATCAGCAGCAGCCCGATCGCGATCGGCAGGCTGACGTCGCCCACCTCCACGGCCGACAGGGCGTCGTCCAGCCCCGGTACCCAGCGGCCCAGGGCCAGCCCCAGCGCCATCGCGGCGATGATCCAGACCGGGAGGAACCGGTCCAGGGGCGACAGTTTCTGCAGGACCGGGGCGTCGGCGGGGACGTCGGTGCGCGCGGTCTCGCGGACGGCGTCGCTCATGCGGGCACCCGCCCGGTCTCGAACAGGCTGGCGACGGCGCTGAACGCGGTCGGCCGGACCGCGTAGTACACCCAGACCCCCCGCTTCTCCCGGTCCAGCAGCCCGGCGGAGTGCAGCACCTTGAGGTGGTGGCTGATGGTCGCCTGGGTGAGCTCGAAGGCGTCGTTGAGATCGCAGACGCAGGCCTCGCCGCTCGCGCTGGAGGCGATGAGGCTGACCAGCCGCAGGCGGACGGGGTCGGCCAGCGCCTTGAGCAGGGGGGCCACCTGCTCGGCCTGCTCGGCGGACATGGCCGTTCCGGACAGCGGCGTGCAGCACGCCAGGCCGGGCTCGCTCATCGGTTCTCCCTCGCATCGGACGTCGACCGCCATCGTAACGATGAGAATCGTATTGACAACCGTCGATGCCCGGTGTTCATTCTGCGTTCAGGCATCGACGCCCGTCGATGCCTTGACCTCCAGGAGGATCCCGTGTCCCGCGTGCAGCTCGCCCTCCGCGTCGCCGACCTCGATGCGGCGATCGCCTTCTACTCCCGGCTCTTCGACGCCGTTCCGGCCAAGCGCCGGCCGGGCTACGCCAACTTCGCCATCGCCGAGCCGCCGCTGAAGCTCGTACTGCTGGAGGGAGCGGCCGGCGAGGCGACCCGCATGGACCACATGGGGGTCGAGGTCGGCTCGACCGACGAGGTCGGCGCGGCGACGGACCGCCTGGCCGAGGCGGGGCTGGCGACCCGCCCCGAGCAGAACACCACCTGCTGCTACGCCGTCCAGGACAAGGTCTGGGTGACCGGGCCGGGTGGCGAGCCGTGGGAGGTCTACACGGTCAAGGCCGACGCCCGCCCCGACCTGGAGGGGCAGACGGCCGCCGAGCTCTCGGCGGTCGCCGGTGACGGCACGTGCTGCACGCCCGAGGGTTCCGCCGACGCCCGCCTCGCCGCCTGCTGCTGAGCGCCGACGGGGTGCGCCGATGCCCAGTTCGGGAGTGCGGAGCTGCGCATCGGCGCACACATCGTCGAACCCTCTGGCATCGTGTTCGCGCGTGGATCTCGACCAGGTGGCGGACGAGCTCTACGAGGTCGCGCCCGAGGAGTTCGTCGCCCTGCGCAAGCAGCGCCAGGACGAGGCCAGGGCCGACGGCGACAAGGCGCTGGCCAAGGAGATCGGGGCGCTGGCCAAGCCCTCCACCCCGGCGTGGGTGTGCAACCTGCTGGTGCGCGCGCACCGCGCCGAGATCGAGGGCCTCGTCGACCTGGGCAACCTGCTGCGCGAGGCGCAGGACGACCTGGCCGGGGACGACCTCAAGGCGCTCGACGTGCAGCGGCGCCGGCTGCTGACCGCGCTCACCCGGCAGGCGCGGGCGGTGGCGTACGAAGGCGGTCACCCGGTCAGCACCGCGGTCGCCACCCAGGTCGAGGAGACGCTGCGGGCGGCGATGTCCGACCCCGAGGCGGGGAAGGCGCTGCTGTCCGGGCGACTGACCGCTCCCATGTCCTACAACGGCATGGGGCAGCTGGCCGGCCGCCCGGAGCTCCGCCTCGTTCCGCCGCCCCAGCCGGCTGCCGAGCCCGAGCGGGCGCCCGGGAAGCGCACGGCACGGAAGAAGCCCGACGAGGAGTCGGCGGCCGACCGCCGGCGCCGCGAGCAGGAGGAGCGGCTGCGCGCCGCCGAGGAGAGGCGGCAGCGGGAGCTCGCGGAGGCGCAGGCGGCCGCGGAGCAGGCGACCGCGGCGGCGGACGAGGCGGAGAGCGCGCTGGCGGAGCACCGGCGGCTGGTCGAGGACCTCACCGACCGGCGCACGGAGCTGGCGACGCGGGTGGAGGAGCTGGCCGACCAGCTGGCCGACGCCGAGCGCGCGGCCGCCGACGCCACCTCCGCGCTGAAGCGGGAGGAGCGACGCCGGTCCGCTGCAGAGCGTGACGCGGCGGAGGCGGCCGACGCCCGCGAGCACGCGCTGAGGCGGGTGGCCCAGCTCGCGGGCGACGCCTCGGGCTGAGCCAGGTCGTCCGTGCGGGCGACCGCCGTCACGAGCAGGACGGGCCGTCCTCCTCGGGCCGGGCGATCGGGTCCACCGACGGCGTCGCCTCGGCCACCGGCGGCCGGTCGGCGTCCACCGTGCGCCCGAACTCCTGGGTCGCCCAGACCGACCCGTCCGGCGCGCAGAACACCCCGACCCCCAGGCGGTTCCACCCGGGGTTGAGCACGTTCACCCGGTGGCCGTCCGACCGCATCCAGCCCACGTGGGCGACGCCCGCCGGCACCGGCCCCGAGGCGGTGAAGATGTTCTCGCCCAGCCCGCTGAAGCCGGAGAGCGCCTCCCGCGAGAGGACCTCCCGCACGTCCTGGTGCTCCAGCACCCCGCGCTCGGCCATGGCGGCGCTCCAGTCGCGGGCCACCTCGGCCAGCTCCTCGTTCCACGCGACCGGCTCCAGGTCCCGGGCGCGGCGCTCGTCGTTCACCCGGTCGAAGATCTCCCGGGCGATCCGCTCCTCCGGGTCCGCGGCGTCGCCGGCCGAGGGCGGCTCGTCCGGCTCGGGCGCCGTGCCGGTCCGCGTGGGCGAGGTGTCGACGACGACGCACCCGGTCGCGCCGAGCAGGACGGCGGCCAGCGCGAGGACGAGCCGGACGAGGAGGCGGCGGGCTGGGTCCATGTGCCTCCCGTACCCGGTTGCGGCCCGGGATGCCCGGACCTGCGCGCCCGTCGCACGATCGTTAGCGTGCCGTCATGGACGGCAGCACCTCGCGGGTCGCGATCGTCACCGGGTCGGAGTCCGGCATCGGGCGGGCGGTCGCCGTCGCGCTCGCCGAGCAGGGCTGCGACCTGGGCATCACCTGGTACCGCGACGAGCGGGCCGCCGGGGCGACGGCGGCGGAGGTGCGGTCGCTGGGCCGGCGGGCCGAGGTCCGGCACCTCGACCTGACCCGGCTGCCCGCCGCCGCGGACGTCGTGGACGAGCTGGCCGACGCCCTCGGCGGGGTCGACGTCCTGGTCAACGACGCCGGCACCGGGCACAGGACCCCGCTGCTCGAGCTCGACTTCGACACCTGGCGCGAGGTGCTCGCCACCGACCTCGACGGGGCCTTCCTGTGCCTGCAGCGCGCTGCCCGGCGGATGGTCGCCGCCGGGAACGGCGGCCGGATCGTGAACATCACCAGCGTGCACGAGCACGCGCCGCGGGTGGGGGCCGCCGGCTACTGCGCGGCCAAGGGTGGTCTCGGCCTGCTCACCAAGGTGGCCGCGCTGGAGCTGGCGGAGCACGGGATCACCGTCAACGCCGTCGCCCCCGGGGAGATCGCCACACCCATGACCGGGCAGGAGGACGAGGACCCGACCGCCCCCGGCCACGAGCGGCCCGGCGTCCCGCTGCGCCGCCCGGGCGACGCCCGCGAGGTCGCCGCCGTGGTCGCGTTCCTCGCCTCTCCAGGGGCCGGTTACGTCACCGGGGCGTCGTGGGCCGTCGACGGCGGGATGCTCCAGATGGGGCCGATGGCCGGCTCGCACCTCGACACCGACGACTGGCGCCGCGGCTGAGCGGCGCTCATCCGGTGCGACCGCTGCGCTTCCTCCGGTAGAGCTGCTCGTCGGCGCGGGCGAGCACGGCGGTCAGGTCGTCGCCCGGCCGGGCCACGGCGACCCCGGCCGTCCACGTGGCGGAGTCCGCGTGGTCCAGCTGTCCCAGCAGCTCGTGGGCCGCCGCCTCGTCGGTCGCCGGGAGGCAGAGCACGAACTCGTCCCCCCCGTACCGGCCGAGCAGGTCCGCTCGGCGCAAGCGGCGGCTCCAGCTCGCCGTCAGGCTGCGCAGGAGGTCGTCACCGGCGCGGTGGCCGTTCCGGTCGTTGACGCCCTTGAAGTCGTCGAGGTCCAGGATCGCGAAGCTCAGGAACTCCCCGCTGCGGGCGGCACGGGACAGGTGCTGGGCAGCGTGCTCCTCCCACGCCCGCCGGTTCGCCACTCCGGTCAGCGGGTCGGTCCCGGCGGCCGTCCGGAGCCTCTCGGCCAGCCGGACCTGCGCCTCGGTCAGCACGGCGACCGACACCGCGACGGCCAGCCAGGCGGCCAGGAAGCCCGACGGCGCCGCGGCCCAGGCGCCGGCGCTGCCGGCCACGACGACCAGGGCGGCGTGCCACCGGGCGGCCGGAGGTGACAGGAAGTGCGCGGCGTACAGGCCCACGGCGATCATCGCCGGGCCCAGCCCGACCACGCCGACGGCCGTGGCCGACCGCCACGCCAGCAGGCCGACGAGCACCGACAGCAGGGTCACCGCGACGTGCAGCACCCACGGGCGCGCCCGGGCGCCGGCCACCGCCAGCCCCGTACCGGCGGCCAGCCCGACGGCGCCCAGCACCTGGAGCAGCCCGACGGGCGTGGCGTCGTCCATCGGCGCGGCAGCGCCCACCCAGCACAGCGCACCGCTGACGGCGTACACCACCGCCAGGAGCGCCGCGGGCGTCCGTCGTCCGCTCTGCACCGCGCCCTCCCCCCGTTGCCGGACATCCTCGCTGGTCACTGCGCCGGCCGGGAGTCCCGGCGAGGCCGGTCCCACCACTCCGGGTGGCCCCCGGCGGGAGCGGCGCGCCCTCGGCTGCGGACGGGGAGTCGCGGCCGTACGGTGGCGGTGCGGCTGGGGAAGCAGCCGATGGCAGGCCCGGGTCGGCGGCGGCGCCGGACGTCCCGCGCCGCGACCCGTACAGGAGGGCGCGTGGAGTCCACCGGTCGCCTGTCGGCCGCCGTGGGCACCACGGTCGGGGTGGAGGAGGAGTTCCACCTCGTCGATCCGGAGACCCTCGCGCTCGCCCCCAGCCCCGAGCTCGTCGCGGCAGCGGTCCGCCACGAGCTGGGCGAACGGGTGCACCCCGAGATCACCACCACCCAGCTGGAGACGGCGACGGGCGTCTGCCGCACGCTCGGCGAGGTGCGGGCCGCGCTGAGGGGGACCCGTGCCGAGGCCCGGGCGGCGGCGGCCGGCGCCGGGGCGGTCCTGCTCGCCGCCTCGACCCACCCGTTCGCCTCGTGGCGCGAGCAGGTGGTCACCCCGGATCCCCGCTACGAGGCGATGGTGCGCCGGTGGGCCGGGCTGGCGGTCCGGCAGGACATCTGCGGCTGCCACGTGCACGTGGGCGTCCCCGACCTCGAGACTGCCGTGGCCGTGCTGGACCGGGTCCGACCCTACCTGCCGGTGCTGCTGGCCATGACCGGCAGCTCACCGTTGCACGACGGCGCCGACACCGGCTACGAGAGCTACCGGACGTTGCTGTGGGGCCGGTGGCCGCACACCGGGATCCCCGAGGCGCAGGGCTCGGCGGAGCGGTTCCAGGAGGTCGTGACCGGGCTGGTGGACGCCGGCGTCATCGGCGACGCGTCGCACCTGTACTGGGACGTCCGGCCGTCGTCGCACCTGCCCACGGTGGAGTTCCGGCTGGCCGACGTGTGCACCGACCTGGACGACGCCGTCCTGCACGCCGCCCTGGTGGCCTCGCTGGTCCGGGTGCTGGCCGGCCGGGCGCAGCGGGGCGAGCCGGTGCCACCCGTGCGCACGGAGCTGCTGCGGGCCGCGCGCTGGCGGGCGGCCAGGGACGGGCTCGACGGGCAGCTGTTCGACCCCGTGGCCGGAACTCTGGTGCCGGCCCGGGACGCCGTCGACGGACTGCTGGCCGAGCTCGCCGACGACCTCGCCGACCGCGGGGAGGAGGACGAGGTGCGCGACCTGGTGCACCGGCTCGTCGCCCGGGGTACGTCGGCGACGCGTCAGCGCACGACCTGGCGGCGCACCGGCGACCTGCGGGAGGTCGCGGCCGCGGTCGTGCGGGAGGGGAGTACCGATGGCTGACCCGACCGTGGAGGAGATCCGTGAGCTGGCCCGGCCGCTGCGAACGCCGGCCGACCTCGACCCGCTCGTCGAGCGCGTCGGCGCCGCCCGCGTCGTGGCGATCGGCGAGGCCAGCCACGGCACGCACGAGTACTACGCCTGGCGGGCCGCACTCACCCGGCGGCTGATCGAGGAGAAGGGGTTCGGCCTCGTCGCGGTCGAGGGCGACTGGCCCGACTGCTACCGCATCGACCGGAGCGTGCGGCTGCGCCCGGGCGCCGACGAGGACCCGCGCGACGCCCTCGACGCGTTCACCCGCTGGCCGACGTGGATGTGGGCCAACGACGACGTCGTCGACTTCTGCCGGTGGCTGCGCGGGCACAACGCCGCGCTGCCCGAGGAGCGCCGGGTCGGCTTCTACGGGTTCGACGTGTACAGCCTCTGGGACTCGATGCACGCGTTGCTCGACTGGATGGCCGAGCACGAGCCCGGACACGTCGACCAGGCCAGGCGCGCCCTGGCCTGCTTCGAACCGTTCGGGGAGGACGGGGCCGAGTACGCGTTCGCCAGCCGGTTCGCCCCCGCGTCGTGCGAGCAGGCGGCCGTGGACCTGCTCCGCTCGCTCTGCGAGCAGCGGGGCCGCGCGGAGGCCGCGATCGACGCCGACGCGCGCTTCTCCGCCGAGCAGAACGCCGCCGTCGTGGTCGACGCAGAGCGCTACTACCGGGCGATGATCCGCGGCTCGGCGGAGTCGTGGAACGTCCGCGACGAGCACATGGTGGACACCCTGGACCGGCTGCTGGACCACGCGGGGCCCAAGGCCGTCGTCTGGGCGCACAACACGCACATCGGCGACGCCCGGGCCACCGACATGGCCGGCGCCGGGATGACCAACGTCGGTCAGCTGCTGCGCGAGCGGCACGGCACCGAGGACGTCGTCCTCGTCGGCTTCGGGGGCTACCGGGGCGGGGTGATCGCCGGCCGGGAGTGGGGTGCGCAGATGGAGCGGATGGCCGTGCCGGAGGCCAGGGCGGGCAGCGTCGAGGCGCGCATCCACGAGGCCGTGGGCGCCGACGCGCTGTTCGTCTTCCCACGGGAGGACCGACCGGAGTGGCTGCGCCGGCGGCTGGACCACCGTGCGATCGGCGTGGTCTACCGGACGTCGCGGGAGACGTGGGGCAACTACGTGCCGACGGTCCTGGGGGAGCGGTACGACGCGTTCCTCCACCTGGAGGACACCACGCCCCTGCAGCCGCTGCACCTGGAGCCCGCCGACGAGCACTTGCCCGTTGCGGCGTTCGGCGCATGAGCGCCGGTCAGGCCGCCGACGGGCGGCTCACCAGCCGGCCGTCGCCGGCGCCCCCGGGGCCGCCCTGGCCGGCCGGGACGCACGCCCTGGACCTCGGTGGGAGCGCGGAGGTGCTGCTCGCCGTACCCCCGGGTCACCCCGGGCCGCGCCCGCTCCTCGTGTTCTTCCACGGCGCCGGCGGGAACCCGCAGCAGAGCCTCGCGGCGGTGGGCCGGGCCGCGGCGGAGAGGGGAGTGGCGGTACTGGCACCCCGCTCGGGGGCGGCGACGTGGGACCTGATCACCGGTCGCCCGGGCCGCGACGTCGCCGTGCTCGACGCCGCCCTGGCGCAGGTAGCCGAACACCTCGGCGTCTCCCGCTGCGCGGTGGGCGGCTTCTCCGACGGCGCCTCCTACGCGCTGTCCCTCGGGCCGGCCAACGGCGACCTGTTCGACGCGCTCCTCGGCTTCTCGCCCGGGTTCGCCGCCCCGCCGGCCCGGACCGGGCACCCGCGGATCTGGCTCACCCACGGCACCGGCGACCGGGTGCTGCCGGTGGAACGCTGCGGCCGGCGGCTGGCTGCCGCGTTCGGAACGGCAGGCTACGAGGTCGCCTACGACGAGTTCGACGGTGGGCACGTCGTCCGACCCGAGGGCGTGGTCACGGCCCTGGAGTGGTGGCTGGGCCCGGAGTGACCCCGCCCGCTCAGATGGAGCGGGTCTCGCCGACGCGGTCGGCGAAGGCGTCGACGGTCCGGCCCTCGAGGGCGGCGGTCACCTGGTCGCGGTGCGAACGGACGGTGGCGGTGTCCGTGGGGCCCCATTCCGGGGACAGCTCCCCGGCGACCAGGTCGGCGGCGCGCGCGACCTCGGCCCGCTGCTGGTCGTCCCGGCAGGAGACCGCCACATCCCGGAGCATCCGGAGCAGGGCGGTGACCAGCGTGGGCTCGCTCCCGCCGAACCGGGCCACCTGGTGGCAGGCGAGGTCCAGGTAGTAGCGCATGTCCCGGTCGGGCACGATCGCCCGGCCGACGCCGTCCTCGTCCTCGTGCAGCGTGGGCCCGAGGTGCCGGCCGTTCAGCCGGACGAGCAGGTCGCCCATGTGGCCGATCGCCGTCGCGGCGGTGACCGGGTCGTTGACGCTCGGGGACATCGCCTTCACCGCGATGTCCTCGAGCTGGCGGAAGCCGAAGCCGGCGTCCTGGTCGATGGTGCGCTCGTTGTTCAACACCACCGCCGCGCGGACGGTCTCGTCGAGGTCCTCGTTCCCGCCCCAGACGGTGGCGATAGGGGTGCCGACGGTCACCATGTCGCCGGGGCGGACCTCGACCCGGACGACGGCGTCCTGGCTGCGCGCCGCGTCGACCAGCGCGCCGGGGTCGGTCACCTCGACGAAACCGCTGCGGGGCGCGTTCACCAGCCGCCCGGCGCTCGTCTCGAGGTCCAGCTCGTCGGGGGACCGCTGCCCGTGACCGGTGTAGGGACCGTAGAAGGTCTCGATCGCCCGCCGGGCGTCGTCGTGGACCCGGGTCATCATGGTGTCGACCCGCAGCATGCGGACCATGTGGCTGATGAAGGCGAGCAGGGCGCCGACGGAGGCGAGGCCGAGCAGCGCCGCGACCAGGCACACCAGCGTGGGCACCGGCTCGTCCTGGTTGATGCCCCGCAGACCGGCGACCGCGAGGACGAAGGTCGCGGTCAGTACGGACAGGACGGACTTGGTGACGCCGTCCCGGGTGAAGTCGCGCAGCAGCCGGGGCGAGAACTGCTGGGAGGCCAGTTGCAGCGCCACGATGGTGATGCTGAAGGTCAGCGTCGTGATGGTGACCGCAGCCGTGGCCACCAGCTGCAGGAGCGTCGCGGCGGCGCTGGTGTCGGCCGGCCACAGGGCCGCGAGGAACCCGCCGCGGGGTTCCACCATGCCGAGAAGCCAACCTGCCGCGCCCGCGGTCACGGCGGCTATCGCCGGACTCAACCACAGGGGCGTCTGCGACCGCGCTGCACTGGCTTGTCCTCGTTGTCCTGCCACGGCGGGCAGCTACCCGGCCCGGGCCGGACATGCACCGGCCGGGGGAAAGTTCCCCCGGCCGGTGGACGTCGCTCAGGCCGATTCGCGCTGGGTGACGTCCTCGTTCTCCGGGTCGGTGTTCTTCGGCCCGCCGGTCTTGGAGACCTCCCAGCCGGGGCCGAGCTGCTCCAGCGCCAGGCGGCCGTAGACCTGCTGCTGGGTGGCCACCCGCTCGGATCGGCCCCGGCCGAGGAAGCTGACCATCCAGTGCAGCACCGTGGTGACGCGGCTCTTGAACCCGACGATGTACATCAGGTGGACGACCAGCCAGAGCACCCAGGCGATGAACCCGCTGAACTTGAACTTCCCGATGTCGGCCACCGCGGAGAACCGCGAGATGGTCGCCATCGAGCCCTTGTCGAAGTACCGGAAGGGCTGCTGCGGCGCCTTGCCGGCGATCCGCCGCTCGATGGCCTCGGCGGCGTAGCGCCCGCCCTGGATGGCCACCTGCGCGACGCCGGGGAGCTTGTCCAGCGCCATCATGTCGCCGACCACGTGGATCTCGGGGTGCCCGGGGAGGGTGAGGTCGGGCTCCACCGAGATGCGGCCCGCGCGATCGACCTCCGCCCCGGTCTGCTCGCCGAGCATCCGGCCCAGTTCGCTGGCCTGCACGCCGGCGGCCCAGATCTTGGTGGCCGCCTGGATCCGGCGGACCTGGCCGTCGGTGTCCTTGACCTCGAGGCCGTCGGCGTCCACGCCGGTGACCATGGCGCCCAGCTGCACGTCGACGCCGATGGCGTTGAGCTGGCGCCGGGCGCGGTCGCCGAGCTTCTTGCCGAAGGACGGCAGGACGGCGGGGGCGGCGTCCAGCAGGATCACGCGCGCGCCGGTCGGGTTGATGTTGCGGAAGTCACGGCGCAGGGTGCGGCGGGCCAGCTCGGCGATCTGGCCGGCCATCTCCACGCCGGTGGGGCCCGCCCCGACGACGACGAAGGTGAGCAGGCGGTCGACCTCGGCCGGGTCCGTGGCGATCTCGGCCAGCTCGAAGGCGCCGAAGATCCGGCCGCGCAGCTCGAGGGCGTCGTCGATGCTCTTCATGCCGGGCGCGAACTCGGCGAACTGGTCGTTGCCGAAGTACGACTGCCCCGCGCCCGCGGCGACGATGAGCTCGTCGTAGGGGTACACCGTCTTCCGGCCGAGGATCTCGGAGGAGACGGTGCGGGCGGCGACGTCGATCTCGGTGACCTCGCCGAGCACCACGCGGGTGTTCTTCTGCCGGCGCAGCACCTCGCGGGTGGCCGGCGCGATCTCGCCCTCGGACAGGATTCCGGTGGCCACCTGGTAGAGCAGCGGCTGGAACAGGTGCTGGGCGGTCTTGCCGATGAGCGTGATGTCCACCGGCGCCTTGCCCAGCGCCCGCGCGGCGAACAGGCCGCCGAAGCCGGAGCCGACGATGACGACGCGCGGCCGGCCGCCGGGGGAGTCGGTCGGGGCAGGCGCCTGCGCTGGTGATGTCGTCATGATGATTCATCCTCCCACTTGGGTCGGTGCCGAACGTGCGCGCCCCCGAGAGATGCGGATGACACCCGGCGCAACGGCTGCGCGCCGGCTCGCAGACCCGGTGCGCGGCCGGTAGACCCGACGGGGTGCGGTCTCCGGTCTCCGTCGTGCACGTGCCCGGTCTGGGGCTGGATGAACGTTCTTCGCGCAGGTTGCGGCAGGAACTTCCGGGGGCCGTCGTCGTCCTGCCGGGGATGGGGGAGGCCGCGTCGGTCCCCTCCGTCGACGACCTGGCCGCCCGCCTGGTCGAGGCGCTGCCCGCCGGCCCGGTCGTCCTGGTCGGGCACTCGCAGGGCTGCCAGGTGGTGGCGGCCGCCGCCACCGATCCCCGGGTGGTCGGGGTCGTGCTGTGCGGCCCGACGACCGATCCGCGGATGCGCCGGTTCCGGGTGCTCGCCTGGCGATGGGTGCGCACGGCCCTGGCCGAGCCGTGGTGGCAGGTGCCGCTGATCCTGCGCCAGTGGCTGCACACCGGCCCCCGCGCGATGGCCGCGCTGTGGCGGAGGGCCTCACCCGACCGGATCGGTGCGCGGCTGTCCCGGGTGCGGGCGCCGGTCGTCGTCGTGCGGGGCGCCCGGGACGCGCTCTGCCCGGCCGACTGGGCGGCACAGGTGGTCGCCGACGCGCCGCGCGGCCGGCTCGTCGTGCTGCCGGGCGCGGCGCACATGACCGTGCAGACGCACCCGTCCGAGATCGCCGCCCTGCTTCGCTCGTTCTGAGGTCGGAGCGGCCCCTGCGGAGGGGCCCTCTTACTGGCCGTCGGTGCGGCCGCGCACCTCGGCGTAGCGCTCGCGGACGTGCGTGGCCGCCGGTGCGTCGAACTCGGCCAGCCCGGGCTGCGGCCACTCCGGCGCCGCGGCGGCGCCGGAGAGCACCCAGGCGGCCTGACGGGCCGCGCCGTCGGCGACGTACTCGCCGGGCGGCGGCACGAGGACGGGCCGGCCGAAGATCCCCGGCGCCAGCTGCTGGACGGCGGCCGAGCGGGCGGCGCCCCCGACCAGCAGCACCCGCTCGACCGTCACGCCCTGGGCGACCACGGCCTCGATGCCGTCGGCCAGCCCGCAGAGCAGGCCTTCCACCGCGGCCCGGGCCCAGTGCGCCGGCGTCGAGGTGCGCAGGGTGAGCCCGTGCACCGAGCCGGTGGCGTCGGGCAGGTTCGGCGTCCGCTCGCCCTCGAGGTAGGGGACGAGCACCAGGCCGTCGGCGCCCGAGGGGGCCGACAGGGCGAGCTCCGAGAGGGTGGCGTGGTCGACGCCGAGCAGCGCCGCCGCGGCGTCCAGCACCCGGGCGGCGTTCATCGTCGCGACCAGCGGCAGGTGGTTGCCGGTGGCGTCGGCGAAGCCGGCGACCGTGCCGGTCACGTCGGCGACCGCGGTCGGGGTCACCGCCGAGACCACCCCCGAGGTGCCGACGGAGACGACGACGTCGCCGGGGCGGGCGGCCAGGCCGAGGGCGGCGGCCGCGTTGTCGCCGGTGCCCGGGCCGAGGACCGCGCCCGAGCCGGCCAGCGCGCCCACCCGCTCGGCCGGGCCCGCCACGCGCGGGACGGCGGGGCGACGGCCGCGCATGGCGTGCTCGAGCAGGTCCATGCGGTACTGGCCGGTGCGCGCCGACCAGTAGGCGGTCCCGCTGGCGTCCCCGCGGTCGGTGACCAGGGCGCCGAGGTCGCGGTCGGCCGACAGCCGCCAGGTGAGCCAGTCGTGCGGGAGGCAGACGGCGGCGGTGCGGTCGGCGTTGCCCGGTTCGGCGTCGGCCAGCCAGCGCAGCTTGGTGGCGGTGAACGAGGCGACCGGCACCAGCCCCACGGCGTCGGCCCATGCCCGGCGGCCGGCGGCCTCGTCGCCGCCGCCGAGCTCGCGCACGAGGTCCGCGGCCGCGGGGGCCGACCGCACGTCGTTCCACAGCAGCGCGTCGCGGACCACCTCGCCCTGTTCGTCCAGGCAGACCATCCCGTGCTGCTGGCCGCCGACCGCCAGTGCTGCCACGTCGTCGAACCCGCCCGCCTCGGCGGCGGCGGCGCGCAACGCGTCCTCCCACGCCTGCGGGGCGACCTCGGTGCCCGGTGGGTGCGGCGCCCGGCCGGACCGGACGAGCTCTCCGGTGGCGGCGTTCCGGATGACGACCTTGCAGGCCTGCGTCGAGGTGTCGACGCCCGCGACGAGGGTCATCGGACCGGCCCCCGGCCCGGCGTGGCGGGAGCAGGGAGGGAACGGGCCGCGGCGGGCCGGAGCGAGGACACGGAGGTCATGGGAAAGGCACCTTAGGCGGCTCCGCCCGGGCGGGCCCGGCGGAGGGTGCGGAGGGCGCCCCGGTCGCCCGTCCGTGACGCGCGCCACGGCCCGTCTTGACCGCCCGACTCCGAAGCCCTAATTTGTTTGTTGATCCGACGAATACCGGGAAGGTGCTCCCCGAGGAGGTGCGCATGGGCGAGGTGCCGTCGCTGTACGACGGGTTCCCCGAGCGGCGCGCCCCGGCCGACCAGGCCACTGTGCGGCGCACCAACCTCGGCCTGGTCCTGCGCCACCTGAGCGACCACGGGCCCCGGTCCCGTGCGCGGATCGCCCAGGAGACCGGCCTGAACAAGGCGACGGTCTCCAGCCTCGTGGCCGAGCTCGCCGAGCGGCGGCTGGTCACCACCGGCGACGTCGACCGGGCGGGCTCGGTGGGCCGGCCCGGGCTCACCGTGCACCTGGACGGCAGCTGCGTCTGCGGCATCGGCGTGGAGCTGAACGTCGACTACGTGGCCGTGGTCGTGCCGAACCTGCGCGGCGAGGTCCTGGTGGAGCAGCGGCTCGCCCTGGACATCCCCGCGCTGGGTGTCGAGGCCACCCTCGACGCGGTGGCCGGCGTGGTGACCGACGCCGTCGTCGCGGCCGCCGCCGCGGGTGCCCGGCCGGCCGGGTTGACCGTGGCGGTCGCCGGACTGGTCCGCAGCTCCGACGGCGTGGTGACGCTGGCGCCCAACATCGGCTGGCACGACGTGGCCGTCCTCGACGGTCTGCGGGCCCGGCTGGACGTCGACTTCCCGATCAGGGTGGAGAACGACGCCAACCTCTGCGCGATCGCCGAGTGGGCCCTGGGCTCGGAGGCGCGCAGCCCTGATCTGGTGTACCTGACCGGTGAGGTCGGCGTCGGCGGCGGCGTGATCGTCGCCGGCCGGCTGCTGCGCGGCGCCGGCGGGCTCTCCGGCGAGGTGGGGCACACCTCGCTCGGCGACCCCGACGTCGTCTGCGGATGCGGGCGGCGGGGCTGCTGGGAGACCGTGGTCGGGATGGCCGCGCTGCTGCGTGCCGCCGCCGACCCGGGCGACCCGGTCGGCGACCCGGCGCGCGACCTGGAGACCCGTCTGGCGGAGGTGGCCGCCCGCGCCGAGGCCGGCGACGCCCGGACGCTCGCCGCGCTCGAGCAGGTCGGCCGGTCGCTCGGGACGGGCGCGGCCGTGCTCATCAACCTCTTCAACCCGGGGGTGGTCATCCTCGGCGGTTACTTCGCCGTCCTCGGGCGGTTCCTGATGGAGCCGCTCCTGGCCGAGCTCGAGGCCCGGGTCCTGGCGCCCGGCACAGCCGGGGCCCGGGTCGTGCTCTCCACCCTCGGCTTCACCGCCGCGGTCCGCGGGGGCGCCCACGTCGCCCTCGAGTCGGTCCTCGACGACCCCACGCTCGTCCCCGTGCCCGAGCTCGCACCGTCGGGTGCGGGCGCCGGGTGACCGGGTGAACGCCGTCGCGACCGGCGGCCAGCAGACCCCGTCGTCCGCCGACGGGCCCGCCCACCGGCGGGTTCCCGGCGCCGTCGAGAACAGTGCACGCGATCGATCCACCTGGACGGAGAACCCCGCATGACCGACCGATTCACCCCCACCAAGGACGACAAGTTCAGCTTCGGTCTCTGGACCGTGGGCTGGCAGGGCGTCGACGTCTTCGGCGGCGCCGTGCGCCCGCCGCTGGACCCGGTCGAGGCAGTCCACCGGCTCGCCGAGCTCGGCGCGGCCGCCGTGACGTTCCACGACGACGACCTGGTCCCCGACGACGCCACCCGCGACACCACCCTCGAGCGGTTCAAGAAGGCGCTGGCCGAGACCGGCGTGGGCGTCGAGATGGCGACCACCAACCTCTTCGGTGCCCCGGTCTTCAAGGACGGCGGCTTCACCGCCAACGACCGCGCCGTCCGCCGGTACGCGATCGCCAAGGTGCTGCGCAACATCGACCTCGCCGCCGAGCTCGGCGCGAGGACCTACGTGCTGTGGGGTGGCCGCGAGGGCGCGGAGTCCGGGGGCACCAAGGACGTCGCCGCCGCGCTCGACCGCTACAAGGAGGGGCTCGACGTCCTCTGCGCCTACGTGCGCGAGAAGGGCTACGACATCCGGTTCGCGCTGGAGCCCAAGCCCAACGAGCCGCGCGGCGACATCCTGCTGCCGACCATCGGGCACGCGATCGCCTTCATCAACGAGCTGGAGGAGCCCGACCGCGTCGGCCTCAACCCCGAGGTCGGGCACGAGGAGATGGCCGGGCTGAACTTCGCCCACGGCATCGGCCAGGCGCTGTGGCACGACAAGCTGTTCCACGTCGACCTCAACGGCCAGCACGGCCCGCGCTTCGACCAGGACCTGCGCTTCGGTGCGGGCAACCTGCGCGGCGCCTTCTGGACCGTCGACACCCTGCTGGGTGCCGGCTCCGGCAAGGCGTACGACGGCTACCTGCACTTCGACTACAAGCCGCCGCGGACCGAGGACATGGACGGCGTCTGGGAGACCGCCCGCGCCTGCATGCGCAACTACCTGATCCTGCGGGAGAAGGTGCAGGCGTTCCGGGCCGACCCGGAGGTCGCCGAGGCGCTGGAGGCCGCGCGCGTGGGGGAGCTCGCCGTCCCGACCCTGGGTCAGGGCGAGAGCCTCGACGCGCTGCGGAACGAGGCGCACGACCCGGTCGCGCTCGGCGAGCGCGGTCTGCAGTTCGAGCGGCTCGACCAGCTGGCCATGGAGCACCTGCTCGGCGTCCGCTGACAGTGCCCGGAGCGGGCGGGCGGGGCGTGCCCCTGCCCGCCCGCTCCGGTCAGGCGGGGCGTCGCCGGGCGACGAGGGCGAGGACCGCGAGGGCGACGGCCGCCGCAGCCTCGATCCAGAAGGTCTCCCACCACAGCGGCGCCGCCGTGCTCTCGACGAAGCCGAACAGGCCCACGGTGGTCGACAGGAGCAGGGCGGCGAGGGACCCGGACACGGTCGGGGCCCCGAGGGCGGCGACCGGCCACAGCAGCCGCCGGGGCACGACCAGGAGCGCCACCGCGAGCGCGAAGCCCGCAATGGCGTTGAGCATGAAGCCCGGTCCGATGACCTCGATGGTCCGGTAGCCGTCGAACCACAGGTCCAGGTGGATCCAGGCCATCGCGGCGAGCAGGGCCGCGCCGGCCACGTGCAGGATCCAGGTCAGCAGGTCGGAGCGCCGGTCGCGGGCGGTCGTGGTCGTCATCAGGCGACCTCCACGCTGACCTCCATGCCCATCGACCGGTGGTTGCCGACCGAGCAGTAGAAGACGTAGATGCCGGGCTCGAGGGTCACCGACTGACCCGACTGGAGCACCTGCGTGGCGGCGACGTCCTCGCCGTCGCGCTCGACCACGAAGTCGTGGCTGGCGTCGCCCTCGTTCGCCACCGCGAACTCGTAGGTGCCGGCCGCGAAGGTGTCCTCGTCGAGCTCGATGGCGAAGTCGACGAGCTGCGCTTCTACGGTCTCCGCCTCCTGCTCACCGGCCGGCGCGAAGGATGAGGCCGAGGGGGCGGCGGAGCTGGGCGACGACGACCCGGTCCCCGTCTCGGACTCGGCCCCGGTCGCGACGGCGGCATCGGTGTCGGCGGCGTCGTCGTCCGAGCCGCAACCGGTCACGACGAGGGCCAGCCCCGTGATCGCGGCGGCCAGGCGCAGAACCGCTTTAACGGTCGTTCTAGGAGCGCACGGCGACCTCCTCCGGGCAGGCCGCCGGGCCGGCGGCCTTCGTGGGATCGCGATCCCGGGGCCCGGCGACCTCGGGCGGAAGGGCTTTCGATGCGGCGGTCAGTGCGCCGTCGCGCCGTCGATCGTCGCAGTCATCCGGTCACACCATGTGACCACCGTGTCGAGGACCTGCGCATCCACCGGGTGCCGCAGCTCCCGCTCGTCGGCGTTCAGCGAGGCGCGCCCCGGCTGCCGGCGCAGAGCTGGGAGCTGACCTGCGGGCGGTCCCGCAGGCCCCCGGCTGGCCAACCGGCCCGGCGAGGGGCGCCGGCGCCGGCTGGTCGGCCTGGTCCACCTGTCGGGGGAGTAGTCCCCGGAGGTCGTCAGTCGCTGAGCCGCTTGCGGGCCTTGGCGGCCCGCTTGTTCGCCTTGTCCAGGGTCTTCGCCGCCTTGCGGACCCGGCGGGGCTCGCGGTCGACCGTGCCGCGGACCAGCAGGCCGATGCCGATGCCGAGCAGCCAGCTGTCCTTGGCGATGGACAGCCCCTGCTCGGTGGGGGCGAGGCTGCCCTCCTTGCGCATGCCGGGCGTCTTCAGGTAGAGCCCGAGCAGCCCGCCGGAGAAGGCGGTGAGCGCGGCGCCGGCGACGGCGGTGGGCACGAACGGCGTCAGCAGCGCCGCACCGATGGCGATCTCGGCGGTGGACAGCGCCTTCGCGAACTGCTGCGGCTGCAGCTGCGCGAGGAACGGGTAGGTGCCGGCGGCGAAACCGTGCATGCCGGCCGCGGCTTCCTCGTCGGCGGCGCGCTTGCCGAGGCCGCTGTTGAGGATGAAGGCGCCGGCGGAGATCCGGGGGGCGATCTCGGACAGGGTGATGGGCAGGCTCATGGGGCACCTCTCTGGTCGACGGAGCTGGTGAAGTGCTCAACCAGCATGGCCCGGCCAGTGCCCTGGCCGATCGGTGCCCAACCGTGGCCGACCGGTTCCGACCACCTCACGTCCACGGGAGTGGCGGGTGCGGCGTGTCACTATGGCGGCGTGGCGTCCACCTCAGCGTCTGCCGGCGTCCTGCTGCGTCATGTGCGAACCGGGCGGGCCCGCAGTCGGGCGGACCTGGTCGCGCTGACGGGCGCCTCCCGCAACACGGTGAGCGCGCGCGTCGACCAGCTGATCGCGGCCAACCTCCTCGAGGAGGGCGGGCGCGGCTGGAGCACCGGCGGACGCCCCCCGACGCTGCTGCGGTTCAACAGCGGCGCCGGGTGCGTGCTCGCCGTCGACCTGGGGGTGACCAGCGTCGACGTCGCGGTCACCGATCTCTCCGCCCAGATCCTGGGCACCGTCGGTCACCCCATCGACATCGCCGAGGGACCCGCGCGGGTGCTGGCGGAGGTCGACCGGCTGGCCCAGCAGGTGCTCGCCGAGGTGGGTTTCACGGCGGCCGACGTGTGTGCCGTGGGCGTCGGTGTGCCGGGGCCGGTCGAGTTCTCGACCGGGCGGCCCTCCCACCCGCCGATCATGCCGGGCTGGCACGACCACCCGATCCCCAGTGCCTTCGGCCGCTACGAGTGCCCGGTCTACGTCGACAACGACGTGAACGTCATGGCCCTGGGGGAGATCGGCGTCGCCGGCTCGGTGCAGGACGTGCTGGTCGTCAAGGTCGGCACCGGCATCGGCTGCGGCGTGATCGTCGACGGGCGGGTGTACCGGGGCGCGCAGGGCAGCGCCGGCGACATCGGGCACATCCACGTCGCCCAGCCGGACGGGCGGACCGTCGTCTGCCGGTGTGGCCAGGAGAACTGCCTGGAGGCGATCGCCGGTGGTGGCGCGCTGCTGCGCGACGCCGTCGCCGCGGGGCTCCCGGTGCAGACGGTCCGCGAGGTCGTGCGCCTGGCCGCCCAGGGGGACGGGGTGGCGCTCGAGCTGGTCCGCGGCGCCGGGCGCACGATCGGCACGGTGCTCGCCGCACTGGTCAACTTCTTCAACCCGCACCGGATCGTCATGACCGGTGGCGTGGCCCAGGCCGGGGTTCCGCTGCTCGCGGGCATCCGGGAGGCCGTCTACCAGCGCTCGATGCCGCTGGCCGCCCGCGCTTTGGAAATCACGGTGAGCGAGGCCCCCGACCTCTCCGGGCGCGTCGGTGCGGCCCTCATGGCCATCGAGGAGTTCCTCGACGAGAAGTCGGTCCAGGCCCTCGCGAGGTGACCGCGGGTGGGCGTCACCCGATTCGGTCTCGGTTCGGTAACCCCTGCCCGGCTCCTTGACCCCTTGTGACGCGGCACATATGTTGCTGCCTCAACCAACTAATGGTCAACGGTGAGCAAAAGTGCCGGAGGTGAGCGCAGTGGCCGGTGCACCGGTGGGGCAGGTCGGCGCGGTAGGTGCGCCGCTGCTGGCGATGCACGGGATCGTCAAGACCTTCCCGGGGGTGCGCGCGCTCGACGGCGTCGACCTCGACGTGCGGGCGGGCGAGGTGCACTGCCTGCTCGGTCAGAACGGCGCCGGGAAGTCGACCTTGATCAAGGTGCTCGCGGGAGCGCACCAGCCCGACGGCGGCCGGATCGAGTGGCGCGGCGAGCCCGTCGCCCTGACCAACCCCCAGGCGGCGATGTCGCACGGCATCGCCACCATCTACCAGGAGCTCGACCTGGTGGCCGGCCTCACCGTGGCCGACAACATCTTCCTCGGCCGTGAGCGTTCGCGGTTCGGCCTCACCCGTCCGGCCCCGGCCAACGAGGCCGCCGCGCAGCTGCTGACCCGGCTGGGCCACCCGGAGATCCCTCCCACCGCCGAGGTCGGCTCGCTGTCCGCGGCCGCGCAGCAGATGGTCAGCATGGCCCGGGCGCTGTCGCAGGACGCCCAGCTGATCGTCATGGACGAGCCCTCGGCGGTGCTCGACAACGAAGAGGTCCAGCACCTGTTCGAGGTCATCCGCGACCTGACCCGCGACGGCGTCGCGGTCGTCTACATCTCCCACCGCCTCGAGGAGATCCGCGAGGTGGGCGACCGGATCACCGTCCTCAAGGACGGGCGCACCGTGGCCACCGGGCTGCCCGTGCGGGACACCTCCACCCGCCAGGTGATCGAGCTCATGACCGGCCGCGACATCGAGTACGTCTTCCCCGAGCGCCGGACGGTTCCGGCGGCGGAGCCGCTGCTCTCGGTGCGCGACCTGAGCCTGCGCGGCACGTTCCGGAACGTGTCGTTCGACGTGCGGCCGGGTGAGGTGGTCGGCCTGGCCGGCCTCGTCGGATCCGGGCGGTCGGAGATCCTCGAGACCGTCTACGGCGCGCGCCGGGCCACCGGCGGCACCGTCTCCGTGGCCGGACAGCGACTGCGCCCGGGCAGCGTCGCCGCCGCGGTGTCCGCCGGGGTGGGGCTGGCCCCCGAGGAGCGCAAGAGCCAGGCGCTGCTGCTGGGCGACGCCGTCTACCGCAACATCAGCATCGCCAGCCTGGCCCGCTTCGCCCGCGGCGGCTTCCTCTCCGGCAGCGCCGAGAAGGACGCCGCCGACGAGCAGGTCCGCGCCCTCGACGTCCGACCCGCCGACGTCACCCGCGAGGTGCGGACGCTGTCCGGCGGCAACCAGCAGAAGGTCGTGCTCGCCCGCTGGCTGCTGCGCGACTGCCGGGTGCTGCTCCTCGACGAGCCGACCCGCGGGGTGGACGTCGGTGCCCGCTCGGAGATCTACGCGCTGATCCGCGACCTGGCCGACCGCGGGGTCGCCGTCGTCGTGGTCTCCAGCGAGATCCCGGAGGTCCTCGGCCTCGCCGACCGGGTGCTGGTGATCTCCGACGGCTCGGTCGTCGCCGAGCAACCGGCCGAGGCGCTCGACGAGCACACCGTGCTCGACCTCGTCATGGAGGGAACGGTCGGCCCGCTCCAGCGCGGTGACCGGCAGCAGGCCACCGCACAGCCGCACGAAGGGGACGTGGCATGACCGGCAGCACCGCGACGACCGGGGGCGCAGACGCACCCGCGCCGCCGAAGGACCGCTCACCCGCGGGCGCGAACGGGAAGGGTCCCGGTCTCATGGCCGGGCCGGCGGGGCGCCAGCTCGGCCTCGTCGTGGCCCTGGCCCTGCTGTGCATCGTGGGCGCGGTCACCGCGCCGGAACGGTTCGTGGACATCGACAACGTCCTGACCATCCTGCGGCTGGCCGCCGTCATCGGCGTGGTCAGCATCGGCATGACGTTCGTGATCATCGGCGGTGGCATCGACCTCTCGGTGGGCGCGCTGGTCGCTCTCAGCTCGGTGTGGGCCACGACGCTGGCCACCCAGCAGATGGCCGGAAATTTCCACTGGATCGTCATGGTGCTCACCGCGATCGCGGTGGGCGCCGGGGCGGGGTTGGTCAACGGCATCGTCATCGCCTACGGGCGGATCGTCGCCTTCATCGCCACCCTCGCCATGCTCGCTGCGGCCCGGGGCCTGGCCGAGATCATCGCCAATCGGCGGACCCAGATCGTGCAGAACCAGGGCTTCCTCGACTTCTTCACCGGCGACGTCCTCGGCGTGCCGACCCTGGTGGTCATCTGGGCGCTGGTCTCGATCGGCGGCTGGGTGCTGCTCAACCGGACGACGTTCGGCCGGCACACCTTCGCCGTCGGCGGCAACGCCGAGGCCGCGCGGCTGGCCGGCATCCGCGTGCAGTGGCACACCCTCAAGCTGTACGTGCTGTCGGGGATCACCTGCGGCATCGCCGCGGTGATGCTCATGGCGCGGACGACGACCGGCAGCTCGACCCACGGCACGCTCCTCGAGCTCGAAGTGATCGCCGCCGTCGTCATCGGCGGAACTCTGCTCACCGGTGGTCGCGGCACGATCGTCGGCACCGTCCTGGGCGTGCTGATCTTCACCACGCTGGGCAACGTCTTCACGCTCAACAACCTGTCCAGCTCCGTCCAGGCCGTCGCGCGCGGCGTGATCATCGTGCTCGCCGTCCTGCTGCAGACGCGGCTGGCCGAGGGGCGCGGGGACGGGCCCGGCTGGCTGTCCCGCTTCCGCCCCGGCCGAGGCGAATCGTCGTCCGGCGGCCCGGTCGCCGGCGGCACCCCGGCCGGCGCGGTGTCGGGCGGCTCCAGCGTCCCCGGTGCGCCGGGCGGCGACCGCCCCGGTGCCGGCCCCACCCCCTGATCCCGACCACCCGACGTCCCATCCCACAAGCAACCGCCGGCGACCCGCCGGACGGGCACACCGAGGAGAGATACATGTCTGCAGCGAGGCAGCGCCCCTACCGTCGCCTGATGTCCACCGCGGTCGCCCTGGCCGGCGCCGGCGCCCTCGTGGCCGGCTGCACCAGCAACGAGCCGGCGAGCACCGGCTCCGGCGGCGGTGGCGGCGCTGGCGGCACCGTGGCCAGCTCCAACGACGAGGCCGGTGAGACCGTCCGCATCGGCTTCTCGGCGCCGGCCGCCGACCACGGCTGGATGGCCGGCATCTCGGAGGCGGCGCAGAACGCGGCCGGCGAGTTCGAGGACATCGACCTGATCATGGCCGAGGGCACCAACGACGTCAGCACGCAGATCAGCCAGGTGGAGACCTTCATCAACGAGGGCGTCGACGCGATCGTGCTGCTGCCCTTCGACGGCGCCGCGATGACGCCGGTAGCGCTGCAGGCCATGGAGGCCGGCATCCCGGTCATCAACGTCGACCGCGAGTTCAACAGCCCGTTCGCCGCCCGCGCCACCGTCCTGGGCGACAACTACGGCATGGGTGTCTCCGCCGGCACCTACATCTGCGAGCAGGTGGGCGACAACCCCGACGCGGTCGTCGCCGAGATCGCCGGCATCGACTCCCTGCCGCTGACCCAGGACCGCAGCCAGGGCTTCGCCGACGCGCTGGCCGAGTGCGGGCTCGACGTCGACAACCGCGTGGCAGCGGACTTCACGGTGGAGGGCGGCGAGGAGGCCGCGGCCAACCTGCTCCAGGCCGCACCGCAGATCGACGCCCTGTGGAACCACGACGACGACCAGGGTGTCGGCGTGCTGGCCGCCATCCAGAACGCCGGCCGCGACGAGTTCATCATGATCGGCGGCGCCGGTTCGGCGAACGCCATGCGGGAGATCCAGTCCGGTGACTCGGTGCTGCAGGCGACCGTCATCTACCCGCACACCCAGGCCGCCGACGGCATCCGCCTGGCCCGCCTGATCGCCCAGGACAAGTCGATGTCGGACCTGGTCTCGCCCGACGTGCCGCGGGAGATCGTGCTCAACGCCCCGGTCGTCACGGCCGAGAACGTCGAGGACTACATCGGCCGCGCGTTCGAGTCCTGATCCGCCGGAGCAGCGGGGGAGCGAGCGCGTTCCCCCGCTGCCCCACCCCCGCTGGGAGAAGCAGATGACCCCCACCCTCGGCGTCGGCCTGATCGGCTACGCCTTCATGGGCGCGGCGCACTCGCACGCGTGGCGCACCGCCCCCCACTTCTTCGACCTGCCGCTGCGGCCTGAGCTGACCGTGCTGGCCGGGCGGGACGCCGCCAAGGTCGGCGAGGCCGCCGGCAAGCTGGGCTGGTCGAGCACCGAGACCGACTGGCGCGCGGTGATCGCGCGCGAGGACGTCGACCTGGTCGACGTCTGCACGCCCGGGAACACCCACGCCGAGATCGCTATCGCCGCGCTCGAGGCCGGCAAGCACGTCCTCTGCGAGAAGCCGCTGGCCAACACCGTCGCGGAGGCCGAGGCGATGGCCGAGGCGGCGGCGAAGGCCGCCACCCGCGGCGTCCGGGCGATGGTCGGCTTCACCTACCGGCGGGTGCCCGCGATCGGCCTGGCGCGGAAGCTCGTCGCCGAGGGCCGGCTCGGCGAGATCCGGCACGTCCGGGCGCAGTACCTGCAGGACTGGATCGCCGACCCGTCCGCCCCCATGTCCTGGCGGCTGGAGAAGGACAAGGCCGGCTCCGGCGCGCTCGGCGACATCGGCGCGCACGTCGTCGACCTGACGCAGTACATCACCGGCCAGGCGCTGACCGGGGTGAGCGCGACGCTGGAGACCTTCGTGAAGGAGCGCCCGCTGCCCGCGGCGTCCGGATCGCTGTCCGGCGTGGGCGGGGAGGGGACCGGGCAGGTGACCGTGGACGACGCCGCGGTCTTCCTCGGGCGGTTCACCGGCGGTGCCCTGGGCGTCTTCGAGGCGACCCGGTTCGCCCTGGGCCGCAAGAACGGCATCCGGATCGAGATCAACGGCTCGGCCGGCAGCCTGGCCTTCGACTTCGAGGACATGAACGTCCTGCAGTTCTTCGACGGCAGCGAGCCGGCGGAGACGGCGGGCTTCCGCCGGATCATCGTCACCGAGCCCGAGCACCCCTACGTCGGTGCCTGGTGGCCGGCCGGGCACGGGCTGGGCTACGAGCACGGGTTCACCCACCAGGTCGTCGACCTGGTCACCGCGATCGCGGCTGGGCAGGATCCGGCCCCGTCGTTCGCCGACGGGCTGCAGGTGCAGCGGGTCCTCGACGCCGTCGAGCGCAGCGCCGCCAACACGTCCGCCTGGACCGACATCCCCTCATGAGAGAGGACCTCGTCCTCCCCACCGCTCGCACGCGCGCGGCGGTGCCCGGGACGAGGCCGCCCACGCACCCTCACCTAGGAGACGCCTTATGCCCCGTCCCGTCACCCTCTTCACCGGCCAGTGGGCCGATCTGCCCTTCGAGGAGATGTGCCGGCTGGCCTCCGAATGGGGCTACGACGGCCTGGAGATCGCCTGCTGGGGCGACCACCTCGACGTCGAGCGCGCCGCGAACGACGACTCCTACGTCGCCGACCGCCTCGCGCTGCTGGAGAAGCACGGCCTGAAGGTCTTCGCGATCTCCAACCACCTCAACGGCCAGGCGGTCTGCGACGACCCGATCGACGAGCGGCACCGCGGCATGGTGCACCCCCGCGTCTGGGGCGACGGCGACCCCGAGGGCGTCCGGCAGCGCGCGGCGGAGGAGATGAAGCTGACCGCCCGGGCGGCCGCGAAGCTCGGCGTCGACGTCGTCGTCGGCTTCACCGGCAGCAAGATCTGGAAGACCGTGGCGATGTTCCCGCCGGTCCCCGAGTCGATGATCGAGGACGGCTACCGCGACTTCGCCGACCGCTGGAACCCGATCCTCGACGTCTTCGACGAGGTCGGCGTGAAGTTCGCGCACGAGGTGCACCCGTCGGAGATCGCCTACGACTACTGGACGACGGTGCGCACCCTGGAGGCGATCGGGCACCGGGAGGCGTTCGGTCTGAACTGGGACCCGTCGCACTTCGTCTGGCAGGACCTCGACCCGGTGGGCTTCCTCTGGGACTTCAAGGACCGGATCTACCACGTCGACTGCAAGGACGCGAAGAAGCAGGTCGGCAACGGGCGCAACGGCCGGATGGGCTCGCACCTGCCGTGGGCGGATCCGCGGCGCGGCTGGGACTTCGTCTCCACCGGGCACGGCGACGTCCCGTGGGAGGCCTGCTTCCGGATGCTCAACACCATCGGCTACGCCGGGCCGATCTCGGTGGAGTGGGAGGACGCCGGCATGGACCGCCTGGTCGGTGCGCCGGAGGCCCTGGAGTTCGTCCGCCGGCTGGCCTTCGACCCGCCGTCGGCCGCCTTCGACGCCGCGTTCGCCAGCGGCAACTAGGAACTCCGGCGGCCTCGGCCGCCGGTGGGGTGCAGGGAGCCGGGTGGGGTGGCGGAAGACGTTCCGCCACCCCACCCGTGTGCTCGGCGGGTGGCCCGCGGGGCCGGACCGGGGTGGCCCGTGGTCACTCCACCTGGACGGTGACCTCGATGCCCTGCCCCCGGTCGTCGCGCTGGGCGGAGTAGAAGACGTACTGGCCCTGCTCCAGGGTGACGGTGAGGGTGCCGGTCAGCCCCGCCTGGATCGGGTCGGTGCTCGCCACCTGCTCCCCGTCGCGTTCGACGGTCAGGTCGTGCGCCAACCCGCCCTCGTTGACCACCTCGATCTCGTAGGGGCCGGCCGCCAGCCGGCTGGGCATGATGATGCCCCCGTCCTCGAGCGTCACCGTCTCGGTCAGGACGTCGCCCTCGACCCCGGTCGGGGTCGCCGGGGCCGATCCGCCACCCCCGGAGTCGCCGGGCTGGGTCGGCAGCGTCTGCGCCGCGTCGGTCACCACGGCGTCCTCCGACGAGCCGTTCCCCCCGCAGCCGGCCAGCAGGACCAGCCCGACGGCGCAGGTGGCCGTCGCGACTCGGCGCCGGCGGGACGTGGGGCGGGGCGGTCGGGACACGGGGCCTCCTCCGGGTGTGGTGCGGCGGCGCGGGCGCTCTCCCTCGCCCGCGCGGGCGGGACGACGGACCCGATGGGCAGTGCTGTGCCCATCGACCCGCCGGCCAACCGTCGACCCGGGAAGGGTCAGCGGCCCCGGCGCGACCGGGAGCTGAACGACGCGGCCGACGACGAGCCGGCGCGCGCCGCGAGCTCGGCGCGGGTGCGCGCCGGGCCGGACGCGCGACCCGAGCCCCCGGACTTGCCGCCGCTGCCCGAGCTGCTACGGCCGCCCGAGGACGCCGCGCCGCCGGAGGAGTCGCGACCCGAGCCACCGCCGCTGCGACGGCGACCGCCGCCACCGCCCTGCTGCTGGGGCTCCGCCACCGGCGCCGGCTCGACGTAGGGAGCGGCCGGACCGGTCAGCGCGGTGATCTCCCGGGCGCCGGGCTTGATGGCCGACACCTCGGGGGTGATCCCGGCCTGCCGCGCCAGGGTGCGGACCTCGCCGGCCTGGTCGGGCGTGGCGATGGTGACGACAGCACCCTCGGCGCCGGCGCGGGCGGTGCGGCCCGAGCGGTGCAGGTAGGCCTTGTGCTCGGTCGGCGGGTCGACGTGCACGACGATCGCCACGTCGTCGACGTGGATGCCGCGGGCGGCGATGTCGGTGGCGCAGAGGACCCGGGACGCACCGCTGCTGAACGCCTCGAGGTTGCGCTCGCGGGCATTCTGGCTCAGGTTGCCGTGCAGGTCCACGGCCGGCACACCGGCTGCTGTGAGCTGCTTGGCCAGCTTCTTGGCCTGGTGCTTGGTCCGGGTGAACAGCACGCTGCGGCCCAGGCCCGAGGCCAGCTCCTGGACGACCCTGCCCTTGTCCGCGGCGTCCACGCGGAAGACGTGGTGGGTCATGGTGCTGACCGGGGCGACGGCCGGGTCCACCGAGTGGGTGGTCGGGTTCGTCAGGTAGCGCTTGACCAGCACGTCGACGCCGTTGTCGAGGGTGGCGGAGAACAGCATCCGCTGCCCGACCTCCGGGGTGCGGTCCATGATCCGCTTGACGCCGGGCAGGAAGCCCAGGTCGGCCATGTGGTCGGCCTCGTCGAGGATGGTGACCTCGATCGAGCCGAGGTCGGCGTGGCCCTGGCCGATCAGGTCCTCGAGCCGGCCGGGGCAGGCGATGACGATGTCGACGCCCTTGGCCAGCGCCTGCACCTGCGGGTTCTGGCCGACGCCGCCGAAGATCGTCGTCGCCGACATGCCGAGCGCCCGGGCGAGCGGGTCGACGACGGCGAAGACCTGGTTGGCCAGCTCGCGGGTCGGGACCAGCACCAGCGCGCGCGGCCTGCGGGCCTGCCGGCGGGTGCCGGAGGCGGCGAGCCGGGCGACCAGCGGGATGGAGAAGGCGAGGGTCTTGCCCGAGCCCGTGCGGCCCCGGCCGAGGACGTCCCGGCCGGCGAGGCTGTCGGGCAGGGTCGCGACCTGGATGGGGAACGGCGCGGTGATGCCGCTGGCGGAGAGCACCTCGACCATCGGGGCGGGGACGCCCAGGTCGGCGAAGGTGGAGTCGGTCGGCAGCACGGTGGCGTCTGCCCCGACGGGGACGACGACGGGCGCGGGCACGGCGGCGGCCGCCGGGCGGTTCTGGTTCTGCTCGCCGGCCGGGCGGGTGCCGCGGCCACGGCCACCACGACGGCGGCGGGCGCCGCCCTCGGAGGCGGCGGGGGTGTTCTGGGTGGAGGTCAATGGAGTCCTTCGACGATCGAGTGGCCGCACCACCACCTCGGCGAGCGCGAGCGCCGGCGCACCTGCACGGAGGCAGGGCGGGCTCGCATCGTCGGCGAGACGTCGGTCAGCCGGGCGCACCAAGGTGGCGCAGCCTCAGCCCGACGTCGATTCCTGCCGCTCCGGATGAGCGAGGGCGGCGCCGGTACACCCCACTCAACCAGACCCGGCCGCCGTGTGGTCCCACCGGGAGGGAGTGTCAGGTCACATCGGGTGAGCGACCGGCTCTCGGTCGGTGCGGCGGAAGGCGAGCGGCGCGCCCCGACGGCGCGTGCAGGTGCTGGCGCGTCGAGGCCGTGGTGCCGCTCGTCTGCGCGTGGGCGGATCGGCCGTCGGGCCGCTCGTCCGGTCGACGGCCGGTCAGCCATGCTGTCCGCCGTGATCGTCTCCGCCGCGCCGCGTGTGCGCCGCGTCCACCCGGCGTGGTGGGTGGCCGCCGTGACGTTCCTGGCGCTGGTCGGGGCCGCCGCCTTCCGTGCGGTGCCGGGCGTGCTCGTCGATCCCCTGCGGGCGGAGTTCGGGTGGTCGGTCTCCACCATCTCGGCCGCGGTCGCGGTCAACATGGCGCTGTACGGGCTGACCGCGCCCTTCGCGGCGGCCCTGATGGAGCGCTTCGGCATCCGCCGCGTCGTGATGGGCGCGCTGCTGGTGGTCGCGCTCGGCAGCGGCCTGTCCGTCTTCATGACGACGAGCTGGCAGTTGGTCCTGCTGTGGGGCGTCCTCGTCGGGCTGGGCAGCGGCTCGATGGCGCTGTCGCTGGTCGCCACCGTGACCGGCCGGTGGTTCGTGGCCCGGCGCGGTCTCGTCTCCGGCGTGCTGACCGCCGGCGGGGCGGCCGGGCAGCTGGTCTTCCTCCCGCTGGTGGCCTGGATCGACTCCTCCTGGGGCTGGCGGGCGGCCTCCCTCGGGACGACGGCGGCCGCGCTGGCGGTCCTCCCGCTGGTGGCCTGGCTGCTGCGCGACCGGCCCCGCGACCTCGACGTCGCCCCCTACGGCGGAACGGCGGCCGACGACCCCGAGCCGGTGCGGGCCGGAGCGGCGCGCGTCGCGCTGCGGGGCCTCGGCGAGGCGGCGCGCGCCCGGCCGTTCTGGCTGCTGGCGCTGGGCTTCTTCATCTGCGGCATGTCGACCAACGGGCTGGTGCAGCCGCACTTCATCCCCGCGGCCCACGACCACGGCATGCCGGTGACGACGGCGGCCGGGCTGCTCGCGGTCGTCGGGGTCTTCGACATCGCCGGGACCGTCTTCTCCGGCTGGCTCACCGACCGGGTCGACCCGCGGGTGCTGCTGCTGGCCTACTACGGGCTGCGCGGGTTCTCGCTGTTCCTGCTGCCGCCGCTGTTCGGGCCCGAGCTCCACGTCAGCATGGTCGCGTTCGTCGTCTTCTACGGGCTGGACTGGGTGGCCACCGTGCCGCCGACGCTGGCGCTGTGCCGAGAGCACTTCGGGGCCCGTGCCCCGGTCGTCTTCGGCTGGGTGTTCGCCTCCCACCAGATCGGTTCGGCGGTCGCCGCGTTCGGCGGCGGGGTGATCCGCGACGTCACCGGCTCCTACGACCTCGCGTGGTTCCTCGCCGGGGGGCTGTGCCTGCTGGCGGCGGCGGCGTCGATCTCGATCCGCCGGAACCCCTCGCCGCGACCGGGGACCAGCCTGCCCACCGCTCCGGAGGCAGCCGCGGCCGACGCCGCCCACGGCTGAGGGTGGTGCGTCCCTAGGCTGGGCCGGTGTCCACGAGCTACCTGGAGCACCCCGCCAGGGTCACGCGCCGGCGGAACGGCGCCGTCGAGGTGCACCCGGAGGCCGCGACCGCTCCGCAGACGGTGTGGGTGGCCGTCTATCCCGGCGGGGAGGGCGAGGCGGCCTGGGAGGGCCTGCGCGCGCACCCGTCGGGGGAGGGCCGTGCCGTCGTCGCCGCGGTGCCGGTGTTCGCCTACGACCTGAACCTCGGCGACGAGGTGGAGGTGGTGGCGACCGCCGAGGGCCCGCTGGTCGCGGTCCGCCCGCTGCGCGACGCCGGCCGGCACACCTACCGGGTGTGGTTTCCCGACTGGCCCGATCTGGCGCAGGACGAGCGCGTGCAGGAGCTGCAGGACGAGCTCCAGCGGTTCGGCTGCTGGTTCGACGTCTACTCGCCCCACCTCGTCGCGGTCTCGGCGGAGCCGGACGTCGCCCGGGCCGTCGCCGACCACCTCGACGCGCAGGAGCGCGCCGGCCGGTTCCTCTACGAGGTCGGTCGCAGCACCGCGTGAGCGTCAGCGGGCGGCGGTCAGCTGCGCGGCGGGGGTGCGGTCCAGGATCAGGTCGGCCGCGCGCTCGGCGATCATGATCGTCGGCGCGTTCGTGTTGCCCCGCACGAGCGTCGGCATGACCGAGGCGTCGACGACGCGCAGGCCCGCGACGCCGTGCAACCGCAGCTGCGGGTCGACCACGGCCTCCTCGTCGGTGCCCATCCGGCAGGAGGACACCGGGTGGTACAGCGACTCGAGGGTTGCCCTGACCGACCGGCGCAGCGCCTCGCGGCCGTGCACGGTGCCCCCCGGCGACCACTCGTCGGCGAGCACGTCGGCCAGCGGCGCGGCGCCGGCGATCTCCCGGGCCTTCTCGACGCCGGAGACCAGCGCGTCGAGGTCGCGGTCGTCGGTGAGGTAGCCGGCGTCGATGGCCGGCGCCCACGTGGGGTCGGCCGAGCGCAGCCGCACCGAGCCGCGCGAGTGCACGTGCACCAGCACGACGGCGGCGGTGAAGGCGTCGACGTCGGGGTCGACCTCCGCCTGCTTCCAGAACTTCACCGGCAGGAAGTGCATCTGCAGGTCGGGCTCGGGCAGGCCGGGGGCCGACCGGGTGAACAGCCCGGCCTCGGCCAGGTTGGAGGTCAGCGGCCCCCGGCGGGCGCCGAACCAGCGCGCGTAGCCCGACGGCGAGTCCCCGTGGGTCAGCGACCTCCCCGACCGCACGTTCCAGACGACCGGGACGAGGGGGTGGTCCTGCAGCCCGCCACCGACGCCCGGCAGGTCGTGGACGACGTCGACGCCGACCTCGCGCAGGTGGTCGGCCGGGCCGATGCCGGAGAGCAGCAGCAGCTGCGGGGAGTTCACCGCACCGCCGGAGAGGACGACCTCGCGCGCGGCCCGGACGGTGTGCAGCTTCCCGGCGCAGCGGAACTCCACCCCGGTGGCCCGGCCGCCCTGGACCAGCACCCGGGTGGTCAGCGCGCCGGTGCGGACGGTGAGGTTCGGCCGCTTCATCGCCGGGTGCAGGTACGCGTCGGCCGAGGACCAGCGGCGGCCGCGCTTCTGGGTCACCTGGTACCGGCCGACGCCCTCCTGGGCGGCGCCGTTGAAGTCGTCGTTGCGCGGGTAGCCGGTGGCCACGGCGGACTCGACGACGGCCGTCGTCCACTCGTGCGGGGAGCGGAGGTCCTCGACCCGCAGCGGACCGCCGGTCCCGTGCCACTCGTCCGCGCCGCGGGAGTTGTCCTCCATGCGCCTGAACAGCGGGAGCACCTGCTCGTAGGACCACGACGGATCGCCGGTCAGCCGGGCCCACTCGTCGTAGTCGGCGGCCGCCCCGCGGATGTAGATCATCGCGTTGATGGACGACGAGCCGCCGAGCAGCTTGCCGCGCGGCCAGAACAGCTTCCGGCCGCCGAGGCCCGGCTGCTCGTCGGTCGTGTAGTTCCAGTCGCGGCGGGTGCGCCAGATCTTGTACATCCCGGCCGGGATCTGCACCTCGAGCAGCTTGTCCGAGCCCCCGGCCTCCAGCAACAGCACCCGCAGTGACGGGTCCTCGCTGAGCCGGCCGGCCAGCGCGCACCCGGCCGAGCCCGCTCCCACGACGACGACGTCGTACTCGTCGCGCAGCTCGCGCACGCCCGTGCCTCCGCTCACCGGTGCCGTCCGTGGACCATGCCCATGACCCGGGCCAGGGCGTCGGCGGCGTTGGCCGGCCGGCCGAAGCTCATCAGGTTGACCGGCAGCGGTACGCGCCGGCGGGTGATCGCCTTGGCGCGGGTGAACTCCTTGAGCCCGTCCTCGCCGTGGATGCGGCCGAAGCCGGACTCGCCGACGCCGCCGAAGGGCAGCGCGGGCACCGAGGCGAAGGTGAGCACCGAGTTGATCGACGTCATGCCGCTGCGCATGCGGCGGGCGAGGTCCATGGCGCGGCCTCTGGACGTCGAGAAGACGGCGCCGGCCAGCCCGTAGCTGGTCGCGTTGGCCCGCTCGAGCGCCTCCTCGGCGTCGGCCACCTCCGTGATGGTCAGCGTCGGCCCGAAGGTCTCCTCGCGCACCGCCGCCGACGTCTCGGGGACGTCGAGCAGCACGGTGGGGGCGACGTAGCCCTCGCCGGGAGAGGCGTCGTCGTCGGTGCCGCCGGTGACCACCCGGGCGCCCGCCGCGGTCGCATCGGCCACGTGCCGCCGGACGACGTCGATCTGCGACGGCATGGTCATCGGGCCGTAGGTGGCCTCGTCGTCGGAGCCGGGGCGCAGCTTCTGCACCTGGGCGGTGACCTCGGCGACGAACCGGTCGTAGACCGCCGACGTGGCGTAGACCCGCTCGATGCCGATGCAGGTCTGCCCGCCGTTGCTCATCGCGCCCCAGACCGCGGCGTCGGCTGCGGCGGCCACGTCGGCGTCGTCGTCGACGATCATCGCGTCCTTGCCCCCGAGCTCCAGGAGGACCGGGGTCAGGGTCTCGGCGCAGGCGGCCATCACCTTCCGGCCGGTCGCCGCCGACCCGGTGAAGGCGATCTTGTCCACGGGCACGCGGCACAGCGCCGCGCCGGTGGCGCCGAGGCCGGTGACGACCTGGAAGGCGTCGGCGACGTCGGGAACGGCGGCCCGCCAGGCGACGGCCAGCCAGGCGCCGACGGCCGGGGTGAACTCCGAGGGCTTGAAGACGACGGCGTTGCCGGCGGCCAGCGCGTAGGCGATCGAGCCCATCGGCGTGAACACCGGGTAGTTCCACGGGCCGATGACCCCGACCACGCCCAGCGGCTGGTACTCGAGGTACGAGGCGTGGTCGGCGGCGAGCATGCCGGAGGGGACCTTGCGCGGCCCGAGGGTCGTGCGGGCGTGCTTCGCCGCCCAGGCGAGGTGGTCCACCGACAGCGAGATCTCGAGGATGGCGTCGGCGTGCGGCTTGCCGTTCTCCCGGTGGACCAGGTCGGCGAGCTCGTGCATGCGCCGGGCCAGATAGCCTCGGTAGGCCGTCAGCCGCTCCCTCCGGCCGCCGAAGCCGAGCGCGGCCCACTGCGCGGCGGCGGTCCGGGCCCGCGCGACGGTCTCGCCGACGGCGGCCTCGTCGTGCACGGGGAAGACGCCGACGACCGTACCGGTGGCCGGCGCCGTCGACTCGAAGGTCTCGGCGGTGGGATGCCGGTCCACCGCGGCGTCGGTGACCGTGTCCATCTGCTCGGCGAGCGACATGGGAACGCACGTTACCGGGGAGTCACAGACACCGGGCCGGGGGTCGCCCGGACGGGTTCAGGCGGTGCCGGCCCGGCCGTCGACGACGGCCCAGGCCGTCTTCGTGCCCGGATCGGCGAACCAGCCGTGCGCCACGGAGAGATCGGCGACGAGGTAGAGCCCGAACCCACCCAACCCCGGGTCGCGGCCCTGCGCCGGCGTCGGCGCGACGTCGGCCTTCGAGTCCCGGACGGCGATCAGCCACTCGTCGCCGGCGCGGCCGAGGACCGCCGCCACCGGGGCGCCGCCGTGGCGGAGCGCGTTGGAGGTGAGCTCGTCGGCGATCAGCACCAGGCGCTCGGACCAGTGGTCGCGCTCGGGGTGCAGCACCGCGGGCCGGCCGGTCATGGAGGCGCGCAGCCGGGCGCGCAGGCCGGCCAGCTCACCGAGGGAGCTCAGCTGCTGGCACCAGACCTCGGTGAAGGCGTGCGGCGGTCGCGCGGACTGCCAGAGCGCCACCACGACCGCCTCTCCCTGCCGGCACCGCTCGCCGGTCCGTCCCTGGGCGGCACCGTGCCCGTTCTCCGGCGGCTCGAACCCTCGCCTCACCCGGAAGGAGCGCCGGCCCCGGGGACGGGCCCTAAGGTCCGGCACATGGCCGACAGCACCGCCGGCGGCGATCCCTTCGGCACGGCCGACCTCCGCCGCCGGGTGCTCGACGCGTGGGCCGCGTCGCCGGCGCGCTTCCGGGAGGACGCCAACGCCGAGGAGGACCTGGTCCGCGGCGGCTATCGCGATCGGGTGCTCGTGGAGCTGGCGCAGAACGCCGCGGATGCCGCCGTGCGGGCCGGCCGGCCGGGGCGGCTGCGGCTGGAGCTGGCCGCCGGCACCCTGCGCGCGGCCAACACCGGTGCACCCCTGGACGCCGCCGGGGTGCTGGGCCTGGCCACGCTGCGGGCCTCGGCGAAGCGGGACGAGGCGGGCACGGTCGGCCGCTTCGGGGTCGGGTTCGCCGCCGTGCTGGCGGTGAGCGACGAGCCGGTGGTGGTGTCCCGGACCGGCGGTGTGCGCTTCAGCGCCGCGGGCACCCGCACCGAGGTGGACGCGCTGCGCCCCCTGGCCGGTGAGCTGGCCCGCCGGGACGGCGCGGTGCCCGTGCTGCGCCTGCCCTGGCCGGCGGGGGGCGAGCCGCCCGAGGGGTTCGACACCGAGGTGGTGCTGCCGCTGCGCCCGGGGGTGTGCGACGAGGTCGCCGCCGCGCTGCGCGACCTCTCGGCCGAGCTGCTGCTCGCCCTGCCCGGGCTGGGCGCGCTGGAGGTGCTCGTCGACGGGGTCCGCCGGGAGGTCACGCGCAGCGGAGCCCCGCCGGAGGTGCGGCTGACCGAGGACGGCGCCGTCACCTGCTGGGCGGTGGCGGAACGGTCGGGGACGCTGCCGGAGCACCTGCTGGCCGGCCGTCCCGTCGAGGAGCGCGACCGCCGGGCCTGGACGGTCACCTGCGCGGTGCCCGTGGACGACGCCGCGGACGGGTGCCCCGGCCGCCCGCTGCCGCTGCCCGGCCGCCAGGTGGTGCACGCCCCGACGCCCAGCGACGAGCCCCTCGCGCTGCCGCTGCGCCTCATCGCGCCGTTCCCGCTCGGCCCCGACCGCCGGCACGTGCTACCCGGTCCGGTCACCGACGTCCTGGTCGCGGCCGCCGCGGAGACCCTCGTCGACCTCGTCGGTCTGCTCCCCGCCGATCCGGCGCTCCTGGCGTTCGTCCCGCGGATCGGGTCGGCCGGCGCCGAGCTCGACGCCGCCCTGGCGACGGCGGTGCTCGGCCGGCTGCGGACGAGGGCGTGGCTGCCGGTCGCCGGGCAGCCGGAGCTGCGGCAGGTCCCGGCCCGGGCGGTCGTCCTCGACGACGCCGACGAGGCCCGGGTGGCCGCGCTGACCGGGGCGCTGCCGGGGCTGCTGCCGGCCGACTGGTCGCGCCGCGACGGCCGCGCCGCGCTCGTCGCGCTCGGGGTCGGCCGGGCGGGGCCGGCCGAGGTGGTCGAAGCGGTGCGCGGGCTGGACCGCCCGCCGGGCTGGTGGGCGGAGCTGTACGCCGCGTTCGCCGACGCCGACCGCGAGGCGCTCGCCGCCCTGCCGGTGCCGCTGGCCGACGGGCGGACCGCGCACGGTCCGGCCGGGGTCCTGCTGCCCGACCCCGGGCTCCCGGTGCAGCGCCTGGGTGCCCTGCCGCTGCGGCTGGCCGCTCCCGCGGCCGTGGCGCCACCCGCGGCGCGCCGGCTGCTGGAGCGGCTCGGCGCGCGTCCGGCGACGGCGGAGGCGGTGCTGGGCGACCCGGCGGTGCGGGCCGCGGTGGAGGAGTCGCTGGACGCCGCCGAGGACCGGGACGCCTTCGCTGCGGCCCCCGAGGAGTTGGCCGACGCGGTGCTCGCGCTGGCCGCCGCCGCGCCCGGGGCCGCCCGGGAGCTGCCGTGGCTGGCAGAGCTCGCCCTGCCCGACGCCGACGGCGGGTTCGCCGCGGCGGGTGAGCTGGTGCTGCCGGGGTCACCGCTGGCCGCCGTCCTCGAGGAGGGCGCGCTGGGCCTGCTCGACCCGGGGTTCGCGGCCGGCGCCGACGTCGACGCGCTGCGCGCCGTGGGCGTGCTGGACGGCTTCGCGCTGGTGCGCGGCGAGGACCCCGACGACCTCGACGTCGACGGCGCCGACGAGTGGGCCGACGCCGTCCTGGACCGGCTCCCATCCGGACCTCCGCCGGTCTGGCCGCCGCTGGTGGCCGTGCGGGATCTCGAGCTGGTGGCCGACTGGCCGGGAGCGCTGGCCCTGCTGGCCGCCGCGCCGGCCGAGGCGTGGGCCGACGTCGTCGTCGGCGGGGTGCCGGCGCCGGGCTACCTGCGGTGGTGGCTGCTGACCCATCCGGTGGTGGCGGGTCGGCGCCCCGGTCGGCTGGCGCACCCGGGCAGCGCGGAGCTGGCCGGGCTCTACGAGCCGGCGCCGCTGGCCGAGCCGCTGCTCGGGCTGCTGCGCCCGCCGGCGTCGCTGGACGACGTCCTCGCCGACCCCGACGCCGCCGTCGACCTGCTGTCCCGGCTCGGCGACCCGGCGCGCACCGTGCGACCCGGCGTGCTCGCCACCGTCTACGCGCGGCTCGCGGCCGTCCTGGACGGGCTGGACGTGGAGCCCCCGGCGCGCGTCCGGGTCGCGCCGGGACGGGTGGTCGCGCGGGGGGTGGTGCTGGACGCGCCGCACCTGATCCCGCTGCTGGACCTGCCGGTGGTGCCGGCCGGCGGCGCGCCGGGGCCGGTCGCCGACCTGCTGGACCTCCCGCTGGCCTCCGAGCTCGTGCGGGCGGAGGTCACGAGCGAACCGGTGCGGCGGCTCCGCTGGGCGGACGTGCCCGGCGCCGCGACGGCCGCCGCCCGGCTCGGCCGGAGCGGCCTCGACGGCGAGGTGGCCGTGCACGAGCCGCTGACCGTGGCCGGCCGACCGGTGGCGTGGTGGCCGGGGGAGGACGCCGACCACGTCGACGGCACACCTGGTGCCCTCGGCCGTGCGCTGGCCTGGCGCGCGGGCGCCTGGTCGGTGCGCCAGGCGCTCGCCGAGGCCTTCGCGCACCCCGACCGCGCCGACGACCTGGCGGCCGAGGACGCGGTCGGGGGCTGAGGAGCCGCGGTCGGTGCCGGCGCGGTGCGGACATGGCGGCCGGGGCGTAGCCGTGCGGGAAGGGCGGCCGCCGGATCAGCGGCCGGAGCGGTCAGTGCCCGTCGCGCCGGCGGCCTTCCGGGCCTTGCGGGCCTGGTGGGCCTCCCAGCGGGCCCGGTCCTTGGCGCGGGCGCCGGCGTTGCGCTCCCACTTCTCCTTGCGGCGCCGGGCCCGGGCCAGCTCGCGCTCCTCGAAGGTCGCGTGCGAGTCCCAGTTGCTGGCCGCGGCGACCACGCCCACCGCCGTGACCGCCGTGATGGCGACGGCCGCGGCGACGATCGGGTCCAGCAGCAGGAATGCGCCGACCGCGACGGCCGTGCCGACGACGACGGCGACCAGCACCAGCGGGGACGGACGTCGGGACGACGGGCGCGACTCGGTCACGCCCGCCAGTATCCGCCGGGGTCGAGGGGGCGACGGAGGAGGCTCGTCACATCCCCCACCCGTCCTCCGTCGCAGGTGGCGGCGGAGAGGGGGCCTGCCCGTGACCCTTGCGTACGGAGCCGCGGATCCCTACGGTCGGGCGAGCGGTTCAACCACAGCCGTGTTCTGCCAGTGCTGGTCGTCGTGTCGTTCGCGTGCGCAGGCCCACTGGTCCGGCACCCGCCCCGAGAGGCACCCCGTGACCGCATCCTCGCTCGACCCATCGACCACCCCGTCCGCCCCGGCGACGGCCGGCTTCGAGGTCCCCACGACCGCGCCGGTCTCCCTGGAGATCTCCGGCACCGCGTCCCTGCCGCGGCTGACCGCGGCCGGGGAGATCGACTGCACCTCCGCACCGCAGGTCCGCGCCGTCCTCGACCAGCTGGTCGACGCCGCGCCGCGGGAGGTCGTCGTCGACCTCACCGCCGTGACCTTCCTCGACTCCGCCGGGCTGTGCGCCCTGGCTGCCGCGCACCGGCGAGCGCTGGCCGCCGGTGGCCGCCTCCGCGTCCTGGCCGCCACCCGCGCGGTGATCCGGCCGCTGCAGATCACCGGGCTGTGGAACCTGCTCGGCGGCGAGCAGGTCGGCGCGACCGCCTCCTGAGCTCTCCGCGCCCAGGCGCGCCGGCGTCCCTCGGGGGGCCGGAGGCGCGGGACGCGCGTCCGGCGGGCAGACTCGGGGTGCTGCGCCGGCGCCGGCCGTGCGCCTGGAGCGGACGAACGAGGAGGACCACGTGCGAGATGCGGTCATCTGCGAGCCCCTGCGGACGCCGGTCGGCGGGTTCGGGGGCTCGCTGCGCGACGTCCCCGTCCAGGAGCTCGCGGCCACGGTGATCCGGGCGCTGATGGAGCGCACCGGTCTGCCGCCGGAGTCGGTGGACGACGTGCTGCTCGGCCACTGCTACCCGACCATGGACGCCCCGGCCCTCGGCCGGGTCGCCGCCCTCGACGCGGGCCTGCCGGTGACCGCGTCCGGGCTGCAGGTCGACCGGCGGTGCGGTTCGGGGCTCCAGGCGGTCATCTACGCGGCCATGCAGGTGCAGTCCGGTGCCTCCGACGTCGTCCTGGCCGGTGGCGCGGAGTCCATGAGCAACGCGCCCTTCTACTCGACCGCCATGCGCTGGGGCGTGAAGCCCGGGCCCGGCGTGCTGCTGGAGGACGGGCTGGCCCGCGGCCGGGTCACCGCCGGCGGGCAGAACCACCCGGTGCCCGGCGGCATGCTGGAGACGGCGGAGAACGTTCGTCGCGAGTACGCGATCGGCCGCCAGGAGCAGGACGAGTACGCCGTCCGCAGCCACCAGCGCGCCGCCGCCGCCACGGCCGAGGGCCGGTTCGCCGACGAGATCGTGCCGGTGACGGTCAAGCACCGGAAGGGCGAGACGGTCGTCGACCGCGACGAGCACATCCGGCCCGACTCGAACGTCGAGACGCTCGCCAAGCTGCGCCCGATCCTGGGCAAGAACGATCCCGACGCCACGGTCACCGCCGGCAACGCCTCCGGCCAGAACGACGGCGCCGCCGTCGCGATCGTCACCCACCCGGAGAAGGCCGCCGAGCTGGGTCTGCGCCCGCTGGCCCGCCTGGTGTCCTTCGGCGTGGGCGGCGTGCCGCCGAAGACCATGGGCATCGGCCCCGTCCCGGCGACGGCGAAGGCGCTCGCGCTCGCCGACGTCAAGCTCGCCGACGTCGACCTGATCGAGCTCAACGAGGCCTTCGCCAGCCAGGTGCTCGCCGTCGCCAAGGAGTGGGGCTTCACCGACTCCGACTGGGAGCGGACCAACGTGAACGGCTCGGGCATCTCGCTGGGCCACCCCGTCGGCGCGACCGGTGGCCGCATCCTCGCCACGCTGCTGCGCGAGATGGACCGCCGCGGAGCCCGTTACGGGCTGGAGACCATGTGCATCGGCGGCGGCCAGGGCCTCGCCGCGCTGTTCGAGCGGGTCTGAAGAAGGACCCCGTCCCACTCACCGCTCGCAGGCTCGCGGTGAGCCTCCGGACGGGGTCACCCGTCCCCTTCCATCCGAGGAGTTCTGCATGTCCGAGCCCACTGCACGCGTCGCGATCGTCACCGGGGCCGCCCGCGGCATCGGTGCCGCCACCGCCCAGCGGCTGGCCGCCGACGGCTTCGCCGTCGCCGTCCTCGATCTCAAGGAGGACGACGCCCGCGGCACCGTCGAGGCGATCGAGTCCGCCGGCGGCCACGCACTGGCCGTCGGGGCCGACGTCGGCGACGCCGAGCAGGTGCAGGCGGCCGTCGACCGGATCGCCGCGGAGCTGGGCCCGCCGGTGGTGCTGGTGAACAACGCCGGGGTCACCCGCGACAACATGCTGTTCAAGATGAGCGACGCCGACTGGGACATCGTCATGCACGTGCACCTGCGCGGCTCGTTCCTCATGACCCGCGCCGCCCAGAAGCACATGATCGACCAGAAGTGGGGCCGGATCGTCAACCTGTCCAGCACCTCGGCGCTGGGCAACCGGGGGCAGGCCAACTACGCCACCGCGAAGGCCGGTCTGCAGGGCTTCACCAAGACCCTCGCCATCGAGCTGGGCAAGTTCGGCGTCACGGCCAACTGCATCGCACCCGGGTTCATCGCCACCGACATGACGAAGGCGACCGCCGAGCGGATCGGCGAGGAGTGGGAGCCCTACGTGGCCAAGCGCGCGGCGGCGATCCCGGTCGCGCGTGCCGGCCAGCCGGAGGACATCGCGCACACCGTGTCGTTCTTCGTCAGCGAGGGCGCCGGGTTCGTCTCCGGCCAGGTCATCTACGTCGCCGGCGGCCCGAAGGCCTAGCTGGACGGGTCGCGGTCGGGATACCGCGCGCGGGCGAGGGCGTAGACCCCGAACGCGCCGAAACCGGCCGCGACCCCGGTCAGCAGCCACGGCCCGGCGCCCACCCCGGCGATCGCGGTCATCGCGCCGTTCAGGCCGGTGGCGGTGGAGACGTCGGAGGAGGTGGCCGCGCGCCACAGCAGGACGCCGACGAGCCCGAAGGCGATGCCCTTCGCCAGGTAGCCGATCCGTCCGAGCACCTCGATCACCGGCTCCCAGCGGTCGGGGGCCGCGGGCAGGTCGATGTCGCGCATGAAGCCGCCGGTGCAGCCCCGCACGAACGTGTAGATCCCGACGGCGACCACCCCGGCGGCGACGGCGCCGACGAGCAGCGCCCCGCCGGGGATCAGCAGCGTCTCCTCGGTGAGGTCGCGCAGCCGCTCGTCGGCCTCGTACTCCAGGCCGAGTGCGAACAGCAGCGCGGTGAGCCCCAGGAACCCGTACACGGCGCCCTTGGCCAGGCACTTGGCGCAGACGACGGCGGTGTGCACCCGGTGGGCGGGGTCCAGCAGCCCGTGCCACCACAGCAGCACCTCCGCGGCCTGCCAGACGGCCAGCGAGAGCATGCCGAGGCCGATCGCGACCAGTAGCAGCCGCCCGCCGGGGCCCCCGGCGACGGTGAGCAGCGCGCCGGTCTGGTCGGCGTCGGCTCCCCGCAGGCCCATCGCCATGCGCAGCGCCAGCACGCCGATGAGCAGGTGCATCACCCCGTAGGCGAGAAGGCCGGCGCGGGCGAGGTGGGTGAGCACCGGGGAGTCGGTGACCCGGCGGATGCGGTCGACGAGGTCGTGCAGCCGGTGTGCCAGGGACCGGGCCGAGGGTGCCGGCGGGCTCACGTGCGCTCGGGGTACCGGGCGCGGACGAAGCAGTAGGCACCGAAGGCGGCGATGCCCACGGCGATGAGCGTCAGCAGCACCGGCCCGGCGGGCGCGGTGAGGACGGTGTGCAGGGCGCCGTCCAGACCGGAGGCCTTGGCGGGGTCGAAGGTCACCGCCGCCCAGACCAGCAGACCGCCGACGAGACCCAGGGCGACGCCCTTGCCGGGGAAGCCCGCCTGCCCCAGCCGGGTGACCAGGCGGGTGGCCGTGGCGGAGCAGCCGCTGAGGTCGATCTCCCTGAGGAAGCGCTTCGTGACGCCCTTCCAGACGTGGTAGGCGCCGACGCCGACGACGACCAGCCCGGCGGCTCCGACCAGCCAGCGGCCGGCGGGCCAGCCGAAGACGCCGGCGGCGGCCTGCTGCTGGGAACCGCCGCCGGACTGCCCGCCCCCGGTGGCGTACCGGATCGCCAGCACCGCCAGCGCGATGTAGACGACCGCCTTGGCCACCGACTTGGCCGTCTTCTCCAGGGCCTTGGTCCGGGTCTTCCCGGACGCCGACCAGCCGTGTCGCCACCGCAGGACCTCGGCCGCCTGCCAGACGGCCAGGGCGAGCAACCCGACGGCGAGCACCCACAGCAGCGGGGTGCCCAGCGGCTGCCCGGCCAGCGTCGCCAGGGCCCCCGACTGGTCGGCCTGGCCCTGGCCGCTGCCCCACGCGAGCTGCAGCGCCAGCCAGGCGATGAGCAGGTGCACCAGCCCGTAGGCGATCAACCCGACCCGGGCCAGCTGCTCGAGCCCGTCGCTGTTCCCGGCCCGTCCTGCCGCACCCGCGGCCGACCGGGCGCTGCCCTGCACGCTCATCTCCGGTGCCTTCCTGAGCTCGGTCCTGGCCGCGTGGGGCGCGGAGATGATCAGCGTGGCACGACCTCCGGTCCGGTGCCTCCCCGAGCGGTGGCGCGGGTGAGGGACACTGGCTCCGTGGCGAACGGAACCGGAATCCTCTCGGCCGGCACGGTGGGCATGGCGACCCCCGAGGTGGCGCGGCGGACGTGGCCGCGGTGGCTGGCCCTGGGCATCGGGATGGTCGCCGTCGCGGTCCTCGCGGTGGCGTGGGAGGCGGCCGGTGCCCGCCTGCTGCTCGGTGCGCTCGGGCTCTTCCTCGCCGTGCGCGGAGCCGTTCTGCTGCGCGGTGCGCGTTCGGGGGCGGTGGACGGCGAGCTCGCCGGCCGGGCCCGGTCGCTGGGCACGGGAGCCGTCGCGGTGGGTGCCGCCGGGCTGGGAGTGGCGGCCGCCTCGGCGTCGCTGGCGGCGACGGTGCTGCTCGTGGGCGTTCCGGTGCTGCTGCTGGCCACCGCGGCGGGGCTGCTGGTCCGCGGGGGCACCGCCCGGCGCGGCGGCCTGGCGCTGCTCCTCTGGTCGGTGCTGGTCACCGGGCTGCTGGTGGTCACCGGCCTCGCGCAGGACTGGGCCCGTGCCGCCGGCGTGGCGACGGTGGTGGCCGCCCTGGCCGTCGCCGTCCTCGGCGTCCCGCTGCTCATCGGCGCGGTGAACCTGCGCGCGGTCGCCACCGCTCCCGCCCCGGCGCCGGTGCGCTCGGGCTGTGGCGGCTGCGCCTGCGGCGCCGGCGGCTGCGGTTCCTGACCCCGCCGCCGGCGAACCGCCCGCCGGTCGGCGCATCGCGCATGTCCGCGGAGCCCTGGGTAAGGGGCAGCGCGTGAGCGGACACGTCTTCGTCGTCGGCGCCGACCTCACGCGGATGTCCTGCGACGACGTCCTGGTGCCCACCGACCGTTCCCTGCGGGTGGCCCGCAGCTGGGCCCCGCTCTTCCCCGACGAGCTGATCACCGACCGGCAGGCCGAGGGCGACTGCATCGGCATGTCGTGGTCCGGCGACGAGCGGGTGCTGGAGGTTCCCGGGAGCGATTCCCGCCGGGCCTGGCTGGTCGACACCGTCGACGACGGTGGGCGCGGGCTGCCCTGGCTGCTCGACGGCGCCCGGGAGGCCCTGGCGGCCGTGGCCCGGCGCGAGGTGCCCGAGCCCGCGCACGGGCGGGCGCGGCGGCTGGTCGGGCTGCCGGCCCTGGGCACCGGCTGGGGCGGTGCCGCCGGTCAGCGCGGGGCGCTGCTGCAGCAGCTCCTGCCGGTGTTGCGGGAGGCCGCCGAGGAGCACGGGTTCGACGTCGCGCTGGTGCTGCGCGGGCCGAGCGACCTGGCCGCCGCCCAGCGGGTGCGCCGCGGGGAGGAGGGCGGCTGGAACCTGCCCGGGAACCTGCGGGAGCTGGCCGAGGACCTGGGGGAGCGGGCGCGGCGTGGCCAGCTGGCGCTGTTCATCGGCGCCGGCGTGGGCGCGGCGGCGGGGCTGCCGACCTGGCCGCAGCTGGTCGACGAGCTGGCCACCCGCTCGGGGCTGGACGACGGCCTGCGCGAGGGGCTGGCCCGGCTGCCGCCGCAGGACTCCGCCGCGCTGCTGTCCCGCGAGCTGGGGCCGGAGGAGATGGCGGCGTTCGTCGCCGAGCGCTTCGGGCCGGGCTCGTACGCGCTGGCGCACGCGCTGATCGCCGGCCTTCCGGTGCAGGAGTTCGTGACCACCAACTACGACCCGCTGGTCGAGCTGGCCGCCACGGACATCGGCCGGGAGGTGACGGTGCTGCCGTACGAGGAGGCCCGCCCCGGAGCGCCCTGGCTGCTGAAGCTGCACGGCGACGCCGCGCACCCGGAGAGCGTCGTGCTGACCCGCGAGGAGTACCTGCAGTTCGGCAACCAGGGCGCGGCGCTGGCCGGGGTGCTGCACTCGCTGCTGCTCACCCGGCACGTGCTCTTCGTGGGCACCTCGATGCTCGACGACGACCTCATCCGGATCGCCCACCAGGTGCGCACCGCGCTGAAGACCCAGGGATCGGGCACCGCCCGGCGCACCGGCACGGTGCTGGCGCTGCGGGAGGACGTGGCCCGCGCCCGGCTGTGGGAGCAGGACGTCGAGACGGTGGCGATGTGCCCCGCCGACGGCGAGCCGGCGGAGGCCGCGCGGCGGCTGGAGGTGCTGCTGGACCTCATCGGCTGCCTGTCCACGCCGCCCACCGGCTACCTGTTGGACCCGGCCTACCGGGGTCTGCTCAACGACGAGGAGCAGGCGCTCGCCGGCACGCTGCGGTGCGTCGCGGAGGCGCTCCCGGAGGACGCGTCGTCCACGGCCGCGCTCGAGGTCGCCGGCCTGCTGCGCCGGCTGGGCCACGGCAGCTCCGCGGCCGACGGCGAGGCCCCGCCGCCGGACATCGCCACCCGACCCCGCGACGAACGGGTGCAGGAGCAGCGGCCGGGCTGAGCACGGTTGCCCGGGGCGCCCGCTGGGCAGGCAGACGCGCATGCCTCGACTCGAGAACGGCCTGAAGCTGCTCGCGAAGGGTTACGCGTGGCTCCCCGACGAGCGGCGGCGCGCGGGGAATCGCACGGTCGCCACCCGGCTCGGCGGGATGCCGGCCTACGGCATCCAGGGTCCCGACGCCGCGCGGTTCCTCTACGACGAGGACCACGTGCGCCGGTCGCACGCCATCCCCGAGCCGGTGCAGGGCACGTTGTTCGGCAAGGGGGCGGTGCACAACCTGGACGGCGAGATGCACCGGGTCCGCAAGGCGATGTTCGTCGCGCTGCTCATGCGGGAGGACGGCATCGCCTCCCTGGTGAAGCAGGCGACCGCGGCCTGGGAGGACGCGGCCCGCGCGTGGTCGCACCGGCCGCGGATCGTCGTCCTCGACGAGGCGAGCCGGGTGATCGCCGGCTCGGTGACCCGGTGGGCGGGGATCCCGGTGCGCGACGACGAGGTGGCCGGCCTGGCCCGCGACCTCGTCGCGATGGTCGACGGGTTCGCCACCGGCGGGCCGCGGCACGTCCGCGCCCGCCGGGCACGCGGCCGCCGGGAGAAGTGGCTGGCCCAGCTGGTCTGCGACGTGCGCAGCGGCCAGGCCGTCGTCGCGGAGGGCTCGGCGGTCGACGTCGTGTCGCGGCACCGGGACGCCGACGGCACGCAGCTGCCGCCGCACGTGGCCGCCGTGGAGCTGCTGAACGTCATCCGGCCGACGACGGCGGTCGCCTGGTTCCTGGCCTTCTCCGGGCACGCGCTCGTGCGCTGGCCGGAGCACCGCGAGCGGCTGGCGAGCGGGGACCCGGCTTTCGCGGAGGCGTGGGCGCACGAGGTGCGCCGGTTCTACCCGTTCGCGCCGTTCATCGGCGGCCGGGCACCGCACGAGGTGGAGTTCGACGGGCTGACGATCCCGGCGAACGCCATGGTGCTGCTCGACCTCTACGGGCAGAACCACGACCCCGAGCTGTGGGGCGACCCGTACGCCTTCCGCCCGGAGCGGTTCCTCGGCCGGGACATCGGCGCCTTCGAGCTGGTGCCCCAGGGCGGTGGCGACCCGCGCACCGGACACCGCTGCCCGGGGGAGCAGATCACCGTCGCGCTGCTGGCGGCGCTCGCGGGAAAGCTGGCCCGGCTCGACTACGAGGTGCCCGAGCAGGACCTCACCATCGCGCTGCATCGCATCCCGGCCCGGCCGGCCAGCGGCGTCGTGCTGACCGTCCGCGGCGGGTCCTGACCCCGTTCCGAGCGCAGTCGGACTCTGCTCACTCCTGTAAGCAGAGTCCGACGTCCCGGAGAACAACCACCTGACCGGCCGGGTCAGCGCGGGTCGAGCCCCTTGAGCTCCCGGGGCAGCTCGCCGGGGTGGACGACCCCGAGCCGCTGGGTGGCCCGGGTGAGGGCCACGTACAGGTCGTTGTGCCCGCGGACCCCCTCGGCGAGGATCCCGGCGGGGTCGGCGACGAGCACCGAGTCGAACTCCAGGCCCTTGCTGCCTTCCGGGGTGAGCACCACGGGCCCGGCGGTCAGGTCGCCGTCGGCCGAGGCCGAGGGGACGGCAGCCCGCACGGCTTCGGTGACCGCGTCGAGCCGGCTGCGGGGGACGACGACGGCGAGGGTGCCCTCCGCGGCGTCGAGCTCGGCGGCCGCGCCGGCGACCGCGGCGACCAGCTTCTCCTCGGCCACCTGGCGGGCCCAGGGCCGCTCGCCGGTCGTGCGCACCGACCGGGCCGCCGACGCAGCCGCCCCGCCCGCGGCGAGGACCTCCGCGGCGACGTCCATGATCTCCGCGGGCGTGCGGTAGTTGACGGTCAGCTCCGCCATGCGCCAGCCGCGCATGTCCCGTGGGCCGGGCGCCGGCTCGAGCACCTCCGCCCAGCTGGAGGCGCCGGCGGCCGAGCCGGTCTGCGCCACGTCGCCGACCAGCGTCATCGACCGGGTGGGGCAGCGGCGCAGCAGCACCCGCCAGGCCATGGCGGAGAGCTCCTGCGCCTCGTCGACGATCACGTGCCCGTAGGTCCAGGTGCGGTCGGCCGCGGCCCGCTGGGCCGTCGACCGGCTGTCCCGCTCCTCCTGCCGTTCCGCCAAACCCTCCGCGTCGAGCAGGTCGCCGGCGGAGAGCTCCTCGGACTCGTCCTCGGTCTCCCAGTCGGTGGAGCGGGAGCCGTGCAGCAGGTCGAGGGTCTCCTGCGCGTCCCGCAGCCGGCGCTGCCGCTCCCGGCGGGCGGCGGTGCGGTCGGCGCTGTCGTCGACGCCGAGCAGCTCGTCGGCCTCCTCCAGCAGCGGGACGTCGGCCGGGGTCCACGGGGCCGACGGCGGCCGGAGCAGCAGCGCCCGGTCGGCGTCGGACCACCCTCGGGTGGCCGTCTCCAGCCGCTGGCGCGAGGAGAACAGGTCGCGCAGCAGCCGCTCGGCGGTGAGCCGGGGCCACAGCCGGTCGATCAGCGAGTGGACGGCGGGCTCGGCGGCCACCTCCCGGCGGAGCGCGGCGACGTCGCCCTCCTCGAGCAGGTTGCCGCCGCCCAGCACGTTCTCGCCGAGCTTGTCGGCGTACTTGCGGGCGATCAGGTCGATCACCGCGTGCGCGAACGCCGGCCGGGCCTCGTTGTGCAGCCGGGAGGCGGCCCGGGCGCGGCTGCGGGCGCGGGCGGCGTCGGCCTTGGTGAAGCGCAGCGGCGTCCCGTCGATCGTCAGTGCCGCCGGCCTGTCGAGCACGGCCTGCCGGTCGCGCACCGCGGCGGTGACGACCTGCACCATCGCCAGCCGGCCCTTGACCACGGCCACCTCCGGGCGCTCGGCGGCGTGCGCCTGCAGTCCGGGCCGCAGCCCGCCGAGGTCGGTGAGCACCACGCCTGTCTCGCCGAGGGAGGGCAGCACGTCGGCGATGTAGGTGAGGAAGGTGGGGGAGGGGCCGACGATCAGCAGGCCGCTGCGGGCCAGCCGCTCCCGGTGGGTGTAGAGCAGGTACGCGGCGCGGTGCAGGGCGACGGCCGTCTTGCCGGTGCCGGGACCGCCCTGCACGACGAGGACCCCGCGGTGGTCGGCGCGGATGATCCGGTCCTGCTCGGCCTGGATGGTGCGGACGATGTCGTTCATCCGGCCGGTGCGGGTGGCGTTGAGCGCCGCCAGCAGCACCGACTCACCGGCCAGCCCGGAGCGCTGGACGAGGTCGGGATCGGTGAGGTCGAGGGTCTCGTCGGTCAGGCTCACGACCGTGCGGCCGCGGGTGCGGATGTGCCGGCGGCGCCGGACGCCGAGGTCGTGCAGCGGCGTCGCGGTGTAGAACGGTTGGGCCGCCGGGGCGCGCCAGTCGACCAGCAGCGGCTCCTCGCGGCCGTCGTCGGCGTTCAGCCCGATCCGGCCGATGTAGCGCGCCACCTCGCTGTCGTGCCGGTCGAGCCGGCCGAAGCACAGCCCGCTGTCGGCGGCGTCGAGGGCGACGATCCGCTGGGAGTGCAGCTCGACCGCCGCCTCCCGCTCACCGATCGCCTGCGGGTTGTGCGGCACCGTGGCCAGCGCCTCCTCGAGGCGGGTGACCGTGCGCGCCCGCACCTCGTCGAGCCGCTGGTGCAGGCCGGTGACGTAGATCTGCTCCGCCGCGAGTTCGGCGTCCTGCGTCGGCGCCTGTCGAGCTGTCGTCAATGCCCATCGCTTCCGTCGTGAGTTCCGGCGGACAACTATCGTCCGCGCGGCTTCCGGGGGCACGGCAGGCGGGCTGTGAGCCTCCGCCCAAAGTCAACGCCGCCGTCATCTCGCGGACATTCCGGCTGCCTACCGTCGGGGACACACACTCCGGAGGGGGCGGCCATGAGCACGGCGACGAAGGACCGGACCACGACGAAGGAGCAGACCACCTGGGTCTGCGACAACTGCCACGGGCAGGCGGTCACCCCGCGCAAGCGCTGCCGCGAGTGCGGCACGTCCCGCTACTGACCGTCGGCCGCCGAGCCGCCGGAGGAGCAGCCCGGGGGCGGTCGTCCAGGCGGCGACGGCGGGACGGTCGGCTTCGGGCGGCGCTCCGATCAGGGCGCACTCGCCGTCGGGCGCCCACGTGACGACGTCGGCGAGGGTGCGCAGCTCCCAGCGCGCCAGTGGGTGCAGCACGCGCTGGTAGGTGGCCGCCCGGCCGGGGCGCCGTGACGGCGACGGAGCCCCCGGCCGGGAGCCGGCGCGACGGGACGGGGACAACGGGGAACGGACGGCGGCCGCGGCGGGGAACGCCGACGGGGACGCGCGCCGGACCGTTTTCTGCGCCAAGCGGTTCCGCACGGCGCGGGGGCCGGCGACACCGGGCGCTCGTTCGGCTACGGTCGGCTGGGTGGGCAGCGTTGTGGCACGCAACCGGGTAAGCCTCAGTGGGCCGCCGGCAGGGCGGCCGATCGTCTTCGCCCACGGTTTCGGCTGCGACCAGACGATGTGGCGCCTGGTCGCCCCGGACTTCGCCGTCGACCACCGGGTGGTGCTGTTCGACCACGTCGGTTCCGGGCAGTCGGACCTGTCCGCCTACGACCCCGAGAAGTACAACTCGTTGGAGGGGTACGCGGCCGACGTCGTCGAGATCTGCCGCGAGCTCGAACTCTCCGACGTCGTCTTCGTGGGGCACTCGGTCAGCGCGATGATCGGGGTGCTGGCCTACCACCGGGCGCCCGAGCTGTTCGGCGCACTGGTGATGGTGGGCCCGAGCCCGCGGTACATCGACGAGGGGGACTACGTCGGCGGGTTCAGCCGCAGCGACATCGTGGGCCTGCTGGAAGCGCTGGACAGCAACCACCTGGGCTGGTCGACGCAGATGGCGCCGGTGATCATGGGCAACCCGGAGCGACCGGAGCTGGCCGAGGAGCTGACGAACAGCTTCTGCCGGACCGCGCCGCACATCGCGCGGCAGTTCGCGCGGGTCACCTTCCTGTCGGACAACCGCGCCGACCTCTGCGGCATCGACGTCCCCACGCTGGTGCTCCAGTGCAGCGCCGACGCGATCGCGCCCGACGTGGTCGGCGAGTTCGTGCACCGCGCGATCGCCGGCAGCGTGCTGGTGCGCCTGCGGGCCACCGGCCACGTGCCCCAGCTGTCCGCGCCGGAGGAGACGACGGCCGCCATCCGTGCGTTCCTGACGCCGTGACCGCCGGGGACGGTGGGGCATGACCGGCCCCGAGGACGCGCGCGACCCGGCGAGCCGGCTGAACCGCCTGCTCGACGAGGACCCGGCCGACCTCTACGAGAACGCGCCGATGGGCTACCTGTCCACGCTGCCCGACGGCCGCATCGTGAAGGCCAACCGGACGTTCTGCGCCTGGACCGGGCGGCTGCCGCAAGACCTGCTCGGCAGCCGGATCCACGACCTGCTCACCGTCGGCGGGCGGGTGTTCTACGAGACGCACCTGGTTCCGCTGCTGCGCATGCAGGGCGCGGTGCGCGAGATCGCGATGGACATCACCCGGATCGACGGGTCCCTGCTGCCGTGCCTGCTCAACGCCGTCGAGGTGCGGGACGACGACGGGGCACCGCTGCTGGTGCGGGCGACGCTGTTCGAGGCGACCGCGCGGCGCCGGTACGAGCGCGAGCTGCTGGCGGCGCAGCGGCTGGCCGAGGAGTCGGAGACCCGGTCCCGGGTGGTGCAGAAGGTGGTGTTCGACCTGGCGGCCGCGATGACCCCCGAGGACGTCGCGACGGTGATCGTGCAGCGCGGCCGGGCGGCGATGCGGGCCGCCGGTGCGGCGCTGGTCATGGTCGACGGCGAGGCCGACGACCCGCGGGAGCTGCCCGCGCTGCGTCCGGTGCGGGCCGAGGGCCTGTCGCTGGAGCTGCTGCGGCGGCTGCGCGAGGCGGCCGGCAGCCGGCTGGCGCTGGAGCTGGCCCAGGGGCTGCGCTCGATCGTGCTCGACCCCCGGCTGCGGGCCGACCAACCGGAGCTGGCGGCGGCGATGGCGGCCGACGGGCTGACCGACCTGGTGGTCGTGCCGGTGTCGGCGGACTCCAAGCGGCTGGGTGTGCTGGTGCTGGCGCGGGGCGTGCCGGGCCGCGGCGACCTGATCAGCCTGGAGGAGCCCGGGCAGCACCAGCCGCTGACCCCGGCCGAGGTCGACCTGCTGTGGACGCTGGGCCGGCAGGCCGGCCAGGCGCTGGAGCGGGTGAGGCTGTACGAGCAGACCCGTTCGCAGGGGGAACGGTCGGCGTTCCTGCTCGAGGCGTCCCGGCTCATGGCCGACGCGGCGGACGTCACCGAGACCGTCGAACGGCTGGCCGGGCTGGTGGTGTCCGGGCTGGCCGACGTCTGCGTGATCGACCTGGTGACCGAGCACGGCATGGCCCGCCCCGTCGCGCGGCACCGCGACCCTTCCCGCCAGCCGCTGCTCGACCGGGTGCGGGAGGGCCAGGTCCCGGCGCGCTCCCCGATGCACCCGGCGGCCCGGGCGCTGCGCGAGGGCCGGACGCAGTGGGTGCGCGACGTCGCGGAGGCCCGGGACCTGTTCGAGGCGGTGCCCGCCGACGGCAGGGACCGGGACGTCGCGCGGCAGCTGGAGATCATCGGGTTGGTCAGCGTGCCGATGGTCGTCGAGGGGCGCCGGCTGGGCGTGGTGACGTTCGCCGGTGACCGGCACCGGAAGCCGTTCACCGCCGCGGACGTGGACGTCGCCGAGCAGCTCGCGCTGCAGCTCGCCCAGGTGGTCGACAAGGCCCAGCGGTTCGAGTTCGAGGAGCGGACGTCCCACACGCTGCAGGCCAGCCTGCTGCCGCCGTCGCCGCCGCGGCTGCCGTCGCTGTCGACGGCGGTGCGCTACGTCGCGGCGACCCAGGGCGTCGACGTCGGCGGTGACTTCTACGACGTCCTCCGGCTGCCCGGCGACCGGGTCGGTCTGGTCGTGGGCGACGTCGTCGGCCACGACATCACCGCCGCCGCGACGATGGGGCAGCTGCGCAGCGTGATCCGGGCGATGTCGGCCGACCGCCCCTCGCCCGCCGTGCTGATCGACCGGCTGCAGCACAACTGGGAGCTGTTCGAGCTGCAGCGGATGGCGACGACGCTGTTCGCGACGCTGGACCCGGCCACCGGTGAGCTGCGGATCGCCTCGGCCGGGCACCTCCCGCCGCTGCTGTGCACGGCGGGCACCGCGGAGTACCTGCCGGTGCGGCCGACCCGCATGCTGGGCGCGCCGCCCGCACCGGCGCAGGAGTGGAGCGGCGTGCTGCCCGTGGGCGCGACGCTGCTGCTGTTCACCGACGGGCTGGTGGAGAGCCGCGGCGCCGACATCGACGCGGGGCTGGAACGGCTGAGGGACGTGGCGGCGCGGGCCTGCACGGCGGATCCGGAGGGGCTGTGCGACCGGCTGCTCGCCGAGTTGACCGGGGTGCACCGGGCCGACGACATCGCGATGCTGGCGCTGACGCGCGTCTGACGCAGCGACCGCTTCCGGCCGCTGCCGTTTCGGGTCACCATGGAGCCGACCCCGGCAGGAGGCGGTCATGGACTCGTCGGCTCGTACGAACCCGGTCACCGACGCGATCGACGGCGCGACCGGTGACTGGTCGTTGTCCGGCGACGCGATGCGCTGGTCGCCCGAGCTCGCCGAGCGGGCCCCGGCCACCGGGGAGCTCGGCGGGCTGGAGACCGGCTCCGGGATCGGTGCGGCGATGGGCCTGGACGTGCCGGGGGTGCGCCGGCTGGTGTCGGACGCCCTGACGTCGCTGGGCACGGTGGCCACCGAGGTGGTCACCGAGCTGCGCCAGCTGACCCGCGGACCTGACGCGGAAGACGAGCGCGAGGGCTGAGCCCCAGCCGGCCGCAGGAGCCCGCGGTCGACGTCCACGGGGTGTGGCCGTGGCCGCAGCCGGCCCAGACCTCGACGGCGGCCGCGAGCACGTCGCGGTCCCTGGTCCGCCGGCACCCGGCGGGCGGTGCGGTTCCCCGGCCCTGTACAACCGCAGTGGGCACGACCACACCTGGGGAGTCGCATGAGCAACTCGTTGACACTGGCACCTGCTCCGCGGTCCGAGGCGGCGGAGCAGGTGCGGGCGGAGGTGCGCGAGTTCCTCGCCGCCGAGCTGGCCGCCGGCACGTTCCGCACGCACGTGGACACCTGGCTGTCCGGTGTCGACCCGGAGTTCTCGAAGAAGCTGGGTGAGCGCGGCTGGCTCGGGATGACCTGGCCGAAGAAGTACGGCGGCCACGAGCGCTCGGCGATGGAGCGCTACGCCGTCACCGAGGAGCTGCTCGCCGCGGGCGCCCCGGTGGCCGCGCACTGGATCGCCGACCGGCAGTCCGGGCCGAACCTGCTCACCTACGGCACGGAGAAGCAGCGGCAGGAGATCCTGCCGCGCATCGTCGCGGGGGAGTGCTACTTCGTCATCGGGATGAGCGAGCCGGACTCGGGTTCGGACCTCGCCTCGATCCGCACGAAGGCGACCCGCAACGGCGACGGCGACTGGGTGGTCAACGGCGCGAAGGTGTGGACGTCGAACGCGCACCACTCCCACTACGGGATCGTGCTCGTGCGGACCTCCCCGTCGGACTCGGCGAACCGGCACGCCGGCATGTCGCAGCTGCTGATCGACCTGTCGCTGCCCGGCATCACGATCAACCCGATCCGCATCCTCGACGGCGGGCACCACTTCAACGAGGTCGTGTTCGACGACGTCGTCGTCCCCGGCGACATGCTGCTGGGCGAGGAGGGCAACGGCTGGCACCAGGTGACCGCCGAGCTCGCGTTCGAGCGGTCGGGCCCGGAGCGGTTCCTCTCGACGTACCCGCTGGTCGCCGAGTTCGGCCGCCGGGTCGCCGAGACGGGTGACCCCGCCCAGCTCGCCGTCCTCGGGCGGTTGTCGGCGCGGGTGCTGGCGCTGCGCCAGATGTCGCTGCGCATCGCGGCGGCGCTGGACCGGGGCGAGCTGCCCAACATCCCGGCCGCGCTGGTCAAGGACGTCGGGACGACGTTCGAGGCCGACGTGATCGAGGAGATCCGGAAGGTCGTCGACGTGACGCCGTCGCTGGACTCGCCCGATCCGCTGGCCCGGGCGCTGGCCGAGGCGCAGCTGCACCAGCCGGGCTTCACGCTGCGGGGCGGTACCAACGAGATCCTGCGCGGGATCGTGGCACGAGGGCTGGGGCTGCGCTGATGGCGACCGATCAGGACCTGGTGGTCGAGACCGTCCGGGACATCCTCGGCTCGCACGAGCCGTTCGTGCTGACCGCGGACCGGCGCTGGGACGAGGGGCTGTGGACGGCGCTCGCCGAGGCCGGGCTGACCGGCGTCGGGCTGCCCGAGGAGGCCGGTGGCTCGGGCGGGGAGCTGGCCGACGCGGTGGCGATCGTCCGGACGCTGGCCGCCGGTGCCGCGGCGGTGCCGGTGGCCGAGCAGCTGCTGGTCGCCGGGCCGGCGCTGGTGGCCGCGGACCTCGAGCTGCCCTCGCCCGAGCAGGCGACCACCTTTGCGATCGCCGACTCGGTGACCGTGCACCCGGTCGACGACGGCGACGGCCCCGGCCGGTTCACCCTCTCCGGCACGGTTCCCGACGTCCCCTGGGCGGGGGCGGCGTCGTCCGTCGTCGTCCTGGCGCCGGCACCGGCGGGTCTGGAGGGATCGGTGCTGGCGCTGGTCGACGTCTCGTCGCTGCCGGCGACCGACGCCTTCAACCTGGCCGGCGAGCCGCGCGGGACGCTGGTGCTGGACCAGGTCGGTGCCATCGGCGCGCTGCTCACGCCGGCGCAGGCGGACGAGGTGCGGGCACGCTACGCGCTGGCGCGGGCGGTGCAGCTGGCCGCCGCGCTGGAGCAGGTGCTCGCCTGGACCGTGCAGTACGCCGGCGAGCGCCACCAGTTCGGCCGGCCGCTGGGCAAGTTCCAGGCGATCCAGATGGAGCTGGCCGAGATGGCCGGTGAGGTGACCGCGGTGACGGCGCTGACCGACGCCGCGACCCAGGCGCTCGACCGCGCGGAGAACGTCGTCCTGGCCGCGGCGGCGGCGAAGGTCCGTGCCGGTGCCGCGGTCGAGGTCGTCGCGCGCCTGGCCCACCAGGTGCACGGCGCGATCGGCTTCACCCAGGAGCACAAGCTGCACCACCTCACCCGGCGGCTGTGGTCGTGGCGGGACGAGGCCGGCAGCGAGCTGGTGTGGTCGCGGGTGCTGGCGTCGGGGCTGCTGGCCGACGGGCCGGACGGGCTCTGGCCGGCGCTGACCCGGGTCGGCTGACCGAGTTACCGCCGCACGGTCGGTCGCCCGGCCGTGCGGCGGTGGTCCTCAGCGACGGCTGAGGAGCCGGCGGGACCGCTTGCCGAGCTGCTGCACGGCGAGGTACCCGCTGCCCCCGCCCAGCCCCGGGCCTGGGTGGGTGGAGGCGCCGATGTGCCACAGACCCGGCACGGGGGTGCGGTGGCCGCTGGTGCGTGCCGTGGGCCGCCAGACGAGGAACTGGTCGAGGGTGCAGGCGCCGGAGTAGGGGTCGCCGCCGACCAGGTTCCGGTTCCACGACTCGAGGTCGGCGGGGGAGAGCACCCGGCGGGCCACGAGCGCGGAGTCGAGGTTGGTCACGTGCCGGCCGAGCTGCTCGACGACCCGGTCGGCGTAGCGCTCGCGCAGGTCATCGGTCCAGGTGCCGTCGCCGACGTCGATCGACCCGGCGGCGTCGCCCTGCGGGCGGCCGGGGGTTTCCTGCAGCTGCAGCCACAGCACGCCGGCGCCGTCCGGCACCCGGGTCGGGTCGAGGGCGGCCGGCTGCCCGGCGACGATCGTGGGCCGGGCGGGCAGCAGGTGGCGCTGGGCCTCGTTGACCGAGCGGCTGACGGCGTCCATGCCGTCGGAGACGTGCACGATGGCGGCGCGGGAGAGCCGGTCGCCGTCGTCGGCCCACCGCGCCGGCTCCGACAGCGCCAGGTGGATCTGCATGTCGCCGCGGCCGTACCGGTAGCTGCGGGCGGCGTCGCGCACCTGGTCCGGGACGCTGCCGACGCCGTCGAGCAGGTCCAGGTAGAGCGATTGCGGGGTGACGCTCGCGAACACGGCCTCCCGGGCACCGATCCGTTCGCCGTCGGCCAGCCGGACGCCCCGGGCCCGCCCACCGGTCACCTGGACGGCGACGACCTCGGCGCCGGTGCGGACGGTGCCGCCGGCGTCGGTGATGATCGAGGACAGCGCGTCGACCAGGCGGATCCCGCCACCCTCGGGAACGGGGCAGCCGCCCTGGACGAGGGCCAGCGCGATCACCTTGTTGATGAAGCCGCTGAAGGTGTCGTCGGGACCGAGCCCCTCGTGGCCGACCCACGGGGAGAGCAGGCCGTGCACGGCGGGCGACCGGAAGGTGCCGCTCAGCCAGGACCGTGCGGACTCCAGCCCCTCGGCGCCGAACTGCTGCAGCCCCCTGGGCCCGAGCTGCCAGGCGGCGCGGGCGGCGAGCTTGAGGCCGTCGAGGGAGAGCAGCTCGGTGCCCAGCGCACCGAAGGCGATGCCGGCTCGGCTGCCGAAGTCCTCCAGGAAGGCCCGCCAGGCGTCGCCGTCACCAGGGGAGAGCCGGTCGAAGTCGGCGGCGGTCGCGTCGGCGTCGGTGGACAGTACGGCGGTGGAGCCGTCGCCCAGCACGGCCGCGGCCGGCAGGTCGGTGTTGCGGTAGACGAGGCCCCGGGCGGCCAGGTCGTCCTGCAGCAGCGGGTAGGCGGGGCCGCCCACGAAGAGCGGGTGCCAGCAGGAGAGCAGGTCGGTCGTCCACCCGGGGGCGGGGGTGTCGGTCTCGGTGCGGATGGCGCCACCGAGCCGGGGGTTGCGCTCGTAGACGCCGACGTCCCGGCCGTCCTTGGCCAGCAGCGCGGCGGCGACCAGGCCGTTGATGCCGCTGCCGATGACGACGGCGTCGTGTTCAGCCATGGTGACGGGCTGCCCGGGCGTGGCGGAGGGGAAATCGGCGCGGTGGCTGGGGCGGACGCCCCGGTGCGTGCCGGCGCATGTCAGACCGTCTCCGGCACCTGGAGCCGGGCGACGACCAGCTCGAAGGTGGCGACCTCGACCACCTGGGCGGACATGTGCCGGGTGAACTCCTGGCGCAGCTCGGTGGCGCGGTCCAGCGCCTGGCGCATCGCCTCGCGGCTGTCGTAGGTCACGGTGGTCGTCGCGCGGCCCTCGGCGGGGTCGACGAGCATGCTGACCGAGCAGAAGCCGGGGATGTCCTCCAGCCGCGGGACGATGCTCATGCGGAACGCATCCGTCATCCGCTCCAGCCGTTCGGGTCGGCCACGGGTCCAGGTGACCCGTGCGCAGGCGCCCTCGGGGGCGTGGTGCGAGCGGTGCAGCACGGCGATCGACCAGTCCTCCACGACGGCCGGGCCGCCGAGGATGTCGGCGGCTCGGGCCCGCATCGCCTTCACCTGGTCGGCGCTGTTGTGCAGAGCGGTGCTGTCCTCCCACGCGGTGGTGACGATGCCGCGGCCGGAGTGCCGGTCGGCCAGCATGGAGAGACCGATGAAGCCGTCCATCCCCATGACGGCGGGGAGGACGCGGTCGCGGACGTAGACGACGCCCTTGTCGATGTTGGCCGGAATGCCGGAGGTCGTGGTCGAACGCGCGTACATGCGACGGTTCCTCTCGCGAGCAGGCGAGCCCTGGACGGCGTCGCCGCTCTCCGTACTGTCCTCGCGACGGTCGCGGTTGGGAATGGTTCCGGACGCGCCGGTTCCGCCGAGTTCGAGGTTCAGCAGCGCAGCTGGTCCGGTGGGTGCTCCTCGTCCAGCCACGGCGGATCGGGCTCCGGGTCGTAGCACCAGCCCGGGGGCCGGGTCGCCCGCGAGACACCGCTCGGCGTGCGGACGACGAGCCGGCTGTCGTCCAGCAGATCGAAGCGCCACCCGCGGGCGAAGGTCTTGATCCGGTGGTGGCGCCGGCAGAGACAGCAGAGGTTCCAGCACGCGGTCGGTCCGCCGTCGGCGTGCGCGACTCCGTGGTCGATGTCGCACCGCGCCGCGCGCCGACGACAGCCGGGCATGCGGCAGTGCCGATCGCGGACCCGGACGAAGCGGTTTTGAGACGGAGTCGGTCGGTAGGCGGCCGTGGCAGTCGGTGGGCCGAGGCCGGCACCGGTGTCGAGCCCGGTGCCGGTGCCGGTGTCCGTGCCGGTGCCCGTGCCCGTGCCCGTCCCGGGAGTGGTGCCTCCGCCGGAGTCGTCGCTCGTGGTGGCTTGGGATCTCGTCCGGACCGAGCCGCGGCGCCGGGTCCGCCGACGACGGTTGCCGGCGGCGCGGCGCAGCTCGTTGCGGGTCGCGACTGCGAGGAGCCGGCCCCGGACCGGGTCGCCGATGGCCACCTGCACGGAACCACCGGCGGGCGAGGCACCGACCCCGAGCAGCTCCAATTCGCGGAGCAGCTCCCGGCACTGCGCGGCCGTGACGATCTCACCGGCCACCTCCGCGGCCGGCTGGGACGTCGCGCCCGTCCGATCGGGCTCGTGGAGCGACCGCAACGGTGCATGCACCACGAGCTGGGCGGTTACTGCGGGGCGTGAGGTGTCCCAGGGCCGGAGGATGAGGTCAGCCGCGACGGACGCTCGGATGACGCCGATGGGTCGTCGGTCGCCGTCGGCCCGAAGCATCTGCGCGTACTGGTCGACCGCGTCGGCGCAGGCGGCGGCCTGGTGGATCGGCAGGTCGATGAGGAGCTGGCTCATGCCGTCGCCGGTGGGACGTGTGGTGACGTCGGCACGCCGGGCCGCCTTCTCCCGGCGCCTGTCCAGAGCTTCGGCATCGAGACGGGCCAGAGCCCGACGCACCCGGTGGCGCAGCTGCGGAACGGTGAGCCGGCCGGTGTGGGGCAGGACCCGTTGCTCCACTTCCGCGACGACTGCGGGCTTGGCGGTGCCGAGGAGGTCGACGAGGGCGCGCATCTTGCGCACGTCGATCTCGCCGGCGTAGAGCGCGCTCCACGTGCCGACGAGAAGGGTGGTCAGCAGGATCGACTCAACCGCGAGGGACTCGGCCTCTGCCTCCGTGCAGCCCCGGATCAGGGCCAGCTCGGACACGAACGTTTCGCTGACCTGCGCGAGCACCGGCGATCGCCGCAGCCGGCTGTCGAGCCCCGGGCCGCCGAGCGGGCCGAAGTCGCGGTCACGCTCGATGGAGCGGCGCCGGGCGAGGGCCGCGATCGCCTGGGCGCGCTCGGCGGCGTGGCGGGCCTCGCGTGCGTCAGCGGCCCAGATGTCGGCGACCAGCTCGAGGTCGCTCAGGCCGGGTGCGACGGCGTCCGGCAGCTCCGGGATCGGCACGCCGTCCTCCGGCACACGGGGTGGCTCGCCGACGAACACACCTGCACCGTAGAGCCGACCACCGACAGTTTCGCAGGTCAGTCGTAGGGGTTGGTGAGGACCGTGCGGGCCTGGAGGACGTCGAAGGTGACGGGTGGGCCGCTGGTGGTGGTGGTGCCGGGGACGTCGGCTTCCGCACTGCCGTCGACGCTGAACGTGGCGCCCCAGGTGACGGTGAGGGAAGCGGTGTAGGTGCCGGACCGGTAGGAGTGCTCGATGGTCTGGTCGGGATAGGGCGCGCCGGGGTCGGTGGTGGTGATCGAGCCGGCGGCGTCGCCGGTGTGCCAGGTGAACTGCTCAGCGGTGGCTTCGATGACGACGGTGAAGCCGCGGATGCCGACGGTGAAGGTCTGGGTGGTGGGCGAGTCGGTGTAGAAGATGACGGGGAGACCGGTCAGACCGTCGCCGGGTGGCTGGTGCCGGGTGGTGAGCTCCGGGAGCGGCAGGCGCTGGAAGTAGCTGAACACCTCGCCCGGCGACGGCGGCGGGTTCAGCGGAGTGATGTCGATGCAGCCCTGCCGGTCGGTGTTCCAGTCGCCGACGAGGTCGCCAATGCGTGCGTCGGTAGGCAGCGAACCCTCCGCGACCGCGAGATTGCCGTCTGCGTCCTCGTACACAACGGGTCGAGCTTGAATGACGTAGTACCCGATGACCCGACCCGGTTGTTGGGGGCACTCGCGGAAGTCGGCCGCTGTGCAGGCGCCTCGCGTCTCGTCCGAAATCATGCAGAGAGTGCGGATCCGCCATGCGTACCTCACTTGACGGTCGCCGCCGCCGCTCACCAATGCGCCCACGGCGGCTCCCTCCTGCCAGCCGACGGCTGCAGCGCCGTCATTGAGTCCCGTCGTGGGGCACCTATCAAGGCCGCAGCCGGCTGACACCGCTGGATTGGCCAGCATGAGCGCCAGTGCGAGGGCAAGGGCGGCGATCAGCCGAACGAAGGGAGGCTTCATCCGATAGCGAATCCGGTTACGAGCCAGCCCTGCTGGTCCGGGGACCACGCAAGCCTCATGCCTGATCCCAGATGGGAACCGGTTGGCAGGTTCTCGACCGTGGCGCCGGCCGAATCAACAAGGGCAATCGCCTCCTGTCCGGCGAAGAAGTTGATGACCGCTTCGTCGTCCTCGATGACAGGCGTGCCTAGTGACTCAACGCTGAAGTCGCCGCCTTGAAAGCGGCGACCGGAACCCGCGGCCTCGTCGTAGACGTGGGCGATACGAAGGCATTCCTGACACTCTGGCCCCAGGTCGCGGAGGGCGTCTCCGGACGGAATGGCTCGCTGGCGGTTGAGCAGTTCGATCCAGTAGTGCAAGAAGGCTTCTGCGCCGGCGGCGTCCTTGGTGCGGGCCTCGTCGGGAACCGGGAAGTCGGCCGGCCCGAGTGCGGGCGGGCCCGAGGTCGGAGCGGCCTCGGTGGTCGGCAGGGTGGTGCTGGCCTCCTGCTTCTCCGCGCACCCGGTCAGCACCGCAGAACCGAGAAGCACCGCGACCGTCGTCCGGACCAGGCTCCCGCGGAGATCACGCACAGCGGGAGACTACGCAGGGTGCGGGCGAATCCGGTTCCGTAACTGTGGACAACCGGCCATGTGCCGCCGGATCGGGTGACGGCCCCCTCGGAGGAGACCTGGCTCACCGGCGCACAATCCGAGCGTCGGACGACCGGACGGGGGGACGCATGAGCACGGGCAACGCGGCGGTGGGGGAGCACCCCTTCGACAGCAGCGGCATCGAGGTCGGCGCGGACGGCATCCGCCGCTACACCGGCCTCCCCGTCAACCTCGTCCGTGTCCTGCAGGCCCAGGCGGCGGCGCGCGCAGACCGCACCGCCATCGTCGAGCTCGGCGGCGGCGAGCTCACCTACGGCCAGTTGTGGGAGCGGGCGCGGCGCGTCGCCGGCGGTCTCCGGGCCGCCGGCATCGCCACCGGCGACCGGGTCGCCGTCCAGCTGCCCAACGGCCTCGACTGGGTGCTCGCCTTCTGGGGCGCCCAGCTCGCCGGCGCCGTCGTCGTGCCCATGAACACCCGCCTGGCCCCGGCCGAGGCGGACTTCATCCTCGCCGACTGCGGCGCCGCCCACGTCGTCCGCCCCGGTGAGCCGCTGCCCGACGGCGAGCCCGGGGAGCTCCCCGACCCGGCGCACACCGACGTCGCCGCGCTCTTCTATACGAGCGGCACGACCGGCCGCCCCAAGGGCGCCATGACCACGCACGAGAACTTCCTCAGCAACATCGAGTCGGTTCTCCGCTGCCGCGAGCTCAGCCGCGACCCGGAGGTGTCCCACGCCACGCTGATCTCGGTGCCGCTCTTCCACGTCACCGGCTGCAACTCGCAGTTCCTCACCCAGATCGCCCTCGGCGGCACCTCGGTGCTCATGCCCCGCTTCGACGCCACCGCGTTCCTGGCCGCCATCCCGGAGCACGGCATCACGCTGCTCACCAGCGTCCCGACCATCTACGAGCTGGTGCTGCGCCACCCGGCGCTGCCCACCACCGACGTCTCCACCGTGCGCACCCTCAGCTACGGCGGCGCGCCGATCGCCCCGGAGCTGGTGCACCGGCTGCGGACGGCGTTCCCGAACGCCCGGCTCGGCAACGGCTTCGGCCTCAGCGAGACCTCGGCCCTGGCCACCTTCCTCCCGCACGAGTACGCCGAGACCCACGCCGACGCCGTCGGGTTCCCGACGCCGGTGAACGAGGTCCGCCTCGACGGGCCGGACCCGGAAACGGGAGTGGGGGAGCTGCTGGTGCGCGGCCCCAACGTCGTCGCCGGGTACTGGGGCGACCCGGTGCGGACGGCGGAGACCTTCGTCGACGGCTGGCTGCACACCGGTGACCTCGCGACGATCACCGACGGCATCGTGCGGATCGTCGACCGCGCCAAGGACATGATCAACCGCGGCGGCGAGAACGTGTACAGCGTCGAGGTGGAGAACGCCCTCGCCGAGCACCCCGACGTCCTGGAGGTCGCCGTCGTCGGCGTTCCCGACCCGGTGATGGGGGAGAAGGTCGGCGCCGTCGTCCTGCCGAGGCCGGGCACGGACGCCGGTCAGCTGGTCGCGGACCTGTCCTCCTTCGCCCGCGAGCGGTTGGCCGACTTCAAGTGCCCGCAGTTCGTGCGGGTCCTCGACGGTCCGCTGCCGCGCAACGCAGGCGGCAAGGTGCTGAAGACGCCGCTGCGCGAGTCCGAGGGCTGGGCCGCCGTCCCGCGGTAGCGCTGCCTCGCCTACCTTGCGGGTGACCCGCTTTCCCGGCGACAGGAGCACCCGTGCGCATCGGCATGCCCATCTCCTACAGCGGGGGGTTCGACCGGACCACCGCCGTCATCGCCGAGTACGAGGCCGTGGGCCTCGACGTCGTCTACGTGGCGGAGGCCTACTCGTTCGACTCCGTCAGCCAGCTCGGCTACCTGGCCGCGCGCACGAGCGCACTGGAGATCGCCTCCGGCATCCTCAACATCTACTCGCGCACCCCCGCACTGTTGGCGATGACCGCCGCCGGTCTCGACTTCGTCTCCGGCGGCCGCTTCACCCTCGGCATCGGGGCGTCGGGCCCGCAGGTGGTGGAGGGCTTCCACGGCGTTCCGTACACCGCTCCGCTGGCGATGACCCGGGAGGTCGTCGACGTGTGCCGCGCCGTCTGGCGGCGCGAGCGGCTGGACCACCACGGCAGGTACGTCGACGTGCCGCTCACCCCCGAGCGCGGCGGCAGCGGGCTGGGCAAGCCGCTCAAGCTCATCAACCAGCCAGTGCGGCCCCGGATCCCCATGGTGCTCGCCGCGATCGGCCCGAAGAACGTGGCGCTGGCCGCCGAGCTCTTCGAGGGCTGGCAGCCGGCCTTCTTCCTGCCCGAGGGCAGTGCGACAGCGTTCGGCTCCGCCCTGGCCGAGGGAAGAGCGCGACGGGACGCCGACCTCGGACCGCTGCAGATCGTCGCCGACACCCAGCTGCTGATCAGCGAGGACGCCGACGAGCAGGCCGTCGCGCTGCAGCGGGTGCGGGCGCAGCTGGCGCTCTACGTCGGTGGCATGGGCGCCCGCGGCAGGAACTTCTACAACGACCTCGCCGGCCGCTACGGGTACGCCGAGCAGGCCGCCACGGTGCAGGACCTCTACCTGGCCGGCCGCAAAGACGAGGCCGCCGCCGCGCTGCCGGAGGAGTTCGTGCGGGGCATCTCGCTGGTCGGCCCGCGCGGGTACGTCGCCGAGCGGGTCGCCGCCTTCGCCGACGCCGGCGTCACCACGCTCAACGCCTCCCCGCTGGCCGCCGACCACGCGCAGCGGCTGCGCTCGATCGAGCAGCTAAAGGCGATGGCGTGACCGCGCTGCCGGAGCACGAGCGGGAGATGGTCGCGCTCACCGCGGACTTCGTCGACCGGCGGGTGCGTCCGCGCGTCGCCGAGTTCGAGGAGGCCGACCACTATCCCGAGGACTTCATCGAGGAGATGAAGCGGCTGGGCTTCTTCGGCCTGCTGGTGCCCGAGGAGCACGGCGGCAGCGCGGTCAGCACCGCCTGCTTCGCGCGGGTGACCGAGGAGCTCGCCCGCGGGTGGATGAGCCTCGCCGGGGCGATCGGCGGCCACTCGGTGATCGCCTACCTGCTGGCCACCGTCGGCACCCCGGAGCAGCGCCAGCGCTACCTGCCCCGGATGGCCGACGGCGGGCTGCGCGCCACCATGGCGCTGACCGAGCCCGGCGGCGGCAGCGACCTGCAGGCGATGCGCACGCACGCCGACCGGGTGGGCGACGAGTACGAGATCTCCGGCAGCAAGACGTGGATCTCCAACGCCCAGCACGCGCACCTGTTCGGGCTGCTGTGCCGCACCGACCGCGACGCCGTGCCGGCGCACAGCGGGATGAGCGTGCTGCTCGTCGAGCCCGGTCCGGGGCTGACGGTCTCGGAGAAGATCCCCAAGCTGGGCTACCGCGGCATCGAGGCCTGCGAGCTCACCTTCGACGCCATGCGGGTTCCGGCCGCGAATGTCCTCGGCGGCGAGCCCGGCCGGGGCTGGGCGCAGATGATGCGCGGCCTGGAGGTCGGCCGGATCCAGGTCGCCGCGCGGGCGGTCGGGGTCGCCCAGGCGGCGCTCGCCGCGGCGACCCGCTACGCCCAGGAGCGGGAGTCCTTCGGCACGCCGATCTGGAAGCACCAGTCGGTGGGCAACCTGCTCGCCGACATGGCCACGAAGGTCCAGGCCGCCCGGCTGCTCACCGCGGACGCAGCCGAGAAGCTCGATGGCGGCGTGCGGGCCGACCTGGAGGCCGGGATGGCGAAGCTGTTCGCCTCCGAGACCGCGATGCAGGTGGCGCTGGACGCGATGCGGGTGCACGGCGGATACGGCTACTCGAAGGAGTTCGACGTCGAGCGGTACTTCCGCGACGCGCCGCTGATGATCCTCGGCGAGGGGACGAACGAGATCCAGCGCAACGTCATCGCCGCCCAGTGGATCGCCCGCCACCGCATCTGATCCGCGCGCTCAGCGGCTGCGGACCGGTGGTGCCCCGACCAGGGGCACCACGGTTCCCGACGCCGCGACGTGCAGGCTCCAGGTGCCGGCCACCGGGTCGTCGTCCAGCACCGACCGCAGCGCCTCGGCCCAGGCGTCGTCGTCCGCGGTGACCTGCGGCGCGCCGGGCCGGCACAGCGCCAGGGCCAGGTGACCGGCTCCGCCGAGCTGGTCGCCGAGGACCGACCTGTGCACCTCACGCAGCCCGACCAGCAGCGCGGGGTCGGGTGCGAGCGGCAGGTCGTCGACGGGGACCACCACCGGCAGCTGACGGCCGTCGGTGGCGAACCAGGTCAGCCACAGACTGCGGGTGCCGAACTCGGCGGAGCCGAGCACGGCGGACCAGCAGTCGGTGAGGTCGTCGGCGGAGCGGACACGGGCGTCGGCGAGCGGGGGCGTCGTCATGCCCGTCACCGTGTCAGGTCCCGGGCCGCGGATCCGGGTTGTCCACAGGTCAGCGGTGGCCGATGCCGCCGGGGCCGTGGTCGGCGGGGACCTCCTCGCCGGGGGCGACCGGCCCGGGCGGGGTGCCGTCGCCGAACGGCCGGTCGCCGAGCTGCTCGCGATTGTGCGGCATCAGCCAGCCAGAGGTGTCGGGGCCCTGCGGGATGATCTGCGTCGGGTTGATGTCGGCGTGCACGACGTAGTAGTGCTCCTTGATCTGCGGGAAGTCGATCGTGTCGCCGAACCCCGGGGTCTGGAACAGGTCACGCGCGTAGGCCCACAGCACCGGCATCTCGCTCAGCTTCTGCCGGTTGCACTTGAAGTGGCCGTGGTAGACGGTGTCGAACCGCGCCAGCGTCGTGAACAGCCGGACGTCGGCCTCGGTGATCTGCCCGCCCATCAGGAAGCGCCGGTTCTCCAGGCGCTCGCTGAGCCAGTCCAGCGCGGTGAACAGCCGGTCGTAGGCCTTGTCGTAGGCCCGCTGCGAGCCGGAGAACCCGCAGCGGTACACGCCGTTGTTGATTTCGGTGTAGATCCGCTCCATGACCTCGTCCATCTCGTCCCGCAGTGGCTCGGGGTAGAGGTCGGGGGCGCCCTCGCGGTGGTGGGCGGTCCACTGGGTGGAGAAGTCCAGCGTCATCTGCGGGAAGTCGTTGGTGACGACGGCGCCGCTCGGCACGTCGACCATCGCGGGCACCGTGATGCCGCGCGGGTACTCCGGGTCGCGGGCGAGAAAGGCCTCCTGCAGCCGCTCGTAGCCCAGCACCGGGTCCCGGCCGCCCGGATCGAGGTCGAAGGTCCAGCTGCGCTCGTCGTGGGTGGGGCCGCACATGCCCATCGAGATGACCGGCTCCAGCCCGAGCAGCCGCCGCACGATGACTGCGCGGTTGGCCCACGGGCAGGCCCGGGCGACGACCAGCCGGTAGCGCCCGGGCTCCACGGGCCAGCGGCCGGAGCCGTCGCTGGTGATGCGGTCGGAGATGTACTGGGAGTCGCGCGAGTACTCCGCCTCGACGTAGCCGGAGCCGCTCTTGGTCTCGGTCACCGGTGGTGCCTGCCCGGTGCGGCACCGGCTCACACGCCCGCGTCAGAGGCGGCTGGTGGTCGCCTCGTCCTCGGCGCCCCCGAAGTAGTGGTCGAGGACCTCGCGGAACACCGGCTGGTCGGGCGCGGCGTGCGCGAAGAGCGTCATCGACGAGCGCAGTTTCTGGGCGTCGACCGACCCCATGACCCGTACCGGGTCCTCGGTGTCGAGCGCGGTGAGCGCCCGGGCGCACTCGACCAGCCGGCGGCCCAGTACCGGGTGCGCCAGGTAGGCCCGGGCCTCCGCGAGCCCGGAGAGCGCGAACCGCTGCGCCATGCCGCTGCGGCCGAGCCCGGCGATCTGCGGGAAGACGAACCACATCCAGTGCGTGCGCTTCTCGCCGGCGCGCAGCTCGGCCAGCGCCTGGTCGTAGGTGTGGGCCTGCGCGTCGACGAACCGGCGCAGGTCGAAGGGATCGCTCACCCCCGCTCCTTGCCCCGGTCGATGACTTCCACACGGCGGGGCGGTCCGAGTGGCATGGAGACGACGACCGTGGCCCTGGGCCCGACGACCGCGGAGCCGGCGCCGGTCGTCGCCGGCGCCCCGGTGTTCGACCGGTTGCTCGGCCGGACCGGGCGGGAGCCGGGGTGGACGGCGGCGGCCAGGAGTGGCGCCGCTCGCTGAGCCGGGCCGCGGCCGCGTACATGTCGAAGCCGTGTCATCTGCCGCCGTCGGCCCGGCCCTCCCCGCCGTGCGGGCATCGATGGGGCTAGCACACACCCGTCGAGGAGGAGACATGCGCAGGAGCACACGGATCGTCGCCGGCGCCGTGCTGGCCGCAGGCCTGGGGCTCAGCGGCTGCGGCGGCGACGACGAGGTCGACGTCAACGAGGGCGGCGTCCCCGCCGTCTTCGAGGACGAGGAGGTCGGCAGCCCCGACCCCGTCGACGGCGGCGAGGAGGACGCCGACGGCGTCGACCGCGGCACCGGCGGCATCGACCAGGACGACAACACAGTCCTCGACGACGGAACGGAGGACCAGGGCGCCGGCGGCAGCGACGAGGACGAGAACACCCGCCTGGAGGACAACACCGAGGACCGGGGCGCCGGCAGCGTGGACGGTGGCTCCGGCGGCGACGGCACCGGCGACGTCGGCTGACCCCCGACACCCCGGGCGCCGGTAGCGAGATCGGTCACGGTGCCGGTGCCCTCCCGGGCCTGCCGATAAGGGGTGGTGGGTGGCGGTCCTCCAGATCCCCGCCGCCCGGGGGGCACTGCATGAGCGAGCGACGACGCGGCTGGATCGGCGACGGACTGGCCGTCCTGGCCGGCGCACGTCCGGACGTGCTGGCGGCCGCGCCCGGGGCACGTCCCCGGTTCGTGGCGCTGGGTGGCGTGCTGCTGAGCACCGGTGCGCTGGCCGCGGTGTCGGCCGCGTTCGCCGTCGCGATGGCGCTGGGCGTGTGGTGGCCGCTGGCCCTGCTCGTCGGCCTGGGCTGGGGCGCGGTCGTGGTCAACCTCGACCGGATGCTGCTGGTCGGGATGGCGCACGACGCGTCGCTGAAGCGGAACCTGGCGATGGCCGTGCCCCGCGTCGGTCTCGCGCTGGTGCTCGGCGTCGTCGTCGCGACGCCGCTGACCCTGCAGGTGTTCCACAAGGAGATCGACGCGGAGATCGTGTCGATGCAGGCCGAGGCCGCCGACGCGCACCGGCAGAGCCTGGAGGCCGACACCCGGTTCGCCGGGCTTCCCGCGCTGGAGGAGCGGATCGCCGCGCAGGAGGCGATCGTCGCCAGCGGGGGAGCGGCCGACGCCGGCCTCGCCGTGGTGCGCGGCACGGCGGCCGAGAAGCAGACGGCGCTCGACGCGGCGACGGCGCTGTCGCGGGAGCTCGACGCGAAGGCCCAGTGCGAGCTCGACGGCACCTGCGGCACCGGTGACGCCGGCACGGGGCAGGCCTACCTGCAGGCCCGCGCCGCGGCCGACGCGCAGGAGGCGGTGGTCGACGCGACGCGTGGGGAGCTGGATGCCGCCGTCGCCGCAGTGACCGCGGCCGAGGGGCGCAGCGCCGCGCTGGCCGAGGGCTCCCTGGACCGCGACCGCGAGGAGCTCACCCGGCTGACTGCGGAGCTCGACCGGCTGCAGGCCGCCTTCGACGCCCAGAACGAGGGCTCGGGCGGCATCCTGCTGCGGCTGGAGGCGCTGGACCGGTTGGGCGACAGCAACGGCACCCTCGCCGCCGCGCAGTTCATGCTCTCGCTGCTGTTCATGTGCGTCGAGGTGCTGCCGGTGCTGATGAAGCTGCTGCTGAACTTCAGCCCGCCCACCGCCTACGACCGGCTGGCCGCGCTGCGCGACTCCGGCGACGTCGACCTCGAGGAGATGGCGCAGGAGTCGCGGCGGACGGTGGCGCAGGCGAAGGAGGAGCTGCTGGTGCTCGCCGAGAAGGAGCGCGTCGACCGGCAGAAGGAGGCGATCCTCACGCGGCGCCGGGCGGCGCTGGCCGAGGTCGCGGCCCGGGCGGAACGCGAGCGGCAGGTCGAGCAGTCCCCGGCCGAGCCGGCCGTCGTCGAGGAGCCGCGGCAGATGTGGGACACCGGCCCGATCCGCGAGCTGGCCCGCAGCGCCGCCGTCCGCACGGTGCGCTCGGTCCGCCGGCGCCCCGCCGACCGGACGCCGACGACGGTCTGATCCCGGCTGGGATCTGCTCGAACTCCGGTGCCGCAGCGCTGCCGGACGGCTCGGCGGTGGGAAGATCGAAGGAGGAAGCCGGGCGGCTCTGGCCGCCCGGCTTCCTGCTGCCTGGGGCCGCTGAAGTTCCGCCTACCGGAGGTCGACGTCTTCCCCATGCGGATCAGCCGGATGGCCCCCGAGGTGGCCACCCCGCGGATGGTCGCCCGGACCGCCGGGCTGCTCACCGCCACCGGGGGTCTAGCTGCCGTCGCCCTGGTGCTCGGCACGCCGGGCGGCCTCCGGGACATGCACCCGGCGGTCGTCGGCATGGGGCCGGTCACCGCGCTGGTCGGTCTGGCCGTGATGCTGTGGGGCTCCCGGGTGCCGCGGATCTTCTTCCAGGTGCTGCTGGTCGTCGGCGCCGTCGGCATCGGCCTGGTCGCGTTGGCCTCGCCCAGCGCGCACGGCGCGGTGGCGGTGCTGGCGCTGATGACGTGCGCGTCGATGGAGGCGTTCCTGTTCTTCCCGCTGCTGTGGGCGCTCGGGTTCCTCACCGAGCTGCTGGTCATCGGGGCGGTCGTCGTCGTTCCGCGCGGCGACGTCGCCGTCGGGCCGGCGCTCGTCCTGGGGCTGCTCGTCGTCGGTTCGGCCGGAGCGGTCGGTGTCCTCGCGCGGCGGGTGGCCAGCGCGGCCGGGCCTGCGCCGAGGGCCTGCGGGCGGCGCTGCCGGAGATCGGCACGTCGGTGGGCGTGGCCCAGTTCGAGCCGAGCGGCTCACCGGCCGACCTGATGCGGCGGGCCGACGCCGCGCTGTACCGGGTGAAGAGCTTCGGTCGCGGGCGCAGCGAGCTCGACGTCGGCGGGCCCAGCCCGGATGGCGCGTGATCTCGCGGCCGCGCTCGCCGGCGGGTGCGTCGGCGGGCTGTCGGTGCACCTCCAGCCGATCGTCACCCCGGCCGACGGCGCCGTCGCCGGCGTCGAGGCCCTGGTGGGCTGGCACCACCCCGAGCGGGTGCCGGTGTCGCCGGCGGAGTTCGTACCCGTCGCCGAGGCGGAGGGCCTGGTCGGGCCGCTCGGCGCCTTCGTGTGGACGGCGGCGTGCCGGGACGCGCGCACGCTGTCCGAGACGACCGGGCGGAGGCTGTTCCTCACGGTCAACGTGTCGGGGCGGGAGCTGGACGACCCCCACTTCCCCGACCGGGTGCTGGCCACGCTGGCGGCGACCGGCTGGCCGGCCGGGCAGACGGTGGTGGAGGTGACCGAGAGCCTGGTGGAGGCGGAGTCGGCCCGTTCCGTGACGGCCCTGCACGCGCTGCGCGGGCACGGGCTGCGGGTGGCGATCGACGACTTCGGCACCGGCTACTCGGCGCTGGCCCGGCTGGACACGCTGCCCACCGACTACCTCAAGCTCGACGGCTCCTTCGTCTCCTCGATCACCACCTCGACCCGGCGGGCGCGGCTGCTGCGCAGCGTCATGGCGCTGGCCGACGCCCTGGACCTGGTGCTGATCGCCGAGGGCGTGGAGACCGAGGAGCAGGCGAGGGTGCTGACCACGCTGGGCTGCCCGTTCGCGCAGGGCTACCTGTACGGCCGGCCGCAGCCGGTCGCGGAGCTGGTGGCCCGGTTCGCCCCGGCCGGCGTCCCGGTCTAGCGACCGGCCGGCGCCCGACGGGCGATCAGCGCGGGGACGACCTCGGCGCCCGCGGCACCGACGGCGGCCGAGCCGAGCACCATCGCCCACGAACCCGGGTCCAGCGGCGTGCAGCCGAAGAACCGGCTCACCCCCGGCGTCTGCACGATCGCCACGAGGACGGCGAGGGAGCCGGCCACGGTGACCAGCACCAGCGGACTGCGGCGTCCCGACCACGCGGTCTGGGCGAGCTGGGTGGCGATGAGCGCGGCCAGGCCCATGGTGCTGGCGCGGCCGGGCAGCGGCCCGGTCAGCCGGCCGGCTACCCAGGCGCCGGTGGCGCCGGCCGTCGTCGCCGCGCCCCGGACGAGCACCATGCGGCGGACCTCCCGGGCGAAGCCGCGGTGCGGGCCGGCCCGCAGCACGGCCGCCAGCGGATGACCGGCCAGCGGCCCGTCGTCGTTCCCGGGCTGCACCTGCCGGGGTGCGGCGACCGCGACGGCCAGCGCGGGGAACATGTCGGTGAGCAGGTTGACCAGCAGCAGCTGCCGGGTGCCCAGCGGCGCCCGGCCGCCGACGGCGGTGCCGAGCACGGTGAACGCCACCTCGCCGGCGTTGCCGCCGACGAGGACTGACACGGCGTCGCGCACCCGGGACCACATGGCGCGGCCCTCGGCGATGGCGTCGACCAGCCGGGTGAGGTCGAGGTCGGTGAGCACCAGGTCGGCGGCGGTGCGGGCGGCCGGTGACTCGGCGCCCTCGACGCCGACGCCGACGTCGGCCAGCCGGATCGCCGCGGCGTCGTTCACGCCGTCGCCGGTCATCGCCAGGGTCGCCCCGGCCCGGCGCAACGCCGAGACCAGGGTGACCTTCTGCTCGGGGGAGAGCCGCGCGAACACCGCGGTGTCGGCGACCATGCGGGCGCGCTCGGTGTCCGACGCCCGGGCCAGCTGCGCGCCGGTGACCACCCGGTCGGCGTCGGGGATCCCGGCCTCGGCGGCGATCGCGCTCGCGGTCTGCGGGTGGTCCCCGGTCGCGACCACCACCCGGACACCGGCGGCCCGCAGCTGCTCGACCGCGCGTACCGAGGAGTTCCGCAGGGTGTCGGCCAGCCCGACCAGGCCGCGCAGGGTGAGGTCCGCGGCGGCCTCGTCGAGGTCGTCGGGTGTGCCGTCGACCGCGCGGTCGGCGACGGCGAGCACCCGCAGCCCCTCGCCGGCCAGCTGCCGGATCCGGTCGCGGACGTCAGGGGGGCCGGCGCAGCGGCGGAGCACCACCTCGGGGGCGCCCTTGACGATCAGGCGGCCCTCCCGGACGGCGGCGGAGAACCCGCGACCGGCGGCGAAGGGCAGCCCGGCGTCGGGGGGTGCGTCCCACGCCTGCCCGGCCGCCTCCAGCACGGCCCGGTCGGTCTCGTGCGCGCCGTCGTCGCCGTTGCCCATGCCGGCGGCGGCCAGCCGGAGCAGCTCGTCGTCGGTGCCCTCCAGCGGGTGCAGCCGGGCCACCCGCAGCCGGTTCTCCGTGAGCGTGCCGGTCTTGTCGAAGCACACCGTGTCCACCCGGCCGAGCGCCTCCAGCACCCGCGCGCTGCGCACCACCGCGCCCCGCCGCGACAGCCGCCGAGCCGCCGCCTGCTGGGCCACCGTCGCCACCAGCGGCAGGCCCTCGGGCACCGCGGCGACCGCGATCGCCACCCCCGCGGCCACCGACTCGCGCAGCGGACGGCCCCACAGCACGCCCAGCGCGGTGACGGCCGCGCCGCCGGCGAGGGTGAGCGGCAGGACGGCGCGGGTCAGCTCGGCCAGCCGGGCCTGGACGCCGGCCGGCGGGGCGGCACCCCCGGCGGCGCGCGCGGCCCGCCCGGCCTGCGTCGCCTCCCCGACGGCGACGACGACGGCGCGGCCGCGGCCGGCCAGCACCGTGGTGCCGTCGAAGAGCATGCAGGTGCGGTCGCCGACCTCGGCTCCCGGCGTCGCCGCCACCGACTTCGCGACCGAGAGCGACTCGCCGGTGAGGTCGGACTCGTCGACCTCGAGGTCCTCGGCCTCCAGCAGCCGGGCGTCGGCGGCGACGACGTCGCCGGGCCCGACCAGGAGGACGTCCCCGACGCGCAGGGCGGTGGCCGGCACCTCCTCCTGACCGCCGCCGGTCTCGCGGCGCGCGCAGCGGCTCTGCTCGAGCAGCAGCGTCTCCAGGGCGGTCTCGGCGCGCAGCCGCTGCAGCCCGCTCACGACGGCGTTGATGCCGGTGACGCTGCCGACCAGCACCGCGTCGGTGACGTCGCCGAGCACCGCGGTGGCCGCCGCCCCGGTGGCCAGCACCGGGGTGAGCGGATCGGCGAGCTCGGCGGCGACCGTGCGGGCGAACCGCGCCGGGCCCCGGACGGCGGGCAGCGCGGCGATGCGGCGCGCCGTCGTCCGCCGGGGTGGGGCCGCGGGCTCGCCCGGCAGGTCGGCCAGCCGGCGCAGCACGTCGTCGGGGTCCAGCGCGTGCCACGGGGTGTGCGCGGTGGCCGCCGGCACGGGGCGGCGGGCGGCCCGGACGGCGGCCACCGTCCCGGTCACCATCGTGGACACGGTCGCCCACTTGCCCGGCGTCGTCGCGCGGCGCTGGCCGTAGCGGGGGCTGCCGACGGCGGCGAGCAGGGCGCCGAGCACGTTGCCGGTGAGCGCGGCGCCGGCGGCGCGGCGGCTGACCGCGGCTGCGGCGGGAACGGCGGCGACCACCCGGCAGGCGTCGGCCAGGCCGGGGGAGGTGACCAGGTCGGCGCCCCACGCCGGAGCCCGGCCGTCGAGCACCGGGGCGACGGCGACGTCGGCGGCCAGCAGCGCCGGGCCGTCGGTGGCCGAGACCAGGAGCACGCAGTGCTCCTCGGTCTGCTGCTGCCGGACGGTGTCGACGAGCGTCGCGCCGGCCGGGGCGACCTCGTCGGCGAGGCCGGCGAGCTCGCGGGCGCCGACGTGCGGGGTGAGCACCAGCCGCAGCCCGGCCTCGCCGGCCGTGGTGAGCAACGCCTCGGCGTGCGGGTCCAGCTCCGGCGCGACGGTGACGGTGCCGACCCGGCGGCGGCCCTGGAGGAGGCTGCGCAGCTCGCCGCCGGGGGCGTGGCCGGTACTGCGGGGCGGGCCGAGCCGGAGCCCGTCGGCGTCGCCGGTGAGCAGGCGGGTGGCGGCGGACCAGACGGCGGCGTCGTCCCACCCGTCGGCCTCCGCGGTCGCCTCGACGACCACCGACGGGCCGGTGCACAGGGCGGCGCCGTCGACGACGACGGTGTCGATCCGGTCCAGGCGGCGGTAGGCGGAGCCGTCCATCGGGAGGATGCCGCGGCGGCAGAGCAGCAGGTCGAGGGTGGCGGCGAAGGACTCGCGGCCGAGCACGGCGGCCTTGGGGGTGAGCGCCTTGAGCAGGTCGGCCGAGCGGCCCGGGCGGCGGGTGAGCGCCAGGAGGCCGAGGGCCGCGCCGAGCTCGGTGGGGGCCAGGCGGTCGCGGTAGATCTCGACCGGCCCGCGCGGCACCGTGCCGGGGCGCGGGCCGGGCGGTGGCTCGGGCGCGCGGTCGTCGTCCGGCTCGGGGCGGCACAGCTCCCGTTCGCGGCGGCGCCAGACCTGGCGGCGGGCCCGCATCTCCAGCGCCCGCTGGGCCGCGGCCGCGGCGTTGAGCGCCGGAACGGTGGGGCTCTGGGTGAGGGAGTGCAGCAGGGCGCCGGTGCCCTCGAAGACCAGGTCGGTGCCGACCGGGCCGATGCGGTCGGACAGTGCCCGCTTGAGCCACTGCTGGGTGTCCAGCAGCGACATGAGCAGGGTGGCGTGCCGGTGCACCGGGGGGATCGGCAGGTACTTCGCGGCGGTGGCCACGCCGAGCGCCGCGGTGTCGACGGCGGCGGCGAGGACGGCGGCCAGCAGCGGCTCGAGGTCGGCCGGGTGGTCGGGGCGCTGCGGGAAGACACCCGTTCCGCCGCGCGCCTGCTCGATCTCGGTGACCACGCCGACGACGTCCTCGACGGTGACCCGGCGCTCGTCGACGGCGACCAGCACCCGGCCGACGACGTCGTTCACCGTCGCCCACTCGACGCCCTCGAGCCGCTCCAGGTGGCTGAGCAGCGCCCGCCGGGTCTCCGGCGGATCGTCGTCGGCGGGCTGCTCGACCTCGACCTGGAGGCGGTCGCGGTCGCCCCACACCCGCCGGGTGCGGCGGGCCAGCGGCGGCTCGAGCATGCCGCGGGCGGCGTCGACGACGTCGTGCAGGTGGCCGCCGGGGAGCGGATCGGCGCCGGTGACCAGCGTGCCGACGGCGCGGGTGCCGGTGACGGCGGCGTCGTGCGCGAGGTGCACCGAACCCCGGATCCCTGCCCGCGCGGCCTGGGCGGTGACCGCGGCGGTCCCGCCCAGCAGGCCGGCGCCGAACACCACGGGAACGGCGGCGAGCGCGGCGGCGCTCGTGGCTCCCCGGGCCGCCCTGCCGGCCCACGTGATCGGGCTGAGCAGTGGCATGGTCCCCCCGGTGTGACGACGGTCGCCCCGAACGGTACGTCGTCTCCCGTTCGGCGGCAGGTCGCGCTGTCGTCACCCGGTGTTTGCCGCGGGGGGCGGCCGCGCTCAGCAGCGGTGCCCGCCCGGCCCGTCCACCGGCGGCGAAGGCAGGGGGCGCTCGCCCCGCTGCCGGCGTGACCGGGACCACCCCCGTCTTTCGGCCGATCCGGTGCCGTGGGACTGGCGGCATCGGCTAGACAGTTCCCATGACCGAGGTGACGACGGCGACCGGTGGCGGCATGCTCTCCCGCGAGGAGATGGACGCCGCGCGTGAGCGGCTGCCCATCGTGTACGTCGACGTGGTGCCGGTGCGGGTGGACGACCACGGCACGGTGATCGCCGTCGGCCTGCTGTTGCGGGCCGGCGAGGACGGGCAGATCAAGCGAGCGCTGGTCTCGGGGCGGGTGCTGTACCACGAGCGGATCCGGGCGGCGCTGCTGCGACACATGGAGAAGGATCTCGGCCCGCTGGCGCTGCCGCGGGTGCCGCCGGCGCCGCAGCCGTTCACCGTCGCCGAGTACTTCCCGACGCCGGGCGTGACGCCGTTCCACGACCCGCGGCAGCACGCGGTCTCGCTGGCCTACGTCGTACCGGTGGAGGGGGACTGCGCGCCGCAGCAGGACGCGCTGGAGCTCACCTGGTTCTCGCCGCTGGAGGCCCGGCACCCGGCCGTGCTCGCCGAGCTGATGAACGGGCAGGCGACGCTGGTGCTGCAGGCGCTGGCGCACCTCGGCGTCTGAAGGTCCTCCGGTGAGGCGAGCCGGCGGCGGTCGGACGCGCTCGGGATGGCTCGGCCGGAGTGGGGGTCGAACGGTGGTCGGAGGACCACCGGTCAGGCCGCAGCCGCCACCGGCGACTCCGTCGGGTGGGGGAGCTCCGCGGTCGCCGGCTCGGCGGTCGCGTCGTCCTCCTGCGGCTCGACCGGCTGCTCCTCGGCCGTGACCGGCGACTCCTCGGCCGGGAGGCCGATGGAGCGGACCACCGCGTCGATGTGGCTCATGGCCTCGCCGTACAGCTTCTCGATGGCGGCCGCCGCGGCAGCGTGCGCGGCCTCGACGGTGACGGCTGGTTCGTTGGTCATGCCGTCCCTCATCGGCAGGCGTTCCAGGATTCGTGACCGGCGGGCGGAACGGCAAGTGTCGCAACCGGCCCGCATGGCGCCCCACCGTTACGCTCCCGTCACTCGCGGTGGTCCCTGCTGCGATCGACCGGAGTGGGGGAGACGTGAGACCACGTACCAGGACCGCGGTTGCCGGCGTGCTCAGCGCCGGGTTGCTGACCGGCGCGATCGCGGGAGTCGCGCAGGCGGCGCCGCCGGACGATCAGCCGAGTCAGCAGAGCTACCTCGTCCGCCTCGAGCCCGGTGCGGATGCGCGTGGCCTCGCGCGCGGACTGTCGATCTCCCCCCGTTTCGTCTACGACGAGGTCTTCGACGGGTTCGCGGCCGACCTGACCGCGGGGCAGGTCAACGTACTCCGGCGTCACGGGTGGGTGCGCGGGGTGGAGCCCGACCGGGTCGCCACCGTGGGCCCGATGGCGAAGCCGGACAAGCCCGGCGGCGGCAAGCCGACGGAGCCGACGCCCGAGCCCGAGCCGACACCCGAGCCCGAGCCGACACCCGACCCCGAGCCCACCACAGAGCCGGAACCCTCGAGCGGGGTGCAGGTGCTGCCGCTCGACGGCACCCTGTGGGGCCTGGATCGGATCGACGCGGACGACGTCACCGCGCTGGATGGTCACTTCGACTACCCCGGGCTCGGGATCGGGGTCACCGCGTACGTGGTCGACAGTGGGATCTCCATCGCTCACCCGGACTTCGGTGGCCGAGCGCAGCTCGCCTACGACAACGCCGGCGGCAAGCCGGCCAGGGGCGGGGACTGCAACGGCCACGGCACGCACGTGGCCGGGACGATCGGTGGGGCCGTCCACGGGGTCGCCAAGCAGGTGGAGCTGCGCAGCGTCCGGGTGCTGGACTGCAACGGCTCCGGCTCCTACAGCGGCGTGATCGCCGGCCTTGACTACGTGCTGAAGAACGCCTCCAGCCCGTCGGTGGTCAACCTCAGCCTCGGCGGCCCGAAGTCCACGGCACTGGACGAAGCCGTCACGGCGCTCGTCGACGCCGGCATGTTCGTCGCGGTGGCGGCGGGCAACAGCGAAGCGGATGCGTGTGGGTCGTCACCGAGCTCGGTGGCTACCGCGGTCACCGTCGCCGCCAGTGACGTCGAGGACGGTCTGGCGACCTTCAGCAACCGCGGGGAGTGCGTGGACGTCGTGGCGCCAGGTGTCGACATCACCTCGACCTGGCTCGACGGTGGCGTGCACAGCCTCGACGGGACGTCAATGGCCGCCCCGCACGTCGCCGGCGCAGCGGCGCTGTACCTGGAGACGCACCCGGCTGCGAGCCCGTGCACCGTGGCGAGCTGGATCGGCGGCCAGGCGCTCGGCACCGTGGTGGGCGGGGATTCCCCGGGGACGACACTGCTGCTCAACGTCCGGACCGTTCCGACCGCGGGCTCGACCGGCTGATGCGGCCGCAGCCTTCGAGCACTCCCTCATCAACTCGGCGCCGGTGGTAGGCAGCGCGCCGCGCCGCGCCCGCGCGTGAGGCGAGGGCGACGGGCGGTGGTCCTGCCGGACGGGCCCGGCGGACGGGGTCAGCCCAGCCGCAACCGGTCGTGCAGGAAGCGGGTGATCGCGGCGGCCAGCGCCTTCCGGGAGGACGCGCGGCGGAAGACGTGCCCCTCGCCGGGCAGCTCCAGGTACTCCACCGGCCGGCCCAGCTCCCGGAGCGCCGAGACGATCTGGTGGGCCTCACCGATCGGCACGTTGGTGTCGTGCTCGCCGTGCACGACCAGCAGGGGGACGTCGATGCTCTCCGCCGAGGCGAGCGGAGAGATGTCCTCGAGCAGCGCCCGGTCACGCTCCGGGTGCCCGTACTTGGTCACCGCGGCCGCGGCGATCCACGGCTCGCTGTCGCGGTAGAAGGTGACCAGGTCGGACATGCCGCAGACGTCCACCCCGGCGGCGAACACCCCCGGGGAGAAGGCCAGGCAGGCGAGCGTCAGGTAGCCGCCGTAGGAGCGGCCGGTGACCGCGAGCCGGCCGGGCTCGGCGATGCCGGCCTCCACGAGGTGCTCGGCGGCGGCCAGGACGTCGGCGAACGCGTCGTACCGGCCGTGCAGGTCGTCGGCGTGCACGAACTCCCGGCCGAAGCCCGACGAGCCACGGATGTTGAGCGCGAAGACGCTCAGGCCGGCGGCCGCCAGCGCCTGGTGCTGCGGTGCGAAGGTGGGCCGCTCCTGGTCCTCGGGCCCGCCGTGGAGGTAGAGCACGACCGGGCCGGGGCCGTTGAGCCGGCCGGGAGCGCGGTAGAGCCAGCCGCTCAGCGGCAGGCCGTCGCGCCCGGGGAACGTCTCCAGGGTCGGCACGACCAGCCGGCGCCGGGGCAGCGGCGGGGCGGAGGTGACCCGCGTCCAGGCGTGGGTGGTGGTGTCCAGGTGCCACAGCTCCCGCGGGCGGGTGGGCCCCTGCACGCCGAGCACGACGCTGGCGCCGTCGCGGCTGAGGACCGGGTCGGCGGCGACCAGCCCGGGGAGCCCCGAGATGGCGGTGCGCCCCCCGGTGGCGGTGTCCAGGAGCTCGAGCTCGCTGCGCCCGGCGACGTTCCACACCAGCAGCAGCAGCCGGCCGGCGTCGTCGGCGTCGATGCACTCCAGCTCGGCGTCCTCCCGGGCCGCGAGCGTCCGCGCCTCGCCGCGCCAGCCGTTGGGGCCGAACGGGAGCCCGATGAGCTGCCGGCGGGGCAGGCCCACGTCGGAGGCGAGGTAGACGTACACCGGCCCGGCGTGGTCGTCGGGGGCCGGCCGGATCAGCGCCACCTCGGTGGACCCGGTGGCGCCCTGCGGCAGCGCGCTGAAGTCCTCGTCCATGAGGCGGTCGACGACGCTGACGTACTCCTGTCCCCGCTCTCCGTCGCGGAGGACGATGAACCGCTCCTCCAGCGAGATGTCCAGCACGTGGATGAGGTCGCCGTCTGCGAGCGGGTCGAGCCGGCCGGTGGAGGGGTCGGCGAGGTAGGCGCGGGTGGGGGTGCCGGCCGCCGTGCCGGGGAAGGTGACCACGAAGCGGTGGCCGCTGCGGGTCCACGGGCCCAGCTCGGCGTGCTCGTCGGGGCCGCCGGCGATCCGGCGCGCGTCGGAGCCGTCGGGCCGGACCACCCAGACCGCCGTCCGGACGCCACCGTCGGTCGCGACCTCGCAGGCCAGCCAGCGGCTGTCGGCCGCCCACCGCACGGAGACCACCGGGTCGTCGGACAGGGGCACGTGCCGGGCCGGCGGCTGCGCGCCGTCGAGGACGACGTCCTGGATCCACAGCTGCGGACTGCCCGAGCGGTCGCTGATGAAGGCCACCTGCCGGGCGTCCGGCGTCATGTTGGGGCCCCAGCTGCCCCAGGCGTCGACGAGCCCCTCGGCGAGCGCCACCGCCTCCTCGACGGTGCCCGTCGACATCCGGGCACCGGCTGCCGAGCCGTCGGCCGGTTCCGTGCCGGGCATCACGTCCGTCGCGAGGTCTGCAGTCACCGCGCCGAGTCCTCCATGTTCCGCCGACACCTCTCCCGGAGAGCAAGCGCCCACAGCGTTCGAGTCCGGGATGGTCCGGGGCGCGGCGGGCCCGTGCAGCATGGCGCCCACGGTGCTCGGGCGGATGGTCCCACGCCGCTGTCCGGCGGGTCGGTGAGGACCTCGCGCACGAGTTTCAGGGGAGGGCCCGTCGGGCCGGCGGACCGCAGCTCACCGGCGGATCCGCGCATCGGCCGGCCCGCCGCCGGCACGACCCAGGTGTCCTCGCCGCCGCCGGGGCTGTCGACGGTCAGGCTGTCCGGCGAGTCAGCCGCCGTCGCCCGACGCGCTCAGGCCGGAGCGGACAGCCGCTCCGAGGCGCGGTCGATGAAGCCGCGGACGACGGGGTATATCTCCCCCTCCCAGCGGGAGCCGCTGAAGACGCCGTAGTGACCGACCCCGGGCTGCAGGTGGTGCTGCTTGCGCTCCCGCGGGATCCCGGTGCACAGGTCGTGGGCGGCGCGCGTCTGCCCGGGGGAGCAGATGTCGTCGTTCTCGCCCTCCACGGTGAGCAGGGCGGTCCGGCGGATCGCGCCCGGATCGACCCGCTGCCCCCGCCAGGTGAGGCGGCCGGTCGCGAGGTGGTGTTCCTGGAAGATGCGGGCGACCGTCTCCAGGTAGAACTCCGCGGGCACGTCCATGACCGCGCCGTACTCGTCGTAGAAGGCGCGCGTGGTGGCCGCCCGCTCCGTGTTGCCGGCGACCAGGTCGCGGTACAGCTGCGCGTGGGCCGACAGGTGCCGCTTCGGGTTCATCGACATGAACGCCGTCAGCTGGACGACGCCCGGGTACACCCGCCGCCCGGCGCCCGCGTGCCCCCGCGGCACCGTGTCGACGACGCGGCGCTCGAACCAGGACAGCGGCTTGGTCGTCGCCGCGGTGTTGACCCGGTTCGGGTTCACCCGGGTGTCGACCGGGCCCGCCATGAGCGTGATGCTCGGGGGCTGGGCGGGGTCGTCCGCGGCGGCGAGCAGCGCGACCGCGGCCAGCACGGGCACCGCGGGCTGGCAGACGGCGACGACGTGGGTGTCCGGACCGAGGTACCGGATGGCGTCCACGACGTGCTCGATGTACTCGTCCAGCCCGAACGCCCCGTGCTCGACCGGGATGTCGCGGGCGTTGTGCCAGTCGATGACGTGCACGTCGTGGTCGGAGAGCAGGGTCCGGATCGTCGGGCGGATCAGCGTGGTGAAGTGCCCCGACATGGGGCCGACGACGAGCACCCGTGGCTGGCCCGGAACCGCGGGCTTCTCGAAGTGCAGCAGGGTGCCGAAGGGCGTCCGCAGCGTCGGGCGCTCGCGCACGGCGACCGTCTCGCCGTCGACCAGGACGGAGTCGATGCCGAACTCCGGGCGGTCGTGCGTCGGCCGGGCGTGGCCGAGGATGTCGCAGGCCGCGTGCACGTGGCGCAGCGCGGGCATCCGCCCCAGCGGGGCGGGCAGCGCCTCCAGCGCCCGGGCGGTCAGCTGCGACGCGGCCACCACGGGCGCTCCCGCCCGCCGGTTCACTTCGTACGCGGTGTACAGCATGGGCCCTGCCAGTTCTGTCTCGGCGCGGTGTGCGATCTACGTCACGTCAACGTAACCCGGGCTCGGGGTGGGACGCGCGCGGAGCGGCTGACGCCCCGGTGTGTCGTGCGGACGGCCGGAGCGGGCGCGAGGACGCTCGTCGGGGTGGAGCCCGCGCGTGCGGGCCCGCACGTCACGGAGTCGTGTCACCGGCGTCTGCTGGCTGAGGACGACGGCGACCGAGCCGCCCCAGCCGCACGGACCCGGCCCCGGCGGGCCGATCGACACCAAGAGCCTCTGCGCGGGCCGGTGCGGGCCCGTGGTGTGATGCCTGTCAGGGAATGTCCGGGTCGGCGCTGGGGCCGGTCCGCTCGGCAGGAAGGTGGGCTCGTGGCCGGTACCGGTGAGGTTCAGCTCGAGGTGGACGGCGGCGTCGCGATCGTGACGCTGAACGCCCCCGACCGGCGCAACGCGCTGACGCCCGGAATGGCCGACGAGCTGATCGCCACGTTCGACGAGGTGGACGCCAAGCCGGAGGTCGGCGCGCTGGTTCTCCGTGGCGTCGGCAAGTCGTTCTGCGCGGGCGGCGACGTCGCGACGCTCACCTCGGCCGGCAAGGACCCGGCGGCGCCCGACGCCTACGAGGGCATGGGGAAGATCTACGACTCCTTCTACCGGCTGGGCCAGGTGAAGGTGCCCACGGTGGCGGCGGTGCGCGGCTCGGCGGTGGGCGCCGGCATGAACATGCTGCTGGCGACCGACCTGCGGATCATCGCGCGCGATGCCCGGCTGCTGGCCGGCTTCCTCAAGCGGGGGATGCACCCGGGCGGCGGGCACTTCGTCATCCTGTCCCGGCTGATCGGCCGCGAGGCAGCGGCGGCGATGGCGCTGTTCGGCGAGGAGATCAACGGGGCGAAGGCCGTCGAGCTCGGACTGGCCTGGGACGCGCCGGACGACGCCGCGGTCGAGGACCGGGCCCGGGAACTGGCGGCCCGCGTCGCCGCCGACCCCGAACTGGCGCGGATCGCGGTGAGCAACTTCCGCAAGGAGGCCGTCACCGGCGCGATCCCGTGGGACGTCGCCATGCAGTCCGAGCGCCCGGCCCAGATGTGGTCGATGCGGCGGTCGGCTCAGGCGTAGCCCGCCACCGCCGTTCCGCGCCGACCCAGCGGGTCGAGGCCGGCGTGTCCTCGACGGAGCGCGTGCGCAGGCGCCGTCGGAGTCGGCACGCAGCCTGCAAATGGGTCGGCGACGGACACGGGCACGAGGGTGGGGTCGACCTTCCCGGTGGCCGGGCACGCCCGGTCGCCGGCCTCCGTGTCGACACCGGGGGACCGGCACGGCAGCATCCGCTGACGTGACCGCTCCCGCACCTCACCGCTTCGTGGCCCACGTCGTCGAGGAGTCGACCAACAAGATTCACGAGGACGACGTGGCGCGGCGGTACGGCTTCTCCGGCGCACTGGTGCCCGGCGTCGAGTTGTTCGCCCGCACGACGACGCCGCTGGTGGCGGTCTGGGGAGCCGAGTGGCTCTCCCGGGGCCGGATCGACCTGCGCTTCCGGCGGCCCACCTACGACGGCGACGAGCTGCTGGTCGAGGCGGCGGACGGCCGGCTCACCGTCAGCGACCCGTCCGGGGAGGTGCGGTGCGTCGGCTCGGCCGGGCTCGGCGCGGACCGTCCTGACCTCACCGGCTACCGGCAGGTGGCCGCACCACCCGAGCCGGTGGCCGACCCGGTCGTCGGCCCGCTGGGCAGCGTTTCGGAGGCGGGCACCGTGGAGCGCAACGACTGGTACCTGGATGCGATCGGCGAGCCCCTGGACCTGTACCGGCAGGAGGCGCTGGTCCATCCCGGGCTGTTGCTGCGGCTGGTCAACGAGCTGCTCATGCAGAACGTCGCCCTGGGGCCGTGGATCCACACCTCCAGCGACTGCCGCTTCCTCAGCGCCGCCCGGCTGCCGGCGGAGCTGACCGCGCACGGGCGGGTCACCGGCGTGGGCCGCCGCGGCCGTCACGACGAGGTCCGGTACGACGCGCTGGTGCTGGCCGGCGACGAGCCGGTGCTGCAGGTGCACCACACCGCCCTCTACCGGCTCGACGCGGCCTGATCCCGGTCGGCCGCGGCCGCCTGCGCGATCGACCACCCGGCGTCTCCGACGTCGCCCCGTGCTCCCGTCCATGGCCCGCCGGGTCGTCCTCGCGGGACCGCTACGCCGGCCGCGGACCGGACGGCGCCGGGGGGAGGGCGACGCCGCGGCAGTCGCGCAGGTAGGCGCCCCAGTCCCAGCCGACCAGGAACTCGCGAGCGGCCCGCTCGCCGGCCGCGACCAGCCGGGCCCGCTCGGCCGCGTCGACGTCGAACTCGGTGAGCCCGGTGCCGGTGGTGCCGATCGCGAAGGCCCGGCGGCGCACGCAGGGGTCGGCCAGGTAGGCGCGGTCCCGCCCGGTGACCGCGGTGGCGACCAGGGAGTCCAGCAGCCGCAGCGGCGGCAGCAGGTGCCGGCCGCCGAACACCGAGACGTCCTCGTCGGCGAGCGTGTCGCCCACCCCCACGCCGAAGGTCGGCCAGCGCGGCGTGGCCGCGTCGGTGCGGTCGAAGATCTCGATCGGGAAGTTGGACAGCACCCCGCCGTCCACCAGGGTCGATCTCCGCCCGGTGCGCGGGTCCCGCACGCTGCGGGGTGCGAAGAAGTAGGGGATCGCCAGAGACGCACGGACGGCGTCGGCAACCGGCTGGCGGTCGGGGTCCAGGCCGTACTCGCGGTAGTCCCACGGCAGCCGTAGCAGCCGGCCCCGGGTGACGTCGGTCGCGGTCACCACCAGGCGGTAGCGCTGCCACGGTTCCAACGCGGGGTCGTCGCCGGGGTCCTCGCGCCGCAGGTCCCCGAAGGTGACGATGCCGAGGTCGGCCAGCTCCCGGCGCACCCACTCGGTGATGTAGCGGCCCGGGTGCAGTCCCGACCGGAGCAGCAGCCCCGCCGCCGGCGCCAGCAGGGGCACCGGTGCCCAGGAGTCCGGGATGCGGTCGTACTCCAGCCGGGCCGCCGCGGCCCGGATCCCGTCGGCGGAGAGGCCCGCGGCGAGGAACGCAGCCAGGACGGCGCCCGCCGAGGAGCCGGCCACCCGCTCGAACCGGTACCGGCCCAGCAGCTCGACGGCGGCGCCGGTGAGCGCGATGCCCTTGATGCCGCCGCCCTCGAGCACCAGGTCGGCCGGCAGGGGATCCGGCGAGGTCATGCCCCACCGTAGGGGCGTCGCACCCCGTCGGTGCTGCGGTCACCACCTGCCGCGCCGACGGGGCGGGGAGCCTGGTCGCCGGCGCAGCGGGATGTCCGAAGGAGCCGCGCTTCCGGGCGGCCGGGGCTCTCAGACCAGTTCGGGGACGCGCAGGTGGTGCAGGACGAGGTCGAACTCGGCGACGTCGGTGGCCGACATGTGCAGCCCGCGGCGGAACTCGTCGCGGATGTACGTGGCCCGCTGGCGGGAGGCCTCCATGGAGCGGCGGTCGGCGTAGACGGCGGTGAGGGAGTTGTCGCCGGTCTGCCGGTCGAGCAGCAGGCTGAGGCTGCAGAAGCCGGGCATCTCGTCCATCCGCGGGACGAGGTCGGTGCGGAAGACGTCGAGCACGCGGTCGGTGCTGGCCGGGTCGACGCGCGACCAGGTGACCCGGGCGCGGGATTCGTCGCCTGCGGGGTGCAGTCGGTGCATCGCCGCGATCTTCCACTCCCGCACCTCGGGCGGGGGAGCGCCGAACTGCTCTGCCGCCTGCTCGCGCATCCGGAGGACCGCGTCGCGGGTGGCGGCCATCGCCTCCTCGCTTCGCCAGGCGGTGGTGACGATGCAGCGGCCGGTTCCCCGGTCGCAGAGCATGGAGAGCCCGACGTAGCCGTCCATGTCGCTCACGGCGGGCATGACGTCGTCGCGGACGTCGGCGATGCCGGCGTCCAGGCGGTTCGGGTCGGCATTGATCGTGGTGCTGCGGGCGTGCATGACGCCCTCCCTTCCGGGGACAGGCGCGCGGCGCCCCGGCGGCGTCGCCGCAGGTCATCGTGCTCGGGTGCCGACCGCTGTCAACGGGTTCGCGCGCGGGCCTGCTTCATTCCGACGACGGATCGACGGCATCGGTACCGGACGAGCGGCGGCGAGGGACGCGTCGGATCGCCCGCGAGAAGATGGACGCGACGCGCGAGCGGCCGCCCGACGGGTACGCGACGCCGGTGCAGGCCCGACGCGTGACGTCAGGGCACGGCGGGACGCGAGTGGCGTGATGGCCTCATCGGTACGGGACACCGTCGCGCGTCCCGGAGGAACCGGTCCGGCTGGTTACCGTCCAACACGAAACCTGTGCGGCTGAGTGACGGCGCCGCGCGGTGCCCTTCCTGCCACGTAGCAACCGCTGCTGCGGCCTGCCTACGCCCGAGGAGTCGACGATGGACACCGACATTCAGCTGATCAGCGATGGCGACGGCGTGGCGGTCATCGGCAGTCCGACTGCCGTCGATCTCTTCCTCGCCGCCGAGCGACTGGCGTCGAAGGACTTGGACCTGCCTCGTCTCGCAGCGGTCTTCAGGACCGGCGCAGAGGTCGCACAGGCGGTTCCCGAGATCCAGGCCATGGCGGGTCGCTGGGTGCAACTGACCAAGGAGTCGGCGCACCTGGTCCAGGGGCTGAAGAAGAGTGCGACATCGGGCCTCAGCACTGGTGCGGTGACGCAGGGCAAGTCCGTGGGCCAGGCCGGAAAGTTCGTCCAGTCCGTGAAGGGGGCCGGATCCGCCGCGCCGAACCCGGCCCTGCTGACCGGTGCTGCGGGGATGATGGCGCAGCTCGCGATGAAGCAGACCATGGACGAGATCACCGAGTACCTCGCCACGATCGACCGGAAGCTCGATGACGTGCTCCGCGCCCACGAGGACGCCGTCATCGCGGACATGATCGGGGTGGGCTTCGACATCGACGAGGCCATGACGCTCCGCGATCACGGGGGCCGGGTCAACGAGGTCACGTGGTCGAAGGTGCAGGCCTCGTCGGCGACGATCGCGCGGACCCAGGCCTACGCGCTGCGCCAGCTCGATGCGCTCGCGGAGAAGCTGGAGCGCGGGACGAGCGTCGCCGATCTGGCCAAGTCGGCCAAGGAGGCCGAGTCCAAGGCTCAGGAGTGGCTCGCCGTCCTCGCTCGATGCTTCCAGCTGCAGGACGCCATCGCCGTGCTCGAGCTCGACCGCGTCCTGGAGGTGGCTCCGGACGATCTGGACGGGCACCGCCTCGGACTGAAGGCCGTCCGTCACAAGCGCCTCGAGACCATCTCGGAGTGCACCGAGGAACTGGTGGCCCGGATGGATGCGGCTGCTGGCACGGCCAACGCGAAGGTGCTGCTGAACCCGATCCAGTCCCCGGCCATCGTGCGGTCCCGGGAACACGTCGCCGTCGCCGTCGCCGACTTCCGCGGAAGCCTTGGGATCGAGTTCGGTGGACAGACGGTGGAGGCGAAGGCATGGACGGCCGCGGTCACGGAGTTCCGGGACAGGATGCTCGAGACCGGCGCGGAGGGCGTCGACGTGTCCCGGCGCCTGGGCGGCGAGACGTTCGATCGGGCCAAGTCGGTGACGGGCCGGCTGTCCAGCGGGATCGCCGGGCGGACGTTCCGTCGGCGCGGGGACGACGACCAGCGCGACGAGCGGGCCGGGTGAGCGTATGACGACCCGGCGCCGGCCGAGGCGGACCTGACCGACGCCTTCGTGGGTTGCGCCGCCTCTCACTGATACCCCAGCAGCTCTGCCAGGCGCCCGGCGTCGGCGCGAGTGAGCCGCTCGAGTTCATCGAGCGGAGATGCGTTCTCGGCCCGATAACGCTCGACACTTCGATGGACTCCGGTCGCCGCTCGGCCCTCATCCGCCGCTCGTCCGTACGCCGCCCGGATGGATAGGGCAGCGTCGATCAGCGCGGCCTCTGACGGATGGGGCCGGCCCCCCGGCCAAGGCGTCCAGTGCCGCAGGAGGGTCGTATCGATGTGGTCGACCAGCGCGCTGGTGCCAGTTGCCTCGCCCGTCATGGCGTGAAGGTGGAGGGGGCAAAGTCGCGAACCGGGGCAGCGCCACACGCAAAATCGCACCGACGTGCCGTGGCCTGCCGCGGTCCGCGCGTGTTCCGTGTGAGTGTCGAAGCGTGCGGATCGGAACCTGGAACATGGCGGGCTGGCTGAAGCCGGGGTGGAAGGAGTTCCTGCTGGCGGCTGACTGCGACGTCTGGCTGTTGACGGAGGTCAACGAGACGGTCCAGTTGCCCGACTACTGCATGCACCGCGGAAACGCGCGGATGGCTGCGCGCCGAAGCTGGGCGGCTGTCTTCAGCCGAGCGCCGCTTACGCCCCTACCGGACCCGCATGTCGCCAGTGCTGCTGCGGTCATCGATGGCATCACGTACTGCTCGTCGATCTTGCCGTGGAGAGACTCCGGCGGTGAACCCACCTGGCCCGGTGCGGAACCGCCGCGCAACCTGCACTCCGGGCGGACTCGATATGCCGTGAGACAGCTCGTCTGCGCGCTGCCTCATCAGGATCTGGTCTGGGGCGGGGACTGGAATCACGCTCTCTCGGGCGACGAATACGCGGGATCGAAGGGCGGACGCGCCCACGTCCGTGCGGCTGTCAATCTGCTGGGCCTGCAGGTGCCCACGGCTGAGCTGCCCCATCGGCTAGATGGGCTGCTCAGCATCGACCACATCGCCGTGCCCACGTCCTGGACGGTCCGCGATGCCAGACGCCTGGACGCGACGGGACTGAGCGATCACGACGGCTACGTCGTCGACGTCGAGGTACCGGCTCCGTGACGTCCGAGGTTCCCCGACTCCAGCCACCGCCCACCCGGCTGCTGCGGGGCGACGAACCGATCCAGGGATCGACGGGGACGGTGCGGGACTTCTGGGCCTGGGCGCTGTCGGACCTGCGCGGCAACACGGTCCGTCCGATGCTCGCCGAGTTCCTGGTCGCGCAGGCACTGGGCGCCGAAAGCAGTCCACGCATCGAGTGGGATGCCTACGACGTCGTCACGCCGAACGGCATCCGGGTGGAGGTCAAGTCGAGCGCCTACGTGCAGGCGTGGGCGCAATCCCGGCCGTCGTCCATCCGGTTCGGCGGGCTGAACGGGCGCACCTGGGACGAGACGGCGGGTTACGCGGACTCCGCGACGTACAACGCCGACGTCTACGTCTTCGCCCTCGTGACCGCTCGGGAGCACGCCTCGTACGACCCGCTGGACCTTGAGCAGTGGACGTTCTGGGTCCTGCCGCGCCGAACCGTTGAGGAGACGGGCCAGAAGAGCCTGGCGCTGTCTCGGGTGGAGGCCCTGGCCGGCGAGGCGGTGTCGCACGACGGCCTGGCAGAAGCCGTGCAAGCGGCGTGGGTACCGCGGCGGTCAGACCACCAGGGGTGATCCGTGGAAGACCTGCTCCCGGTGCCACACCACGTGCTTCTCAGCAGGCAAGGTTGTCCCGGGACGTGGGGACAGCCGCTGGCCGTGGAGGTCGTAGATCGCGCGTCCGTGCGCCGTCCGAGCGGAGAAGCGCTGGGACACCACGATCGCCAGGTCGTCGTCCAGCCCCAGCATGCCGCGGTCGAACAGCTTGTGGTGCAGCGAGCAGAGGGCCAACCCGTTGTCGAGCGAGTCGGGGCCGTCCAGCTTGAACCAGCGGATGTGGGCGGCCTCCAACCCGACCGGCACGCCCCCCGCCTGGCCGTCGAAGCCGCAGAACGCGCATTGCCGGTCCCAGGCCTCCAGGACGGCTGCCGGCCAGGTGTGGCTGCGCCGTCGTTCGCTCTTCGGTAGCGGCGCTCCGCCGGCGTCGTCGTCGACGAGCTCGGGATCCAGCCCGACGGCGAGCAGCACGTCCGGTGCGATCGTGGACGGGAAGTGGGCGTCCACCAGGCTCCGTGCGGCGCTCGACACCAGCGCGGGATGCTCACGCAGCAGGCGTTCGAGGCTGCCCTCCAAATGCCCGGTGACGCCGGTGCGCAGCGGGCTCACGCGGTCGTCCGGGACGTCCTTGTCCAAGGTCCAGACGCCGTCCCTGCGGAGGCGGGTGAACGGATAGGCGGCGCTCTGCGCGCGACCTGTCCCGGACGGCGGCCCGAACTCGGCGATCAGATCCGCGAGCCGTTCCTCGGCGACCGACCACGGGACGATGCTGGATCCTTCGTTCGCGAGTCGACCAAGAGCCAGCAGGACCAGTAGCGGCTTGTGCGGAGAGCGACGACCGTCCCGCTCGTGCTGACGGAGCGACGCCAGCCGCCCCATGACCTCGTCCAGCGCCGGGTTCGCCGATGGCATGCGAGCACTCTCCCTGCCGGACAGTCGCTCGCCGCGGATCGACCCGCCGGATCAGGCCGTTGCCGGGACCAGTCGCTGGAGGAGCGCCTGGGTCCCGGGGTCGGTGGAGAAGAGCAGCGTGCCGCGCATCCCGCGGCTGAGGAGGACCTTGTAAACGTTGCGGACTAGGACGTCGAACTCCTGGTCGCTCACCTTCGAACGGTTGCGGAAGTCGGGGTCCTTGTTGTGCGAGCGGACGGCGACCCAGCGGTCGGTGCGCCAGACGAGGTCCGGACCGATTAGGACACCGTTCCAGTCGTACTCGAAGCCCTGCGCGGTGTAGACGCAGCCGACCTGGCCAAAGCCGGCCGGATCGCTCGCCCACAGAGCCGACGGCGGCGCGCCGCCGACTGATCGCTCGCCTTTGAGGTTCCACGGGCGCTGCCAGTCCCCGATGCGCACGTCCGGTACGAGCGACCCGTCCTTCTGAGGGTCACTCCATGGCCAGCAGTAGCCGGCGGCCATGCGCGCGCCGTACTTCTCGTCCAGGTACCGCCGCAGTTCCGTCTCCATCGCCGAGGGGGAAGCCGCGACGCGGACCTCGAAGTTCTCGTCCCCGGTCCAGGGGACCGGCCCGCCCGGCCTCAATCCGAGGAGCCGTTCGACCCAGTCGATGTAGGCCTCCGAGCCGCCGCACCGGTACTGGGCGCTCAGGTCGACGTGGTGCACGTCGAGCCCGCGCTCGCGGGCGGCCTTCTCGATGTCCTGCACGGTGCCGAGCTCACCGGGGCGCACGACCTGGTTCTGGTCGAGCAGGAGCACAGGCACGCGCGCCGCGTCAATGAGCTCGTCGACCTGCCGCTTGCCGGTGCGGAATTCCGCCTTCGTCCACCGGTTCGCCGAGGTTTCGCGGAGACGGTGAGCCTCGTCGGCGATGAGGACGTCGAAGCCGTTCTTGTCGGCGTCCACGAAGCTGTTGAAGTACTTGAACAGCGACTGGGTCTGGCGGGAGCCCTTGCCGGCCACCTTGCGCAAGGTCTGGGTGAACGAGCGTGATCCCGTCGCATGGATGGCCGTCCGGCCACGCCGGTTCAGCTCGCCGAGCAGCGAGAGGGCGATGACGCTCTTCCCGCTGCCCGGACCACCGCTGACGACGACGACGCTCTTGTGGTCGCCTCGCCTGGCCTTCTCGACCTCGTGGAGGACCAGGTCGAAGGCCACACGTTGCTCGTCGAGCAGCACGAACTGCTCGCGGCGCTGGATCTCGTCGGCCGCCACCTGCATGAGCTGCTTGCTCGGGGCGATTGTCGAGTGCAGCAGGCGGTCGGCGTAGTGGCTGCCGTCGCTGGGCGCGAGCCGGCTGCGGAGGAAGTCGAGGAACTCCCCGCGGCTCTGCTGGGTGAACAGGCGGCCGAGCTCGTCCTGCGGATAGTTGTAGAGCTCGCCGACCTGGTTGTGCGTCGCGTTGTGCAGGTACGCAGCGCCGGCCAGCACGTCCGTCGTCCCGTGGAGGGAGGCGACGAAGTCCAGCAGGTACTCGCCGTACGCGCGCACCTGCGCGACCGGGTGGAGGATCGGCCGGCGTCCGTAGGTTGGCTGGACGACGAGTTCGGCATCGTCCTCGAAGAGCTCGGCGTCCGTCCACTGCTTCAGCTCGAGCACGACGTACGACGGGGCGTCCCGCCGCGGATGGCGCCCGGCCAGGATGGCGTCGATGCGCTTGCTGCTCAAGGGCAGCTGGTACTCCAGCAGCACCTCGACGTTCTCCAGACCCGCCTGGAGCAGGTCGGTGGCGAGCACCCGGAGGCTGGAATTCCAGGACCGCATCTCGGAAACGGAGGCGCGACGCTTCATCTGGAAGGACATCTGCTCGGCGAGGACGGTGCTCAGGCGGCCGGCCGACGACAGGTCGGCCAGACCTCGGGCGGAGGTGCGCAGCAGTGGCAAGGACAGTCCCCAGGCAGCACGAATCGATTCGTGCGGGTGGAGGCATGTCCTGGGTGCGGAAGCCTGTCGAGCCGCTCCCGAGACAGTAACGGGCCGGTTCCAGGACGGCGGGCATCGATACTGGCGCCGTGTCGGACATCCACAGACTCACCGAGGCGATGCGCCAGTTCAGCGAGGAGCGAGACTGGGCACGCTTCCACGATCCGAAGTCCTTAACGCTTGCTCTGATGGGCGAGGTGGGTGAGCTGGCCGAACTGCTGCAGTGGCTCCCGGCGGCTGACCTTGACGCTCGCACACGGGAACCGACTCTGAATGCTCGGCTGGGGGAGGAGATGGCTGACGTGCTGCTGTACCTCTTGCGACTGGCTGATGTGGCAGGCGTCGACTTTTCCGAGGCTACGGCCACGAAGTTGCAGGCCAACATCGCCCGCTTCTCGGTCGCCGAGCACCATGGTCGGGGCCCCAGCCGCGAGTGAGTCCTCTAGCTGGCTCCTAGGGTGCTGCTCGTGATGGTCTCGAGCGTTCCGTCGACGCGTGTACTGACCTGGCCTGTGCTTGAGGCGGTCAAGGGACTTGGTGGCTCCGCCACGATCCCCGAGATCACGGAGGCCGTCGTCAAGTCGATGGAACTATCCGAAGAGCAGCAGTCCATCCCTCATGGACAAGGGCGGACGGAGTTGGAGTACCGACTCGCGTGGGCCCGTACCCGACTGAAGCTCCTCGGCCTGCTCGACAACAGCAGGACCGGCGTCTGGTCGGTAACCGATCGCGGCCAGCGAGTGGCAACGGCCGACGAGGTCGCTCGGCTGTTCAAGGCGTATCGGGCCGCGAAGAAGGCGGCTGGAGCCGGTTCCGGGACCGGCGACGTCGATGCCGACCTAGACAATCCTGAGTTCGATGAAGACCAAGCCGACGACGTCGGCAACTGGCGCGACCAGCTCCTCCAGGTGCTGAAGAATATGGAGCCGGATGCCTTCGAACGTCTCGCGCAGCGGCTGATGAGAGAGGCGGGCTTCACCAACGTCAACGTGCTCGGAAAGAGCGGCGACGGCGGCATCGATGGCGTTGGCACCTATCGGCAGTCGTTGGTCTCATGGACCGTCTACTTCCAGTGCAAGCGGTACCAGAGCTCCGTCGGATCGTCGGCCGTCCGCGACTTCCGCGGTGCCATGAGCGGCCGTGGCGAGAAGGGCCTGCTCATCACCACCGGCACCTTCACGGCCAGCGCCAAGGACGAGGCCACACGGGACGGCGCCCCTTCAGTCGACCTTGTGGACGGCCTCCGACTGTGTGACCTCCTGCAGAAGTACGGGCTCGGCGTTTCAAGCGTCCCGAGAACGGTCTATGACGTGACGGTGCTGCCCGAGTTTTTCGAAAGCCTGTAGGCAGGCGGCCTGGCCAAAAAGACCGGCGCGGGGCGGAGCCGCCCCGGCGGGGGAATCGCGCCGTCGCTTGTTCGAACGGGTGACGTCGCGGGCGCCAAAGCCGTCAGGTTCGGATCCGTGTCGTAGGCGTCCGTTATCCCTGTCGCTGAGGCAGGGGCAGTCTGCCGACGACAACGGCGGTTGGAGACTTGGGGCGATGCAGCGACTCGACGGGCGGTTGGTGCTGAGCCCGACTGATCTGACACACCACCAGGAGTGCCGGCACCTGACCCGGCTGGACCTCGGCGTGGCCGCAGGGGAGTGGGCAGCGCCGGAGGCCGAGACGACTGACGAGCTGCAGCTGGTCTTCGACCGCGGCGTGGCCCACGAGCAGAAGTACCTGGAGTCGCTGCGGGCCGCCGGGAAGACGGTCGCCGAAATCGACACCGTCTTCGACGCGGCCGGGCGCCGCCGGGCGGAGGCCGAGACGGTCGAGGCGATGCGCAGCGGCGTCGACGTCGTCTACCAGGGGACCTTCTTCGACGGTGCCTGGGGCGGCCAGGCCGACTTCCTGCTGCGGGTCGAGGTGCCATCGTCCTTCGGCGGCTGGTCCTACGAGATCGCCGACACCAAGCTCGCCCGCAAGCTGAAGGTCGCCGCGCTGCTGCAGATGGCGACCTACGCCGAGCGGCTCACCGTGCTGCAGGGGGTGGCCCCGGGCGGCATCCACGTCGTCACCGGCGACGGCGTCTCGCGCCCGTGGCGACTGATCGACGTCGCGGCGTACGCCCGCCGCGCGCGGGCCCGGTTGGAGGCCTTCACCGCCGCTCCGCCGTCGACCGCTCCGGCACCGATCGGCTACTGCGACCAGTGCCGTTGGGCGGAGAAGTGCACGACCGAGCTGCGGGAGGCCGACGACCTCGGACTGGTCGCCTTCATGCGCGGCGACCACCGCGACGCCCTCCGCGCGGTGGGGATTCCGACGTTGGCGGCGCTTGCCACCGCGTTACCGGGGCAGCTCGCGGCGTCGGGCATCGGTGCCGACGCGCGCTCCCGGCTGCAGCAGCAGGCGGCCGAGCAGCTTAAGGAGCGGACGACGGGGGAGTCGTCGCGGACGCTGCTCGACCCGGTCGACGGACTGGGGTTGCTCCGGCTGCCGCCGCCGAGCGCCGGCGATCTGTACCTCGACTTCGAGGGCGACCCCTGGTTCGAGGACGGCGCCGGCATCGAGTACCTCGCCGGCATCGGCGACCGGTCCGGCGGGTTCACCGCGCTGTGGGCGCACGACCGCCCGGCGGAGAAGCAGCTGGTCGCCGACCTCGTCGACCGGATCGTCTCGGCGGTGCAGGCCGATCCGGCGATGCACGTCTACCACTACGCGCCCTACGAGGTGACCGCGCTCAAGAAGCTGACCGGCGGCTACGGCGTCCGCGAGGCGGAGCTGGACCAGCTGCTGCGCGAGGAGCGGTTCATCGACCTCTATCCCGTCGTCCGGCAGTCGATGCGGATCAGCAAGGAGTCGTACTCGATCAAGAAGGTCGAGGCCTTCTACGGGCGCTCGCACGGCGGCGCGGTGGCCAGCGCACTGGGCAGCGTCCTGGAGTACGAGGCCTGGCTGGAGGACGGCGACCAGGCGCGGCTGGACGGCATCGAGGCCTACAACAAGGACGACGTCGACTCGACCCGTGAGCTGCACGACTGGCTGGAGCAGCAGCGCGCCGAGCTGGAGGCGCTGCACAAGCCGTTGCCGCGGCCGGAGGTCGCGGTGGTGGCGCCGGACGCGAGGGTGACCGAGGCGCAGGCCGCCGAGCAGGAGCTGACCGACCGGCTGCACGCGGCCGGGCACGAGCTGCTGGGCGACCTCGTCGGCTGGCACCGCCGCGAGGACCGGCCGGCGTGGTGGGAGGTCTACCGGCTGCAGGACCTCGACGCCGAGGAGCTGGTGGGGGACGGGACGGCGCTGGGCGGGCCGGCCTTCGTCGGATACCTGGGCCCGGAGAAGAAGAGCTCGCTGTACGAGTACTCGTTCCCGGTGCAGGACACGAAGCTCTCCGCCGGCGACGACGCGCTGGACGTCGGCACGGCCAAGAAGGTCGGGACGGTGTTCGGGGTGGACGCCGCGGCCGGGCGGCTGGTGCTGAAGACGACGGCTGCCGAGCCGCCGCGGCCGCGCGGGCTCGGCCCCGGTGGGCCGCTCAACACCGCCGGCCTACGCGCGGCGATCGCCGACACCGGCGAGGACGTGCTCGCCGGGCGGGACTGCCTCGGCCAGGCACTGGTCGAGCGTCGCGTTCCCGCGGGAACGCGGCTGCGCGAGGGCGAGACGACGACGGACGCCATCGTGCGGCTCGGCCTGGCGCTGGACGGCGAGGTGCTGGCGATCCAGGGACCGCCGGGCAGCGGCAAGACGACGGCCGCCGCTGCGCTGATCCGGGAGCTGCTGGACGCCGGGAAGAAGGTCGGCGTCACGGCGACGTCCCACGCGGTCATCGGCAACCTGTTCAAGGCGGTCGGGCGGCCGGCGCTGCAGAAGTGCGAGGAGAGCCAGCACTGCGGCTCCGGCGACGTGGCCTGGTCGAACGACAACGCGGTGGTGGCGCGAAAGCTGCTCGCCGGCGACGTGAACCTGGTCGGCGGGACGGCGTGGTTTTGGACCCGGGCCGATGTGGCGGAGGCGGTCGACGTGCTGGTGGTCGACGAGGCCGGGCAGTTCTCGCTGGCCAACGCCGTCGCCGTGGCACGGGGTGCGCGGTCGATGGTGCTGCTGGGCGACCCGCAGCAGCTGGCCCAGCCCACGCAGGCGGTGCACCCGGGGGAGTCGGGCGCCTCGGCGCTAGAGCACCTGCTCGATGGGCACGCGACCATCCCTGCCGATCGCGGGGTGTTCCTCGACCGCTCGTACCGGATGCACCCGTCGCTGACGGCGTTCGTCTCCGACCTGGCCTACGAGGGCCGGCTGGAGGCGGCGGACGGCCGGGAGCGGGTGGCGGTGCTGGGGGAGGGGGCGCTGTCCGGCAGCGGGTTGCGGGTGCACCCGGTCGAGCACGCGCTGACGGCGGCGGACAAGTGCCAGCAGGAGGCCGCCGCCGTCGCGGAGCTGTGGCGGTCGGTACAGGGCTCGACTTGGCGGAACCACCTGGGGGAGGAGGCGCCGATCGGGCCGGCGGACGTGCTGGTCGTCGCGCCCTACAACGCCCAGGTGGCGCTGATCAAGGCGGCGCTGCCGGATGGGGCGCGGGTCGGCACCGTGGACAAGTTCCAGGGCCAGGAGGCGCCGGTGGTCCTGTACTCGATGACGAGCACCAGTGCCGACGAGGCGCCGCGCGGGGTGTCGTTCCTGTACGACCTGAACCGGCTGAACGTGGCGGTGTCGCGGGCGCAAGCGCTGGCGGTCGTGGTGCTGAGCCCGCTGCTGCTGGATGCGCCGGTGCGGACGCCGGAGCAACTGCGGCGGGTGAACGCGCTGTGCCGGCTGGTGGAGTCGGCGACCGTCGTCTGATCCCGACCGCGGTGCGCGGGCTGGTACCGGCGCGTGATGTGATGCCGGTCAGGTGATGTCCGGCTCGGCGCTGGGGCCGGTCCGCTCGCCCAGATTGGTGGGCTCGTGGCCGGTACCGGTGAGGTTCAGCTCGAGGTAGACGAGCGGCGTCCCGATCGTGACGCTCAACGCCCCTGATCGGCGCAATGCGCTGACGCCGGGATGGCCGACGAGCTGATCGCGGCGCTCGACGAGGTGGACGCCAAGCCGGAGATCGGGGCCCTCGTCATCCGGGCGGGGGGCAAGTCGTTCTGCGCCGGCGGCGAGATCGCGACGCTCACCTCGGTGGGCAAGGACCCGGCGGCCCCGGACGCTCACGAGGGCATGGGCGCGATCTGCGACTCGCTCTACCGGCTGGCTCAATGCAAGGTGCCCACCGTGGCGGCCGTGCGGGGGTCGGCGGTGGGCGCCGGCATGGACATGCTGCTGGCGACGGACCTGCAGATCATTGCTCGCGACCGCGGCTGCTGGCCGCTTCCTCAAGCGCGGGGTGCACCCGGGCGGTGGGCACTTCGCCATTCTGTCGCTGGTGATCGGCCGTGAGGCGGCGGTGATGGCGCAATTCGGCGAGGAGATCAACGGCGAAGGCCGTGGAGCTCGGGCTCGCCTGGGAGGCGCCGGACGACGCCGCGGTGGAGGACCGGGCGATCGAGCTCGCCAGCCGCGTGGCGGCCGACCCCGAGCTGGCGCGGCTGGCGATCGGCAACTTCCGCAAGGAGGCCGTCACCGGCGCGATCCCGTGGGACGTCGCGATGCAGTCCGAGCGCCCGGCGCAGATGTGGTCTATGCGCCGTTCGGCGCACTAACGTCCACTGTCGCTTGTCTGGTTACGTCCTTGGTAGTGCGCTGGCGTTTTGCGCCGACGATCCGAGGCTCTGGCGACGTGCGCTCTATAGGTCCGACAACGCAAGTCCTCGCAGTTCTGCCAGCTGATCCGGGCGCACGAGATAGTCGAGGTCCGATAAGTCATCTCTCACCCCAACGCCTACGGCCCCCAGCATGTGCATCATGCGGCGCCTATCGACGACGATCGACTCCCCGATGATTGCTCGCTTGAACCAGTATCCGTCTGGGCGGCGAAAGTCAAACGGAATGAAACAAATATTCATTGGGGGGGCGACAAAAGTCATAACGCCGCGCATCGCTGCGACGCTTGAGGAGTACTGCTTAACCGTCCACCGCGGTGTGCATGCGCACTGTCCGAGCCAGATGGGCCGCCCTCCAAGCTTATCGCCGAGCTCGAGCCAGGCAACGACATCAAGGCCATGGTCGCCCCGGTCTTCGTCCTCGAAGTCCTCGTCGTCGATCTGATGCTTCTCGCCCAGATCGGATGCGAGCAACTTCAACTTGTCGACGAGCTTTCCTGAATAGCGACCGTTTCGCAGCTCAGAGTTCATGCCGAACAGATGGACACTCGCTTCCACTGGAAGGGCTCTCCGAAGGGCGACTACGGAGATTCCTTCAAAGCGCGCAGCGAGGCCATTTTGCCAATGCTTGCCTGTTACATACCGAAATGACGCGCACGCGAGTAGGAACACGTAGAGCGATCGATGTGGGCTTGGATCCCTCAGTGTGAGGACTGTTGTCCCTTCCAACGTGTACGGGTAGGCAGATCCGAAAGCGTCGGCTCGCGCACTGAGATAGGTGAAGACGTCGCCAGCTCTGCGGTGATAATTGTCCGACTCGGTGGCTCCGTCGGCAGTGTCGATGTTGTCGGCTTCCTCGAGCATTTCCGCGTCGTCGGCGCCGGCTGCCGTTTTCGTGTCGCGTGCCCGTCGCATGTATCCCAAGAAATCGCTTCTGCTTAGGCGTCCTTCGGCTGACGTAAGGCATAGCAGTTCGGCCCAATCCGCCCATCGATGCAACTGTGGTGATCCCGGATCTTTCGAGAGGTCGCCAATGATCGCCACTATTCGTCGCCCTCGACGACGGTTCGGACGGCGTTCCGTACCTCAAGGCTCAAGCGCCGCACCCTGTCCACAGACTCGACGTCGGCCTCAGTCAAGTCGTCCGCGTCGCGAAGGTATTCGGCCGCGAGTTCTAGGTTCTCCCGACTGATTCCCACCGCCGCACGGAATGCCTCCGAGGCTGCGCCGCCCATCCGCGAAGCCTCGTCCAAGGTCGCTCCGCCTTTTAAAGCTGCGAGCGCTCGGGGTGAAGCCACGACCTCTGACAGAATCCGGATGTTCCTAGACTCGCCGAGGATAGTCCTGCCAGACGGCCCCTCTTCAAATATCCAACGGGCCAATGATCGCAAGCTGTCGTCCACTAGCCCATTAAGCTCGATGTCTCGTGAAGAGCTTAAGCCAAGGAACTCAACGATGTTGCTGTAGGCGAGCGCCGAAGGGAAGAGTGAAAAGTCGACGTCGTCTTCTCCTAATTCACGGATACCGTAGTATTCGTTGTCCTGAGTTCTGTTGTAGAGCGCTAGTGCTGTGAGCAAGCGGGCAACATAATCGCTACGGCTTCCGATGCTCCTCGCCAGGGCCTTAAACCTGTCCTGTGGCGAGCCGGTCTCTCCCTCGTAACGTTGGCGTAGGAACCGCGCCTTCGCCAGCGGGTCCCACTCCTTGATTCCGGTAACGTGGCGATACCCGAGATGCTTCAAGATGTCGGCTCGCTCTGGAAAAATCAGAACCGGTAGGGTTCCGGGGACTTGTCCTGACTCGGCGACTGCTTTGACGGCGGTCTTGCGCGTAGGTGCGAGATCAGGGTTGTTGAGGAGGATGCTCGCCGCGAGCCGCCGATTTCCCTCGACAACCGTGTAGGTGTCTTCAGTGGCCGAACTGACTAGTAGAGGTTCCCCCGGAAAGAATCCTTGACTGGAAATGGAACGCATGAGATCGAGGAGGCCGGCGTCCTCAAGCATGAAGCTCAAGACGGCGGTTACGTCCTTCCCGTCCAGGTGGGTCGGCATTCGAGGATTGTCGGCATCGAACCGCAAGTCGTCGATCGGCAACTCGTCGAAGACAGGCTGCATAACCACCCCTAACGCCGGCTGCCCGGATCAATGGTGAGCAATCAGGCCTGAGGCGCCCTAGCTCCCGGCAACGCTGGCTGCCGCTAGTCGAGCAGCTTAATCACCGCCCCCTGGGAGAACGTTGATGCGTCGCCTGACACGCCGAGACCTTGCTCATTCACAGTGGGGCCGGACATTCGTCGATGAACAGCGTTGATCTCCGCCTGAACGGCGGCCCTTGATGCCCCTGGCGCCTGTAGCCGCGATCGCGCCAGAAGAGACTCAAGTCACCGTGCCACATCGGCGGCGGTCAGACTACTGGCTTCTGGTTGCCGTGGGCGCCGCTGCCTCAGGGGGCGGTTCATGATCGTGGTCCAAAGCAGCCTCTACGATGGCGGCGCCCGCTTCCGGCGTGACGTGCTCCCATAGGCGGACAACGCGCCAACCGGCCGCCGCTAGGGCCGCATCTGCCTGTCGATCCCGCTCAACATTGCGGCGCAGCTTGGGTGTCCAGTACCACTCATTATGCGTCGGCTGGCGTCCGTGTTCCGGACAGACGTGCCAGAAGCAACCATCGACGAACACGGCCAGGCGCGACTTCGTGAAGACGACGTCGGGGCGTACCCGGGCGTCCGGCAGGTCCAGTCGATAGTCCTTGCGAAACCGTCGCCCGCGGCGGTGCAGGAGGGAACGCAGTGCGACCTCGGGCTTCGTGTTGGTCCGACGGATGGCTGCTAGGTTCCGGGCGCGTCCCGCAGTGATGGGTGCCGGCTGCCGCCTGCCACCTGTGGCTCCAGAGTCTGGAGATGTCACTGGCACACGGTATGACGTCGGTACTGGGAGGGCGTGGGCTCGTGGGGGAGGATGGTCCTCATGTCCCACGCGTTCCCTTCGATCGTGTGTGTACGTACAGGGGGGGCGTTCGTGATGTTCGAGGTCGTGGAGATCTGCGCTGGCGCCGGAGGGCAGGCGATCGGGCTCGAGCGCGCGGGCTTCGAACACGCCCTTGCGGTCGAGCTGGATGGCTTCGCCTGCGAGACCCTCCGTCAGAACCGACCCGACTGGAAGGTCGTCCAGGGAGACGTGGCGGACCGCAACCTATGGACACCCGCCGACTACGAGGGCGTGGCGTTGCTCGCGGGCGGAGTCCCCTGCCCGCCCTTCTCCATCGCCGGCAAGCAGCTGGGGGCCAGCGATGAGCGCGACCTCTTCGCCTGGGCCGTCGAGCTTTGCATCAATGAGGTGAAGCCGCGTGCGTTGCTGCTCGAGAACGTTCGGGGGCTGTCCATGCCCCGGTTCGCCGCCTACCGGCAGCACGTCCTGGACCGCTTGGCCTCGGCCGGCTACGTAGGCGATTGGCGCCTGCTCCACGCCTCGAGCTTCGGTGTGGCTCAGCTGCGCCCGCGCTTCGTCCTAGTCGCCCTGAAGGAGGAGGACGCCAGCTACTTCAGGTGGCCCGAGCAGTCGTCACTTCAGCGGACCGTTGGCGAGACCTTGCGTGATCTGATGGGGGCGAACGGATGGCCGCACGTCGATGCCTGGGTGCAGCTGGCGAACGACATTGCTCCTACCTTGGTCGGTGGTAGTAAGAAGCACGGCGGCGCTGACCTTGGGCCCACGCGAGCTAAGCGGGCCTGGCGCGAGCTAGGCGTGGACGGACTCGGTGTGGCGAATGAGGCTCCCGGGCCAGACCACCCGCATCCGGACATCAAGCTTCCTAAGCTAACGGTTCAGATGGTCGCCCGGCTGCAGGGCTGGGATGACGCATGGGGTTGGAGACTGGCCGGGCGGAAAACGGCTCAGTACCGCCAGGTGGGGAACGCTTTCCCGCCCCCGCTGGCAGAGGCGGTCGGGCGCTCGATCATGCGGGCACTAGAGCACGCCGACGAGCCCCATGACATGCCAGAGCTCGCGAGCCCAACCCTGCACGATCCGGTGTATCGCGTGCTCAAGGAGGCGGAAGAGTTCCTCACCCCGTCCGCCATCCTTGGCCGACTGACGGTGCCCTACGACGCCATCAAGCTTGAGCGGCGAATCGCACACTTGAGCCGGGATTTCGACATCGAGATGAAGGAAACGAAGTCAGGACCCGCGTACCGCCTCGGGGAGTTCAAGGCGTTCATCGGCCAGCCGGACCATGAGCGGCACGATGTGTTCGCCAATCGGGCGGGCCGGTCGCGAATCAGCTGAGCCCAGCTGCCCTCACGGGGGACATGTCGTGTTCACCGAGGACCCCCATCTGGACCCCGCGGGCGGCGCTGCTAGTTCACGGGTGATCGTCCCGATGGCTGGTTAGCGGCCGGCTACGTTCCGTCGTCGTGCCGGATGAACAGATCTACGCAATGGGCCGCGGTGAGGACAGAGAGCTGGATGCCGTCGAGGACGAGCTGCTCCGCCTCGACCCCACCGGCGACGTGGTGGCCGAGGTTCTGAGGGATACATTCGACCAGCTCTACGACGGACAGCACACTGGTCGCTGGAGCTTCGAGCAGCTCTTCAAGACCGAAAAGACCCACATGGGGACGCTGGTCGAGATCAACCTGCAGCGTCGCTTCCGGTTCGGAGGCGGCGACGTCACGGATTACCGCATCGCAGGAGTGCAGGTCGACTGCAAGTACTCCATGAGAGAGGGCGGCTGGACGCTGCCCCCGGAGGTCATCGGGCACCTCGCGCTCGTGGTGTCGGCCGACGACGCGAGCAGTCGCTGGATGGCCGGGCTCGTCCGCGTTCATGAGGCCCTGATGAATCCCGGTCGGAACAGGGATGCGAAGGGCGTGCTGTCCGCGGCAGGCCGGCTCTGCGTTCGCTGGCTGTGGTCGGAGCATGGATACCTTGCGCCGAACCTCTTTCTCGAGCTTGACCACTCCACCCGGGACCGCATTTTCCACGCGCGGGCCTCGTCCGGTGCTCAGCATGGCCAGGCTAAAGTTAACGAGCTCTTCCGCTCCGTCCAGCGACGGGTGATCCGACGGGCCGAACTCGCCACCGTCGCTCAGCAGGACGACTTCATGAAGCGGGCACGCGGCAACGGCGGCGCCCGTACGCATCTACAACCCGAAGGCATCTTGGTCCTCGGACATCAGGGGGACGACCCGGTGGTCGCCCGCGACCTAGGTCTGCCGACACCGCAGAAGGGCGAGTTCGTGTCCGCGCGCGTGGTTCCGTGCGAACCGTCCAATGACTTCGACGCAGCCGAGATCGCGGGCGGCTATTGGCGACTCGCTGAACCCAGCGACCCCGTAGTCCCGGCGCCGGTCATTCCCCGGAGGCGCAAGGCCGACGCCACTTCGGGTGGGTGACTGGCCAGTCCGAGACCCTCACCCCATGGACTCGAGCTGCTGCCGGACATCCAGTCGCACGGCATGGGGCAGGCGCCGGTACCTAGCCCACAGCTGTTCCTCCAGGGCAACTGGTCGACTGCCTGTGCGGATCCAGTGCAGCAGGCGCGTGCGCTGCTCATCGGACAACTCCTCAATCGCCGCACTGAGGTCGGTGGCCGGAGCGTCGTCGCGGGTAGCGACATGGCAACGGTCGCAGCAGGTGGCGAGCCGGGTCGTCTGTCCGTCCGTGGACGAGACTCGCGACAGCGTCAACTTGGCTGCGCGCAGCGGGTCGTCCACGAAACTCTCGCCACCGCTAACGCCACAGTAGACGCACATATAGTCGTCGGCAGCGAAGATCTGCTGCCGCTCCTTGTCGCTGACCGAGTTCTGGACCTTCGATCGGTAGCTCGGATCCCATACGGCACCGCCAACCTGGACAAGCCGCAGCTCGTCCTGGCTGAGAGACCGATCTTCCCGGTAGGTCGCCAGGACCCACCCCTCGGCGCGTAGGTCGCGCATTCGGCGATCGATCTGCTCGACACCGGGGAAGGCCTCGCGCAGCTGCGCCTTAGTGAAGGTGCCTCCTTCCCTCACCTCAGTGCAAAGCCACAGGGCTGCGCGCACACGCGTCCCCTTGGTCGACGTTCTCCAGTCAGGCAGCTCCATGGGGCTGATCATGCGCTGCGACCTGAAGAAGTTCGGGGATGCCACTCGAAGGTTGGCCGGATCTAGTCCCGAAGAGGGAACCTCCGTGCGCCTACTTAGACGCCGCTGTCCTGCCGTGTAGGAAGGCCTCAAGGCCCTGACCGATGGAGAGCAGATGACCGTGCTGGTTCCGCCCAACGCCGCCGACGTGCGTGCGATCGTCGAGAAGCGCCTCGGCGCCCTGGAAGAGCTGCAGGGCGTGCAGGAGTCGGTGACGATCGAATGGCGCGGGCAGCCGCGCTCGATTCCCGTGATTACTATGCCGGTCAACGTTCTGAGCTATAACCCGGCCACTCATCGCATCCGCGCCCAGCGATCGCTCGACCCAAAGAGAGACCGGGAGCTGGACGAAAATCCTTTCGGCCCGGTCGCTCAGGACTATCTCGGTCATCTCCTCAAAGGGGATCCCACTGACCCCCAGAAGACCGATCCATCTTTCGAAGCGTTGAAGGAAGACATTCGTCAGCACGGCCAGAATGACCCGGGAATCATCACGCGCGAGGGCGTACTTATCAACGCCAACACTCGTTGCGCAGCGTTGCGTGAGCTCGGCCAGGAGCACATCCGTGTCGGGGTTCTCCCCGCGGATGCAGGGCTTGACGACCTTGAGTCGATAGAGCTTTCTCTTCAGCTACGGAGAGATCACAAGCGCGACTACTCTTTCGTCAACTTCCTGCTGGCGATCGATGAGCGTGTCAATGCGGCGCGGCCGCCCGCCGAGATCCAGCGCGACTTCCGTATCAAAGCGTCAACGTTCGAGCGGTCGCGCTGGATTCTCCAGTTCATCCAGGAGGCCATCGAGCGGAGCCAGTCCGAGGATGCGGCGGGCACTAAGCTGTCCATGCGGCTCGTCGATTTTGAGACGCATCAGGGAAAGCTTGAGGAGCTGCACAGGGCGTATTCTGCGCTGAAGTCCAAGTCACCTGAGGAGGCAGAGGCTCTCCGAGAGCAGCGCCTCCTTGCTCTTGCGCTGGGGAAGTCGAAGACCGACCTCAGGCTCATCGAGCCCGACTTCGCGGAACGCTTCATGAAGGACGCGCTTCCGCCGGCGAAGACGGTCGCGGCTGCAGCAGTGAAGATCCCCGGCACTAAGATCTCGGTCGCAGGGCCTAGTCAGCGAGTCGAGCAGCTCCGCGAGCTGACCACGGAAGTCCTCCGTGCGAAGGCCGTCGAAGTTTCGGCACAGTCCGCTTCTCCCCAGGCTGTTGCGAGCGCCGACGCAAAGCTGCAAGAAATCACGGCGGCGCTGGAACCGGCCCTGGACAAGGCGGGCAAGCAGAGCCGTGTTATCAAGCGGCGCTTCGCAGCTGCGGATCGCCTTTCGGACGCGAATGAAGACCTCGGGCAGCTCCTGCAGGCCGTGGCGCAAGCCAAAGCGACCAGCGACTTTAGGGCCGAGGACCTTGACGACAGCCTGGTCGAGCTGCGAAAGCACCTGACTCAGCTGGCGCGAATGATTGGCCCGGCGGCAGAGGGACAGGGCGAGGGCGTTGCCTGGCTGAGGGCGCAAGCGTCGCTACCGCGGATGACTGACTGACCCGGTGCTGAATCTGCGGTTTTCCTCGCAGGCTGGCCGTGTCGAGGTTTCGGCTGATTCGAAGAGTGTCGCCTCGCTGCGCGCGTTGCGGAGCTGCTTCGTCAGCAGTCACAGCGATCATAGCCAAGCCTTTGACGTGGACCTGGATGATCTTCTGGTCAATCTGCAGGAGCTGGCACGGTGGCCTGATGACGATGTCCAATGGCAGCCGGAGCTGCTTGCCCTGGTCGAGGGGAACGTCGTCGACGCAGAGGTCATCAACGATCGGCTCAAAAACCGCCAACGCGTCGGTGAACATGCGGAGCCGGTCGATCTAGGTACTGCCTGGGGCGCATCGCTCACTAATTTCCAGCAGCGAGACCTGGCCAACCTGCTTCAGCTTAGCCACGGCGCCAATTTCAGCGTTCCCGGCGCTGGTAAGACTCGCGTAAGCCTTGCCGCATTCGTCGCTCGCCGACGACGGGGGGAGGTCGATCGCTTGCTCGTGGTGTGCCCCAAGTCTGCTTTCGAGAGTTGGCAATTCGAGGCGGTGGAGTGCTTCCCCGACGCGCCACTAGTCGTCGCTCGGCACGGCGAAGAAGGCGTCTTAGGGGCGGATGTCCTGCTGGTGAACTATGAGCGGTTGCCTGACGCGCGGCCAGCTTTGATTCAGTGGCTTCAGGCGCGGCCAGCAATGCTGATCCTCGACGAGGCGCACCGCATGAAGCTGGGCCCCGCCGGGGCCTGGGGCGCCGCGTGCCTTGCCCTTGGGCCCCATGCCACCGCCCGGCTAATACTCAGCGGGACCCCTGCCCCGAACGGATCGAAGGACCTCGAGAACCTCTTCTCCTTTGTCTGGCCCGGTCAAGGGCGGGCGGCTGTTACGCGTGCGATCGCCGGCAACGACTTGCGAACCGCCAGCAAAATGCTGAGACCTCTGTTCGTGCGCACCACGAAGAGCGAGCTGCAGCTTCCGCCCGTCACGACCACCGTCCGAAGGCTCAAACTCCCCCCGCTGCACCGGGACCTTTACGACGCTCTGCGAGGCGAGATGTCGGGCCGCTGGAGTGGCGATCCCTCAGACGTCGAGGCGCTGGGCCGCGTTCTCATGTACCTCATGATGGCCGCGACGACTCCGGCCCTGCTAGCCGCCGGGGCGAGCCCGCACGAGCCCTTGCCTTATCGGGTGCCACCGCTGCAGCCGCCGGCGAACTCCACCCTCGGAGAGCTGATGCGGGACCTTCCTCACTACGAGATGTCGCCGAAGTACCGCGAGGTACTCGCCATCGTGGCAGAGAACGCAGCTGCCGGGCGCAAGACGCTTGTCTGGTCGACCTTTGTTCGCAACCTCAAGTCCCTGGAGCGGTTGCTGGACAGATTTCAGCCGTCGATAGTGCACGGCGGCTCCGATGATCGGCCGGAACAGCTGCAGCGTTTTCGTGAGGATTCGGACTGCATGGTCCTGCTCTCGAATCCGGCCACCCTCGGCGAGGGAATCAGTCTTCACCACGTCTGCCATGACGCCGTCTATGTCGATCGGGACTTTGCGGCGGGGCGCTTCCTTCAAAGCTTGGACCGCATCCACCGTCTTGGCTTGTCCCCGGACGTGATGACGACAATCACCGTGCTTGTCGCCAACGAAACGATCGACGAGCTGGTCGAGCAGCGACTCGCAGCCAAGGTACATTTCTTGGGCACGGTGCTGGACGATGACGCAGTCCTCGCGCTCGCCGACCTGGATGAAGCGCCCAGCGCTTCGGCCGGCATGGATGTCGCGGATATCCGCGCGCTGCTCGAACACCTCAATGTCCGCGCTTCCACCTGACGGCGTCGTCCGTGCCGCTGTCAGATGGTGGCAGTTGCTTGGTCGCTCCTCGCTGTCGCAGGCCTGGGCGATTATCAGGGCGGATGCAGCGTACGCGGATCTGACCCCAACTCAGTACGCCGCTGCACTCGACTGGCTACAGCTCATCGGTGGCGTCGTTCGGGATGGGTCTAACCTCGCTCTCAATCCTCGAATGCGGCGGCTGCCACACAGTCAAGTGATGCGGCTCTTGTTTCAGCGGAGTCTTGAGCGGGCGCGACCGGCGTGGCTTCCTGACGCTGACGTCCTCATCGCCGACGCAACTGAGCTTCCGCAGGACGCGCAAGCCTTGGTCGTCAGTCTCGATCTCGCAGCGGATGACGCGTTCCTGGCTGTGTCGCAGGCGCAGCGAAAGGTTGACCTTGAGCGGCGGGCAACCATCGGCGCCGCGGGGGAGCGGCTGCTCGTTGAGCTGCTCGAGAGGCAGTGGCCCGGTTGCACCAGCCATGTGTCTCTCGAGGACGACGGTCTTGGTTACGACATAGTTGTCTCAGATGGGCCGCGGTCGTGGCACCTGGAAGTGAAAGCCACCACCAGACGCGGCCGCCTGGTCGTCTATCTCAGCCGTAACGAGTACGAGGTGAGCCTGGTTGACCCCGCCTGGCGCCTTGTCGTTGCTGGCCTCGGCGACGAGGAGAAACTGTCCGCCGTAGCGACAGTGCGGGCGGACGTCCTGGCAGTAAGGATGCCCCTGGACCAACACGCGGCGACTCGCTGGGAAAGCGCGCGATTGGAGCTCTTTCCCGAGGATCTTGAGTGGGGCCTTCCCTTCCTCCAGCAAGACGCATCGCCAGTCGAGTTGATGTTAAGGAACTGGCTGGGTGAGGCGGGCCGGTTTGGCTGGTTGCCCGGGCGTAATGACGACCGGCTTCTTAGGGCCACCGAATGAGCGGGCGTGCGGTAGCTTCGTCGGCGGCAGCGGCAGGATGGAGCTAGCAGCAGCCGAGGCATGCGGGGGCCCGGATGCGAGCCATGAATGGGCGGTCCGTCAACAGCACCGACCGCATCGTCCAGTTCCACCCGGCTCACGTCTGAGTCCCGGTCGCTGGATCGCTGACCGGTGGGCGCAGAGCGGTGCGCCGCCCGTTCTCTGGTTGAGCGACGAGCCGGTGCCCTCGCCGGTGGCGTCTCGTCGAGCAGTACCCGCGTACCGAGGCCCAATTGACGCTCGCGACCCGCACAGCGTTCTCGTCGGCGGGTGGCACGGCAACCTCGTGCTGATCGATTATTCGTGGAGCCCCGGATCCGGCCCACTGGCGCCCTGTGGTCCGGTGATCTTTGGCCTGACGCCGTCGCGGCCCGCGTCGGAGAAAGGCCAAGTCCAGCTGCCGACCGGACCTGTCGCGCGGATCGCCCGGTGAGCTGTCGGAGCCAGGCTGAGGCGCTCGCGATCATCGGGTGGCTCGGCGCCATCAACGTGCGGAACGGTGCCCAGCTGCCCGCGGTCGTTCGCATCTGGACGACCGCTTTGGCGCCCACTTCGTCGGCCTGGGCTTCGCGTCGATGACCTTGCTCGTCGCCCGTCCCTCTTGAGGGAGCCCAGCAGTGCGCTTTGCTGCCAGGGTCGCCGAGCTGGGCCGGACGCTCGGGGGTAGCCGCATGAACCGTGGCTGTGAGGACAGGAGAGGACGCTTCGTGCGCTTGGCCGATCACTCATCGAACGGCGCCTCTGACGCTTCTGGTTCGACCGAACTCGACGGTGTATTGACCCGTCGACTCGACCACGTCCTGACCAGATCTGCACCGTCGACATCACCCGCCCGGGGTGCCTAGTACAGGTGCCGCGGCCGGCCTGGTGAGCCCCGGAAAACGGAGGGGGATATGCAAACCCGGGCATCACCGCCCGCGATGGCCCAACGGGCGTCGGGGGGCTGTCACGAGCAGCGGCAGGTGCCGTAGATGCTCAGGCGCACCCCACAGGACTGGCACAGCGGTGTCTCGTGCACTGTCCGGCTCGTCTGTGCGCCCGCGGTTACCTTGATTACCAGGGCGGGCTGGCTGAGCCTCGTTGCTGGTCGGCCCCCTGCGGCGGGCGTCTCACGCCGTCGGAGGACCTGGGCCACCTGAGCCTCGGTGACGTCGATCCCTCGGGCCCGCAGCAGAGCGGCCAGCTTCTTGTGGCCGATCCTCGGCTTCGCATGCGCGGCACGCCGGACCTCTGAAGCGACCGTTCGAGTGACCGGCCGCGCTTGCGGCGCGTGGGCATGGTTGCCGGCCGCGGGGAGTGGCCTCCCGATGACAGCTTTCACCTGAGCCGGGCTGACCGGGGTGCCTGCCCTCGTGAGCGAGGCTGCGAGGCTCTTGGCATCGGCTGTGGCGTTGAGACGTGCGGCGGCCAGGATCCTCTTGCGCAAACCCTTCGAAACCGGGCTCCCGGCACCACGAGCCGACGCCGCGTCCGCACGCCCAGTTAGGGTGCCAGCGGCTGAGTTTCGGCCGCTTCTGGTGCGGGACCTCGACGTCCAGGCCGACCTTTCGGTCAGCCCGGCGTTGCGGCGAGTTGATCGGGGCGTCGACAGCCGCGAAGACTGGAGATCCCACGGGGCTTGGCGTTCGACGAGCTCGTCGTCCGGTGAGTCATCGGGCAAGTCGCGCGCGTGCTCCGCATACCAATCGCCGATCGACCTGGCCACCTGACCTCCTCCGTGCGCGGAACTCGAAGGGCACCACAGCGGTGCGACAGGGGGGCTGCACGACCTCGGCGATGACCCGAATGGGTGACAATCGACGCCACGTCTGCTGGCACGGTCATTCGGGCGGAGGCCGTCTGGATGACTGCGCGCCCCGCGTACGGATCGTCGCACTTCGCGTAGCAGCCCAGTGCCAACGCCCGGAGGCGGGCGACCCCGAACGTGTCCGTGCCCGGCTCTCGGGTTACTGCGGCCGAATATTCGCCGCCCAGCCACAGCTCCAGCGTCTCGGCGCGACGGCGGACGGCGCCCCCCCCCCGCCGACAATTATCGACTGTGCGGCTGCCTCGGCCGGAGGAACGGCCCCATCGCACCATCGAGTGACGACTAGTGACCTCGGCGGCCACGCACGGTAACAAGATCCGGAGCTGATATCCGCATTCGTCCCTTTGGGCCGGGTCGGCATGTACGTGCGGCAAGACCGCATACGGGGGGATACATGTTCCGGGAACCACTGCGCCGTGATCCGTTGGTGATCGGCTGGGCGCTGGTCATGCTCTTCGCAGGCGTCGTCGCGCTGAGCAACAACACCGAGTGGAGTGGCAGTCTCGAGGCCGATCGCGTCATCGGCTTCCTCGAGGACGTGGCCGAGGCATTCCTGTGGTCCTTCGTCGTCCTCCTGCTCCTCGCCTGGTTGCGTGCCAAGGGCTGGCGAAACCGTGTCCCCGCCGCCCGGAAGCCCAACTCGGGCGGAGGCTCGTCCGGCGGCTCGCTGGACCTGCCCTGGACGGACCGGTGGCTCCGCGACTGGCGCGAGGCGGACGCCCAGCAGGGCATGCGGGAGCAGGCGCCGGAGCTGGCGGACGAGCCGAAGACCATCACGTGCCGCCACGGCGTTCCCCTGGACGTCGACCCGGACGGCGTGCGGGCGCCCGTCCTGCGGGCCTTGTCGACCAGCCACACGCTCGTGCGCCCCGGCTCGGACGTCAGCGTGACGTGGTGCTTCGAGGGCGCCCGGGTCGTTGAGATCGACGGTCGCCCCGGGAACCCGTCCTGCGGTGAGGCGCTCGTCCGGGTCGACACCACTCGCCGGATCCCGGTCGTCGGCAGCAACCGCCACGGGTCGACGCCGGTGGCCACCGCGTCCGTCGTGGCGATGTCGATGCCGCAGCTGGACCTGCCCACCGTCGACTCGCCGCCCATCGTGTCCCTGCGGGCGGATGTCGCGGCCCACGTCGGGGCAGCGCCACAGGTGACCCGTCGTCTCGACGACTTCTGGCAGACGCAGGACAGCGTGCGCCCGAGCCTCGCCGCACCGCCGCGGCTGATCGGCGCGCCTCCGCGCCTCGCCACCATGCCGGCCTCGGTGGTCGACGGCATCCGGCGGGCTCGTCCCTCGACGGGGGAGGAGGGCAAGTGACCATCCGGACGGCGCTCGCGCGAGCGCGATCATGGCTCGGTCGGGGAGCGCGCCGGGTCAACCGGCGATTTGTCAGCGAGGGCCTGCTCACGGTCTCCGGCGCCAACCGCGACATCCTGCGGGAGGCGCCGAAGGAGCGCACCAAGCAGGTCGCCATGGGGGCCGTACTGGTCTCCGTCGCTGCCATCGCGGCGGTGTCGGCCACGTACGCCCTCTACCTGGCGCTGCACGTCCCTGTCGACCTTGCCGCCATCGGCGGTCTGGCCTGGGGGCTCGTGATCCTCAATCTGGACCGTTGGCTCGTCGTCTCGACCCCGCGATTGGAGACCAAGTGGGGAACCATCGGGATGGCGCTGCCTCGCGTCCTCCTCGCGGTCCTCATCGGCGCGGTGGTGTCGACGCCGTTGACGCTGGCCGTGTTCGGCTCGGAGATCAGCGCTGAGATCCGGGTGATGGCGGCTGAGAACGAGGACGAGTTCAACCGGAAGCTGGAGGCGGACAGCCGATACTCCGAGATACCGGCCAAGGAGCAGGAGATCGAGCAGCTCCAGGCTGATCTGGCGGACGGCGTCTCCGAGGACGACATCGCACAGCACCCCGTCGTCGCCGACGTGCAGGCTCGCCTGGACGACATCACTACCCAGTACAACGCGGCCGTCACCGCGCTGCTGTGCGAGGCCGACGGCACCTGCGGTACTGGCGACGCAGGCATGGGCCCGGCCACCGCGGCCAGGATGGCGGATCGGGACCGGCTGGGTGCCGAGCGGGAGTCGCTGACCCAGCAGCTCGGGGACACCCAAGCCCAGGTGCGGGCGCAGTTGGAGGCGCAGGAGGCGCAGACCTCGATCGACCAAAGCCAGCGGCTGGAGACGCTGCAGCAGGAGGTCCGTGACGCGGAGGATGCGCGGCGCGACGAGATCACGGCGCACGACGCCGCTGTCGACAACAGCGACGGCATCCTCGCCCGGCTCAGCGCGTTGGAGCGCATCCAGGACGACGACCCGATGCTGGCCACCGCCCACCTGCTGCTCTTCCTGTTCATGACGGCCATCGAGTGCTTGCCGATCATCTTCAAGACGATGCTCGCGCTCGCGCCGCCGTCGCTCTACGACCGGCTGCTGGTGCTGCACGAGCAGAAGGCCGAGTCACGTGTGCGACTGCGCATGCAGACCGAGTACGAGGAGGCCGAAACCCTGGCCCGCTCCGCCCTGGCTGCCGCGGAGGCCCGCGCGGCGCGGACGCTGGAAGCCGAGTCGAAGGCCACTGGTCTGGTCCTCGACGCCCAGCTGGAAGTCACCGCCGAAGGCATGCGTCGGTGGCGAGACGAACAGCTTGCTGGAGATGTCACGGCCCGGGACGTGGACGCGGCAGGCGTCCACACGGAGCCGTCCTCGCGGAGTCCCGTCCCGGCGCAGCCGGTGCCTGGCGATGTCCTCGACGACCTGCAACTTCGCACCTTCGAGGACAACGTGGCGTTGGACCTGGACCCGGCAGAGAATCGCGCTGCTGGCGACGGGGCCTTCGCCACGGCGCCGTGACTGGCGGCCGTGAGCCCCTTCGGTGCCTGGCGACGTGCTGACCGCTCTGCGGCGGTCAGGTAGCTCCGGGCCTTATGCGTTCGAGCGCTGCAGTGAAGCTGGCGTTCCACAGGCCGAGGTGTGGCCAGCGTTCGGCGACGTGCGCCGTCGCCTCCTCGACCGACATCCTCTTCTCGCGCACGAGCCAGCCGCGCAGCACCAGCCCCGTCCGGGAGGCGCCGCCGTGGCAGTGCACGAGCAGTCGGTGCCCCTCGTGGCGCAGTGCCTTCATGTCGTCCAGGACGTCGGCGAGCATGACGTCGAGGTCGGCGTTGTGGTCGTTGTCGGCGATGTAGGCCATCCGGTGCACCGGGTGCGGGAACGGCTCGCCGAGCCGGCACAGCGAGATGACGGCGAAGTCGTCGTCGCTGTACCGGGCGCCGTCGAGGTTGCCGGCCCAGATGCCGGGCAGGACCTCGGTCGGGCCGATCCGCGGGATGACGCCTGGGTCGTAGTTCTGCTGCACGCCGCCGTCGAGCGAGGCGGCGAGCTGCTGCAGGTCGGGCAGGCGCCATACCTTGTCGCCGTGGCCGGGCACCTGGCCGTGTACCACCGACGCCCACCGGCTCGGGATGCCGCCCATCCCGAAGACCGCCCCGGCCAGCCCGCCGGCGACGCACGCGACCGTGTCGGTGTCCCCGCCGAGGTCGATGACCAGGCGCAGCACCTCGGCGAAGTCCCGCCCGTGCCGGAGGGCCCACACCGCCTGGCCGAGCGTCGGCCACACCGCGCCGTTCGACTCGGTGGCCTGGTCAGGCGTCCAGTCCGAGGTCAGCACCGCAGCCCACCGCTCACGGTGCTCGGACAGCACCGCCTGAAGCGCCGTCGGGATCGCCGCCAGCGGATCGCCGCCGTCCAGTGCCACGCGCATCAGCTCGTGGAAGATCGCGCAGCCCTCGCCGGCCGACGGGTCGCCGTGGGTCAGCGCCGAGATGCGGCGGGCGGCGTCCATGGCCGCCTCACGACCGTCACGCGAGAACCGGATGGCGGCCGGCGTCGTCCGCATCAATGAGCCGTTGCCGGCCGCGTGCCCGGAGCGGGTGAAGTGCTCGGCCGCGGCGACGTCCCACGGCCGGCCGGAGCCGAGGACGGCGCGGGTCTGGTTGCCGATGTCCGGCGGCCCGGCCGCCGCCCACGTCCGGAACCGGTCGAAGAGGTCGGCCTCGTCGAGTGCGCCGCGCTCCACCAGCGAGGTGGCCACGAGCAGCGCCATCTGGGTGTCGTCGGTGAACTCGCCCGGCTCCCAGTTCAGCGAGCCGCCTCCGCACATCTCCGTCTTCGAGCCACGCGCCGGCACCGGGAAGCGGGTGGAGAACTGCCCGGGCGGGCCGAACTCGAACGGGGCGCCGAGGGCGTCGCCGACGGCGGAGCCGACGAGCGCGCCGGCCACGCGGTGGGAGCGGTGCATGCGCTGGGTCACCCAGGCATCCTCGCTGACGGCGGTGCCGCGCGGGCGTGCGACGCGGATGGGGCTCGTGGCTCCGTCAGCGGGCCTGCACGAGCAGCGGCTGGGCGACCTCGCCGATCGAGCCGCGCTCGTCGGACAGCTCGCCGTGGCACAGCCCGATGCCGTCGGCGGCGATCTGCGTGCGGCAGGCCAGGTGCACCCACTCGCCGTCCGGATCGCGGGTCAGGTGGGTGGTCATCCCCGGCGGGATGGACCACCAGCTGTCGATGGGCAGCTCGACGGAGATGCCGTTGGCGGCGTCGGCGGCGATGAGCGCGCGGTCGAGACCCGTGAGTGGCAGGCCGGCGACCAGGGGGAGGCGCACTCGAGTCCAGACGTCGGCCGGCCCGGGCTCCTCCGGCGACCCGGCGGTGTAGCGCCAGTCGATGGCCTGTCCGAAGCCCCAGTCGGGCAGGCCGAAGAGTTCCTGCGGCGAGGAGTCGGGGACGGCGGGTGGTGGGCTGAGCTCGGTGACCACCGGCGGCGTGGGCCCGACGGCGAGCGACCACACGCGCGCGACGGCGACGGTGCGGCCCTCCACGGTCATCACCGCCTCGGTCAGGTCGATCCGCCGTCCCGGGCGGACGGGGGACACCTCGACGGTGAGCTCTCGGCGGGGGATGGCGCCGAAAAAGTCGACGCTGATCCGCGCCGGTCGGGAACCCGCCCCGGTTGCTCCAGCGGCGTCGGCGGCGAGGTGGGCCAGCAGCGCAGACGGCGGTCCGCCGTGCTGGGCGCTGTGGTCCCACGGGCTCTCGGTTGCCCGGGTGGGCGCGAACCGGTTGTCGCCCAGCGGCAGGTAGAAGGCCTCGAACTCCATGACCGGCAGTCTGGCCGAGGCGGTCACCCGGGGATCGGGCGGACGTGCCGTCGCCCGAACGGGTGGCGCTGCGGCGGAAGCCTGCCCGGGTGGCCGCTCGCTGTCGGTGGCGCCTGCCATCGTCCGCCCCTGCCGTCACGGGGACGGCGCGGAGCAGGGAGTGGCATGGGCGGATCGGTCGGTGTGCAGGCAGGTCGGGTGTGCCCCGGGTGCGGGCGGGAAGACTCGATTCCGCTGGTCTACGGGACGCCAGGGGCCGACCTCTTCGAGCAGGCGGAGAGCGGACGGGTTGCCCTCGGCGGCTGCCTCATGCCGGAGGAGACGGCCGCCTTCGTGTGCCGCAGCTGCGACCTGGCGTGGGGTAACGAGTCCGACCCGACCGCCGACGAGGCGACGCTGGCCGGGCTGCTGGATGTGGGGCACGCCGAGCTCGTCCGTGCGCTGGGCGCCGGATGGCGGCGGGAGGGCGTGGCGGACGGGCAGGACGGCGTGCGGTGGTTCGTCAGCGGCGAGCCGGCGCAGCTCGCGGTCGGCGTGCAGGGCCCGTGGTTCGTGCTCGCCCGGCCGCTCATGTCATGGGGCGAGCACCGCCCCGGCCCGCTGATGGGTGACGGGCCGCGCCTGACCCGGGACGACGTCCTGCACCAGCCGCATCTCGTCGCCGAGGTGGCCGAGGCCATCGCCTCGCACCGGCGCCGGTCCTTCCGCTGGTGCCGCACCTGCCGCCGGGCTACCGCACCTGAGTCGTTCGTCGCCTCCGAAGGCTCGTGCGAGGGGTGCGTGTCCGCCTTCGCCGACGCGGGCGAGTGACGCCGAGCCCCTCGGATCAAGCACGACGCCCGCGCCAGCCCGCTGCCTGGCGCCCGCCCGAGCCGCCCGGCAGCGCTCCCCTGTGATCATGGGACGACGACGTCGACCTGAGGAGCCGAGCATGCCCGCCCCCGGAACCCCGCTGGAGAAGCTCGGCTTCCTCACGATCGGCCTCTTCGACCCCGCCGACCCCCGCCGCGGTCACGAGACCACCCTCGAGGTCATCGCACTCGGCGAGCAGCTGGGCTTCGACAGCGCCTTCGTCCGGCACCGCCACCTGCAGTACGGCATCTCCTCGCCGATCGCCGTCCTCGCCGCCGCCACGCAGCGCACCAGCCGCATCGAGCTCGGCACCGCCGTCATCCCGCTCGGCTGGGAGAACCCGCTGCGGCTGGCCGAGGACCTCGCCACCGTCGACATCCTCTCCGGCGGCCGGCTCAACCCCGGCGTCAGCGTCGGCCCGCCGATGCGCTGGGACGACGTCAAGGAGTCGCTGTACCCGGACACCGCCGACGCTGAGGACCTCAGCTACGAGCGCGTCGAGCGGCTGCTCCGGTTCATCCGCGGCGAGCAGGCCGGCACCGTCCGCGGCCGCGAGGGCATCGAGGAGTGGTCCGACCGCGTGGAGCCCCACTCGCCCGGGCTGCAGCACCGCCTCTGGTACGGCGGCGCCAGCACGCGGTCGGCGCAGTGGGCGGGCGCGCACGGCATGAACTTCCTGACCAGCAGCGTGGTGAAGGCGGAGGAGGGCTCCGTCGACTTCGCCGAGATCCAAGCCGGGCAGATCCGCGCCTTCCGCGCCGCCTCGCCGGCGGGGGAGGCCGCCCGCGCCTCGCAGGGCCTCGTCGTCATCCCCACCGACTCGGCCACCGACGACCAGCGGGCCAGGTACGCCGCCTACGTCGAGGCCCGCTCGTCGCGCGTCGGCGTCCCGCAGGGCCCCGGTCGGCTGCTGTTCGCCCCGATCTGCTCGGCACCTCCGAGCAGATCGCCGAGGCGCTCTACGCGCACGCCGGCTTCCGCGAGGTGCGAGAAGTGGTCTTCGCGCTGCCGTTCAGCTTCGAGCACGACGACTACGTGCAGATCCTCACCGACATCGCCACCCGCCTCGGGCCCGCGCTCGGCTGGGGCCCCGCCCACGGGTGATCAGCGTCGGGGCAGCGGGAGGCCTGCTGGGACGGCATCGGGGACGTGTGGCCGATCCCCGCCGTCCGCCGATGTCGCACTGCACCGCGCTGCTCACCGGTCGAGATGCCCAGGAACCGACCTGCCGTGCCAGGCTGGAGCCGTGGTCGACGACCTGCTCGTGGCGCGCAACCCCGACCCGGACTCCACGCTGCCGTACCTGGTGCGCATCCCGCTCGGCCCGGCCGGCGTCGTCGTCAAAGCCAAGGAGCCGTGGCCGCGGACGGCCAAGGTCTACTGCCACCGGGCCGAGGCGTGGCCGGACGACGCGGAGATCGTGGAACGGCACGCCGTCCGGTCGTGCTCCCGCCGTGGTCCCGCGATCGACCTGGTGCTCGCCCGCGCGCGCGAGAACCGCTCGCAACTGGTCATCACCCAGGGGCGCGGCCGCGAGATGATCTTCTGGCAGTCGCCGCGGACGACGAAGCAGGCCCGCCCCGGTGTCCACCTGCCCACCGCCCGCGCCCACGGCCAGGTGCTCGACATCCTGGTCGACAGTGGCGAGAAGTACCCGTACGCGTTCGGTGCTCAGCAAGCCACCACCCGGCGGCGGCGGCTGGCCGCCGGGGACTACGCCGTCGAGCTCGACGGGAACGTGGTCGCCGCCGTCGAGAGGAAGACCCTCGAGGACCTCGCCGGCAGTCTGCTGTCGGGAAAGCTCACCTACGCCCTCGCCGAGCTGACGGCGCTGCCGCGCGCCGCCGTGGTGGTGGAGGACCGCTACAGCCGGCTGTTCAAGCTGCCGCACACCCCCGGCGCCCGGGTCGCCGAGGCGCTGGCCGAGGCCCAGGCGCGCTTCCCCTCGGTGCCGGTCGTCTTCTGCGAGACCCGGCCGCTGGCGCAGGAATGGACCTACCGCTGGCTCGGTGCCTGCCTCGCCGAACTGGGCGCGGTGCGTGCGACCGAGGCCGTCGAGAGCTCCTTCGCCCCGGGCCGGCCGGTGCCCGCCCGGCCCGCCTCACCGGCGGAGATCCGTGCCTGGGCCCGGACACAGGGCATCGACGTCAGTGACCGCGGCCGGATACCGGCCGACCTCCTCCGTCGATTCCACCAGTCGGCCGGCTGATCTGGGGGCCGTCCGTGCACGGGGACGCCGCGCGTCAGGCCCAGCGCTCGGTGCCTGCGGCCAGGGGCTCGGCGATCGGCTGAACCTCGTCGAGGTCTCCCGCAGATACCGCGATCACCAGGTCGTAGGCCTCGTCGTTCGACAGGGTCAGCCGGAGGCCGTTGAGACCGTAGAAGGCGATCGTCCCCGCCAACGCCAGGCGCTTGTTGCCGTCCCCGAGACCCCGGTAGCGGGCCAGCGAGTGCAGCAGCGCCGCCACCTTCTCGTGCAGGGAAGGGTAGGCGTCCTCACCGAACGCGGTGGCGCGCGGCCGCGCCAGTGCGGATTCCAGCAGCCCGGCATCCCGCACCTGCACCTCACCCAGGGTGCGGGCCGCCACGTGCAGCAGGTCGTCGAGGTCCAGGTAGATCACTGGCCGAGGCGTTCCAGGGCTTCGGCGTAGCGAGGTAGCTCCGCGTCGAGCACCCGGTCCAGGGCTTCACGCTTGCTGGTGCGCTCGATGTAGTCGCGCACCGCCTGCCGCGCGACCTCCTGCATCGACCGCCCCTCCAGTTCAGCCCGCCGGCGCAGGGCGTCCGTCTCCTGGTCGTCGAGGCGGAGTGTCATGGCCATGCGGCCGATGATACCGCGCGTGATACCTGCATGTCCTGCGACATCGCCTCGTTCAGCGAGCCGGGGCGCGCGCGGGTGCCCTGGGGTGGGTGGGGCACGAGTGGACCGGCTCCACCCGAAACTCCCGAATCCGTCGTTCCGCTGTGCCATGGTCCGCCGTGCCCGTACCCCTCGGTCGACGTCCGGCCGCGAGCGCGAAGGAGCCGTCGTGACCGTTGCCGTCGTCGACGTGGAGACCACCGGTCTGTCCCCACGGACCGACCGGGTCGTGGAGATCGGCGTCGTCCTGCTCGACGACCGCGGTGAGGTCGAGGCCGAGTTCGAGACCCTGGTCAACCCGGGCCGCGACGTCGGCCCGACCGGGCTGCACGGCATCAGCGCCGGCGACGTCGTCGACGCACCGGCCTTCGCCGACGTCGCGGCCCACCTGCGCTCGCTGCTCGCCGGGCGGGTGCTCGTCGCGCACAACGCCCTGTTCGACCTGCGCTTCCTCGCCCGCGAGTTCGCCCGCGCCGGACTGCCGACCGCCCTGCCGCCGACGCTGTGCACGATGCGCCTGGCGCCGCTGTTCTTCGGCTCGGGCACCCGGTCGCTCCAGGCGCTCTGCGGCTTCCTCGACATCCCGCTCGTGCACGGCCACGCAGCCCTCCACGACGCCCGCTCCACCGCGGAGCTCATGCTCGCCATGCTCGCCTCCGACCTCGGCGGCGGGTCGCTGGCCGGGGCCGGGGTCCGGGTCGACTTCGCCGACGACGGCAGCTACCGCGGCTTCGAGGCCCTCGCCGGCGGCTGGACCGACCTGGTCGCCGCCGCGACCGCGCACGCCGACGACACCCCGTGCCCGCCCTGCCGCACGCTGCCCCGCGATGCCGCGACCGCCGCCGTCCGCGAACGGGACGGCTACCTCGCCGGCCTCGTCGCCGCCCTCCCCGCGCTGGACGACGCGCCGCCCAGCATGGCGCCGTACCTGAGCGTGCTCGACCAGGCGCTGGAGGACCGGCTGGTCAGCATCGCCGAGGCCGACCAGCTGATCACGCTGGCCGGCGAGCTCGGCTGCGGACCGGACCACGTGACGGCCGCCCACCGCGTCTACCTGGAGGCACTGGCCACCGCCGCGTACGCCGACGGCGTGGTCACCGACGAGGAGCGGACCGACCTCGCGCGCGTCGCGGCGCTTCTCGGCATGCGCAGCAAGGACGTCGACCTGGCGCTGTCGGTCGTCCGCAGCGGCGCGCAGGTCTCGCTGCCCCGGCGGGCCGAAGTCTTCTCGCCCGGCGACCGGGTCGTCTTCACCGGCGCCATGAGCCGCACCCGCGACGAACTCGAGCAGGCCGCCCGGGACGCCGGCCTGCGGCCGATGTCCTCGGTGTCGAAACAGACCGGAGTCCTCGTGTGCGCCGACCCGCACTCCCAGTCGGGCAAGGCCAGCAAGGCGCGGGCGCTCGGCGTCCGGGTGATCAGCGAGGCGGTGTTCTGGGAGGCGCTCTCGGTGACCGGGGCGCGCACGTGACCGCCCGCCTGTTCCCCGACGACCCGCAGTTCGCCCACGCCTCCGAAGAGCTGTTCGTCCGGACGCTGCGCGACCAGCTGCCCGACGACGCCGCCGTCTTCTGCAACGTCCGGCTGAGCGACGGGCAGCAGGACCGCGAGGCCGACGTCATCGTCGCCTGGCCGGGCGTAGGCGTCGCCGTCGTCGAGGTCAAGGGCGGCCACGTCACGCTGCAGCGGGGGGAGTGGCGGCAGGGCGGGGACGGCACCGACCACGTCATCCACCCGGTCGACCAGGCCGTCGCCTGCAAGTACCTGCTGTGCGGTTACCTCGCCGATCACCCGCGCTGGTCCGCCGGCCGGCCCAGGTCCGCGCACCTCGTCGCGCTGCCGGCCACCACGCTGGCACCGGACTTCATGGCCCCCGGCCTCGCCCGCTGGATGGCGATCGACGCGACCGACGTCCCGCACGCCGCCGCCCGAATCAGGGCCGCGCTGGAGAAGGTCCGCGACGAGCCCGACCCGCCGACCGCCGAGGACGTCGAGGCCCTCGTCGACTGCCTGGCCGGCACGCTCATCCCGCAGCAGCACCTGCTCGCGCAGCTCGCCGAGCGCGAGGCCGCTTGCGACCTGCTCACCCGGGACCAGGCCAAGGTCCTCGACCTGCTGGCGTCGTTCTCCCGGGTGGAGATCCGGGGCGGCGCCGGCTCCGGCAAGACCTGGCTGGCCGTCGAGAAGGCCCGCCGCCTCGCCGCTGACGGGCAGCGGGTCGCGGTCATGTGCTACTCCCGGGGCCTGGCCGAGTTCCTCAAGCGCCGCGTCGAGACGCTGCCGAAGCGGCAACGGCCGGCCTACGTCGGCACCTTCCACAACCTCGGCATCGGCTGGGGCGTCGAGCCGGGCTCGGACGACGACAGCGGCTACTGGGAGGAGTTCCTGCCTGCGGCGATGGTGTCGCTCGCGGCGGAGCTCCCAGTAGGTGAGCGCTTCGACGCGATCGTCATCGACGAGGGGCAGGACTTCGCCCAGAGCTGGTGGGACGCCGTCCTGGCGGCGCTGCGCGACCCCGACACGGGCTCGCTGTACGTCTTCTCCGACGAGGGGCAGCGCATCTTCGCCAGGCAGGGCCGGCCGACCGTCGACCTGGTGCCGATCCCGCTCAACGAGAACCTGCGCAACACCAAGCAGATCGCCGGCACCTTCTCCAGCCTCGCGCCCGAGCAGATGAAGGTCCGTGGTTCCTCCGGTGTGCCGGTGCGGTACGTCCAGTGCCCGACCGGGGACGCCGTCGGCGCGGCCGACGACATCGCCGACGCGCTGCTGGACGAGGGATGGCCGCCCGAGTCGGTGGCGCTGCTGACCACGCACCGGCGCCACCCGGTGCAGGTGGAACGGCAGGCCGAGGGCCAGGACGCCTACTGGGCCACCTACTGGCAGGGCGACGACGTCTTCTACGGGCACGTTCTCGGCTTCAAGGGGCTGGAGCGGCCGGCTGTCGTGCTGGCCGTCAACGGTTTCCGGGACGAGGCCCGCGCCAGGGAGATGCTCTACGTCGCGCTGTCCCGCGCCCGCGACCTGCTCGTCGTCTGCGGGGACCTGGACCTGATCCGACGCGTCGGCGGCGAGGCCGTGGCGCAGCGCCTGTCGAGCAGAGAGAGACGGGCGCGGGCGGTGAATCTCGCACAACCGCCGATATACGGAGAGACCCGACAACCGGAACGACCATCGGGCGCACGGACGTCGCCATCAGCTGTCGCTGATGTCGCCGGCGCTGGGAAGACCAACCTGGGGAGAACGAGTACGTGACTGTCGAGAGCAATGCCCCCGTGCCGGTGTGGACGCTCGCCACCGAGGACGTGCGCGTTCCCGATGTGCTGGGCGACGAGGCCATGACGCCGGCGCGTCTCACGGAGCTGAGGACGGCCCTGGCGACTCTTGCCGCGGCTCCGATCGCGACGCTGGAAGCGCATCCGATCTCGGCCCGACGGGAGCGGAATGGCGGCATCGCGCTCCACGCAGCGAGTCCGCTCGCAAAGCAGTTGTCGCAGCTCGTGACGCAGACGGGGAAGTCAGCGTCGCCGACGCTGACTGCGGCCTCGAGCGGTGAGGTGCTCTACCGCATGGTGGTGCCGGCGAAGGTCGCCGCAGAGGTCGGCAAGGGGCTCGTGCGGCCCATGGCAGCCAAGGGAGTTTCGGGAGGCATTCGCAGCGCTCTCGTCAACTCCGCCGGAGTCACCACGCACGCCGCCTTCGTCCCCGTTGCGGGCAAGGCAGCAGTTGCCGGAGCGGCGGGCGGCTCGGCTGCGACCGCTGGTGTGGCGGCCGCGAGCGCCGGGGCACTGACAGTGGCCGCGCCGCTCGTCCTCATGGCCGTCGCGGTCGGCGTCAGCGCGCATGCCGACCAGCAGCGTCAGGAGTCGATCGAGCGGATCACCGACCTGCTCGAGCAGCTGCACGAGGACAAGCTCGAATCCGAGCGCAGCGAGCTCGACGGCTGCCGTGACGCCATCGACAAGGCCACCTCGATCCTCCTGGACCAGGGGCGCCTCGGCATGTCTCTGGGCCTTGATTCCGCCGTGCATGCGATTGGCAAGTCGATGGAGCAGACCCGCAGACGGCTCGAGAAGTGGCAGAAGGCGTTGGCGGACTTACCGGATGGCCCGGTCGAAGTCAGCGCGCTCACAAAGGCGTTCCCCGGCATCGACCAGGACGGCGGCACGTTCCGTGCGCACCTCGAATTCGCGAGGCTGGTGATTGCTCTAAAGCGCCGGGTGCTGGTCCTCCAGGCCGTCGAGCATGCCCAACTCGAAGGCGGCAACCACCCCTTCAAGACCTTCGTCCGCACTTTGAAGGACGATGAGCGTCGCGTCGACGAACTGGAGTCCGGGATCACCTCGGTGCTTCACCAGCTGTCGACTCGCGAAGTGAAGCGTTCCGGCGGGTTCCTGAGCGTCGTCTACACCCAGGGGGAGGTGGACAGTCTCCTCACGACCGCGTATCGCCTTCGCGCTCTAGGTGACGGCCTCGGGATAGGGACCCACCAGGCTGACGTCGCGATCGAGATCGAGCGAAGCAGCGACGGATCGCTCGTCGTCTTCCCGGCGGAGGCTGCTTGATCGCGCCCCCCCCGTTCTAGGAGGACCATCGCGGGGCGGCGCTGAGCTGTGCCGCCCCGCGGCGTGGCACGGCGCGCGTCTTCCATCGTCAGGAGGACCGTCTTCCGTCGTATCAGCTGCATTGCTGCTGCGACGGCCCTCACCTTGCCTGCATGCCGGTGTCCATGACGATCTCTGACGTTCCCGATGACGTCGCGGACGAGTTGGTGACGCGTGCGGCCCGAGCCGGTCAGTCGCTGCAGGAGTACCTGCGTGCAGAACTGGTGGCGCTCGCGCGGCGCCCCAGTCCCGAGGCCCTGTGGAACCGCGTGCAGCACCGCGTGCTCACCACCGGCAGCCGGCTGTCCGGTGACGAGATCGTCGAGCTGCGCGACACCGACAGCGGGTGACCGCGGAGTCGGCGCGCCGGCCACCGTGACCTCGTCGAGCTGCCGCTGAGGAGCTCCCTCCTTCGGGCCACTGGCCGACCGGGGGTGGGAAGTGCACACGGGGTCGGCCCGTACGACGCTGCCCACGTCGCGCCGGCCGAGGTGCTCGACGCGCCGCTGTGGGCCCTCGACCGGCGTATCCGCTGCGCCCGTCGTCGGTCTGCCGCCAGGTCAGACGTCGCCGGGGTCGGTGAGCGCTGCACCCAGCACATCCTCGGGCGCGGTCGGCTCGATGCCGGCTGCCTTGCCCTCCATCCACGTCACCACGTCGAGGACGCGGAGGGCCGAGATCGGCGTGTTCACCGAGGCCCGGTCGCGGAGGTCCAGCAGCTGCAGGTGGACCTGGCGGTCGTCCTCGCGCAGCGTGCGCCGGAGCGGTTCCCAGTGGAAGTTGCCGATCCTGCTGACCCGGGCGACGACGGAGTCGTAGATGGGGAGGAACCGCGGTCGCTTGCGCGCCAGCAGCTTGGTGGTGATGGTCGGGCCCACGCCGGGGAGCCCGCGGACCGCCCGGTAGAGCTCCGAAACCGGGTGGTCGTCGCCGATCGGCTCGGTCTCGTCCGCCAGGTCCCTGTCCGGCCCGATCGCCTCGAGCAGCGCGGTGAACTCGGCGGCGCGGGTGTCGAGCAGCGCCCGAGCCGCCAGCGGAGGGACGACCACAGACAGGAAGCTCACCGCGATCAGGTCATCGGCCGTGATTCGGCCCGGCTCGTTGCGGTCACCCGCCCAGCTGTCGAAGTAGGCGCCGGTGTACGGCTGCCCGTAGTAGGTCCGCAGGTACCCGAGGGCGAGTGCGTCGTCGCCCTCGCGCAGGCAACGGGGAAGCTGGAACGTCATGACGGCCTTCTGGTGGTGCGTGACAGCACCACGGCAGCCACGGCCCATCAAGTTCCGCTCCGGGGCGTCGGGCGAATTCGCAGAGTTGTGAGTCCGTGTCCGTCACTACTGTGGCGGCCGAGTCAGGTGCGGCAGGAACTGTCGTCACCTGACAGAAGTCGAGGCGCTGTTCGGCTACTGCAAGGCGCCCCGGCCGGTATCTCCTCGCTTAGGTTTCGGAACGAGAGCAACTTCCGAACTACGGGGGAAAACATGACGTACGCACCGGCGCCGGAGCAGATGCCCCAGCAGCCCCAGCCCGCGGCCAAGAAGCCGATCTACAAGCGGGTCTGGTTCATCATCCTCGCTGTCATCGTGGTGATCGCCATCGCCTCCAACCTCGGCGGCGGGGACGAAGCGGGCACGGCTGGTCAGGCCTCGGGAAGCGACGCCGCCGCGCCGGCAAACGGCGAGGTCGCCGAAGACGCCGTCGAAGCAGACGCGGGGAACCCCGGCATCGGCGAGGCTGCTGCGGACGGCAAGTTCAACTTCGTCGTGAACGGCGTGGACTGCAGCGCTACGGAGATCGGCAGCGAGTACATGAACACGACGGCGCAGGGTCAGTTCTGCATCGTCGACGTCACCATCACGAACATCGGGAATGAGGCGCAGTCCTTCTTCGGCGACAACGCCAAGCTCTTCAACGCGGAGGGGCAGCAGTTCTCGGCTGACAGCGAGGCCGCCATCTACCTCGAGGACTCGTCGTCGCTCTACGAGGAGATCAACCCGGGCAACACGCTGAACAGCAAGGTCGTCTTCGATGTCCCGGCCGGCACCACGCCGACCGCCATCGAGCTGCACGACTCGGCGTTCTCCGGCGGAGTGACCGTCGACCTGCAGTGAGCTGAGCTCAGCCGCGCTCGGGCTCCCCACCGGTCACGGTGGGGAGCCCGAGTTCGTCGGACGCCGTGCAGTCCGCGAAGTCTCCGCGCTCCTGCAGTCATCGCCACACACGTCCATGGGAACTGTCCGCCTCGGCCCCGACGAATCGGGGGAGCGGCGTACACCGCTGGGGCGAATCGGCCTCTCCTGGCTCAAGGTCGCCGGCGCGGACTTCGATGAACAGGTCGTGGAGGAAACATTCGGGACCGGGCAGGGCGATCCGGCGGAAACGGATCTGCCCGACGTCCAGGGTGACCTGCTGTCGTCCCTCCTGGATACGGCGGTAGCGCATCCGTGGGCGGCTGCGTTCGTCACCTTCCTGCTCCTGCTGCGCCTGGTCGAGGCGGCGCGGGCGGCACTTCACGGACGGCGCGGACGGGATCCGCAGCGGCTGTTCGTCGGCGCCGATCGGGCGACCCTCCTGGCGCGTGCCGGTCGCCGCTGTGAGCACCACTCCTGGCTGTCCGGCCGCTGCCCGACCACGGAGCGAGACTGCAGGCCGATCACGTGCACCCGCACTGCCGCGGCGGGGCGACGAGCCTCGCCAACGGCCAGGTCCTGTGCGGCCGGCACAACGCGCGCAAGGCGAACCGCATCCCGTGGACCTGGGAACTCGACCGTCTGGCGCGACGCCGTCAGGCGTACTTCCCGCCCGGCACGCCGACCGCGGTCGTGCGTCACCGCGAGGCCACTGCGGCGTCGGCGTAGCCGTACCGGGGGCTCCGGCGGCCGGGAGGTCAGTCTCCGGGGACGACGACGGCGCGGCCGCGGATCGTGCCCTCGTGCAGCTTCCGGTACGCCTCCGGCGCCTGGTTCAGCGTGTACCGCTCCACCTCCACGTGGACCGCGCCGGCCCGCGCCAGGTCGAGCACCTCCATCAGCTCCGACCGCGTGCCCCAGTACGGCGCCCGCACCGACGCACCCATCGGCGTCGAGAAGAAGCCGGTGGGGAGCAGCCCGCCGCCGATCCCGACGATCTGGATGACGCCGTCCAGCGCGACCGACTTCCGGGCGATCTCCAGGGTCGGCGGGGCCCCGACCATGTCGAACACCACCTGCGCGCCCACCCCGCGGGTGAGCGCCCGGATCTCCCCGACGGCGGACGCGTCCGACAGCAGCACGTGGTGCGCGCCCACCTCGCGGGCCAGTTCGAGCTTCTGCTCGCTGATGTCCAGCGCGACGACGGTGGCCCCGGTGATCGCCCGCAGGATCTGGATGCCCACGTGCCCGAGCCCGCCGGCGCCGATCACCACGGCGGTGCTCCCGGCCGGCAGCGCACCGAGGCTGGCGGCGATCGCGTGGTACGGCGTCAGCCCGGCGTCGGTGAGCGACACGGTGGCCACCGGGTCCAGGTCGCCGAGGGGCACCAGGTGCCGGACGTCGTCCACGACCAGGTACTCGGCCAGCGCGCCGGGGGAGCCCAGCCCCGGCGGCGCGATGCCCAGCTCCGCCGCCCGCGGGCAGTAGTTCTCCGCGCCGCGCGCGCACGCGTGGCACAGCCCGCAGCCCCACGGCCCGTACACCGCCACCGGCTCGCCGACCTCGACGCCGGTCACGCCGGAACCCAGCGCGTCCACGACGCCGGCCCCCTCGTGCCCGAGCGTCAGCGGCAGGCCGTAGGCGTACTGCTCCGCCGGCAGGCTCATGACGAACGCGTCGGAGTGGCACAGCCCCGCGGCGGTCACCCGCAGCCGGACCTGCCCCGGTCCCGGTTCCGGCGTCGGGACGTCGACCACCTCGGGCTCGCCGCCGATGGTCCGGTACTGCACCGCGCGCATGCCTGCTCCTCCGTTGACCGGGACGAGGTCTCCTCGGGACGTTAGGGCCTCGCCGCGGCGGGCGGCGAGCCCTGCGGCGCGCCCGCGGTCAGGGGCACGGCGCCAACGCCGCGCCCCGGTGCGAGCATGAGGCCATGCCAGCCGATCGCACCGAACTCGCCGAGCGGTACCTGCGCGGGGAGACCGACGTCGTCGAGCCCCGCGACGCCGCCAGCGTGGTCCTCCTCCGCGACGGTGCGGCCGGCCCGGAGGTCTACCTGCTCCGGCGCCGTCCGGCCATGGCCTTCGCCGCCAGCATGCACGTCTTCCCGGGCGGCTCGGTCGACCCCCGCGACCGGGAGGCCGCGGAGCACTGGGCCGGCCCGCCACCCGCCTAGTGGGCCGCGGCGTTCTCCTGCGATCCCGAGCTCGCGGTCGCGCTCGTCTCCGCGGCCGTCCGCGAGACGTTCGAGGAGTCCGGCGTCCTGCTCGCCGCGCACCGGGACGGCACCCTGGTCACCGACACGACGGGGGAGGACTGGGAGCGCGACCGGCTGGCACTCATCGAGGGGACGCTGGTGCTCAGCGACTTCCTGAGAGCACGCTCCCTGCTGCTGCGCGCCGACCTGCTCCGTCCCTGGGCGCACTGGGTCACCCCCGAGTGGCAGACCCGCCGGTTCGACACGCGGTTCTTCCTCGCCGCGCTCCCGGCCGGCCAGCGCACCCGGGACGTCGGCGGCGAGGCCGACCGGGTGGCCTGGACGCCGGTAGCCGAGGCGTACCGGGGGTTCCGCGACGGGTCGCTGGTCATGATGAACGCCACCGCGTCGACCCTGCGCGACCTCACCGCCCATCGGGACGTGGCGTCCGCGATGGCGGAGCCGCGCCGCATCCGGCCGATCCTGGGACGTCCGGTGCTCACCGACGGCCGGCTGGAGTACGTGTACGACGGGGCCGACGGCCCGACTCCGCTCTCCGGGCTGGTCGAGCCGTTCGAGAACCCGACGCCGACCTGAGCGGCGGCAGCTGACTCGGCGAGGCCGATCCACAAGCAGCCGGTCCAGTTGCTGTATGCGGCTCGGCTCTCACTAGGTCCTGCGTCCGGCCGACCGTGCCGATACAGCAGGGGCAAGACGTCACCGAGTCAGGGAGCCCCCGTGCCCACGTCGACCGCACCGCGGCCGCGCTCCCGGTCGACGGCCGGCCGCGGGTCTCCCAAGCGCTCCCGGCCCAGGAAGGGCTCCGGTGGGCGAGCGGGGCCGGCGAAGCGGAAGACCGCGAGAGGTCGCCGGCGTTCCGGGCCTCGGCGCGCCGGCCGGCTTCTCCTGCTTGCGGTGCTGGCGGTCGCCGGCGTCGTCGTGTGGCCGGCGGTCAAGCCGCACGTGTCGGCCCTGCCGCTCCTCGACTCGGTGCTCGCCGGCACGTCGCCGTCCGCGCCCACCTGGCCGCTGACCGGCGTGCCGGCCGACACGATCCCCGACCGCCCGGCGCTCGCCGTGAAGATCGAGAACTCCGTCGCCGCCCGCCCGCAGACCGGGCTGAACGCCGCGGACATGGTGTGGGAGCAGGTCGTCGAGGGCGGCATCACCCGTTTCGTCGCCGTCTACCACTCCACCCTTCCGCCCGAGATCGGCCCCGTGCGGTCGATCCGGCCGATGGACCCCGCGATCGCCGCGCCGCTCGGCGGGCTGCTCGCGTTCTCCGGCGGCGTGCCGGCCTACGTCGCCGCCGCCCAGGACGCTGGCCTGCAGGTGCTCCGTCAGGACTCCGGGGCCGACGGCTTCTTCCGGACGACGGCCCGCTCGGCCCCGCACAACGTCCACGCGGTGCCGCAGACGCTCCTCGACCAGGCCGACGCCGACCACCGCACCTCACCCGGCACCCAGTTCGACCACGCAGCAGCGGGGGAGCAGCCCACCGCCGTCGCCGCCGGGCAGCCGACGACCACGCTGGACCTCACGCTGTCGGGGATCAGCAGTCCCCGGTGGACCTGGAGCGCCGCGGACGGTCGCTGGCTGCGCGCCGAGGGGAGCACCCCGGCGGTCGAGGCGGACGGCGCGCGGATCGGCGCCACCAACGTCGTTGTGCTCCGCGTCGACGTCGTCCAGACGGAAGCCCGCGATCCGGCAGGCAACCCCGTTCCGGAGACGATCCTGACCGGCAGCGGGCTCGCCCTCGTCGCCTCCGGCGGGCACACGATCGAGGTGACCTGGTCCAAGCCGGCCGTCGGTGAGCGGGTGGTGCTGACCGACGCGGACGGCGAATCCGTGATGCTGGCGCCCGGGACCACCTGGGTCGAGTTGGTCCCCAACTCCGGGACGGTCGCCACCAGTTGAGCGGCGCGCCGCGGGCAGCGTCGACCCGGCCTGTTGGCACAATAGGGAGCGTCACATACACGTTTGTGCCAACGAGGGGATCGGCATGCTCACCGTCGACCAGGCCGCCGAGCGTCTCGACGTCGAGCCGGAGCAGGTCCGCAGGCTGATCCGGGCCGGGAAGCTGGCCGCTCGCCGGGTCGGCCGCACCCTCGTGCTCGACGAGGACACCGTGGAGAGCCGCGCTCGCCTGCCGATCACGGCCGGACGGGCGCTGGCCCCGCGGACGGCGTGGGCCGCGCTGTGGCAGCTCTCCGGGGAGCACGCCGACTGGCTGCCGCCCGCTGACCGCTCGAGGCTGCTGTCGCGGGTGCGCGGCTATGACGCCGAGCAGCTGGTCGCCGCATCCCGCGACCGGGCGGAGCGCCACGAGCTGCGGGTCCTGCCGGCCTACCGGCAGCGGCTGCTCGCCGCAGAGGGCGTCGTCCCCTCCGGCCTGACCGCGGCGGCCGTCGTCGGCGCCGACATCGTCGCCCCCGAGGCGGCGGCCGAGGTGTACTGCACCGCCGGCACGTTCGCCGACCTGCGCCGGGAGTTCGGGCTGTCCGAGCGAGGGGAGGCGAACCTGGTCGTGCGCGTGCCTCGGTACGAGCAGCTGCAGCTGGCCGGCCGCACTCACATGCCGAGCGCGGTCGTCGCCGTCGACCTCGCCGAGTCACCCGACGTGCGCACCCGGCGGGCCGGCCTCGACCTGCTCGCCGCCGCGCTGGGCGACCTTCCCCGGTGACCGCCGCAGGGCTACCGGAGCCGCGGGTCGAGCTGCCGCCGCTGGCCGGCCCGCTGGACATCCTCTGGGATCTCGTCCTCGACCTCGCCGAGCAGCTGCCGCCCACCGGCTGGGTGCTCGTCGGCGGGCAGATGGTTATGCTGCACGGCCTGCTCGCCGGGCGGGTGACGACGCGGGCCAGCCAGGACGTCGACGTCCTCGCCGACCTGCTCACCGACGCGGCCGGGCTGGCCCGGTGCGTGCGCGCGGTGCGGGGGCTGGACCTCGAACCGCAGCCGGACGCCGCCGGCAAGGTCTACCGCTTCGTCCGGGCCCGGGACCAGGCCCGCGCCGACGTCCTCGCTCCGGACCACACCCCTCCGCGCCGGCGGCTGCGCACGGTCGGTGGCGACACGATCCGCATCGAGGGCGGCACCCAGGCTCTGCGCCGGGCGATGCCGGTGCACGTGACGAAGGGGAGGCGGACGGCAGCCGTCCCGGTGCCGGACCCGCTCGGCGCCCTGGTGCTCAAGGCCGCAGCCTGGGCGACCGACACCCGCGACCGCGAGCGGCACAGCGGCGACGCCGCGTTCCTGACCGGCCTGATCCCCGATCCGCTCGCCGAGCGCGACCGATTCGCCGGCAGCGACCGCAAGCGGCTGCAGAGGCTCGACGAGGCACTCGGGAGCCGGACGCTCCCGAGTGGCGCCGGCTCGGCGACGCTGCCGACGACGGCTACGCCACCTGGCGGCTGCTGCTGGGCTGAACGAGCATGACGGCCATGCCTGCCGATCGGATGGAGCTCGTCGAGCGGTACCTGCGCGGGGAGACCGACGTCGTCGAGCCCCGGGACGCCGCCAGCGTCGTCCTGCTCCGCGACGGTGCAGCCGGCCCGGAGGTCTACCTGCTCCGGCGCCGTCCGGCCATGGCCTTCGCCGCCGGCATGCACGTCTTCCCGGGCGGTTCGGTTGACCTCCGCGACCGCGAGGCCGCCCAGCACTGGGCCGGCCCGCCGCCCGCCGAGTGGGCCGAGGCCTTCTCCTGCGACCCCGAGTTGGCCGCCGCGCTCGTCGCGGCCGCCGTCCGCGAGACGTTCGAAGAATCTGGCGTGCTGCTCGCCGCGTACCGGAACGGGACGCTGGTCGCCGACACGACGGGGGAGGAGTGGGAGCGCGACCGGCTGGCGCTCATCGAGGGCGAGCTGGCCTTGAGCGACTTCCTGCGCGCACGCGACCTCCTGCTGCGGGCCGACCTGCTGCGCCCCTGGGCGCACTGGATCACGCCCGAGTGGCAGAGCCGCCGGTTCGACACCCGGTTCTTCCTGGCCGCGCTCCCGGCCGGTCAGCGAACCCGGGACGTCGGCGGCGAGGCCGACCGGGTGGCCTGGCTGCCGGTCGCCGAGGCGTACCGCGGGTTCCGCGACCGCTCACTGACCATGATGAACGCCACCGCCTCCACCCTGCGCGACCTCACCGCCCATCCCGACGTGGCCTCCGCGATGGCCGCGTCCCGCCGCATCCGGCTGATCCTCGGCCATCCGGTGCTCACCGACGGCCGGCTGGAGTACCTGTACGACGGGGACGACGGACCGGTTCCCCTGTCCGAGCTCGTCGAGCCACTCGCCGCACCCGGCGTCGACCCGGGCGCCCGCCCGTCCGAATCGCGATAGCGCCTGCGACGCTGGCCGGGTGCCGCCCGTCCGCAGCTCCGGCGTCCTGCTGTACCGCCACACGGGCGGGCGGGTCGAGGTGCTGCTCGGCCATATGGGTGGGCCGTTCTGGGCGAGGAAGGACGACGGCGCCTGGTCGATCCCCAAGGGGGAGCACGACGCGGACGAGGACGCCGAAGCCGCCGCGCGCCGGGAGTTCGCCGAGGAGCTCGGCCACCCCGTGCCGGCGACGCACCTGCACCCGCTGGGTGAGGTGAGGGGCCGCAAGCTGCTCGCCGTCTGGGCGGCCGAGGGCGATCTGGACGCCGGCACCATCACCAGCAACACCTTCGCCCTCGAGTGGCCGCCGCGGTCGGGGCGGGTGCAGGAGTTCCCCGAGATCGACCGCGCCGCCTGGTACGACCTCGACACCGCCCGCGCGAAGCTGGTGAAGGCGCAGCTGCCCTTCCTCGAGCGGCTGGTCGCGCACCTCGCCGGCTGAGCGGCGTCGTCACAGCCGTCCCGTTGGTCACAGCCGACCTGGGCTTTCGACGCGAACCCGGCGACAGGCCGGTCGAGATCCGCGATCCGGGCGCGGCACCACGCAGGATCGGTCCCGTGAGCAAGCACCTCCTCGACGAGACGGCCGAGTTCAAGATGCCCCGGATCGGCCGGCACGCCGCTCCCGACACCGGCGAGCTGGCGGTGACCCAGCGGTTCGATGCCGGGTTCCAGCAGCCGCGTCCGATGCCCGCCCCGCCCCGGACCGGGGACGCCGGAGCCCGCTGAGCCCCGGCGCACCCGAGACTTACAGCGCGTCCTGCGGGTCCGGCGGAGGCGCGGCGGCAGGTCCGGCGGTCACCCCGGCGGTGCGCAACGCCGCGAGCTCCGCTGGGCCCAGCCCCAGGTCGGCGGCGAGCACCGCGTCGGTGTCCGCGCCGACCTCCGCCGGACCGGGGCGGCCGATCCGCGTGCCGCCGTCCTGGAACGAGGGGTAGACGCCGGTCATCGCCAGCGGTCCGAGGTCCGGGTCGTCGACGGTGACGATCGATCCCCGGTGCCGCACCTGCGGGTTGTCGAGCATCGTCGCGACGCTCTCCAGCGGCCCGACCGCGCAGCCGCCCGCGGTGAGGTCGGCGATCGCGTCGTCGCGGTCGCGGGTCCGGCACCACGCGGCGATCAGGTCGTCGAGCTCCTGCACGTGCTGCACGCGGTCGGCGTTGGTGGCGAACCGCGGGTCCGCGGCCAGCGCGTCGCCGCCGATGGTCCGCAGCACGTGCTGCGCCATCGGCTGGGTGCTGCCCGACAGGGCGATCCACAGCCCGTCCCGGCACTGGTAGCTGCCGCGCGGCGCGGCCGGCCCGTACCGGTTGCCGGTGCGGCCGTGCTCCGAACCGGTCTGCTGGTACTCCAGCACGTTGATCTCGACCAGCTTCAGCGCCGCCTCGTAGATCGCCAGGTCGATGGTGTCGCCGGTACCGGTCGCCTGCCGGCGCATGAGGGCGGCGAGGACGGCGGTCGCCCCGAGGTTGCCGGCCATGATGTCGGCCAGCGGATAGGCCGGCAGCAGTGGCGGCCGGTCCTCGTACCCGGACACCGAGGCCAGCCCGGCCAGCGCCTCGGCGAGCGTGCCGAAGCCCGGCCGGTCGCGGTACGGCCCGTCCTGCCCGTACGCCGTCACCCGCAGCACGACCAGCCGCGGGTTGGCCGCACGCAGGTCCTCCGGGTCCAGCCCCCAGCGCTCCAGCGTGCCCGGGCGGAAGTTCTCCACCAGGACGTCGAACGACCGGATCCACCGCAGCACCAGCTCGCGGCCCTCGGGCCGGCGCAGGTCCAGCGCCACCGACCGCTTCCCCCGCGACAGCGCCTTCCAGTACAGGCCCTGGCCATCCACCTGCCGGCCGAAGCGGCGGACGAAGTCCCCGGTGCCCGGCATCTCCACCTTGACGACGTCGGCGCCGTAGTCGCCCAGGATGGTGGCCGCCGTGGGGGCGGCGATCATCGTGGAGAGGTCCAGCACGCGGACCCCGTCCAGCAGCGGGGACGGCGCGCTCATGCGGGTACCAGGAAGCCGAGCGCGACGATGATCGGCATCGCCACGACCGAGGCCAGCGCCGTCACGAACGTCAGCGCCTTCAGCGCGCCCTGGGTCGAGATGCCCAGCAGGCTCTGGAACATCCAGAAGAAGTTGCTGTTCACCTGCAGCGCGAACAGCGCGCCGGCGCCGATGGCGAGGCCGACGACGACGGGCGCGACGTCCAGCGAGCCGAGCACCGGCGCGAGGATGCCGGCGGCCGCGATCGCCGCGACCGAGATCGACCCGATCGCGAAGTGCAGCAGCGCGGCGATCAGCCAGGCCAGCAGCAGGGTGAGGATCACCGAGGTGCCGGTCGAGGCGGAGAACAGGTCACCGAGCACCTGGTCGAGCGTCGTCTCGCCGATGACCGCGCCCAGCGATCCACCGATGCCGGTGATCAGCAGGATCTGGCCGGTGGTGCTCAGCCCGGTGGTCACGGCGTCGTCGGTGCGGTCGCGGCCGAGGGTCCGGCGGGCCAGCACGTAGGCGCCCACCATGCCCAGGAACAGCGCGAACACCGGGTTGCTGACGAACGCGATGACGGAGTTGTCCACCTCGACCGCCGAGGCGATCGCACCGCTGGCGATGAGCAGCAGCGGCACGATGACCGGCAGCAGTGAGATGCCCAGCGGCGGCATCGCGGCCGCGTGCTCCTCGTCCTGCTCCTCGGCCGCCTGCTCCGCGTCGCGCAGCGCCTGCGTCTCGTGCTCGTCGTTCGCGGGCGTCCAGAAGCCCCGCCGCAGGACCAGGCTGAACAGGAACGTGGTGACCACCGCGGTCACCGGCCCGACGATCAGGCCGAAGATCAGCATGGTGCCGAGCGGGATGTCGAGCAGGCCGGCGATCGACAGGGTTCCCAGCCCGGGGACGACGAAGACGTAGCCGACGAGGATGCCCGCGCTGAGCGATCCGGCGAGCAGGGGGAGGCCGCCCCGGCCGATGTGCGGGGCCGCCGAGCGGGCCAGTGGCGAGGCCAGCACCAGCTGGACGTCGACGTAGATGGAGGGGAACAGCGTGGTCAGCGCGGCGCTCATCGCGTAGGGCAGCCGCTTCGCCCCGAGCAGCCGGAGCAGGAGGGCGACGAACTTCTGCAGGGCGCCGAGCGCGTACAGCAGCGCCCCGAGCAGCACGCCGAAGCCGATCAGCAGCCCGACCTCGGCCATGATCTCGCCGAACCCGACGGCGATGACCTCGACCGTCTCGGCCAGCCCGATGCCCCCCGCGATCCCGAGGTAGAGCGAGCCCAGCACCAGGGCGATGACGGGCTCGACCTTGAGCGCGATGATCAGCAGCAGAACACCCAGGATGGCGATGCTCGCGTGCAGGATGATCATGGCGGTCCCCGTTCCCCGGCTACGCCTTCGCGTGGTGGACCCCGCTCGGCGGTTCTGATGGCACCACGCCCGGGCAGTCGCCGCCAGACGGACCGACGCCCCGCGCCCGCAGATGGGAAGGCCGGTTCGCGGCGCCGTCAGCGGTGCCGGGTCAGGCGGTGCCCTCCGCGGCGATCAGGTCGGTGACCTCCTGCGGAGGCGTGGAGCAGTCGTCGCCGGAGGGCTCCTGCTCCGACGCCAGCCCCGTGACGCCGGCGTCCTCGACCGGGGTGAAGCCCAGCCGGTCGAGGTGGGCGGGCACCCGCGCCTGGGCGTTGAGCACGTGCGAGCGGGACAGCCAGCCCAGCCCGTCCTCCACCTGGAAGTCCATGCCCCCGCCGGGCGCGCGGCGGACGTGCCCGGGGGACGGCAGCAGGCCGACCAGCATCACGGCCTGCTCGGCCGACAGCTCCGCCGGCGGCGAGTCGAAGTAGTACCAGCCGGCCGCGCAGACGCCGTAGATCGTGGGCCCGAACTGCGCGTAGTTGACGTAGAGCTCCAGCATCCGGCGGTCGTCGACGAAGGCGGCGAGCTCCACGGACAGGGCGGCCTCGACCGCCTTGCGCCAGGCGCTCAGCTCCTGGTTGAGGAACAGGTTCTTGGCCACCTGCTGCGGAATCGTCGACCCCGACGGGTCCTCGTCGCCGGAGAGATGAGCCGTCGCCCGGCTCCACAGCGCATCCCACTCGAACGCTCCGTCGCGGTAGGGGAGCGCGGCGTCCTCGTGCGCGATGACGGCGGCCAGGACGTTCCGCGAGACGTGCTCGACCGGCACCGACTGCTGCACGGCACCGTCGGGGTTGGCCAGCATGAAGGCCGTCGTCGGCGGGTCCACCCAGCGCAGCGACAGCACCACCAGGGCCTGGACGATGCCGAGCACCGCCAGCACGCGGACGACGCGGCCCAGCAGCCGGCGGCGGCGCCGCGGCGCGCGGGCACGGAGGCCACGACGGCCCCGGCGACCACGCTCCGGCGGAAGCGGGCGCTCGGGGGGCGCCGGCGGGAACGGGCCCCCGGGCGGGGCCGTCGGGTACGGACGCCGGGACTCCTCGCCGGGCCACCGAGGCGGAGGCCCGTACGGCGGAGGTCCGTACGGGGGAGGGCCGTACGCCGGAGGTCCGTACGGCCCTCCGGCGGGCGGCGGGGCGCCGTACCAGTCGTTGCCCGCCGGCGGCGGACGGTCGAACCGGGGACGCCGCACGGGCTCCTGCTGGGGCAGCGGCTCGGTCGGCCGGCGGCGGAGCCAGCGGGTCGTGCGGGAGTCCGGCGGGACGGAGGCCACGAGGCGGTGCTCCCTCAGGTCGGCGTCGGCGGCTCATCGTACGGCGGCGGGCTGTGCTCACCGGTGTCCTCGCGGCCGGGAAGGTCCGGCTCGCCGAGCCAGGCCTCGACCCGGTCGAGCTCGGCATGGGTCAGTCCGGCCATCAGGTCCGGCGCGACGACCAGCACGTTCGCCCTCGCGGCCAGCCACTCGCCGGTGTCCTCGGCCTGGTCGGCGAGGTCGTCGTCGATCCACACGATGCGCCGGCCGGGTTCGGCCTCGGCGACCGCCCGGGCGGCGGCCAGCTTCCACCATCCGGACAGCCCCCCGAGCCGGCCGCCGAAGCCGGTGGGGAGCGCGTCCCGGCTGTGCGTCCGCAGTCCCCGCGGCAGGCCCATCGGCTCGGCGAGCAGCCGGTCGGCCCGCTCGGTCCACGTCGTCAGCCACTGGAGCTCCACCTGCCCGGACTCGTGCCACGCGCGGAGCCGGGCGACGACGGTCGGGTCCCAGGACAGCACGTAGCCGGCGAAGGTGCCGCGCCGCCAGCCCTCCGGCAGGTCGCGGCGGAGGGCGTTGAGCACGCCGTCGACGTCCAGCAGCAGGACGGGTGGGGGAGGGGTCATGGTGCAGCCCTACCCGCTCCGACCGCCCCTCCGATCAAACCCCCGCGCCGGCGGACGACCTCACCCGGCAGGGTGGACCCGGACCGCGCGGTGCCGGAACAGGTCAAGAAGGGGAGGTGGCGGGCCGAGGTCCAGGAGGTGAGCCGGTCCGGAGCGCCCGAGGTGGCGACGGTGCGCGTGATGGCGCAGACGCTCGCTACCTTCTACGCCTTCGGCGGGGCGGCCGGGCTGGTCATGACCGTCGGGCATGGCTCCCGTGCCGACCGGTGGGCTCCGCTCCTCCTCGCGGTCGTCGCGCTGACCGCGGCCGTCGTCGCCGGCCGGTGGGGTTCGCGGTGGCCCAGGAACGTCTTCCACCTCCTCGTCGACGCGGCCACCGCGCTCATCTGCGCCACGGTGCTGGTCAGCCCCGACGCCGTGACCGCGCTGGCCGCCGCGGCCCTCACCGCGTTCGTCGTCGTCGACGCCCACCTGTTCTTCACCGCACGTCAGGCGCTGGGGCACCTGGTGGTCGCCGTCACCGGCATCACCGTCTCCCTCCTGCTCGCCGGAGGGGTGGCGCTGACCGCCGCACTGGCGCTCGATCTCGTGCTCGTCGGGCTCGGCGTCGTCATCCGGCGCCTGGTCGTCCTGGCGTCGGGCGCGAGCCGTGATCCGCTGACCGGCCTGCGCAACCGCCGGGGCTTCGACGCGGCGATGCTCGAGCTGATGAGTGAGTCCGTCCGCACGCGGGAGCCGCTCTCCGCCGTCCTCATCGACGTCGACCACTTCAAGTCGGTCAACGACGCCCACGGCCATGAGATCGGCGACCGCGTGCTGCGCCGGGTCGCCGACGTCTGGCGCGCCCAGCTGCCGGCCGGCGCGGTGCTCGCCCGGCACGGCGGCGACGAGTTCTCCCTCCTCCTGCCGGGGATGCGTGGCCCCGACGCGCTCGCGCTCGTACGGAGGATCTGCGCACTGCATCCCGACATCTCGCTGTCCTGCGGGGTCGCGCAGTACGGCGACGGGGAGAGCGCCTCCCAGCTGATGCGCAGCGCCGACCGCGCCCTCTACGACGCCAAGCTCCTCGGTCGCGGCCGCGCGGAGCTCCGCGACGGCCCGGGGCTTCGTTCCGAGGACGTGGTCGCGTCGCCGGCGCGCGCCTCGTCGATCACGTCGCCGTCCGCGGCCAGGACCTCGACGACGCAGGGAACGCCCTCCGTGCTCCCCATGCCCCGCCCAGGGCCGTGCAGTACGCGCAAGGTCGCGCCCACCCCGCTGTCGCCGAACCGGCGGTCGTCGCCCTCCGTGTAGTCGTGCGGGTAGGTGCCCGGCTTGGGCTGCCGTCCCACCGTCAGCCCCCCCGGACGGCCCTCTCGCCGCTCACGGCAGGCCCGCGTGCGGGACGGCGACCTGCGTCGACACCAGCACCGCCTCGCGCACCGGCGCCCGCGTGTGCTCGTGGAAGTCCGGGGCGCAGCACATCAGCAGCGTGCGGCCGTCCTCGCCGCCCAGCGCGCAGGCGTAGACGCCCATCCCGCCGGGTGCGGTGATCTCATCGACGATCGTCCCGCCGGGCGCGAGGCGGAGCACCCGCGAGCCGAAGCCGTCGGCGACCCAGACGTGCCCGTCGGCGTCCAGCGTGCAGCCGTCCGGCGCGACGACGACCTGCCCCAGCAGCTCCTCGACCGAGCCGCCCACCGGCTCGGCGCCCAGCGACGCCCACACCCGCCGCTCGCCCAGCGAGCCGTCGGAGCCGATGGCGAAGGCGGAGAGGCGGTTGCCCCACGTCTCGCCGACGATCAGCGTCGCGCCGTCCGGGGTGATCACCGAGCCGTTCGGAAAGCGCAGCCCCTCGGCCACCACGCTCACCGTGCCGTCGGGGTCGACCCGCTTGAGCGAGGCCGGCGCCGGCGCCCCGCCGCCCATCAGGTCGAAGCCGAAGTCGCCCACGAACGCGCGACCCGAGGCGTCGACCACCATGTCGTTGAGCAGGCCGGTGCAGACGTCGGAGAGGTCGGCGTGCGTCGACACCTCGCCGTCGGCGACCCGCAGCAGCCGGTGGTCCTTCATCGACACCACCAGCAGCGAGCCGTCGGGCAGCCAGCCCAGCCCCGACGGCTGGTTCTCCACCTCGAGGACGACGGTCTCCGCGCCACCCTCGGCCGCCACCCGGCTCACGGTGTGCCGGTAGAAGTCCGACACCCACCACTGCCCGTCGCGCCACCGCGGCCCCTCGAAGTAGGAGCCACCCTCCAGCACCGTCCGGAACTCTCGATCAGCCATGCCGTCGGACGTTACGACCACCCGGCCCCGGGCACGAGGACGTCGCCACCTCCTGTTTTCCGCCGTGCCGGGGTGGGCAGGGCCTCGGGCATGGCGGCGGAAGACGTGCACCGGTGAGCGTCCGGGCCCTGCTCGAGCGGGCGGTCGGCACGGTCGAGCGGTGGCAGCTGCTCGATGCGCCCGGCTACCAGGTCGAGCACGGGATCTCGCTGACCTTCCTGCTGGCGGGTCGGTACGCCCGCCCGCTCCAGGACCTCCTGCACGGCGTCTGGCTCGGGCACCCCCTGCACCCCTTCCTCGTCACCGTGCCGATCGGGTCCTGGAGCGCCGCCGCCCTGCTCGACGGCCTCGACGCCACCGGCCGCGGCGGTCCGGGCGCCGGGCAGGCGGCGCGCACCGTCGTCGGCCTCGGGATCGCGGGTGCGGTGGGCGCCGCCGCGAGCGGGATGACCGACTGGCAGCACGCCCACGACGAGGCCCGCCGGGTCGGCCTCGTGCACGCGGCCCTCAACAGCACCGCGCTCGCCCTCTACGCGTGGTCGTTCGCCGACCGGGGCCGCGGCCGCACGGTGCGGGCGCGGGTGACGGCCGCCGCCGGCTACGCCGTCGTCCTCACCAGCGGTTACCTGGGCGGCGTCCTGTCCTACCGCCACCGGCTCGGCGTCGACCACTCCGCGGCCGGCCGGTCGCCCCGCACCTTCACCCCGGTCGCGCGCCTGGCCGACCTCCCCGACGGCGAGCCGTTCGGCGCCGACGTCGACGGCGTTCCGGTGGTGCTCGTCCGCACCGACGGCGCGGTCCGGGCGGTCAGCGGGCGCTGCCCGCACATGGGCGGTCCGATGGGGGAGGGCTGGCTGCACCGCGACGAGCTGGTCTGCCCGTGGCACGGGTCGCGCTTCGACCTCGACACCGGGGAGCCGGCGCAGGGGCCGGCCACGGCCCCGCTGCCCTGCTACGACACCCGCATCAGCGACGGCGCGGTGGAGGTGCGGCGGCGGGCCCGGTGGCGCAGCCCGACGGCGATCACCACGGAGGAGGAGGCGTCCCGATGAAGGCCGACGAGGTGCTGATCGCACACCACGACGTGCTGCGCGGGCTGCTCCGCGAGCTGGCGGAGACCACCGAGGCGCAGGCCGACCGGCGGGAGGAGCTCCGGAACCGGTTCCTCCGCGAGATCGAGATCCACGCCCAGATCGAGGACGAGCTGTTCTACCCCGCCGTACCCGACGTCTCCCCGCTGCTGGCGCTCGCGCACGCCGAGCACCGGCAGATCGACGACCAGGTCGCGACCGTCATGCGCACGGACGTCACCGATCCGGAGTTCGCCGGCGAGGTGCGCATGCTGGAGAAGACGGTGCGCCATCACACGATGGAGGAGGAGCAGCGGATGTTCCCCCAGTCGCACGCCCTGGGAGAGGAGCGCCTCGAGGAGCTCGGCGATCAGTTGCGCGCACGGCAGCAGGAGCTGGCCCGGTCGGGCGGGATGCGGCTGATCGTGCGGCTCAAGCGGGCCACCCTCCGCTCCGTGTGACGGCCGCCCTCAGAGATAGCCGCCGGGTTCCGCCGCCCGCGCCTCGGTCGGGTGCACGCGCTCCTCGCGCCGGGCGTACAGCTCCGCCAGCGTCATCGGGCGCTCGGGAGCGGGAGCGCCGTCGCCCAGCCACGCCTGCGCCTCGTCCGGCGACAGCAGCTCGAACTCCACCTGGCTCAGGCACCGGCCGGGGCGGGTGATCGCCGGGTGCAGGCGGCCGACGTCCTCGTTGGTGGTCAGCAGGACCAGCACCCGGAGTCCGTGGCCGAGGATGCCGTCGCAGAGGTTCAGCAGCCGGCCCAGCGATGCGCCGGCCCGCACCTTGGCGTCCGAGCGCAGGTACTCGTCGCAGTCCTCCGCCACCACCAGCCGCCACCGGCCGTCGTCGTCCTCGTCCTCGTCGACCCCCGCCACCTGCAGCAGGTACTGCGGCTCGGCGAAGAGCCGCTCGGGGTCCATCACGTAGTGCACCCGGCACCAGTCCGACCACTCCCGGCCGAGGGCCCGCACGGCCGTCGTCTTCCCCGTTCCGGGGACGCCGTGCCACAGCACCAGGCGCCCGGCCCGCCCCGACATGTCGGTGGCCGTCATGAGGGCTGCCAGCGACCGCCGCGTCCGCTCCGGGTAGTTGACCGCAGCCTCGGCCCAGCTGGGTGCGGTCACCCGGCGCGAGGACTCCAGCCCGCCGTTCGAGCCGCCCGACCAGAAAGCCATCTGCACCTCGCCCTCCGGTGCGGCCGTGACCTGCTCGGCGCCGGTGACGACCTGCGCCACCAGCGCCTCGACGGCGGCCAGGTCGGCACCGACGACGTCGACCGTCGTCATCCGGTTCGCCACCTCCAGCCGCGCCAGCAGCCCCGGCAGGGCGGCGACGACCGTGCGGGAGCTGCCGTCCTTGCGGTCCAGGCGCAGCACCGCGCCGTCGGGGAGCAGCGGCAGCGGGTCCGCCACGGCGCCGGTCACCTCGCCGCTCCGCTGGTAGGGCATGCCGCCGTCCCACTGCGCCTGCACCAGCATTCCGCTGGCGAAGTCGAACCGGTCCAGCCACAGGCCCGGCCGCAGGAACCCGTGCGGAGGAGGGGACTGGAGGTGGTCGGTCACGGCTCTCCCTGCACAGGCGGTCGTCGGGCACGGACGGTAACCCGGAGGGGTGTCAGGACGCCCGGACGGCGATGCCCCCGGCCGCGGGAGCAGCCGGGGGCATCGACGCGGAGCGCGTCCCGATCAGGCGACCCGGCGGGCGGTGTTGTAGCCCCACATCGAGTCGACCGGCACGACCGCGACCGGCTGGCCGAAGGTCGAGGAGTGCACCATCAGCCCGTCGCCGATGTACATGCCGACGTGGCCCACCGGGTCGTAGAAGAAGATCAGGTCACCGGGCTGCAGGGCGGCGCGGCTCACGGGAACGCCCGCGGTCGACTGCGCCCGCGAGGTCCGCGGGATCTCGACGCCGGCGGCCTGGTAGGCCGACCAGGTCAGGCCGGAGCAGTCGTAGCCGCCGGGGCCCGTGCCGCCCCAGACGTAGGGCTTGCCCACCTGGGCGAGCGCGGTGTCGACCGCGACCTGGGCGGCATGGTCCGGCGCCGCCACCGGGGCGGAGGCGAGGGCCACCGGAGTCGCCGCGACCGGAGCGGGAGCGGGAGCGGGAGCTGAGGCCGAGGCGGTCAGCGGGGTGAGGGCGATCCCCGCGCCGGTGACGAGAGCGAGCGCCGCCCCGCGGAGGGAGCGGCGGGTGGTCGAGGACGTGCGGGTGGTCGTCATGGACGACGGGTTCTCCTGTTCTCCGACAACCGCCTACCGGGTTAGCTGACGGGTTCGGGCGGGGAACTCGCCCGGCGCTCCCGGTCGTGGCCGGTCGCGCTTCACCCCAGTGCTGCGGTGGGTCCCCGGTCCGGGCGGCGGTGCGATCCGACGTCCGGTTCGGCGGTGTCCGCGCGGGTGTCACCGGGTGTGGTGACGACGGGGCCCCGGGCGGACCGCGACGACGCTAGGTCGGTCACGGAAAGGTCACAAAGCGGCCGGACGCGGCTCTCCGGGCCCTCCCGTGGCGGGCCATCCGGCCCCGCCGGGAGCGCGACTCGCCGAGCGGACCTCCGCCGATCCCGACGGCGGTCGCGACTCGTGTCCATCCGACAGCACGGAGAGCGATCGCGCGCTTACTTTTCGATGGTCAGCATGCCCCGACTGGCCGTCCACGATCGCGTGCGCAGCGTCCCGGGCGGGGCGGTGACCGGCGCCACAGCGCGTCGGAGGTCCGTGCGAGCATCGCCGGGTGGCCCGCCTGCTGATCGCCAACCGTGGTGAGATCGCCGTCCGGATCGCCCGTGCGGCGGCGGCCGAGGGGATGACGTCGGTCGCCGTCGCGCCCGCCGACGAACCCGACGCCGCGCACCTCACCGCGGCCGACGAGGCGCACCTCCTCCCCGGCAGCGGCCCGGCCGCGCACCTCGACGCCGCGGCGGTCGTCCGGGCCGCGCGCGCCACCGGCTGCGACCTCATCCACCCCGGCTACGGCTTCCTGTCCGAGGACCCGGCGCTGCCGCGGGCCTGCGAGGACGGCGGCGGACCGCTGACCGTCGTCGGCCCGGGCGCCGCGGTGCTGGAGGTCCTCGGCGACAAGGTGCGCGCCCGGGCGGCCGCCACGGCCGCCGGCGCTCCCGTTCCGCGCGGCACCGCCGACGCCGTCACGGCGGAGCAGGTGGCCGAGCTGGTGGCGGCCAGCGGCGCGGTGATGCTGAAGGCGCGGTTCGGCGGCGGCGGACGGGCCACCCGCGTCCTCCGCCGGGGCGACGACGTCGCCGCCGCCGTCGCCTCGGTCTCCGGCGAGGCCCGGGTCGCCTTCGGCAGCGACGCGCTCCTGGCCGAGGAGCTGGTCGAGGACGCCCGGCACGTCGAGGTGCAGGTGCTCGGGGACGCCGTCGCCGACGTCGTCGTCCTGGGCGACCGCGACTGCTCCCTGCAGCGCCGCCGGCAGAAGGTCGTCGAGATCGCGCCCGCGCCGAACCTGCCGGGTGCGGTCCGGAGGCGGCTGCACGACGCCGCGGCGGCGCTCGCCCGGCAGGTCGGCCTCCGGGGGCTGGCCACCGTCGAGTTCCTCGTGCCGGCCGGCGACCCCGAGCGGTTCGTCTTCCTCGAGTGCAACCCACGGCTGCAGGTCGAGCACCCGGTCACCGACGAGACCCTCGGCCTGGACCTCGTGCGGCTGCAGCTGCGCGTCGCCGCCGGCGCCACGCTCGCCGACCTCGGGCTGGCCGACGGCCCGCCCCGCGCCGTCGGGTGCGCCGTCCAGGCCCGGGTCAACGCCGAGACGCTCACCGCCGACGGCGTCGTCGTCCCCTCCGCGGGCGCGATCGCGTCGCTGGCCCTGCCCGGTGGCCCCGGCGTGCGCGTCGACACCGCGGCCCGGCCGGGCACCGAGGTCAGCCCCCGCTACGACTCCCTGCTCGCCAAGGTGGTGGTGCACGAGCGGCAGGGCGGTCTCCCCGAGGCGCTGGCGCACCTGCACCGGGCGCTGGCCGAGGTCGACGTCCGCGGCGTCGCCACGAACACCGGCGTCCTCCGGGCCCTGCTGGCGCATCCGGAGATCACCGAGGCGACCACCACCTTCGTCGACGACCACCTCGCCGACCTCGCGCCGGCCGTCGCGGCGGAAGCCGGGGAGACCGGCGACGGGCTCCGGGCGCCCGTGCCCGGCACCGTCGTCGCGATCGAGGCCGGGCCGGGCACGACCGTCGAGCCCGGAGGAGCGGTCGTCGTCCTCGAGGCGATGAAGATGGAACACGTCGTCGCGCCGCCGGCCGGTGGCACCGTCCGGCGGATCGCGGTGCGGATCGGCGAGACCGTCCGCCAGGGTGAGCTGCTCGCCGAGGTCGAGCACGCCGCGTCCGGCGGGGACGCGCAGCGCGAGGAGATGGACCTCGACGCCGACCGCCCCGACCTCGCCGAGGTCCGCCGCCGCCACGAGGCCGGCCTCGACGCGCACCGGGCGGAGGCCGTGGCCAAGCGGCACGCCCAGGGCCGGCGCACCGCGCGGGAGAACCTCGCCGACCTCGTCGACCCGGGCAGCTTTCTCGAGTACGGACCGCTGGTCTTCGCCGCCCAGGAGCGCCGCCGCAGCCGGGCGGAGCTGCAGGAGCGCACCCCCGCCGACGGCGTCGTCGGCGGGCTGGCCGACGTCAACGGCGACCTGGTGGGCCGGGAGAGAAGTGCGGCGGTCGTCGTCTCGTACGACTACACCGTGCTCGCCGGCACCCAGGGCATGCGCGGGCACCTCAAGAAGGACCGGCTGTTCGAGCTCGCCGAGAAGCGCCGGCTGCCCGTCGTGCTCTTCGCCGAGGGCGGGGGAGGGCGGCCCGGCGACGTCGACTCCACGCACGTCTCCGCGCTCGACACGATGGCCTTCACCCTGTTCGGCAAGCTCTCGGGGCTGGTGCCGACCGTGGGCATCGCCAGCGGCCGCTGCTTCGCCGGCAACGCGGCGCTGCTCGGCACCTGCGACGTCGTCATCGCCACCGAGGACGCGAACATCGGCATGGGCGGCCCGGCGATGATCGAGGGCGGTGGGCTCGGCGTCGTCACGCCGGAGGAGATCGGCCCGATCGACGTCCAGCACGCCAACGGGGTGGTCGACGTCCGGGTCGCCGACGACGCCGCCGCCGTCGCCGCGGCGCGGCAGTACCTCTCCTACTTCCAGGGGCCGGTCGCCGACTGGACCGCGCCCGACCAGCGTGCCCTCCGCCACCTGGTGCCGGAGAACCGCAAGCGGGTCTACGACATGCACGCCGTGCTGCACGCGCTGGCCGACGAGTCCTCGGTGCTCGAGCTCCGCGACGGCTGGGGCGCCGGCATGATCACCGCGCTCGCGCGGGTGGAGGGCGCGCCGCTCGGCGTCGTCGCCAACGTCCCCACCCACCTCGGCGGGGCCATCGACTCCGACGCCGCCGACAAGGCCGCCCGGTTCCTGCAGCTGTGCGACGCCCACGGCCTGCCGGTCGTGTTCCTCTGCGACACCCCGGGGTTCATGGTCGGCCCGGAGTCGGAGAAGACGGCCACCGTCCGGCACTTCTCCCGGCTGTTCGTCATCGGCGCGAACCTCTCGGTGCCCATCGGCACGGTGGTGGTCCGCAAGGCCTACGGCCTCGGCGCGCAGGCCATGGCCGGGGGGAGCCTCAAGGTGCCGCGGTTCGCCGTAGGCTGGCCGACCAGCGAGTTCGGTCCGATGGGCCTGGAGGGCGCGGTGCGTCTGGGCATGCGCCGGGAGCTGGCCGCCATCGAGGACGACGCCGCGCGGACCGCCGCCTTCGACGCCGCCGTCGCCGCCGCCTACGAGAACGGCCGGGGCCTCAACGTCGCCGCCCACTGGGAGATCGACGACGTCATCGATCCCGCCGACACCCGCCGGTGGATCACCACCCTGACCCGCGAGGCGGCGGTCACGCCGCGCCCGCCCGGCCGCGTCCGGCCGCACGTGGACACCTGGTGAGTCGCGCGACGAGGTGAGAAGGGCGGCGCCGTGGTTGGCGCGGCGCCCGGCGGGGCACGGAGGAACCTGATCAGGAGCCGGCTCGAGTCGGCGACGACGAGGAGGCGAACATGGGAATGATGCGCAAGCTCATCGCGTCCGGTGTGGCGGCGAAGGTCTTCCAGGAGGCCAAGAAGCCGGAGAACCAGGCGAAGATCAAGAAGTTCATCTCGGACTTCCAGAACAAGGGCGGTGGCGGCGGCGCAGGCAAGGGCCGCGGCGCCGTCCGCTGACCCCGCCGGCAGCGTGCAGAACCGGGGAGCGGCCCCCGCGCAGGAGGCATCCGCCTCCCGGGCGGGGGCCGCTCCCCGGCCGTCGGGAGCCGAGCCCGCGGGGGCGCCGGTGAGGACGCGCGAGGAACACTGGCAGGAGCGGCTGGCGCTCCCGGTCCTGATCGCGGCGCTGGCCTCCATCCCGGCGATGTTCCTGACCGTCGCCGAGGGCACGCTGGGCACCGCCGGGCACGTCATCGACGTCGTCAGCGGGCTGGTGCTGGTCGCCGAGACGGTCATCCTGCTGGTCGTCGCCGAGAACAAGCGCGCCTGGCTGCGTGGGCACCTGGGGCTGGTCGCCCTGACCGTCGCGGTGGTCGTCGCCGTCGTCTTCGCGCTGGGCCCCGTGCAGATCCTGCGGCTGGTGCGCACCGTCGGCGCGCTGCGCATCCTGCGCGCCGGGCGCATCGTCAAGGCTGCCCGCAGCGTCAGCGACCGCATGGGCTTCACCGGCCGGCTCGCCCACGTGGCCGCCGCCGGCGCCGGGGTCCTGGTCGCCGTCTTCGTCGGGGTGGTCCTCGCCGACCCGACGTCCCGCTCCCGCGATCTGATCACCGCCGTGCTCGGCGAGATCAGCACGCCGCTGATCGTGGGGCTGTCCGCGGTCGCCGGGATCGTGCTCGGCGTGGCCACCTACCTGCTCGCCCGCGACCCCGGTGCCGGCCCCGACGCGGAGCACGACGGCGCGGAGGACGACGGCGGGCACCGCGCAGCATGAAGCTCGCGGACACCCGCGGCGTCCCATGCGTGGACGGGCCCGGAACGGGCACTCAGCACTCATGGGAATCATGAGCAAGATCGCCAAGGGTGGCATGGCCAAGAAGGTCATGGACGAGGCCCGGAAGCCGCAGAACCAGCGGAAGATCAAGGACGCCGTCTCCAAGTTCACCAACAAGGGCAACAGCAGCGGGACCAAGCGCCCGTGACGTCGCGTCCCCGGCCCGAGCGGCCGGGGACCGGTCTGTAGTAGACCGGACGCATGCCTCGCATCGCCGTCCTCGACGACTACCAGTCGGTCGCGGCCGAGTTCACCGACTGGTCGCAGCTGCCGGAGCCGGCGGAGGTCGTCGAGTTCCACGACAGCGTCGCCGACCCCGACGCGATCGCCGCCCGGTTGGCGCCCTTCGAGGTCGTCGTCGCCATGCGCGAGCGGACCCGGTTCAGCCGGGAGGTGCTCGAGCGGCTCCCGAACCTGCGGCTGCTCGTCACCACCGGCATGCGCAACAAGTCCATCGACGTCGAGGCGGCCGCCGAGCTCGGCGTCACCGTCTGCGGCACCGGTGCCTCGGGCACGGCCACCGTCGAGCTGACCTGGGCACTGATCCTCGCCACCGTGCGGCATCTGCCGCAGGAGGACGCCGCGATGCGTGCCGGCGGCTGGCAGACCACGATCGGCGGCGACCTCGCCGGCGCGACCCTCGGCGTCATCGGACTCGGCCGGATCGGCTCGCAGGTGGCCCGCATCGGCGCGGCCTTCGGCATGGACGTGATCGCGTGGAGCCAGAACCTCACCGACGAGCGGGCCGCCGAGGTCGGTGCCCGCCGGGTCGACAAGGACGAGCTGTTCGCCACCGCCGACGTCGCCACGATCCACCTCCTGCTCTCCAAGCGGACCCGCGGGCTCATCGGCGCCGACGACCTCGCGCTGATGAAGCACACCGCCGTGCTGGTCAACACCAGCCGCGGCCCGATCGTCGACGAGGTGGCCCTGGTCGACGTGCTGCGCCGGGGCGCCATCGCCGGCGCGGGCCTCGACGTCTACGACAGCGAGCCGCTGCCGCGCGACTCCCCGCTCCGCGAACTGCGCCGCGCCGTCCTCACCCCGCACCTGGGCTACGTCACCCGCGGCACCTACGAGCTCTTCTACCGCGAGGCCGTCGAGGACGTCGCCGCCTTCCTGGCCGGCGCCCCGGTCCGGGTGATCACCCCGTCCTGAGGCACCCCGCCGACGGTTGGACGGCGGCGGCGCCGGGGTAGCTGTGCAGGCGTCCACACCCGACGGCGAGGGAGCAGTGCGATGACCGAGGGATCGATGTCCGGCCGTCCCTACGGCGGTGCGAACGAGCGGCCCGACGACCAGGAGAACCTCCCCGGTGAGCGGCCGGACGACGGGCAGGTGACCGCAGCGCCCGCGCAGTCGCCCCGGGCGGCGCAGGGCGGGGGCATGTCCGACGACGTGACCCAGGTGCCCGACAGCGGCGCGGACGACAAGCCGGCCGGGACGCCGGACGCCACCGGCCCCACGGGCTGAGCCCGCCGGGGCCGGTTCCCGGATCCCCGCTCCGCCGCGGGGGTCCGGGCGCCGGCCCCGGGGCGGCCGCCTCCGCGCTCGACGGTCCACCCCGACGAGCTCGGCGACGCGATCCGGGTGGTCGCGCGTTGGACGTCGCTCCGGTGAACAGCCGGCCTCCGTTCCTGTTCGCCTCGTCGCCTCGCTAGGTTCGGCGCTCGTGACCGACGAGCGGACGACCCCCTTCTTCGAGACCTCCCAGCGGTGGTGGGCCGACGGCGAGCTCGCCGTCGCCGGCCTCGTCGCCCGGCTGACCGACGAGGAGCTGGCCGGCGACTCCGCGCTGCCCGGCTGGTCCCGCGCCCACGTCATCGCCCACCTGGCCCGCAACGCCGACGCACTGGTGAACCTGCTGACCTGGGCGCGCACCGGCGTCGAGACGCCGATGTACCCGTCGCGTGCGGTCCGTGACGCGAGCATCGAGGCCACCGCCGCCCGTCCGGCCGCGGAGCTGCGTGCGGACTACGTCGACGCGTGCGGCCGGCTGGCGCAGGCGGTCGAGACCACGCCCGTCGAGGCCTGGACCGCGGAGGTGCGCAACGGTCAGGGCGTGACGGTTCCGGCGTCCACCGTGCCGTGGATGCGCGCCAAGGAGGTCTGGGTGCACGGCATCGACCTGGACGCCGGGCTCTCGTTCGCCGACCTCGATGCCGACTTCTGCACCGCCCTCGTCGACGACGTCGTCGGCCTGTTCGCCGCCCGCGACCAGGCGTTGGAGGTCACCGTCGTCGCCACCGATGTCGACCGGACGTGGGGGCGCGGCGGCCCGCGGATCGAGGGACGGGTGACGGCGGTGGCCGCGTGGCTGACCCGCTCCGACGCCTCGGGGCTGGCCGGTGACGTCCCGGCGCCGCCTGCCTGGCTGTAGGAGTGGTGCCCGGCCCGGGTGCTGACGCCGAACCGGTGGTCGGGCGGGCGGCAGCGCAGTACGGGAGGGAGCTCAGGGCGCCGGCCTGCTAGACGAGGAAGCGGTAGGCCGTCGACCCCGGGGCGACCAGCTGGATGCGCAGCGGGCTGGCCTCGATCCGGGCCAGCAGCTCCGCCAGCCCCTCGGCGCGGCCGAGCTCGATCCCGGTCAGCGCGGCGCCGGTCTCGCGGTTGTCCCGTTTGACGTACTCGAACAGCACGATGTCGTCGTCGGGGCCGAGCACCTCGTCGAGGAACCGGCGCAGTGCACCGGGCTCCTGGGGGAACTCCACGAGGAAGTAGTGCTTGAGCCCGCGGTGCACCAGCGAGCGCTCGACCACCTCGGCGTACCGGCTGACGTCGTTGTTGCCACCCGAGAGCAGGCAGACCACCGTCTCCCCGGGCTGCACGGTCACCAGCCCCCCGCTGAGCGCGGCCGTCGCGAGCGCCCCCGCGGGCTCGGCGATGACGCCGTCGGCCTGGTAGAGGTCCAGCATCTCGGTGCAGATCTGCCCCTCCGGCACGGCGACCAGCTCGGCGCCGGAGTCGCGCACCAGGGGATAGGTGACCGCGCCCGCCCGGCGCACGGCCGCGCCGTCGACGAACGTGTCGATCTCGGGCAGCTCCACCGGCTCCCCGGCCGCCAGCGCGGCCGCCATGTTCGCCGCACCCGCCGGCTCGACGCCGACGAGCCGGGTGGTGGGGGAGTGGATCCGCAGCCAGGTCCCAGCGCCGGCCAGCAGGCCGCCGCCGCCCACCGGCAGGACGACGACGTCGGGCGCGCAGCCGAGCTGCTCGAGGATCTCCACGGCGACCGTCGCCTGCCCGGCCACCGTCGACGGCGCGTCGAAGGCCGGCACGAGCGTCGCGCCGGTCACGCGGGCCGACTCCGCGGCCGCGGCGGCCGCCTCGTCGTAGGAGTCACCGACGACGACGAGCTCGACCATGTCACCGCCGAGGGCCGCGATCCGCTCGCGCTTCTGCCGCGGGGTGGTGCCCGGCACGAACACCCGGCCGTGCACCTGCAGGGCGCGGCAGGCGTAGGCGACCCCCTGGCCGTGGTTTCCGGCGCTGGCGCAGACCACCCCGGCGGCGCGCGCGTCGTCGTCCAGCCGGCTGATCGTCGTGTACGCGCCGCGGATCTTGTAGGAGCGGCCGACCTGGAGGTCTTCCCGCTTGAGCCACACGTCGGCGCCGGTCAGCCCGGAGAGCCGGGCGTTGCGCTGCAGCGGCGTCCGCTCGGCGACGCCGTCGAGCCGGCGGACGGCGTCGCGCACCTGCGCGGTGAAGGCGTCATCGGTCAGTGCGTCGTCGCGCCGCGTGGTGCTCACGCTGCCCATCGTCGACGACACCGCCGGCCCGGGGACGAGGAGGTGGTCGATCGCGCCGTGATCTGCCCCACGACGGCTCGCCGAGCCCTAGCGTGCTCGGCCCGGAACAGCGCGAGGCGGTGAGCGGTCCATGGCCCGAGCCCTGGTCGTCTACGAGTCGGTGCTCGGCGACGCGAAGCGGATCGCGATGGCGGTGGCGCACGGGCTGTGCACCCGGATGCCCGTCGACGTCGCCTGCGCGCGCGAGGCGCCCACGCAGGTGTCGGCGGACGTGCGGCTGCTCGTGGTGGGCGGGCCCACGCACACCCTCGGCATGGCCCGGCCGGCCATCCGCGGGGACGCCGTCCGGCGGCACCTCGCCGTCGTCCCGGACCTGGGGTTCGGGCTGCACGAGTGGCTGGACTCGGTGACGCTGCCCCGTGGCATCGACGCCGCCGCCTTCGACACCCGGCTGGACTCCCCGGCGCTGGGAACGGCGCTGGACCCCGCCGCCCGGACCGAGGAGACGCTGCTGCGCCGGCTGGGGGCGACGCTGGCCGCGCCGGCCGAGCACTTCCTGGTCACCGACGTCGCCGGTCCGCTGGCCGAGGGGGAGGAGGACCGGGCCCGCCGCTGGGGGCAGGCGCTGGCCGAGCTGGTGGCGCCGCACCCGATCCCGGTGCGGGGCTGAGGCGCTTGCAGCGCTGGTCACCCAGCTGCAGGTGCGGCTGGGTGACCAGCCGCTTCTCGCGGTTCCCGGTGGCCTACCCTCGGACGCCGGGACGACGCAGCGAGGGAGGTGGACGGTGTTCTTCGACGTGGAGCTCTCGACGGTCGCCGGGCGTCCGACCCTCACCGTGCGAGGGGAGCTGGACATCGTCACGGCGCCGCAGCTCACCGACGCCGCCGAGGCGCTGCTGGCCTCCTCGCCCGAGGCCGTCGTCGTCGACCTCACGCCCACCGTGTTCCTCGACTCGTCGGGCGCCCGCACGCTCGTCGCCGTCGCCCGCTGGGCCGTCGCGGCAGGCGCCACGCTGCACGTCGTCGCACCGCGCACCAACCGGCCCGTGCGGCTGCCGATCGACCTGATGCAGCTCGAGTCCGTGGTCTCCATCGTGAACTCCGCGGGCGAGATCCCCGGCGTCACCGCCGACCGCGACGCCACGTGACCTCGCGGCGATGACCAGCCGACCGGCCGGTCCGCCGAGCGCCGTCGACGACGCGGCGCTCGGCCGGTGCGCCGACGAGCCGATCGCGGTTCCGGGCGCGGTCCAGCCGCACGGCGTGCTGCTGGCGGTCTCCGAGCCCGACCTCGCCGTCGTCGTCGCGTCGGCGAACGCCGCGGCACTCTTCGGCCGGCCGGTGGCCGGCGCGTCCCTGGACGACCTGCTCGACCCGGGCGGCGCCGAACGGCTCCGGGCGGGTCTGGGCGGCGACCTCGCCGAGGTGAACCCGCTGCGCATGCGGGTGGCGGGCGTCGACGTCGACGTCGCGCTGCACCGGGCGGACGGGCTGCTGATCACCGAGTGGGAGCCGGTGCCCGGCGCCGGGGAGGCCGGGGCCGCGTGGCACCGCCGCCTGCCGGCGGTGCTCCAGCGGATGTCGACCGCCGCCACGCTCGACCAGCTGACCGGCGTGCTGGCCCGCGACGTCCGGGTGCTCACCGGCTTCGACCGGGTGATGGTCTACCGCTTCGACGCCGACTGGAACGGCGAGGTCGTCGCCGAGGACCGGCGCTCGGACCTGGAGCCCTTCCTCGGCCTCTGGTACCCGGCCAGCGACATCCCGGCCCAGGCCCGGGCGCTCTACACCACCAACTGGATGCGGCTGATCCCCGACGCCGGGTACCAGCGCGTGCCCCTGGAGCCGCCGGTGACGCCGGCGACCGGCCGCCCGCTGGACCTCTCCGGCGCGATGCTGCGCAGCGTCTCCCCGGTGCACCTGGAGTACCTGGCGAACATGGGCGTGGTCGCCTCGATGTCGATCTCGCTGATCGACCGGGGGCGGCTCTGGGGACTCGTCGCCTGCCACCACTACGCCGGCTCGCACCGGCCCTCCCATCCCGACCGCACCGCCGCGGAGTTCCTCGGCCGCACCGCCTCGCTGCTGCTGCCCACGCTGGTGTCCGCCGGCGAGCAGAGCGGGGTCGTGGCGGTCGCCCAGCGGCAGGCCGACCTCGCCGCCGCCGTCGGCCGCAGCCCGCGGGCACTGCCCGCTGCGCTCACCGAGGGCGCGACCACCGCTCTGGACCTGCTGCCCGCCGCCGGCGCCGCCGTCCGGCTGGGCGGCCGGCTGCACCTGCTGGGCACCACCCCGCCGGCCGACCGCGTCGTTCCGCTCGTCCGTGCGCTGCTGGACGCCGGCGTTCCCGTCACCGACGCGGTCAGCCGGGTCGTGCCGGAGGGCGCCGACCTCGCGTCCACCGCCAGCGGGGTGCTCGTCGCCGAGGTGGCCGGCGGGAGCGAGGACTTCGTCGCCTGGTTCCGGCCGGAGACGCTGCGCGAGATCACCTGGGGCGGCAACCCGTACACGTCGAAGACGGCGCAGACCGAGGCCGGGCCGCGGTTGAGCCCCCGCCGGTCCTTCGCCGCCTGGAGCGAGACGGTCAGGGAGACCTCGCAGCCCTGGCGCCAGCACGAGGTCGCCGCCGCCCGCGGCCTGGCCGCCCTGCTCACCGAGACGGTCATCAGCCGCGCCACCGAGGACAACCGCCTCGTCACCGCGCTCCAGCGCACCCTGCTGCTCGAGGAGCTGCCGGAGGTGCCGGGGGTGGACCTCGCCGCCCGCTACCTGCCCAGCGAGCACGACGTCGTCGGCGGCGACTGGTACGACCTGGTGCCGCTGCCCGGTGGCCGGGTGTCGCTCGTGCTCGGCGACGTCGCCGGCCACGGCCTCGCTGCCGCCGCGATCACCGCGCAGCTTCGGCACGCGCTCCGCGCCCACCTGCTGCGCGCGAGCGGTCCGGCGGCCGCGCTCGACGGCCTCAACCAGGTCATCGGGGCGCTGCTGCCCGGTGAGCTCGCGACCGCCGTCGTCGTCGAGCTGGACCCGGCGACCGGCGAGGTCGCCGTCGCCAACGCCGGTCATCCGCCGGTGCTGCACGCCACGGCCGACGGCGTCCGCTTCCTGCACGAGGGGCGCGGGCCGGCGCTGGGCCTGCTCGATGTCGCCGGCTACCGCGAGACGCGGCTGACCCTCGCCGGCGACGACCGCCTGCTGCTGTTCAGCGACGGGGTCGTCGAGCGCGGCGCCGGTGGCCTGGCCACCGGGCTGGAGGACCTGCGGAACGCCGTCGCCTGCGGGCCGGTGGAGCCGCAGGCGCTGCTCGACGCCGTCCTGCGGATCCTCGACCCGCCGCGCACCGACGACGTCACCCTGGTCGGGGTCGCCCGCACCTGAGCGCCGGGGAACGGCCTGGGCACGAACGCAGAGCCCGCCGGTGCGGCGGCGCGGCAGCACTCTCCGGCTCCCCGAGCGTGGGGAAGCGGCCCCGCCCGGAGCCCGCACCGGCCCCGACGCGAGAGCGAGCACGTGCCGCTGACCGGCGTGGACAGCGCCGGCGCCGACATCGGGCGGCCGGCGCTGGCGGTGAAGATCGAGAACTCCATCGCCGCCCGGCCCCAGACCGGCCTCGGCGCCGCGACATGGTCTGGGAGGAGGTCGTCGAGGGCGGCATCACCCGCTACGTCGCCGTCTACCACTCCACGGTGCCCGGCGAGATCGGGCCGGTGCGCTCGGTGCGGCCCATGGACCCGGCGATCGCCGCGCCGCTGCACGGGCTCTTCGCCTTCTCCGGTGGGCAGCGCGCCGGAGCCGGCACGCCCGCGGTGGAGGCCGACGGCACGCCGATGCGGGACCAACGTCGTCGTCCTGCGGGTCGACGTCGTGAACACCAGCGCGCTGGACGCGGCGGGCAACCCGGTGCCCGAGACGCTGATGGTCGGCGGGGGAGAGGCCCTGGTCGCCACCGGTGGGAAGACGCTGGGCGCCAGGTCGACGCGCCGGTCGCCCTCACCGCGCCCGACGGCAGCCCGGTTCCTCTCGCGCCCGGCACGACGTGGGTGGAGCTGGTGCCCAACCGGACGGGGTCGGTCACCGTCGGCTGAGCGGGTGCGGGTGGGCAGCTTCCCCGAGTGCGGAGTCGTTGCCGCCGACACGCGCGGACCCGCCGCGGTGGGCGACAGCAACTCCGCACTCGCGGCCGGAGCAGCAGCGACGGCCGAGCGGGCGGCGGGCTCAGCCGGTGATCACGCCCGATTTCTCGGTGAGCCGGCCGGCGTCGAGCGCGGACGCCAGCGCCTTCTCCAGCACCGGGATCGACGAGGCGGCCCGGCGCTTGTAGCCGAACACCGTGGCGGTGGCGGTGAGCAGCTCGTCGCGGTGCATCCCCGCGGCGGCCCGGCACAGCGCGGCCATCGCGTTGGCGATCTCCTCCGGCGCCACGTGCTCGATCGGCCGGTCGGTGCTCGACACCTGCCGGCGGAACCCGGTCCAGGTGGCGCGGTCGACGCCCTCGGGCCACAGGTGGTCGCCGTCGACGGCCGAGGGCGGCAGCAGCGACAGCAGCACCTGCTTGCGCGCCTCGGTCGCCCGGTTGAGCCCGAACGCGCCGACGGTCAGCTTGGCCAGCCGGTCCACGTGGATCGGCCCCTCCGCCTTCACCCCGGCGGTCATCACCCGGCGCACCACGCGCGCGGCCTTCGACGCCGGCAGCCCGTCGAGCACCGACTTCTCACCGGCGGTCTTCGGGATCCACGGCACGAACGGCGTCTCGCCCTCCAGCGCTACCGAGCCGGCCGGCTTCTTCGCGGTTGCGGCCTTCGGCGCCGGGCGGGCAGGGGGCGCGGGCACGGCCATCGACGTCACCGACGAGCGCAGCGCCGCGACGCCCTTGAACGACTCGACGGCCGCCGTCGGCAGCTGCAGCGGCTCGGGCACCGGGGCCGACGACACGGGAGCAGCGTCCACCGCGGCCACCAGCCGGTCGACGACGGCGGCCGGCCCGGCCAGCCACGTCGGCAGCCAGACGCGCGCCACGACCGGCCAGCGCAGCATGTCGCCGAGCGCCTCGACCGGCACCGCGTCGCGGTCGCCGACCGTGCCACGGCGGGCCCACGCCGGTCCGTCGAGCAGCACGGCGACCAGCGGTGTCTCCGGGTCGCCGGGTCGACTCACCGACAGGTCGACCCGGAACTCGGAGAGGCCGACCTCGGTGCGTACGACCAGCCCGCGCTCGCGCAGTGCCGCCGCGATCTCCTCCCGGTGCCGGTCGACCACGGCGGCCGACCGCGGCGAGCGGGGGAGCACGTCGGTGCCCTGCTCGGCCATGTCGAGGTAGGCGCGCAGGTGCTTGATGCCGACCGAGGAGGTCTCCTCGG